>DKKT01000019.1 GCA_002455425.1 Chthonomonas sp. UBA6659 | reverse complement strand
CATGAAGATGCGGAGGAGATCGAAGAGGTCAAGGTAGGCGGGTAACGCGCACTTAAGCGATCGCGGGTCGGAGAGGTAGAGGTCGGTGAATCGCTTCGAGTACTGGTCCTGGCCCCACGAGAGGCGGACGCTGTACTCGTTGAGGAGATCTTCGGCCGAGCGCTCGCCCAGGATCTCGGGGAGTCGTCGATCGAGCCACTCGAACAATCGGGCTCGCTGTGGATCGTCGGGGAGGAGAGGGCTGCCGCGGTAACCGCACATCGTCAGAGGGTCGATCCGCCGGACCTGCTCTACGTACATCTTATAGCCACGCGGTCTTCGGGCCCAGTTCACCGCAAACAGTTCGGCCAGCTCGATCAACGGGTCGCTGTTTCGGCGAAACTCGGTCTCCACCAACTCGAATTGTCGATCCGAGAGCGACATCGGGGCATAGGTCAGCCCTGGAGCCTGCCACTTGGGCTCGCCTTCGTCCCTGAACTTGCCATCGGAGTGCCGTTGGAGGAACCAAAGTCCCTTCATCCCGATGCGCCTCGAAAAGAATCCAGTGCGCTCTATCCCCGAGTCCTCGACGTAGATATCAGGGACGGCGATGTCAAGCTCACCTAAAGGGACATCCCCCTTGATCGATGCAAGAACCCGAAGCGTCACCCGGGCGTAACGTAACGGCAGGACGTCGGGATGTGGCTTGCCCACGGGAATCAGGCCCTGTACGACCGAAACCGTCTCGGCGACGACGACCGCGTCGCTCAATTCAAGGTAATCGTGAGGCTGCGCATTGGCGGTGCCGGCGAGCACGGTAATGGCGAGGAGCGCGACGAACTGTTTCAAGAGAGCCTCCTTAAGCGTCCAGCCACGGCCCGCCCGGCTCCGCGCTTCGGCCAGCCCTTGAAACCCCATCACGAAGATCCCGGACACAAACAATCTCACCATCGGCAGTCCTTCTCATCCTATCGCACGCGTCCCCAAAGGCGGACGTCTCATCGAAGCGCGGGTGTCGGTCGGTTCGCAAGCCATCGACGGTCCTCGGGCGTCACAGTTTGGTCACACCCTGTTTCTCATCATCGGGTTGTAGCGCGCCGGCATCCAACCCGCGCCCGAGGTGAGAAGATGAAGAAAACGACCACGACCCTTCCGTTCGGCGGCTTCGCATCCAGCGGCGTCCCCCTTCGACAAATTCGGTCCCGCATCCATGAGCAGTACGGGCAACGGACGTACGCTCTCTTCCACGCTCCCCGATTCGCCGTGCTCCTGAAGCTCGTGACCGAGCACGCCTCGATGCCAAGCCCGAAGATTCTCGACATCGGGATGTCCGAATTCACGGACATGATGCGCGACAGCTTCAAGGTGCCTATCGACACGCTTGACTTCAGACCCGACGCTGATAGCGAGCGGGGTCGCCAGTTCTTCTTCGACCTGACATGGTGCGACCAGCCTGAGAAGTGGCGGAGCGACATGCCGCAATACGATGTCGTCGTCATGGCCGAGGTCATCGAGCACATCTACGTATCCCCGAAGTTCCAATTCGACTTCCTGCGTTCTCTCTTGCGTCCCGGCGGTGTCTTGGTGTTGCAGACACCGAATGCGTTGACCCTTCAGAAGCGGATCAAACCGTTACTGGGGATTCACCCTTACGAGAAGATCCGGGTCGAGGACAAGTACGGCGGCCATGTCCGCGAATACACGGTGAAGGAGCTGCGCTCCTACGCCGAAGTAGCCGGCTTCGAAGTGCTGCAAACCACGCTCGGCGCGTACTTCGATTCTCGGTTCAAAGCGTACTCCGGAAGAACCAAGTCGACGATCGAAGCGGTCCTAACCGACTGGCTCGGCCAGTACTTGCCGCCCTGCCTCCGACCCGGAATCACCATGGTGATGCGCAAGCAAGAGTAGGCTTTTCGTGAATTCCATGGGTTCGAAGTGGCATTCTCAATGGTCGCAGAAACCTCCGGAGGGAGGTGCCGTCAGCGGCTTGACTTCGGTCTGAGCCAGGATGCGGTCGAGGGCCTTGCGATCAAAGAGACGCCCTCGCTGAACTACAACCCGGATTTTCTGGGTCGCGTCGATGTTTGCCAAGGGGTTGCGATCGAGGAGCACGACATCGGCAACGCGGCCCACTTCGAGGGTTCCCATGGTCGACGTCTGCCCCAAGTACTGAGCCGGGTTCAGGGTCGCCGTTCGAAGGGCCGCGGCTGGCGACAGTCCCGCTTGAACGAGAAGGCCGAGCTCATCGTGGAGGCTGAAACCGGCGAAGCAGAACGGGTTGCCGCAGTCCGTCCCGGCGAGGAGCGGGACTCCGGCCTGATGCATCTCCCCGACGATCCGGAGCGATTGTCGGTAGGCGCGTTTGGCCACGGCCCAATCCTCGGGCGTGCGCGCCTTGAGCCGGAAGTCCTTGGTCGGATCCCAACTCGCCCGGAACAGCGGATTGACGTACTTCACTCGGGGGTCGGCCCGGAACGCTTCCTGATCGAGGAACGCCATTGCCCGGAGAACCGTCAGGGTCGGGCATTGCCAGGTCTCGTTCTTCTTGAAAGTCGCGTAGAGTCCTTCGGCACGACGCGGATCGTACGAGTCGACCACGAGGGCGCGAGCCTTGAGCGTGCCGGCGGGCGTGTTTTCGGCGGCGAACCGTCTGACCTCGGGCTCTCGGCCCGAGCACTCCCACGCCACGCGCGTCAGGTGCTCGATGGTCCGTTGCCCGGCTTCGGACGCCTCGGAGGGGTCGATCGAGTTCGGGACGTGTCCCTCAAAGGGCATACCTAGCTTTTTCGCCGTCTCGACGATCGCGAAGTAGCCTTCCCGCGGGAGGAGCGAGTAGACCTTGGCAAAGTCGTAACCTTTGCCGACCAGACCCTCGATGGCGGCGCGGCCCTGCTCGGCGTTGCCGACCGTGATCGATCCGGGCCAGATCGGCTGGGGGCCGTCGATGATTGGGCTCCCGACTCGCAAACGGGGTCCGATCGCGGACCCGGTATCGAACGCCTTGCGCCAAGCCAAATGACTCGGGTTTCCGAACATGATGCGTGCGCCGGTGACGCCGTTGGCGGTGAAGAGCGCCATGGAGTCGCGGTCGAACGCGTGAGCGTGCATGTCCCAGAGACCGGGGATGGCGTAGCGCCCTCGTCCGTCGATGCGCGTCGTTCCGCGCGGGATCCGGGCTTTCTTCGCGTCGCCGACCCAAACAATTCGGTCCAGGGAGGTAAGGATCGTCTGATGGTTCCGGACAGCTCCCGCGCGAACGTCGATGACGTTGACGTCGACGATCGCCAGGTTTCGGGGCGCAGCAGCGGCAAGGATCAGCGAAAGGGCCACCATGAAATCAATGGTGGCCGATTCCAGTGTGATCAGCCGAGGGTGACGTTACCTTTGCGGCAACGGCAACGTCAACGCCTTGGTCGCCCCCGTACAAAACCGCATCATCGGTACGCTCAGCGATTCGGACCCGTGAGCGTCAGTTTCGGGGATTGACCAAGACCGAGGTTCCCGTCCAGCCGCCCGTGGTGGTGAGGAACAGGTCGACCCGCTCTGGCGCGGTGGAGCGATTGTTTCCGAGGACGTTGAAGGTTGCCGTGCGACGCCCGCTTGGCACGATCACGAATCTAGGCCCGGCGACGGCGCCGTTCGAGTATCTGATGAAGACCAGCGTGCCACCGGTGGGAGCGCGGCGGTTGAGGACCACGGTGATCGTGGATCGTTCACCGGTCCGAATCTCCTGCGGACTCGCCCCCGCGCCGATCGGCCCGACCAAGGTGAGCGGCATGAGAGAAACGCCGGTCACGAAAGCGTATCCATCCAGAGGACTTTGGTCCGTCATGAAGGTCAAGTATTGACCCGCTTGCGGAGCGACGACGGCGACAAAGGTCTGCATCCAACTTGCCGTAGTCGCGACTCGATAGATCTCCGTGCCCATGGAGGTTGGAGAGTTCGAAAGTCCGACGATGATCGTCGTCGGCTTAAGGTGTGTCGTCCAGAAGCGCAATCGAAGCTGGGTGCCTGCTCCGACCGGAGCAAGGAGCGTGGTCGACACCCGGTCGTTGTCGCCATTAGCTCTCGTTCGCAAGCCGAGCTTGCTTGTGCCGTAAGGCGGTGCCGGCCCAAAGTCCGATCCATAGATCACATCCGTTTCGTTCGCGGCTCCGAACCCGGTCCAGAACGGAACCTTGGCGGTGAATACGGAGTTTGAGAGGTCGTACTGGGTCGCGCCGGAGACGTTGGCTCCGAAGGAATTCTGGACAAGCTGTTGAGCGGTCGCGATGCTCAGCGCCGCCGCGACGGCAACGAGCAGCAATCCCGATCGAAAAAGTTGTTTGAGAAGCATCAGGCCTCCAATGATCGTGGCGCGAAGCGCCATTCGGACCATGACTTATTTCGGTGTCGTCAGACGCGCGCTCACCGCGGCAACGGCAAGGATCAGCGAAAGGGCCACCATGATTTCATGGTGGCCCAAACTTGACAGGTCCGCAATCGGGGCCTATCGAAGCTTGATTTCGCGGACGATGTCGCCGGGCTGGAACTCGGTACCGTCGACGAGTTGACCGATGGCGAACTTCTTATCGACCTGAATGATCTTGATCGACCCGACCTTGCTCGTTCTCTTGCCGAGGACGGCACCCGTCTCCGGGTCCTTGATCACGCGCATCACCCGGTGGACTTCGAAGAGATCGCCCTCGGAGACCCCGAGATCGGAGCCGGCATTGATGGTGACTTCCTTGCTGGAGCCATCGAAGTCCGCGACCATCGCCTGCCAGGGCGTCTTGTCCATCTTGGCGAGGATCTTCTCGACCGCCTTGTCGATGGCCGTCGTCGTCGCTTTGCCAAGTGGGGACTTCTCATAGGCTCCGAAGTCGGTGAAGGCGCTCCCGATGTTGGCCCCGATCGAGAATCCACCGGCGAGGGCTACTCCGGACGCGTCCTCGCTGAAGAGCACTTCGCTCGTGTCGACATCGAAGAGGCGCACGTTGATCGTCATTTTGGCTTGGCCGCCGCTGGCTCCGACGCGGATCGGGCCGACGCTCACGCCGCCGCCCGCGCCTTTGTTGTCGAGGCTGAAGTCGGTGACCTTGCCCTTGACGAGCGCCTGGGCGGGGACGATCTTGCCCTTCTGGCTCTGGCCTGTGTTGTCTTCCTTGATCGCCTTCTCGGTGAGCATCGCTTCCATCGCTTCGCGTTCGAGGACGACGAAGCGATTGGTGTCGACGAGCTTCTTCACAAGCTTCTCGTAGATCGCGTTCCGAAACTCGACCGGGATCCGCCAGTCCGAGATGTAGTCGCGGTCGGTCCAGTCGAGCGGGGCGACGGCGATCCGCATCTTGAGCTTCTTCTGATCGACCACTGGGGCCGCCATAGCGAGGCCGGCGACCGCGATCGCAAGCAAGGGCGCAAGAAGGCGTGACAACTTCATAGTTCTATTTTGGACTATGGGGGTCACGCGACGAGGCGTGGCCGCCGGGGGAATCGGGACAAAATGCCCCCGGCAACCTTCCGCGCCCGTTTCAGGCCTGCGCCTGGTGGGTGCGCCAAAGCTCCTCGAACTTGGCGATCAGCGACTCGATGACCTCGAAGCCACCCTTCCAGAAGTCCTCCGAATGGAGATCGACGCCGACCGTCGCCATGAGCTCCTGCGGACTGCGCGAGCCGCCGAGGGCTAAGAGCCGCACGTACTTCTCGGAGAACGAGGGGCCCTCGAACCGGGCCTTCTCGTAGAGCGCGATCGTCAGGAGTTCGCCGAACGAGTAGGCATAGACATAGAACGGCGAGTGGAAGAAGTGACTCACGTACATCCACCACCACGCGTGCTGATCGCCCATCGTGACACTGTCGCCGAACATCGACTGCAACTCGGATTGCCAGATCTCGTTGAAATCTTCCGCGGCGAGCTCACCTTCCTCGCGACGCTTCTGGTGGGCGGCCTGCTCGAATCGAAACATCGCCGCCTGCCGGAACACGGACGCGAAGATCCCCTCGATCTTGTCGGCGTAGAGCGCGAGTTGGTCCCGAACATCGGCTTCGGCGACGAGGCGTTCGAACACGAGTTGCTCGCCGAAGATCGAGGCGAGTTCGGCCAACGGCAGCGTGCCGTAGAAGTTGAAGTAAGTCTGCTTTCGGCTGAGACTCGCGTGGACGCCGTGCCCGAGTTCGTGAGCGAGAGTGCCCACATCCTTCATCCGGTTGAGGTAGCTCATGAGGATGACGGGGTGGAGATCGGGGGTCAGGTAACTGCAAAACGCCCCCCCCGACTTGCCGGGACGGGCCTCGGCATCGATCCAGTTCTGGTCGAAAAACTCTTGGGCGCGCCGCCCGATGTCCTCACTGAAGCTGGAGAAACTCTCGAGGATCATGCCCTGGGCCTCATCCCAATCGACCTGGGCCTCGGCTTCGAATAGGGGAGCGTAGCGGTCGGCATGGGTCAGCTCGTCGAGACCGAGGATCTCCCGTTTGACGCGGTAGTACCGAGCGACCAGCCCCTGGTGCTTGCGACACATGTCGACGACGAGGTCGACGGTTTCCTTGTCGAGCTCGTTCGAGAGGTGCCGGGAATGCTCGGGATAGGGGTGCTTGCGGAGGCGATCGTCGACCTTCTTGTCGAGGAGGAGGTTGTTGTAGACGAAGACGATCGTCCGCTGCATGTCCAGCAAGCCCTCGCTGAACGCGTCGCAGGCGGCGATGCGCGTGTCACGGTCGGGTTGGTACAGGTGGGCTAGCACCTGCTCCTGGGAGAGCTCTTCCGGCTCGTCCCGGCCCGGCAACTGGAGCCGATAGGTCTGGTTCGCGGTGATTTCGTCGAAGAGTCGAATCCAGGCTCGGATGCCGGTATTGGCCGTTTCCTCGAGGATGACCTCTTCGGACTCGGAGAGGCGATACGGGCTCGCGGCGCGCGCGACTTGGATGAAGTGGCGGTAGTTGGCCAGACTCGGATCGTCGACCAGACGCTGGATCGTCACCTCGGGTGCCTTCTGGAGCTCGAGTTCGAAGAACAGGAGTTTGACCCGGAGTTCCGAGGACTTCTCCATCTGGGATTGGAGAAATGCGCCGAGACGCGGGTTGGCGGTATCCGCTGCGAACAGGAGATGGGCGAAAATCAGAGGCTTGTCCATCATCACGGACAGGGTCTCCATTTCCTGGATCGCGGCGAGAAGCGTGGAGGCGGTAAGCCCGGCGTCGTCGATCTTGCCTCGGTAGGTCGTTTCAAAGACCTCCGCGCGACGCGCCGCCTCCTCCCAGCCGGCGTCGATGTTGGGATCGTCAGGCGATTCGAAGAGGGCCGCCAGGTCCCAGCGGACGGCGGGAGTCGAGAGTTCGGTACCGCTACTCATGCTTCGATTATGGGGGTTGGGCCGGGGAGGTTCCCTGACTTGCACCGGCGTGGGACCAGGGTCTCCGCGACTTTCGCAAAAAAGTGTGAACCTTGCCTGCGTCGCCCCGTATCCAACCATTGAGAGGTGTCTCGCAATGACGAGTGCGATGCAATGGGAGTTTTTGGGTGAGATCCACCCGAGTCGCGGCTTTCTGTTTCGTGCCTGGCGGGCGGCGGTTCCGGGCGGCTGGCTGATCGTCACCGATCACTTTGCCGGCATGAGCTTCTACCCCGATCCCGAGCACGTTTGGGACGGCGGCTCCCTCGAAATCCCGAACCCGGCCCGGTCGGAATCCACCCCGGTCTAGAGGATCGAGCGGGACGAGGCGTCGAGCGTCTTCGGCCACGCGAGGCCGAGGCGATGGGCAACCGTGCGCCCCACGACCGAGAAACCGTCCAGATCGCCGACCGAACTCACACCGACCCCGCGGGCGATCGCCGATACCGGGACGTACTCGCGCGAATGGTCGGTGGAAGGCGTCGTCGGATCGTTGCCGTGGTCGGCGGTGAGGACGAGGAGATCCGAAGGCCTCAGTTGCGACAAGGTCTCCGCAAGAGTCTGCTCGAACCTCTCCAAGCAGCGGGCGAAGCCGGCAGGGTCGTTGCGATGCCCATAAAGCATGTCAAAGTCCTCGAAGTTGGCGAAAATGAACCGGGCATCAGAGCCGAGCGCCTCACGGAGCGCGGCTTCATGCTCGGCGTTGCTCTGCGTCCTCCGGACGTGGCGAAAACCCCGACCCGCGAACAGCTCCGGCACGACGCCGAGACCGAGCACGTCGCCGACGGCATCGACGAAGTTGAACGGCGGCTCGAGGGGGAAGTCCTTTCGCCGCTCCGTGCGAACAAAGCCCTCGGCAGCGGTCCCCAAGAAGGGCCGTGCGATCACGCGGCTGACGTCGTTAGGTTTGGCACAGAGCGCTCGCGCGATCGTGCAGAACTCGTAAAGCTGCTCGATCGGAACGACCTCCTCGTGGCAAGCGATCTGAAACACGCTATCCGCGCTCGTGTAGAGGATCGGGAATCCCGTGTCCAGGTGTTGCGGTCCGAGCTCCTGGATGATCTGGGTGCCGCTCGCGGGCCGATTGCCGAGCGTTTGCCGTCCGATTGCGCTCTCAAAGGCTTTGACGAGGCTGATCGGGAAGCCCTGGGGGTACGTCGGGAAAGCCGGGTCGGTGACGATGCCCATCATTTCCCAATGCCCGGTCACCGAGTCCTTTCCTTTCGAAAGCTCACGGAGGCGTCCAAAGGTCACGGAGAATCCGTCCAGCCCTGGGGTTCCAGGCACGCCGCCGGCGGCGAGGTAACCGGTCGCGGCAAGTAGCGGGGCCGTAAAGCCACCAACGGCGTCCCACGTGTGGCGGAGGGTGGAGGGCTCATCGTGGTCGCCGAATTCGGGAGCATCGGGAGCGAACCCCGCTCCGCACCCGTCCAAAACGATCACGATCACGCGAGGCGAGTCCATCGCCGGATTGTGGCCGATGCCTACGGGTCACCGGTCCGGCCGTAAGCCTGGACGACGATGTCGAAATCGTCGGAATCGACCAACCCGTTCCCATCGACGTCGGTTCGAGGATCGGCACCGGGTTGTCCGGTCCCGAGCCCGAAGCTCGCGATCAGCAGGTCCATGTCACGATGGTCGACGTCGTTGTCGTCGTCGATGTCGCCGTTGTCGAGGGCGACCGTGATGGGGACGGCGCCAGGACCGAGCAGGATGCCGCTCACGCGGCGCCGCAAGCCGGTCGGGGTCTTGACGGCGATGTCGAAGATGCCCCGCCGGGCGGTGAACACGCGCAAGGTGCCGCTCGACTCCAAAGTGAGGGAGCGTTGCTCGACGGCGACCAGCGTCCCTGGATTGCGCACTTCGATCGTTGCGAAGATCTGTTCCCTCGGGCCGGCAAAACCCGCAAGTGTGATGTCGGCGTCGATTCGGCCCGCTGCCGGCTCGAGCCGGCCCGTGCGCACGGTGGCCGAGAAGGAGTTCCAGCGTCCAGCGTCCGGCGCGGCCACATCCCGCACGCGTAAGGTCCACGTGCCGCTCGGGTTCTCGCCCCAGAACGCATGGCTCATGAACGTCCAGAGGATGTTGTCGCCGCTATCGAGGGACCGGAGGATCAACCTTCCAGTGGTTCCGCTCGGCGAAGTCAGGTAAGCCTCGAGATCCCCCCGATAGCTGTGAGTGATGTCGAGCGCGATCTGGACCTCTTCGAGTGGCTCCGAAGACTGGATCGTGAAGGTTCGAGTGAGGCCCGTCAGGGCGTTGTCGGGGATGTTCGTATCGACTCGAATCACTCCGGTGGATTCGGTGCCGAGTGGCGTAAGGCCGGTGAACCGCGTTGCCCAGTCGGTCAAGCGATCCGCATTCGCGAGCCCGAATCCGTAGTTCTGGCTGAATCGGTACCCGGCGGCATTGGTCTGCCATCCGCCGTCCGAAGTCGTCGACGCGTCGTAGGGGTCGACGATCTGGCTCGTGAGCGCGAGGAGGTGTTTGGCCCAGCGACTGTTCAGGGCGGGTTGGGTTTGCTTGGCGAGGGCGAGGACACCCGACACCCCAGGGGCTGCTCCCGACGTCCCCCCGAAAATCGAAGTGTAGGACGCGTCCGGAAACGCGTCGTTGCCGCCGTTGTATCCGAACTGCTCGGTCATCCGGTCGGTCGTGATCTGGTCGAGCAGTCCGTTGGCGAGGCCACCGGTCGGCGAGCAGACGGTGACGCAGGCGCCGAAGTTGCTGTACGACGCGTACCGCCCGAGGTTGGTAAGACCGGAGACCGTGATCACTTCGGGCAGATTTCGTTCGGCGTGCTTGTTCGCATCCTCGCCGGAGCCGCCACGCGTGTTGCCGGCCGAGCGGACGTGGATCGTGCCGAAGCCGGCCGACTCCACCATCGCCCCGGCGAGGGCGCTCGCTTCGACGTAAGCGGAGGAATAGCCGTAGCTGTGGTTCTTGATCGCGATCGTCGTGGTCGCTCCGCTGCTGCGGTAGAGGGTGGCCTCGACGGTCTGCGACACCGTACCCCGCCCTCGGAAGTCAAGCCGGAGTCCAGCAAGATTCACTCCAGGAGCGGCCCCCGAGATGCCGACGCCGTTCCCGCCGCGCCCACCGACGATGCCGGCGACCGCGATGCCGTGGAAGTCGTTGCTGTAAAACGGGTTCGGATCAGGCTGGCGGCGATAGAAGTCGTAGCTATCGGTCGCTGAGAAGTTGGGAGCCAGATCCGGATGGCCGGTTTCGAAACCATCGTCGACGATCCCGACCGTGACCCCTTGACCGGTGAGATCCCGCGCCCACGCGCCGGCTACTCCGAGGTCGAGCCCTGGCGTGGCCGAGTTCGCGAGATACCACTGACCCGGCCATCCCGCCGTCGGAGCGTTCGGGTAGAAGTACGGGTCGTTGGGCGCGAAGCCATCGGGAGTGGCGAGCGTGATCGCGTCGTTCCACGCCCCGACGACACCGGGTGAGCCACGAAGCACTTGGACCGCCTCGGCGGCGGCCGCAAGCGAGCGCGTTTCGACGACGACCCAACGCGGGTCGACCAGTCGGCGGACGATGCGGCCGCGTCCCATCAGGACCGCGTCTCCGCCGTTCAGGCGGACGAGGATGTTCCGGGTCGGAATCCAGGCCGGCGCAGGGGTCGGGTCGACGAGGATGCCCTTGAGGGTCCGCCGAACCTCAGGATCGATCCCTTGGGCCACGGCGACTGCCGTCAGCACGGCGAGTCCGAGGACTGCCGAGCCGAGCCGGGTCGGGAAGTGGTGGGCCGTCATGGATCGAGTCTCCTTCTCCACAAGACTCGTGCCGGGCCCCGTCCGTTCGGTTTTCCCGGTATTCCCGCCGGCTCACCGAGCGCGGTCGATACCCTGTTCGCGCAGCTTCTCGACGATCCGCCGCACTTCTTGCGCCCGGTGTTTGGGACAGACGAGCACCGCGTCGTCCGTAACAACCACGGCCAGTCCTTCGACGCCCATGAGACAGGCGACGACATCGGCGGATGCGTTCACGACGACGCTGTCCCGGGTATCGAGGGCGACGATACCGCCTTCGAGGACGTTGCCGTGGTCGTCGACGCCCTTACTCCTTGGCAGCGCATCCCAAGCGCCTAAGTCGTCCCATTGGAAGTCGGCCTCGACGACGAAGACCTCGCTTGCCTGCTCCATCAGCGCGTAGTCGATCGAGATGCTCCGAACCTCGGCGAACCGCCGTTCCGCCGCTTCGCGCTCCCCCTGTCTCAGGAGGTCCGCGATCGCCATCGTGGCGTCGGCAAGATCGGGAGCCACGCGCTCAAGTTCGGAGAGGAATCCGTCGACGGTCCAGAAAAACATGCCGCTGTTCCAGAGACAGCGTCCGGACGCGACGTAGCGCTCGGCGTCTTCTTGGCTCGGCTTCTCGCGAAAGGCCGCGACGCGCCCGACCCGCGGTGAGCCCGACCAAGTGCTCGGATCGACTTCGATGTAGCCGTAGCCGGTCTCCGCTCGGTCTGGTGCGATCCCGATCGTGCCCAGCCCTCGGCCGGCTTCCGCGGCATCGAGGGCGGTCGCGACCGTTCTCTGGAAACCGGCTGCGGGCTCGATTTGGTGATCGGACGCGACGACCGCCATCGAGGTGGTCGCGCGTGCGCCCGGATCTTCGGCGAGGAGTCCGGCAGCGATCCAAACGAGACAGCCGGCCGTATTGCGCTTGTGCGGCTCGGCGAGAATGTTGGCGCTGGGCAGTTCGGGAAGCTGGGCGGCGATCGGCTCGACCAGGTGGGGCGCGGTGGCGACGACAATATCGCTAGGGTCGAACGGGCCGAGGAGCCGATCGACGGTGTCCTGGATCATCGTGCGGCCTGTCCCGCTCAACGGAAGGAGCTGCTTCGGGCGAAGCCACCGCGACAGCGGCCAGAACCGCTCCCCCGACCCTCCGGCCATGATCACCGCCACACGCCTCATCGCATCCACCTGACACGCATCTGGGAGAGTATGACGCCGACTTCTCGTCCCGAGGTCTCCTTGAACCCAGGCGGGAAATCCTGCGTATCCTTGCTTGCGAACCGATGCGACGCAGTCTTCAGCAACAGATCACGACGAACAAACGGGCAAGCGTCGTCTACGCGGCGTTGCTCGTGTTGCTCCTGTCGGCGTTCGGCACCGCGATCACAGGCTACTATCATCCCAGTGCCTGGATTCTTGGCGCTCTGGGTTCCGCGATCCTTGGGCTGATCGTGGCCCTGGTAGCGCGATATTCCGGTTCGAAGATCGTCCTCTCGATCGCGCAGGCGCGGAACGCCACACCTTTCGAGCAGCAAGTGCTCGACAACGTCGCCGAGGAGATGGCGATCGCAGCCGGCATTCCGAAGCCCCGGGTGATGATCGTCGATGACGAGGCTCCGAACGCGTTCGCGACGGGTGCGTCTCCGGAAACGGCGACCGTGGTCTTCACGACCGGGCTCATCCGCAAGCTGAATCGCGACGAACTCCAAGGGGTCATGGCCCATGAAATCGCCCACATTCGCAACTACGACGTCCGCCTGATGACGATGCTGGCGATGGTCGCGGGGCTGATCCCGATGATGGCCGACTTCTTCTGGCGCTCGAACTTCTGGGGAGGGCGCCGGAGCAGCAGTAAGAACGACAGCAGCGGAATGCTCTTCCTGATTCTCACGGTGGCGCTGGCGATTCTCGCTCCGATCTTCGCCAAGATGCTCGAACTGGCCGTGAGTCGCAAACGCGAGTATCTGGCCGATGCTTCGGCGGCCGAGCTGACCCGTTATCCCGAGGGACTGGCGAGCGCACTCGAGAAGATCTCGACGGACACCGATGTCCTGGATGCCCGCAACCGGGCCACCGAGCACATGTACATCGTGAATCCGTTCCGACCACGAGAGGAGCGCGAGGCTTCCCTGTTCAGTACCCACCCGCCGATCCGGCAGCGCATCAACGTCCTTCGCAATCTGATGGGCTCGTACCCTCCCCGTCATCTTGAATCTCCTCGGGAATCGTCGATTCCTCCCGTCGTCCCCGACAGGTCCTAGCCGGGCTCGCGTAAACTCGCCAGGTTGGCACTCCGGATACCGCGACTCGACTCACGCATCACCCGAGAACTCTTGGCCCAGCGCCGCACGATCGTCAAGGGACTTTTGTGCAGCGCCGGTGCGGCCGGACTCCTCTCGGGAACCGCATGGTTCATCAAGTTCATCCTTGACGCGGTCGAGAACGGCGAATCCGAAACGCTCTGGAAGCTGAGCTTAGGGGTCATCCTGCTCTTTTCGGTGAAGTACTTCTTCACCCGGGGTCAAACCTACTACCTGAGCGAGGCTTCCACGCGTCTGACCTCGGATCTGCGCATCCGGCTCTTCGCCAAGCTGCAGCGGCTTCCGATGAGCTACTTCAACAGCAAGCGCTCGGGGGCGATCCAGAGCGTTCTCACGAACGACGTCAACGTCTATCAGAACGCGATCACGGTCGTGCGGGACGGCATCGACGGCCCGATCAAGGTCGTCGCCGGGGTCGTGACGATTTTTATCCTCCAACCGACCCTCGCGGCCGCGTCGATGCTCGTGTTGCCGGCGCTTGCCTTCGTGATCCAACGCAATGCGCGGAAGATGAAGCGCGCCCAGGCCGACGTTCAGCATGATCTCGGGGAGCTGGGAGCCATGACCCAGGAGTCTCTCCAGGGGATCCGGATCGTCAAGGCGTTCGGCGCCGAAGAACGCAATCTCGGACGATTGCGCGCGCTCGTCGAGCGGAGCTTCGAAAGCCAGATGCGGGCCGTGCGGCGCATCGCGACGCTCCGCCCTCTGGTCGAGCTGATCGGGGCGTGCGCGTTGGCGATCGTGGTGTTTCTCTGTGGGCAGTTGGTGAAGTCGAACAGCCTCACGGTGGCCGATCTCGGTGCGTTCATCATGGCGCTCGACGTGATCAACCAAGGTTTCAAGAACCTGGGATCGCTGACCCAAACATACTCTCAGGTTCAGGCAGCAACCGACCGTATCTACTCCGAGATCCTCGACGCCCCCGAGACCATCCAGGACACGGAAGGCGCGATCGTCCTCGACCGCCCTATCGGCCAGATCGAGTTCCGGAACGTCGGCTTCGTGTACCCGGAAGGCTCGCGGGCGCTCGAGGGGGTCAGCTTCGTCCTCGAACCAGGACGCAGCCTCGCGCTGGTCGGTCCGAGTGGAGCCGGCAAGAGCACCATCGCCGACCTGCTTCTCCGGTTCTTCGATCCGAGCGAAGGGGAGATTCTCTTCGACGGCATCGACATCCGTGAGCTGAAGACCTCCTGGCTGCGTGCCCAGATCGGCGTGGTTCCCCAGCAAACGTTTCTGTTTGCGGGGTCGATCGCCGACAACATCCGACTCGGTGCGCCCGACGCTGGCGAAGAAGACGTCCGCGCCGCCGGCATCGCGGCCCATGTCGACCCGTTCATCGCGTCACTCCCGAAGGGCTACGACGAAACGCTCGGCGAACGGGGCGTGCGCATCAGCGGCGGAGAAGGGCAGCGGGTCGCGATCGCGCGGGCCCTCGTGCGCAAGCCCAAGGTCCTTCTTCTCGATGAGGCGACGAGCAATCTCGATGCGGAAAGTGAGAAGGCGGTCCAGCAAGCCCTGGAAGAAGTGATGTGCGGCGAGTCGGGACCGCCAGTGACGACGCTGCTTATCGCCCACCGCCTCACGACCGCGGCTCGCGCGGACACGATCGTGATGCTCCGCAAGGGTCGAGTCGTCGAGAGCGGCTCCCACCGGGATCTCATGGATCAAAACGGAGCGTACGCCGCGATGTACCGAGCGTTCTCAAGCGGGATCTTGGGGGACGATGTCCTCGGCTAAACCAGTTCTGGAGTGCCACGGCTTGCGTTGCGGCTATCCGGAGCGGGTTGTCCTCGGGGACCTCGACTTATCGATTGGTCCCGGTGAGATTGTCGCCCTCCTTGGGCCGAACGGGAGCGGCAAGTCCACCCTCCTGAAGTCGCTCGGCCGCGAGATACCGCTTCTCGGGGGAGAGGTTCGGTTGGGCGACGTGGCGCTGGGGGGTCTCTCGTATGGCGAGCTCGCCCGTCGGCTCGCGTACGTGCCTCAGGAGGAGATTCCGGTGTTCAGCTTCTCGGTTCGGGACATCGTGCTGATGGGACGCCTTGCCCACTCCGATGGACTCTTCGAGTCGCGGGAAGATCGTGCCGCCGCCGAGGCGGCGATGGTGGCTGCCGACTGCCAAGAGCTTGCCGCTCGCCCGGTGACGGAGATCAGTGGTGGCGAGCGTCAGCGCGTGCTTCTCGCGCGTGCCCTGGCCCAGGAAACACCGCTGATCCTTCTCGACGAACCGACGGCGCACCTCGACGTCGGCCACCAACTCGCCTTTGCCGAACTGCTCCGCGGGCTGGCGTCGGCCGGCACCGCGATGCTTGCCGCCGTTCACGATTTGAACTTCGCTTCCGCACTGGCGACCCGAGGGATCGTGCTCAGTGGTGGACAGGCCATTGCCGATGGCCCGATCCGTGAGGTTCTTGCGAGTGCAGCGATCGATGAGGCCTACGGGGTGGTCTTCGAGCGGGTCGTGACTGCTTCCGGCGACCTCCGTGTGTTTGCCGTCAATGCGCCTTCTTCTGCGCGTTCTTGACGATTCCCGGGATCAGCTTTCGGGGAACGAGTTTCGGCGTGACGGCCTGGACCTTGTTCTTCAAACCTGGAATCACGACCGGCTTGCCGGCAAGTGCACCCTCGACGCCGATTCGAGCGACGACGGTGACATCCATCAGTCCCGATTGAACAAGCTTCGATTCCTGCATGCCGGCCCGGTTCTGGAACCCGGTCTTGGTCGGACCGGGGCAGAGCGTCGTGACGGTCACGCCGGTGCCTTTGACCTCCTCATGCAGAGCTTCGCCAAGGCTGAGCACGTACGCTTTCGACGCATAGTAGACGGCCATCAGCGGTCCCGGCATGAACGCTGCCGTCGAAGCGACGTTCAGGACACGGCCTCGCCCACGCGCGATCATCCGCGGGAGTAACCTTTTGGTGAGTTCGGTCAATACGATGACGTTCACCTCGATCATGCGCGACTCCGCGTCCCAGTCGGTCTCGGCAAACGGGCCGTACGTTGCAAAGCCGGCGTTGTTCACCAGGACGTCCACGTCGAGTTCGCCGAGTTGGTCCACAAGCGCCTTTGCCGCGCCTGGCACGGAGAGGTCGAGTGCGATCGTGGCGACTTGGGCGCCGCTTCGGTTCAGATCTGCGGCGGCGCGGTCTAGACCCTCTTGGTTCCGGGCCACGAGGACGAGGTCGTAACCGCGAGACGCGAGTTCTGTGGCGAGGGCGAGGCCAATGCCACCGGAAGCACCCGTGACGACGGCGAGAGGACGTGCGGCCATGCCGCTATTGTGCCTGAATTGCGCTTACTTGAATCGAAGTTGATACTCGAGGCGTACGTTCCAGTTCTGGACCTTTTGATCCTGCGGACGGCTGTGCTGCCAACTCAGGTTACCGACAAAGAGGCTGAAGAGCTGATTCGGGCCCGGACGCTGATCGAACCGCAGGCTGTAACGATGGGCGGTGCGACGCTCACCATTGAGGTCGCCCTGCTCGACACCGTAGAACAGGCTGAGTGGGGAGGCGTTGTTCGCGAAGAGCGTGAAGTTGATACCACCAATCCGCGACATCGTCTTGTTCTGCTCGTTGATGAGTTCCTGCCACGACAAACCGGCCTTGAAGCGGTCGCTGCCGGTGAAATCGAGCTTCCAGGTGTTGGCCCGCGTACCCTGGGTCACCGAACCGAGCACGGCGTCGCCCTTGGCGACCTCGGGATTGGTCACCAATTGGTGGGATAGCTCGAGACCGTTCATCGGACGCAGGGTCAGATTGTAGTTCCGGACCATGAACTGTTGGTCGTTGGGGAGGGTCCGAACCTTGTAGGAGACGGATCCTCGAAGCGCGCGCTTGGGATCCTGGTCCGTCGAGAACGAGAACAGGCGGTCGATGGCTCGGTCGCCGGTCGGGGTCATCTGACTGAAGTACTCGTACCCGAAGTTGTTGGAGCCGAGACGCCAGCTTGCCCCGTAGCGGTTGTTCTCGTATTGCCAGTTATTGTTGTCGCGCAGGGTATTCGCGCCGACGCGGAAGCTGAAGTCGCGGAGTGGTCCGAGCTGGATCGGCTTGACCGTCGAGAGCTGGACATTGCCCGTGCTCTGGTTGCGGGCGTTGTCCCAACGGTTGGTTTGATAGGCGGCGGCATCGACCTTGACGTCCCCGACTTGTCCCGGGGTTAACGAGGCGTTGCTCTGCATGGCCCCGTTCTGCAGGCTGTTGAGCTGACGTGCGTAGCCCCACGTGAAACGAATGCCTTTGCCGAAGTCGAACCAGAATCCGTAGTTGCGACGCCGCTCGTCCGGCTTCTCTCCATCGCGATCGACGTGGATGTCGGTGACACTCACACCGGCGCGCTTGTTGAGTTCGGTGCTGAGGGTGTTCGCGCTGGTGTTCTCCTGCTCGCCGTTGCTGAACTGGGTCCGGGTCTGCTCGGTTCGGACCGCGGTCGAGCCGGTGATCTTGGCCTCGTACGCCAGCGTCTGGCTGCGCGAGTCGGACTGTTGCGTCTGGGTTCCGTCGAATTCTCGGTTCTCCTGGCTGTAGGACACCGTGCCGAACTTGCCGAAGTTGCGCTGGACCCCGAACCGCTCGATCGAGTTGCCGAACAGGAGCTGGCTGGGGTCGTCGTTGCGTTGATCGAGCCGGTAGTAGCCGATCTGGGTGAACCGATCCATCTGCCATGTCACGGCGCTGGAGCGAAGCATCCGGTTCTGCTTGAGCTCGTCGCTCTTGGCATCGTTCCAGAGCATCTCGACGTTGAGGCCGCGATAGGCCTGCCACTTCAGGCTGAAATCGGACTGCTCGAACCCGCGGAGCGCGGTCAGCAGGTCGCGCTCGGGATCGACGAGCTGGTTGACGCTGCCGAAGGCGTTGTCGACGGATCGTCGGTTGTAGTTGAGCTGGATCCCTTTGTCGCTGTAAGCGAACTGCTCGCGGCTGGCGTCGCCGGTCGCGGAGTCTGCATCCATCTTAGTGAACGAGAACTTCTTGTTCTTGTCGAGCTGGAGGGTCCCGTCGATATCGGTTCGTTCGAGCCCGGGCAGAGTGCCGACGGTGGCGCGCTCGAACTCGGTAAGTCTTCCGACCTCCGCAAACTTCTCGCCTACGTTCATTTGGCGGTAGCCGAAGTTGAAGTTCTGGCCGCTGATGCGCGCGCGCTGGACTTGCCCGCCGTCTTCTTTGCCACGGAGATCGACTTGGTCCAAGTTGAGGGAGACGTTCTTGAACGGGTCGAATGTCATCCGGTAGCCCTTGCGCTCGATCCCGGCGCTCTGGAGGAACCAGTTGCGATCCTCACCGCGGACCGGCATCCCCTTGGCGTCGTACATGCGCCCGATGCTCTGGATGTGGCCCTGGATTTCCGGTTCGGACATGTTGCCGATCGCGGACAGACCGGCATCCGCGCTGCGGAGGATATGGGTGAAGCTCCACCCTTTGCCGCCGAGGCTCACGTCGGTGGCCTTGTAGTCGCCGCTGTCGGTCCGAATCTGATTCGTGTTGTACTTGAAGCCGGTTGCGGGATCCTTGAACGGGGTGATCTCGAGCGAGTAGTTCTGGCGCCGCATGCCCTGCTCACGGGCCCACTGGCCGGCCTCAGGGTCGCGCAGGCTACCGAATCGGGTGAAGCCCTGCTCGACGTGCTGATCGAGGTAGCCGAGCTTGACCGGGCCGAGGCCGACGTTGGCCGAGCGTCGGGTGATCGTCTTGCCGTCGGTGTCCTCGACTTTGAACTGATTGAAGGCACCGGTCCCGCCTTTGAGATTGAGCTTGCCCTCGACGGATTGGCGGTCGAGTCCTTTCTCGCGGGCCAGCCACTCGCGATCGCCTTCGCCGAGGTCCTGAAATCGTCCGAATTGGGGATCGACTTTCTGCCCCGCCCACTGAAGCGAGAACAGGGCGGTTTCGATGCCCAAGGTGCGCCATTCGATCGCCCCGGACTGGTCCTTGACCTGGCGATAGCCGTGGCTCACGTTCAGATCCTTGGATCCGAACTTGTCGACTTTGAGGCCGAAGCGCTTGAGACCGCGCTCCTTCTGGAGCTGACCGATCTGCTGGTCTTCGTAGCCGGCCTGTTTGAACGCCTGAAATCCGGCGAACTTCTCGCCGATGCTCTGGTAGTCGGCCGAGAACGCGCCCGACTCGATGCGCTGGACGACGGCCTGGTCCTTGCCTTCGATCACCGGCGCACCGTCCTGTTGGAAGTCCAGGAGCGACTCTGCCTTGACCTTCTTGCGCTCACCGACGAGGAAGAGGCCGGTGGACTTGCCCGAACCGAAGTCGAAGTTGTTGCGGATGCCGTACAGGTTGGAACTCAACACGGTTCCATCCGGGAGCCGCTCGGTAACGCCGAGACCGAGGAGGGCGCTGGTGCCCGGGGCCAAGCTGAGGCTGAAGACGTTGCCGGGCGCGCCGAACGAGGCGGCGCCGCCATTGCGGCTTCCGGCCGGATCGAACCGGTAGTGAACCCGAAGCGACTGACCCGACCGCACCGGCACCATGAGATACACGTTGCCGCTTGCGTAGTCGATCGCGTAGTCTTCGCCGCGGCGGAGCGTGCGGCCTTCGAGGAACACGACCTCGGAGCCCTGCATCACGCCACCGTTTCGGAGTGGGATCGAGGGCATCCCTTGCTCCAGGCGGATGAGATCTACCGAACTCCGCCCGCCGACGGGGGCTTTGTCCTTGCCGTCCGATTTGACGTCCAGGTTGAACGGAGTCTGCGCCCCTGCTCCGAAGGGGAGCGAGGCAACGGCTATCCAGGCAAGCGCGCGCAGAGTGCGGATGTTCATGCCGCTATTCCTCATTATCGCCGACTGAGGTTCGATATCTTCCCGCTCGGAGGCCGAGTCGGGCCAATTTTGTGACAATCCGGTACGGTCCTGCATCCTTGCACACCATCTGGGGCCGATTCCGTGGCCCTCGTACACTACCAACGGGTGGTACGCCTTCAGGGTTCGCCGAAGTTGCGCTATTCGATCGCCCAGGCTGAACCGACTTCGGGACCGAGTCTTAGCGTGGCGAGTACGGAGCAGTACTTCTCATCGCTCAGCTGCACCGAGCGAGCGAGCGCGTCCGGATCGATGCTTTCGCCGGACACGATGTGCCGGACCTCGATCTTCGTGAAGGGCCGAGGCCATTCGCCCTCGGGGCTTCGCTCGCCTTCGATCTCGATCCGGTACGAGGTCACCTTCTGGCGCTTCTTCTCCAGGATCGAGATCACGTCCATCGCCGAACAGGCAGCGATGGCGGCGAGCAGCGCTTCCATCGGCGATGCGCCATGCGGTTCGGAGCCATCGGGGGTCGAATCGAAGGTCATCGTCTTGCCGCTCGGAGGCACCGCTTCAAACGCAAGTCCCCCTTTCCAGGTCAGATTCACCATGCCTGAGATTATGATGGGGCGAGGTCACTCGAACATGAAGCGGATCTGGTCGATTCGCGCGAGCGTGGAACTGCCCCGGAAGGTGAAGCGGGCGTGGACGAAGCCGCCATCCTGGATGTAGCGGTTCGGATTCGTGACCTGAATGGCCAGATTGCCTTCACGAGTGAGCATCCGTTGCGTCCCTTTTCGTTCGAACGCACCGGTCCGGTTCTTGAGCCAGATCTCCATCAAGGGTGCCGGGGACGCATGCCCCTCGACGGCGACCCAGAGAGTGGTGAAGTTCCTGGAACTCAGAAAGACGTTCGCGGCGGCAACGCGCAGCGTGCTGGTTCCCGGGTTCGCCTGGGTCCCGGTGACCTGAACGTTGACTCGAAAGTTGTCGCTGAACAGAATCGAGCCAACGTTGCCGTTGACGAGCGTGTAGCTCGGCTCGGCTCCGATCCAGTAGGGAATGGCGTCGGTCGAGGCGAGAGCCATGGCCGAAGCGAGGGCAAAGCTCGAGAGAGCGGTGAGGCGAATCTTGCGGGTCGGGAACTTCATGGGTTGGGACTCCTGGGTCGAATTGTCAGTAGGACCGCGGTACTCGGACTCAGGATCGTGATCTTGGTCACGAGTCGGTGCACGTTGGCGCATGACTGGGGACCCTTCTCGAGTGCCACACTCGGGGTGTGATCACGGTGAAGCCCGATCCCACCGGCATCGAGGCGGCGGCGCGAGCCCTTCGTTCCGGCGAGTTGGTCGTGATGCCGACCGAGACCGTCTACGGCCTGGCGTGCGCCGCGACCCGAATCGAGGCGGTCGAGCGCGTGTTCGCCGCCAAGGGTCGACCTCCCGAGAACCCCCTCATCGTCCACGGATCCGATTGGACGCTTTTGCGCGAAGCGGTCGCGATCTTGGATCCCGACACCGAATCCACCGCCGGCGTGTTGGCGGTACGGTTTTGGCCCGGCCCTCTAACCCTCGTGCTCCCCAAGTCCGCATGGGTGCCGGACATCGTCACCGCGGGGATGCCGACGGTGGCGGTACGCGTCCCCGGGCACGAGGCGGCCCGCGCTCTGATCGACGCGGCGGGGGTCCTCGTCGCCGCGCCCAGCGCGAACCGATTCATGGGGCTCTCGCCGACGCGGATCGAGGATATCGACCCCCGAATTGCGGCTGCGGCCACGATCCTCATCGACGCGGGCCCCTGCGAGGTCGGGATCGAGTCGACCGTCCTCGACCTCACCGCGGCGACGCCCCGGCTCCTCCGTCCGGGCGGGGTCAGCCAATCGGACTTGGAGCTTGCGCTTGGGCGGCCCATCGAGGTCCCCGATCCACACGATCACGGGGCGCGGGTTGCGCCAGGACAGTACTTGCGACACTACGCGCCGAGGACGCCGTTGATCTTGGTCGACGACATCGGGGATCGGCCGGGCTTGACGTTCGGGGACGCCCGGTATGGCCAGCTCGCGATGCCCCAAGACCCGGTGGCCTATGCGGCGAGGTTGTATGCCGCGCTTGCCGAGCTCGATCGGGCTGGTTACGAGGTGATCTCGGTCGAGAGGCCGCCTCACGAGCCGGCATGGGCTGCGGTCTGGGACCGTCTCCGGAAGGCGGCCTACGACACCGGTAGACTCTCGCCGTGACATGCACCCAGCTAGTGGCCGAGGCGGAGCGGCGAACACAGGAGCAAGCCGAACGGGTCCGAGCCAAGATCGCCACCCTCGACGAGGAGGCGTGGCAACGGACGGCACCAGGGAGCGACTGGAGCCCGGGCGGGATTCTCGAGCATATGATGCTCGGCAACGCGGCCTACTTTCCCGCTCTTGAGGCGGCCGTCCCAGCTTCGAAGCCAGGGGGCACCCACGAGGCGAGATCGACACTCTTCGGGCGCCTGCTGCTCAAGGCCGCGGGGCCTGCCGGCAATGCTCCCGCCCCCAAAGCGCTGATACCCGACGCCGGGCCGTACGATCGAAAGACCGTATCTGAGCGCTGGCTCTCGGACCAAGCGCGTTTCGGCCGGTGGCTCGAATCGGTTCGGGACGTCGACCTTTCCCGGACGAAGATCCGCAACCCTCTGGTCCCACTGTTCCGCATGAACCTCGTCGACTGCGTCCTGGTTTTGACCGAACACACCGAGCGCCATGTCCGGCAGATCGAGGCGGCGACCTGAGAGCGGAGCAATCGTCAGGACGGTCAAGCAGTCGGTGGAATCACCATGGGTCGGCCGCCGGGTACGGGCGACAATGTGGGGAGCTATGATCGTGGAGACGACGCCGACCAAGCCTCGGGTTCGCTCCGTCCGCCCCGGTGCCCGTCGCCTGTGGACGGCGTTGGGAGTCCTTTTCGTGGGACTGGGAATCGTCGGCTACATCCTTCCGGTCATGCCGGGCACGGTGTTCCTGATCGTCGCGCTCTTTTGCTTTAAGCGGGGGAGCGAGCGGCTGGAGAACTTGCTCCTCAATCACCCCCGGGTCGGGCCGATCCTCCAGGACTGGGAGCGGGAGCGATCGATCAGCAAGCGGACGAAGATCGTCGCCATCTCGATGATGTGGCTGTTCATCGTGGGATCGGTTGCCTCGATCCGCATTCCGTGGATCATCGCTTCCGCAGTCGTCCTCGGTGTCGTGGGCACGGCGTACATCGCGTCACGCAAGACCAAGTACGACTGAAGATCGGCATGGCGACGGTATCGTGCTACCCTAGGGGTCAGGCGAGATCCCGCATGGTCCGGAGGTTCCCATGAAGGCTGTTCTTTCTTGTCTTGTCGTTTCGTTGCTTGCCGCTGCTGCATCCGCCCAAGTCCCGATTCCGCCGTTCCCGACGTGGATGGTGGAGAACTACGATGCGCTTCCGGTGGGTGCCTACAACTTCTTCCCGGCCATGGGCGGGTGGGCCTTTGCCGGACGGGCGACTCCTGGCGGAGCGCTGATCGTCGGCAACACGACGTGGATGCCACCCGTCAGCCCCCCGAATGCGATGTTCGGCGAGAACACCGACCAGGAGTGGCGGTTCGTGACCCCGATCAAGCGGTTCGGCGGCAAATGGCGGGTGGGATTGGGTGCGACGTGGATCACCGCGGTTCGATTTCAGTTCTTCAACGCGGCGAACGTCAACTGGTTCACGAGTCCGCCCTTGCCCGTCAACACGACCAGCTGGACCTGGTACGGATACTGGCTTTTCGTACCGTCGGTGAAAGTCCGGGTACTCGGTGTGCCGGGCGGGGGTTGGATCGGAGCCGAGGACACGCTGGCGCGCCCTTAAGCAGTGAGGGCTTCGCCCAGATCGCTTGGCGGAGGAGTCTGGGCGTTCTCACAATACTCATCCCACCGAGCCTGTTGAATCGGGGTGATCTCCGACAGCATGGCGCCAACCGTGAAGTACTCTCCCTCGTCGAACGGTCGACAGTGCCGGACGATCGCGCGGAACGTGATCGGATCGTCGTCTTCGCCGATCGACAGTTCGAGGTGCTCGCCGACTCGGCATTCGGCCGTGGTCAACGCCGAAAAGCCCTTGCGGTTGATCTCGAGGAACTGGAGTTCCTCGATGCCGGCGCGGCAGGCGAAGGTCGCTCGCTGTTCGTGAACGCGCTTGCGCTGCGTCGGCAAGCCGGGTAGGGTGACGGCCCGCTGCCGGCAGATCAGCTGGAGATAGTATTCCGGAACATCGTGGACGGCACGTCCCGCCCCGAAGTGGACGATACGGAGAAGTTCCTCGGGAACGGGGACAAGCGCAGCAACCTCGGTCTCGACGAGGAGGTCCTCCATGTTGCCGAGCACCTCGACGAGGAGACGATCCCCACGAGCCGGATACTCCTTCTCCGGCTTGAGCACGATGCGCAATTGGGCCCCATCCACGTAGTGGACCCACCCCTGCCAGATCTCACCATCTTCGAATCGCTGCATGCGACCAAGGCACCGCTCAAATGACCGGAGATCACGATTGGATTGTCGATCACCGAACTTGCCCATGACACCTATTCAGTGCCACATTTTGGAGGGTCAGGGCCTGCAAGGAATACGGTGATCGGCGCGGGTCGAGCGACTCAGGTCAGCTCCCCGAGAGCCCTGAGCACGGCGATCGGGTCGTAGTACTCGAAAAGGGAGACGATCTGATCGTCCGCTACCTTGAAGCGGATCACGATCGGGGACGAGTATGCAAGTCCAGTCGAACGGAACACGGAAGCCTCGGTGAACGTGGCGAGAAAGCCGTCCGGGAGCGGGGCAATTCGCTTGGTAGAGGAGCGGAAGGGGTCTGCCACGCGACCGAAGAGTGATTGAGCCTTTGGCGCGGAGCCCGAGGCGTCGGAAACCAACAGCGGAGGCGGCGTCCGAGACCCCAGAATGGATGACTCGGGGTTGGGAAGCTTCAGCGCCGGCTGTGCCGTCAATAAGCAAAGTAGTTACTCTCGGTGCGCCAACAGGGAGGCACACAAGTGTATACTGGTGACCAGGACACCCCGGAAGGGTAAGAAGATTCGAATGCTGGATCAGGCGACAACGGGATATGCAATGGCCCCGGAACAAACCGCACCGCTTTGCGTGCGCGAGAAAAGTGGTGTCGTCTATACAAAGAGGTGGGTGGTTGAGCTTCTACTCGATCTGGCCGGCTACCTTCCTGAAAAGGCTCTTGCTGGAGAGCTCCTAGTAGAACCCTCCGCGGGTGATGGATCGTTCCTTCTCGGAGCGGTCGCCCGACTGATCGAGAGTTGCCTCCTTCACAAAACGCCACTGATCGAAAGTAAGGCCGCCATCATTGCCTACGAGCTGGATGCCGCAAGTGCGGATCGCGCCCGGCGATCTGTATCCGACCTCCTTCTTGGCGCGGGAGCCAAAGAGGGCGACGCTGATGTGCTCGTAGATAGCTGGATACGGACGGGTGACTACCTCTTGGAATCCCGGGGCATGAGAAGTAAGGCCGACTTCGTGATCGGTAATCCGCCTTATATCCGGCTGGAAGATTTGGAGGATGGCGGACTCCTTTACCGCTCGGCCTATCCCACGATGAAGGGACGCGCAGATATCTACGTCGCCTTTTTTGAAGCCGCATTGAGGCAGCTTGCGCCGGGCGGGGTCTGCGGGTTCATCTGCGCGGATCGCTGGATGTTCAACCAGTACGGCGGGGAGCTGCGGAAACTCGTGGCGTCGGGCTTCAGCGTTGAGACGGTAGCCCAGATGCACCAGGCCGACGCATTCGAAGATCAGGTGAGCGCGTATCCGGCGGTCACAATCATTCGACGTGCCCCGCAAGGATCAGTTGTGGTTGCGAGCCTCTCCCCAGGTGCAGAGCGAAAGGGTGTAAGGGCTCTAGTGCAAGAGCTGAGCGGATCGGCGGGGTCAAGCGAGGCGACAAACGCCGCCCGCTTGGAGAAGTGGTTCAAAGGGTCGGGGCCATGGTCTCTGATTGAGCCGGGCAAACAGGCTCTGCTCCGCCGACTCGAAGCCGAATTCCCTATGCTGGAAGCGACGAGTGCCCGGGTCGGCATTGGCATAGCCACGGGCGCAGATAACGTGTTCATTACATCTGATGCGGGAGCCGTGGAGTCGGAGCGGATGCTTCCGCTCACCCTCGCTCAAGATGTTCGGGGCGGGGAAGTCGCATGGTCAGGAACCTATCTCGTCAATCCCTGGAACGGCAGAGGGCTGGTCGACCTGAATGAATATCCCAAGCTCCAGGTTCACTTCGAGAAGTACCGCGAGAGGCTGGAAAAGCGCCACGTTGGTAAGAGGAATCCTGGGAGCTGGTACCGCACGATTGACCGGGTTGATCATGCCCTTATCCGGGCCGAAAAGCTCTATCTGCCCGACATGGCAACAAGAATCGCGCCCGTGCTTGACAGCGGAGGCACCTATCCTCACCACAACCTCTATTTCATCACACCCGGCCTTTGGGACGCGCGCGCCCTTGGCGGCCTCTTACTTTCCGATGTCGCGCAGTTTTTCGTCGAAGCCTACGGCGTGCGGATGCGGGGTGGCTACCTTCGTTTCCAGGCGCAGTACTTGCGTCGGATCAGCTTGCCCTACGTTAGCGACGTCTCATCCGCGCAGGCGAAGGCCCTGATCGTCGCCTTTGAAACAAGGGACGTAGCGGCGGCGAATGCAGTTGCCGCCGAGCTGTACGGTCTAAGTAAGGCCGAACAAGGGATCCTTGGATATTAATGCACGTTTCCATGCGGCGGTTCAGAGCTTTTGGGACGCCAGAAACCGCCAGCAACAGAAGCAGATCGAGAGCGGCAAGATTGACGCAGGTACGCGCGGTGCGGTGACCGGGGGCTCTCAAATGCGTGCGTTGGAAGAGCTCGTTTCAGACGTTTTGTGCGCGGCAGGACTCGAAGACATCTCCATCAAGACAAAGCTCGGCCTCGAGCTTCCCGGCTACTTTCGCCCGGAGAAGAAATGGGATTTGATTGTCGTGAGCAAAGGCCAGCTCGTGTGCGCCCTTGAGTTCAAGTCACAAGTCGGTCCGTCCTTTGGCAACAATTTTAACAACCGGAGCGAAGAGGCGATTGGCAACGCGGTCGATATCTGGACGGCGTTTCGGGAAGGTCGCTTCCTTGCCTCGCCTCGTCCGCTTATCGGCTACTTCTTTCTGCTCGAAGACTGCGACAAGGTTCATAAGCCGGTCGGCCTGCAAGAGCCTCACTTCAAGGCCGATCCCGATTTTAAGGACACAAGCTACGCGAAGCGATATGAGTTGCTCTGCCGACGCCTGGTACTGGAGCGGCATTACGACGTTGCGTGCCTCACGCTTTCGACCAACGCCTCACCAACGAGAATCTCGCACCCCAGTGACGACCTGAGCTTCGTTCGCTTCGTACTTGAGCTTCAGGCTGTCGCGAGCAAGTTCTGATAGCTACTCGATTGTGATGATCCCAAGCTACGTCATTCGAATAGTCGTAGCTTGTGGTCTCAGGTTGAACGCTTTGGCCCTTGCCCTGATAGTCGCGACAAGATCGCTTTCCCAACGCGGGAGAGAACGGGCCGAGACGAGTGGGATGCTCAGCGACCGAGCGTCGATTCGAAGTGCTTGGCGACGGCATCCGATGCCTTCCGCACGACCTCGTTCTGATCGTAGAAGTCGAACTGGGTGACCTTATCCAGCCAGAGCTCGCTCTTTGGGCCTGGGACGAGAGCGTAGAACTGGCGTGCGCCCATCGGGATCGCGGCGGCTTCGCTGTGGACGAGGAAGAACGGCTGCTTCACCTTCGAGGCCACCGCCATCGGATTGAACGTGAGCCAGCCTTCCCAGAAGCCAAGATCCACTTCGTTGCGCCACTCCGGAATCTGGCCCCGCTTCGTCTCCGTGTAGTAGGGGACGCCGAACATCAACGCGCTCTTGTCGGTCGTGCTTGCCGCAACGCGCATCTCCGGGCGTCCGCTCTTCGCATACGCTTCGTTCGCTTTCCGTCCCACGTCGATCAGGGCTCGAACGCCGTCCTTTCCGCCGTAGACGGCCTCCACGATCGTGGGGTCCTGCATCCAGGGCGCAACCACGGCAAGGGACTTCAAATCGCTCGACTTCGTCGCGGCTGAGACGAGATAACCCGCACTGGCGCAAAGAGCGAGCCCACCGATCGCGCCCTTCTGCACCTCGGGGCGGCCCTTCAGGAACGTGGTGGCGGCGAGCAGGTCCTCGATCTTGAGGTTCGGGCTTTCAAACTGTCGTCGAGATCCTCCGCTCTGACCCCAGCCGCGAAAGTCGAACACGAGGGTCACGAATCCGCGGTCGGCGAGCTCTCGAGCGTATCGAGCCGGCATCTGTTCTTTGACCGTCATCCAGGCTCCGGTGACGATGATCGCGGGGCGAGGGGTCTGGCCCTTAGCCGGAATGTACAGGGTGCCGACGATCCGGTCGCCGTGGCTTTTGAACTCCACGGTCTGAGTCTTGACGTCGGAGGTTGTGATCGCAAGGGTGCCGCCGAGAATGAGGGTGCTGAGGGTGGTCATCATGGTGTTGGTTTCTCCGTTGTGTTGCCCGATCGGGCATGGAGACAGTGTGCCGCGAGGGCGTCCGCCTAGCCCTGTACGATCCTGCTCATCGCCGAGCGGAACTGAGTCGGGGTTGCGTGGACGTGCTTCCGGAAATGGCGGACGAAGTGAGATTCGTCGTGGAAGCCGGTTTCAAGCCCGACCTCAGCCACGGTCAGCCTCGTGCTTCGGAGAAGCTCCTTGGCACGCTCGATGCGGAGCGCGAGAGCGTGGTGGTAGAGCGTCTCCCCGGTCGTGAGCTTGAAGAGCCGCATGAGATGGAAAGGCGAGAGCATCGCCTCATCCGCGATTTCGGCCACCGAGACCGGTTGGCCCAGGCGTGCATGAAGGGAGGCGTCGATCGTCCGAAGCTCGCTCGCGGCGAGTCCCTGGCGGCGCGACGGTTTGAAGGCTCGTCCCGAGCCGTGATGGTCGAGCAGGAGCCGCGCGATCCGAACCGCCATCGACTCGGCTTCAAGGTCGACGGCGGACTCATCCCGGACCTTCTGAAGCAGGGTTGCCAGCAGCGAACTTGCTCGCGGCTCGAGAGCCAAGTCGACGTCGGCAAGGCGGACCCCCTCGCCCTCCTCGCCAAACGACCGGAGCAAGAACGCGGGGGTCATCCGGAGGTGCATCGAGTCGAGGGGCGTATCGAACTGCCAACGGCCCTCGCTCCCCGAGGCGATGATGTGAAGGGAACCTGGGTCATGGACTTCGTGTCGACCTCGCGCTCCGATTTTGCGCTCGATTCCGACCGGACGGGTAATCGTCATCCCGAGGATGTCATCGGTCAGCGGCGGCTGCTCCAACTCGACGAATTGGTGCTGGTAGTGCTCGACGACGAATCCGAGCCGAACGGACGCGACGCGGAGGAGCGGGGGCATCCCCACTTCCTCTGACCACTCCGTCATCCGTACTGCTTTTGCCACCGATTCTCCTGACTGAGGAATACGGTGTCAGGCTTGGGCGAGTTTGGGCGCGGAATCGACCGGAGATGGTGCCCAGGAAAGGACTCGAACCTTCACTCCCTTGCGAGAACTAGTACCTGAAACTAGCGCGTCTACCAATTCCGCCACCTGGGCACAGGGAAGCCGAGAATACCCGATCCTCGGCTCGGGTCTAGGTCTAAATCTCGGGGTACAGGTTCCGAATCAGGTTCCGAACCGTCGCCGCAAGATCCTTGTCGCGAGCGACGAGCTCGCTCACTTTCTGGTAAGCGTGCATCATCGAAGTGTGGTCCCGGTCCCCGAACAGAGAGCCGATGTGCTTCCAGCTGTCCCGGGTGATTTCACGGGTGATGTATACCGCGACGTGGCGAGCGTGGGCGATCGGCGCCTTCCGCGAAATGCCGGTGATCTCGTCCGTCGCAATGTTGTAGTGCCGGCTGACGGCGTCGACGATCTGGTTGAAGCTTGGCCGCGCCAAGCCTTCCGAGCGGTAGTGGCGTTCGAGAATCCCACGCGCCAAATCGGGGCTGAGGACACCGTCGTCGATGCTCGCTTGGGCCGCGACGCGGGTCAGCGCGCCTTCGAGGATGCGCACGTTTCCGGGAACCCCTTCGGCGAGAATCATCGCGACTTCGTGGGTCAGGTCGATGCCTTCCTGCTTCGCCTTCGAGAGCAGGATCGCGCACCTCGTCTCGGTATCGGGGGGCTGAATGTCGGCGACGAGGCCGGATTCGAACCGCGAGCGGAGCCGCTCGTCCATGAGGAAGAGCTCGCGCGGCGGTCGATCGGAGCAGAGCACGATCTGCTTTCCGGTCTGTTGGAGGTGGTTGAACGTGTGGAAAATCTCTTCTTGCGTCTTGTCGCGTCCGGCGACGAACTGAATATCGTCGACCAGCCAGACTTGGACGTTGCGCTGGGACCGGCGGAACTGGTCGATCCGGTTGGTTTGGAGCGCGTGAACGAAGTCCTCGGCGAACTGTTGAGCGCTGATATAGGCGACAGCGAACTGGGGGTCGCGCTCGAGAATCTTTCTGGCGATCGAGTGGAGCAAGTGCGTCTTGCCGAGACCAGGCGAGCCGTAGATGAAGAGCGGGTTGTACTTCGAGCCGGGGTCAGCCGCAACCGCCTTCGCGCCGGCGAAGGCGAGCCGGTTGCTGGCTCCGACGATGAAGGTGTCGAATCGGTACTTCTCGACCGGCTTGAACCGCCCCGGACCATCCGCGACGACGGCCGGGCCAAGCGTGAGACCGCCCATGTCGTCGGCGGGTTTTTCGCGGGCCTCGAGCCGCAAATCGATTCGGATCGGGGAGCCGACCTCGTCGCTCACGACGGTCTGGAGCTTAGCCAGGTACTTCTCCTTCACCCATTCGTGGACGAACGTGCCTGGTGCGACGAAGACGGCGGCATCCTCCTCGAATCGAAGGGGCCGCAACGGCTTGAGAAACCTCTCGAAGACGGCGGCGGTCACCTCGCTGCGCAGGCGCGCCTGGACGTTGTCCCAGGCCTGTCGGAGTCGAACCGAAGATTCCTGATCCTCTAGCGAATACTGGTCTGACATGGCGATGAAAAACAGGTTCCCCCCCCTGAATGGACCTGCATTATACACAGCGGTTTCGCGGGGGACTAGAGCCCTTCAGGGCGAGAAAACCCATGCAGAGGCAGAGCGTGAACGTAGTGATAGTTCTTTTCTGAGCCGATCATGATTTTTCGCGATTTTCAGCCGCTTTCGTCCTGATTCCATCACCCTGCAGGAGTCGGTGGACAGGTGTGCGTCAGGGTCAGTACAATGGTCCGGTGTGTACCCGGGTGTTCGGTGTTTTGGCGGGGGCCGACATGGGTTCCGAAAAGCTCGCCGAGTGGGCGCAATCGGCCGACTTGATCCTTGCCGCCGACGCGGGTGCCGACCTGCTCCTCACCCACGGGATCGTGCCCCATTACATCGTCGGCGACATGGACTCCCTCAGCCGCGAGGCCCGATGCGCACCGACGGCGATGCATGTGCGGGACGACCAGCACGCGACGGACTGCGACAAGCTTCTTGCCCTCGCGGAGGAACTGGGTCATCGCGAGCTGACGCTCGGGGGTGTGGAAGGCGACCGCGCCGATCATGTCCTTGCGACTTGGCTGAGTGTCGCGCGTTCCCCACTCAAGGTGCGGCTTGCGCTCCGATGGGGACTCGGGTGGGTCCTCAAGGGTGCGAATCCGATCCTTGTCCAGGTCGAGCCGGGGCAGACGGTGAGCCTGCTGCCGCTCGCCGACTGCATCGGGGCGACCCTGACCGGGGTTCAGTGGCCCCTTCACGACGAGATGCTTGCCTGGCATCGGACCGTCAGCATCTCGAACGTCGCGAGGGAAAGCCGAATCGAGGCCTCGATCGATGTCGGTCTGGCTGCCCTCATCGTCGAATTTCCTCCCCACAAGTTGCCTCGCTGGGACGTCTAGTCTCTCGGGTACAACCCGGGACAAGGAGCATCCATGAACCCAATGGAAGACGATTCGGCCGAAACCCCTCATGCAAACCCGGACGCCACCGAGGCTTCCGCGTGCCCCGAGCGCGCAACCCTCACGCTGAAACGGCAGAACGCCGAGACGGATGACGTGTTCGCGATCGTGCCCCCGGCCACGGTAGGGCGATTCGATCCGTCGGTCGGTCCCATCGATGTGGACCTCGGCATGTTGCCCGAAGGGCAGTACGTCTCAAGAAAGCACGCTCGTTTCGATCTCGTGGAGGGCGTGTGGGTTCTGCGTGACCTCGGGTCGTCGAACGGGACGTTCGTCTTGATCCCAGGCCAGGATTTCACCCGGATCGAGGCCGATCACAAGCTGAGCGATGGCGACGAAATCGCGTTCGGCAACGCCCGGTTCGTCTTTCGGTACGGGATCGAAGAAGAGGCCCCCGGAACGGTGGAGGAATCCCCGGTCGACGACACGCCGCTCGCTGAACCCGAGTAGGGCGTCTCAGCCGTCGATGATCTGGCCGATGAGGTCGGTTTCGGACGCCACCGTCCCGGCAAGGATCGAGTGTTCGATTCTCCCTTCGACGGTGACCTGCGCGCCGGGCAGGATCGTCGCATCCTCGATCGAGCGACAGACCACACGGGCGCCGAGGCCGATCACGACCCGCGACCCCACGCTGCCGGTGACTTGGGCGCTCGGGTCGATCCGGGTACCCCCCTCGACCAGGAAGGCAGTCGAGTCCAGGAATGAATCCAGTGTGCCGGTGTCGAACCAGCGGCCCTCGTAGACGCCGGCGAGGACGGTTTCGCCCCGATCGATCAGCATCTGGATTGCATCGGTGATCTCGTACTCGCCCCGGCCGCTTGGCTGCAGGTCGGGCAGAACGTCCCAAATCGACGGACCGAAGAAGTAGAGTCCCGCCATCGCGAGGTTCGATTCCGGCACCGGCGGCTTCTCGACCAAGCGTACGATCCGCTCGCCGTCGACGTTGGCGACGCCGAAGCGGGACGGGTCCTCGACGGGTTTCACAAGGTTTAGATTCGCGCAGCCGGAATCCAAGAACCGGCTTCGAAACGGGACGAGGGAGTCCGAGTAGATCGCATCGCCCAGATAGAGGACGAAGTCGTCGCCTGCGACGAATTCACGGGCGAACGATACCGCGTGGGCCAGACCTTTCGGCTCCGGCTGTCGGATGAACGTCAACTGAACGCCGTAGTCGCGGCCGTCGCCAAGGGCGTCCCGCATCTGCCCTTCGTTCTCGCCGACGACGAGGCCGATCTCGTCGACCCCAAGCTCCAGGAGGCGGTCGAAGGCGTAGGCGAGGGTGATCCGGTTGGCGAGCGGCATCAACGGCTTGGCGATCCGCTGAGTGATGGGATAGAGGCGCGTCCCCTTGCCTGCGGCGAGAATCAGACCTTTCACTAGCGCCGAATTATGGTCGCTCGCGCGACTTCTCGCAACGAGGGGGTTTTTGGCCCTCCTGGCCAGTGTCCCCGCCTGTCCTTGGCTGGCCTTAGGACGAGTCCGGCCCCGCAAAAGTCGCAGGCAACGTCGATGGTATGTCAAGATCCGCCCCATGGCGGAACTCAGCTACACGAAGCTCACCGACAACCAGATCGCGGCGTCGCTGACCGGACTTCAGGGCTGGTCCGTGCAGAACGGGGCGTTGACCAAGCTCTTTGCGCTCCCTTCGTACACGGCTGGGCTGGTGTTCGCCTGTGCGATCGGCCACCTTGCCGAGGGCCTGAACCACCACCCCGACTTGCTTGTCGGGTACGGCAAGGTCCGCGTCGTGCTCGTCACCCACGACGCCGGGGGTGGCCTTACCGAATACGACTTCGAACTCGCGCGCCGGATCGAGAAGTTGGCTGGGTAGCCGCCGCTTCGCGAAGCGAACCGGCCGGCTACGCCAGCACGTCGATCGTCGATCGCATCATCGTGTCGGCTTGCTGCACGACCCGAATCGCGATCTTCTGCGCGAGTTGCGCCATCCGCAACTCCGACATCCGATCCGGGTCGAGGCCAGTGCCCGCGGCCGACAGCGAAGCCGTCACGCGGAGCGCCTGATCCTGCGATCTCCGGATGGCCTGAAGCGCGGTGGCCATCGCCTGAGGATAGGAACTGATCATCATGGGGGATCACCTAATCCAAGTCGAGAGTTCCACGCCCTTTGCAGCGAACGGACTCGTGAACGTGCGGGCACGGCACAACTCCGGCATTCATGCGGATACGGATTCGCGACAGGCAGGTAAAACCCTTGGCCGTGAGCCTCGATCTCCGCACCTTGCTCGCCCGGCTCCGCTCGCTATCGCGCGTGCGGAACGCCGAGGTCGTGCGCGAGGAACTCGAGGGAATCCGTCCCGAGGACTTGGCCGAGGTTTTGCCCCGCCTCAAACAGGAAGAGGCGCTCCGCCTCCTCGAGATGCTCGACGACGAGACCTCCGCTCAAGTTCTCCTCGACGTGCCGACCGAGTCTGCGAAGCCACTTCTGGCGGCACAGCCGGACCAGACCCTGGCTTTCTATCTCGACGTTCTACCCATGGACGACGCCCTCGACCTACGCGAGGACATTGGGGACGAGCGGTTCGATGCCCTCCTCGAAGTGATCCCCAAAGAGGACGCGCAGGAGATTCGTCGGTTGCTTGCCTACCCCGAGGGGTCGGTCGGGCGGTCGATGACGGAGGACTTCTTCGAAGTCGCACCGGATGCGGATATGGCGTCGATCCTCACCGACATTCGACTGGCACCCGAAGGCAAGTACGAAACCGTCAACGACATCTACGTCCTCGACGTGGATCGCCATCTTCTTGGCGTGTTCAGCCTTCGTCAGGCGATTCGGGCCTCCCTGGACTCGACGTCGCGCGAAATCATGGTTCCCGACCCGATCACGGTCGAGGCGGACACGCCGGCTGAAGACGCGGCGCGACTCGTTGCCCGCTATGGTTTCTATGCGATGCCGGTCCTCGATGAGCGTGGTCGGATGCTCGGGATCTTCACGGTCGACGATGCTCAAGAGATCGTGACCGAAGCCGACACCGAAGACGTCCTGAAACTCGGTGCGGTCACCGGTGGCGTCGAATCCTACCTCTCGTTGAACCCGTGGCAGCTTGTCAAGCGGCGCGTGCCTTGGCTGTTGGCCCTGTTCGTGGCCGAAACGCTGACCGGGTACGTGCTTCGCTACTACGGGCAGGGGAACGGCGATCTGCCGTTGAATCCGCTCACGTTCTTCATCCCGCTGTTGATCGGGGCGGGAGGCAATTCGGGTTCGCAGGTCACGACCACGATCACCCGGGCTCTGGCGTTGAACGAAATCACCCCCGGCGACTGGTGGTTGGTCATGCGCCGCGAGTTCGTGACCGCGGTTTGTATCGGTCTCCTTCTCGGGACCGTCGGCACGCTGCGGGCGCTCGCCTGGGGGACGGATTGGCACCTGTCGGCAGTCGTCGGGCTCGCCTTGCCGGCGATCGTGGTCTGGGCCACGACAGTCGGGTCCTTGCTGCCGATCGGGGCGAAGCGGCTTGGGCTCGATCCGGCGGTGATGAGCGCGCCCTTCATCACCACGTTCGTCGATGCGACCGGCCTGGTGATCTACTTCGAGATCGCCCGGTTGATTCTGCCCCGCTAGGCATCCCCTACCCCTCTCCCATCATTCATGGGGCGAGGGGGAACCTCCCAAGTACTTCTCCTCCACTGGAGGAGAAGTCGGTGAGGGCGCAGCCCGAACCGGTTGAGGAGGCCGGTACGGTACGGAGTACTTCTCC
>DKKT01000053.1 GCA_002455425.1 Chthonomonas sp. UBA6659 | reverse complement strand
CCCGCTGAGCGAAGCGAACCGGGCGAACAGGTCTTGTTTATCCACTCCCCATGAATGACGGAGAGAGGGGGTAGGGGGTGAGGGGCCCTCGGATACACTCTTCCCTGTTGGAACCCCTCGACCACCCGAGTCCCGTCCTCGATGAGAAGGAGTGCCCGTACTGCTTTGAGACGATCAAAGCGCGGGCGATCGTCTGCCGCTTCTGCGGGCGTAATCTCGAGTCGCAACCGAGCCTCGCAGCGGGCACTCGAAGCGTCGAGCACGAGGACCTTTTCGGCATGCTCCTTTCCCTGAGCGACAAGTCGCTCGTCACCATCGAAAGGGCCGATTCGAGCCGATTCCGCCTCCTCGAGACCGTGCGCCAATACCTCCGCGAGAAACTTCTCCACACCGAGGAGGCGGCAACGATCCGCGACCGACACCTCGTACTCTTCACCGAGTTCGCCGAGCGCCAAGCGGAAGGCGAATTCGGACCGACGATGTCCGCCGTCTATTCCAGGCTCGACGCCGAGCAGGACAACCTCAGGGCGGCGCTCAACTGGAGCTTGGAACGCCCAGGACACCTCGAGGAGGGCCTTCGCCTCTGCGTCGCCCTTTCGCGGTACTGGGTCGCGCGCGGCCTCCTCGCCGAAGGGCGCGACTGGTCGACGAGGCTTGCGGAGCGGTGCGAGGGGCAACCTCAAAGCGTACTTCTGGCGCAAACTCTCCTTATTGCGGGAGCTTCGGCTCTCAGTCAGAGTGGCAACCAGGCGGCGCGCGCGCTTCTCGATCGAGCCCTCGCGATGTCCCTCGAACTCGGCGACTCTCGGGTGTTGGCGGCCGCCTATCACCATTTCGGCAATTTCTCAGTGGCCGAGAATCGCTTTGAGGCCGCGGAGAACTACTATCGCCAAGCCGCCGCCATCCGGAGGGAGCTGGGTCTTCGACCGCATTTGATCGCCACGCTCAACAACCTCGGATCACTTCTCAGCATTCTCGGGCGCGAGGACGAGGCCCGAGCGACGCTCGAGGAGTGCATGAACCTCGCGATCGAAATCGACGACATTCGACTCGCCTCGTCGGCGATGGCCAATCTGGCCGGGATGGACGCCTCCCGAGGGGACTGGGACACGGTGATTCCTCGTTTGGAGACAGCCCTCGAGGCCTATCGAGGCGTCGGCGATAAGTGGGGCACGGCCGCCCTGCTGAGTTCCATCGGCGCCTTGTTCCGCGTGCTCGGGAGGCTGGATGAAGCGGAACCGATCCTCCAGGAGGCCCTCGAGCTCAATCGCGAGCTCCAGGTGACGGGCGCTCAGGCGTCGAACCTCAACAACCTCGCCGCTCTCACCCGCTTCCGTGGTGATCTCGCGCGGGCTTGGGCGCTCAACCAGGAAAGCCTTCGATTGCGCCTGGCCCGGGGCGACGATGGCGAGACCGTGCTCTCGATCGAGGAAGCGGCGTGCCTCTTTGCCCGCGAAGGAGAGCCGGAGCGAGCGGTCCGCATCCTTTCCGCGTGTGAGCACTTGCGCACCCAACTTGGGTTGCCGATCTCGCCACTCGAAGCGAAGGTGCTGGAAAGCGAGATTGCGCAGATTCGAACTCAGCTTTCGGCGGAGGCCTTCGAGGAGTCGTGGAGCGCAGGAAGTAAGTTGTCTTTCGGCGACGTCTGTCGCCTGGCGGCGGAGCCCCCGGGCCGTCCCGCCTGAGCCTCGACGGTCCTGGTAGCATCGGGGCCGTATGGATCCCGTCCGCGACATCGAAGTGCTCGTCCGTGCCAAGTATCCGATCCTCTACGTATGTTCCTGGGAGGAGCGGCGCGTCGAGGAGGCGGTCAAGCAGGTGTGCGACAAGCTCAAGCGCACGCTCCACACTTGGTCCGTCACCCAAGGCATGAAGCCGGCCGTGAACCGGACGAGTGGCCCGGCGAAGCCGGGCGGCTTACCTGGCGAGTTGGAAGCCCTCGCCCAAGTCCACGAAGCCCCGGAGTACACCGTGTTCCTGATGCGGGACTTCCACCCGTATCTCAAGGACTCGCGCGTCATCCGGCTCCTGCGAGACCTCGCCGGCCGGCTTCGCACGAAGGCGCAGACACTCATTCTCCTCAGCCCGGTGATGAACTTGCCGATCGAACTGGAGAAGGATGTCACCGTACTCGACTTCCCACTTCCCGGGCGAGACGATATCGCCAAGATGCTCGACGCGGTCATCGCGAGCGTGAAGGACAATCCCAGTGTCGACGTGAAGCTGTCGCCCGAAGATCACGAGCTGATGGTGAAGTCGGCTCAGGGGCTCACGCTCGACGAGACCGAGTCGGCGTTCGCGCGGAGCCTGGTCGAGCACAAGAAGCTCGATATCGACGTGATTCTCGAAGAGAAGAAGCAGATCGTCCGGAAATCGGGCCTGCTGGAGTACTACCCGGCCACGAACCGCCTCGAGGATGTCGGCGGTCATGACCTCTTGAAGGAATGGCTCCTCAAGCGGACGAAGAGCTTTACCGACAAAGCCAAGGAGTTCGGGATTCCCGCGCCGAAAGGCATCCTCCTGATCGGCGTCCAAGGTTGCGGGAAGTCGCTCGTCGCGAAGGCGGTGGCGGCGGCATGGAACCTCCCGATGCTCAAGCTCGACGTGGGCCGGATCTTCGGGAGCTTGGTCGGCCAGAGCGAAGAGAACATCCGGCGTGCGATCAAGGTGGCCGAGTCCGTCGCGCCGTGCGTCCTCTGGGCCGATGAGCTCGAAAAGGGCTTCGCAGGCGTCGGCGGGAGCGGGGTGAGCGACTCGGGGACCACGGCCCGCGTTTTCTCGACGTTCCTCACTTGGATGCAGGAGAAGACCAAGCCGGTGTTTCTCGTCGCAACCGCAAACGATGTCTCCGCATTGCCGCCCGAGCTCCTGCGCAAGGGACGGTTCGACGAGATCTTCTTCGTCGATCTGCCGGATTCGAGCGAGCGGAAGGACATCTTCAAGATCCACTTGAAGAAGCGCAAGCGCGACCCGGAGAAATTCAAGATGCCCGAACTCGCGAAGGTGACGTTTGGCTTCAGCGGCGCCGAGATCGAGCAGGTGGTGATCGCCGGGCTCAACACCGCGTTCGACGACGGGCGCGAGCTCAAGCAAAGCGACCTCGTGAAAGAGGCGCAGGCGAGCGTGCCGCTGAGTCGGATGATGGCGGAGGAGATCGACGAACTCCGGATGTGGGCGCAGCTTCGCGCCCGTCCGAGCGCGAAGCGCACGGACGACTAGGGCTTCGCTGCCCTGGCCCTAATGATGGCCCCGCCTCCGGTTTTGGGCTCGCCGCAATGCTCCCATGCAATGGCATGCCAATCTTGAGCAAAATTGCCGCAAATGCCGATGCGAATCATTATCCCAGGCGGATCGGGGCATGTCGGGCGGCACTTCGACGACACTTCGAAGGCGATGGGCACAAAGTCATCACTCTTTCTCGCCGGGAAGGACCCGGCGTCGTCGCTTGGGACGGCCGAACTTTGGGCCCCTGGGTCGATGCACTAGAAGGGGCAGACGCTGTGATCAATCTCGCTGGGCGCTCGGTGAATTGTCGCTACAATCCCGCCAATCTCAAAGAGATGATGGACAGCCGAGTCGAAAGTACGCGCGTGATCGGTGAAGCGATCTCGCGGATCCAGAACCCACCCCGAGTTTGGCTGCAATCCAGCACGGCGACGATTTACGCCCATCGTTTCGACGCGCCAAACGATGAAGTCACCGGCATCCTAGGAAGCAACGATCCCACTCACAAATGGGCTGCCAGTATCATCATCGCACAAGCTTGGGAAGCTGAACTTGACGCGGCGCCGACTCCTTCGACTCGAAAAGTGGCGATGCGCAGCGCGATGACCATGTCGATCGATTCGGGCAGCATCTTCGATGTGCTCTCCGGGCTCACTCGAAAGGGACTTGGGGGCACGATCGCAGGTGGAAAACAGTATGTTTCGTGGATCCATGAAACTGACTTCTGTCGTGCGGTCTCATTCTTGTTGGAGCAAGAATCGTTGGCCGGTCCGGTGAACCTAGCATCCCCTAACCCTTTACCGCAGCGAGACTTCGCCCGAATACTCGCTCAGGCATGGGGCGCAAGACTCGCCCTTCCCGCTACAGCTTGGATGATTGAGATAGCAACTCGAATCCTGCAAACCGAGAGCGAACTGGTCCTCAAGAGCCGCCGCGTTGTACCGACCCGTTTGCTGGATGCAGGATTCCAGTTTACGTATCCGACTTGGGAAGGTGCCGCGAACGATCTTGTGTCTCGGATGCGAAGGTCATGACCGCTTCGCGAAACGGCCTTGTCGATCCCTCTCGGCGGCACCAATTCGCGCTTGAAGCTGGACGGCAGGTTACGGTATTGGTTGGGAGACTCAAGAGTTGTGTTCCACTAGGCAGCAGTTCGCACGGACGACTAGGCCTTCGTCGCCTTGGCCCTGATGATGGCCCACGCCATTGCCGCGACGGGGAGGGCGAGCAGTCCCCAGAGCCAGGGCGGGGCTGCGGGGTCGGCCGGTGGCTGCGCCTCCGGCTCTTCGCGGGCTGAATTCTTGGCCGATGGCAGCATTGCCGACATTTCGACTTGATCCCCCATCGGCGGTCCGAGGGCACCTTTGAACTCATCGACCGTATTCAGCAGGCCCGTCTCGACATCGACAGTCACGACGACACCCCCGCCGCCGAAGTGCCACATCAGGCGCAGATCACGGGGCCACGATCGCACGGTCGGATGAGCATCTGGGCGGGTTCGACCTGGGGCCGCGTAGGCGAGCGATCCCCGTGGGCCCTCGGCACGCCAAGCCCGCAAGGCGGTTTCGCGGGTTCGTTCGTTGGGGAGTCGCTCGACGGCCGCGAACGCCGTCGCTCGCGCATCGCTCTCGGGGATTACTTCTTCGGGAGGACGGGTCACCTGCTTGCCGACGGCTCTGAGAAGCCAAATCACTTCACCCGTACGTGCGCTGAAGTCGATGCTTACCACATCACCCAATTGGGTCGATCGGCCGTAGTACCGCTTGCTTAGTCTGACCCTGACGATCCGGGACATCTCGCCACTCCCGGGAAGGTCGCGATTCGCATCGGTTACTTCCCATTGATCGGCTTCGCCTTGCGGGACGAGAGCGAAGGCTCGGCGCTTTGCCTGCTCGACCGTGAGGGTCGCGGATTCCGCCGACGACCGGGCTGCTTCGCCACGTACCCGATCATTGCTGTAACTCACAACGGCGCCGAGTGGCTGGCGAGACATGGACACCCGCGATCCATCCTCGAACCTCACCGACACAAATTTGTCGTCAGCTTTGTCTTCGAATGAAGTCACTGCCCCATGGGGCGCATCCACCGCCGTCAGGATGCCGCGAGCGAGACGTTCACACTCCGCACGGGTTTGGGGATCAACCTTATCGGGCTCTTCGAACGGCACCGGAGCGGCTTCCGGCACTGAAGTGAGCGGGACTGATCTATCTGCGATTCCGGCGCTCGTGAGCCTATGGACGCCATTGAGGCCGCCCGTTTCGGCATCCACGGTCACAAGAACGCCGCCGCCGCTGAAGCTCCACATCAAGCGCGCCGAGCGAGTGGTCGGAGTAATCGTGACATCGATGAGGCCGATTCTCGCCGAAGGTCGCTGAGATCGCCAGTATTGGAGGGCGGTCTCGCGCAAACGTCCATCCGCAATCTTCTCGACCGCAGCCAGCGCCATCGCCCGCGCCTGTTCCTCAGTGATCGTTCGCTCTGGCGGCGGGATCGTTGTTACTCCGCGGACGAGCCGGTAGTGGACGACCGCTCCCGTTCGGGCATTGAGTACCAGGTGGACATGATCGCCCCTCTTGGTGGTGCGTCCGCGATAGCGCTCGGAGACACGGACGACGACGCGTCCCGAAGCTCCGGCATTTCCAGGCCCGAAGTACTTCGCCTCGGTAACCTGCCAGGGGTCGGGCTCGTCCTGAGGCACCAGCGCGAGCGCCCGCCGCTTTGCTTCCTGGACAGTCACGGTCGGCGGTTGGTCTGCGGACCGCACGGCATCGGCACTGGCGGGATCGCTCGAATACGTCACCGTGTGACCAAGGTCGCGCGAGAGCATCAGCGACGCACCGGAACGCAATCGAAAGATGATGAGCGGGCCGCCGTTGTCGGTGACCGAACTCAGATCCTCATCGACAAGGCCGATGCTTCGGAGTGTCTCACGTGCAAGACGTTCATAATCCTGACGGGTTTGACCCCAGACGCCGCCCGAGGACGCGAGAACACCCAGGATGACGAACCAGACGGTCAAGCGTTGCTTCATTGGCCACTTCCCCTCAGCCAGACTTTCATTTCCAGTGTAGCCCCACCGAAGGCGCGTATATGGATCTCCCCAAAGCCTCATCCGTCTTGCCCACGACTGTCAACAAAAACCGAACTCCGAATGTACGCAGCAGCTTCGCGGCCGTCTTGTCGCCGGTTCGAGTCAGGCCGGCATCGCATGCCGAAAGTATGACGATTGTACAAAAGATTTGTCGCATCTGTGAACACGGGAGCCGGGGAATGGGTAAGTTGCGGCAATGGTCACCCAATCACTCTTCTTGAGGCTGCTCCTCTCCGCGAGCATCTTTCGGGATTGCACGGCTTCCGAAAGCGGACAAGGAGGCAGTTGAGATGATCGCGTCCGCGCTCGTTTGCGGCATCCTTTTGACGCTCCAAACTCCTAAGTCAATCGAGACAGGGTGGACCGAAGCCTTCTCAGAGTTCGCCCGCCGAGAGAACGTCGCCTTCGTCGTCGACGTCAATCGCCTCCTCGCCCCTCCCGAGACGCTGCCGCCGATTGGGGGGAGATGGTTACTCGACTTTTTGGCGTCGGGACAGCGGCGGCGCGTGACCGAAGTGCAGGGCGTGTATGTGCTCGCACGTTCTGGTGAGCGCGGCGAAATGGCGGCTCCAATCGGGAATACGACACTCCTCGATTGGTTGGAAAAACTCTCACCCGAGCAGATTTCGAAACTTGGCGGCGAAGGACTGTCCGCCAAGTCGCTCGACCCCGGCATGGTTGCTTCGCTACTACCTCATTTGCTTGGAACTTCCCCGCAGCGAGAGAAGGTGCTTAAGCGTCCTTGGGATGCCGAGATCCAGCTCTCCAGTTACGTCCTTTTCGACGTTCAAGATAAGGGCGGCACGCGCCAGACGTACACGGCAGAGATGGCTCCCGGTCCATGGCTTGACACGAAGCACGAGACGAAAAAGCCGCCGACTTGGTCGCGTACGATTCCGTTGACGCCCGCCCCGACGGATGGCGAGCTACGGTTCGACGAAGCGAAGCTGATGAAGCTCAAGGAGTTGATTGCCGAGGCTCAGAAGTGCTTCAAAGCCAAGTTCGCATTTGATCGACGGATGGAGGAGAGCCTCATCCTCATCCGGGGCCGTTTCAACTTTGATCGCCTCAAGGCCGCACTCGACCCGATCATGAACCCGGTCCTGCTCGCTCCTTTTGGCGAGGAGGATGTGGTCGAGGCCCGGATTCGCGGCCTTGCGAGTCGCCCGGAGTGGAAGTCCATCCTTGAGGGCGACTGGAAAGGGGAAGATCGGCAGACTCTCTTGCGGAACGGGCTCGACCGACGCGAGATGTCGTTCGCTGACCTGATGAAGTACCCGCGCGTGCGGGAGAGGCTGAACCAATTGGGGCTCGCGGATCGGGAGGGCAAGGCTCGGCTCCGACTGTCGCTGGTCATCGACGTGCGAATCGATGACGACGCCTCCGGGTTCATCATCGACTAGCGGGAGCACAGCTTGACGTTCGCGGGTCTGCGCGCCGGGGCAAGCGATCGGATGCCCACGGAGCCCGCCGCAGGCGGGCTCGGTGGCATCTGATCGAGGGCTTGGCCTCTGGGCCGGCGCGCCCCCCAATTCTGGTGGCCAGAAACCGCGCTCCTACCGGGAATCTGACGTGCCGCCGCCGGGTAGAATCTGAAAAGGCCATCTGCGAGCTACAACGGCGTTCTCCTAGGCCAGATCCCAAAAACCCTTTCCTTTCGAAGGAGAATCCGTTGGCGAAACAGGCAAAACTGGAGCTCGCGGCAAGCCCGGCCGATCTCGAGCGCTATTACCGTGAGATGCTGCTCATCCGGCACTTCGAGGAGAAGTGCAACCACGTATACCGGACGGGCAAAGCCGGTGGCTATCTCCATGTCTACATCGGCATGGAAGCAACCGCGGTCGGCTGGGTCGACGCGCTGAAGCTCGGCTGGGACTACGTCATCGCGGCGTACCGCATCCACGCTTTTCCGCTCTTGATGGGCACGGACCCGGTGGCCTGCATGGCGGAGATCATGGGCCGTAGCGGTGGCATGAGTCGCGGCAAAGGGGGTTCGATGCACCTCTACGACATCCCGAACGGCTTCTTCGGAGGCTGGGGCATCGTGGGCGGACACAACCCGCTCGGGGCTGGGCTCGCTTTCGCAGCCAAGTACCGGAAGGAAGACCGCGTGACCCTGTGCTTCCTGGGAGATGGTGCGGCCAACGCCGGAGTCTTCTTTGAAGCGCTCAACATGGCCGGACTTTGGGATCTCCCGGTGATCTTCATCATCGAGAACAACGAGTACGCGATGGGTACGGCGATCGAGCGCCACGCCGCCGACACCGAGCTTTGGAAGCGCGGTCTCCCCTTCGGCATCAAGAGCGAGCGGATGGATGGGATGGACGTTCTCAAGGTCCGCAAGAAGGCGAAAGAGATCGTCGACTGGGTTCGCAAAGAGCAGAAGCCGTACGTCGTCGAAGTCATGAACTACCGGTTCGCGGGACACGGCGCCGCGGACAACGACCAGACCCTGTATCGAGAGCTCAAGTCGGTGGACAAACAGAAGGAGACGCGCGATCCGATCCGCCTCCTCGAAGCGTACATGCGGGCCAACAAGGTCATGACCGACGAGAAGATGGAGGCCATCGACGCCGAAATCGCCGAGCAGGTCGACGAAATCTACGAGAAGGCCGATGCTTCCCCGCATCCCGAGCCTCATGAGGTTTACGACGACGTCTACACCGACATGTCCCCGGAGCGAGGTCACTGATGCCGACGACGATGACCTACCGAGAGGCGCTTCGCGCCGCCATCGTCCAAGAGATGGACCGAGATCCGGACGTGTTTCTGATGGGCGAGGATATCGGCAAGTACAAGGGCACGTTCCGCGTGACCGATGGCCTGTTCGAGAAGTACGCCGTCGATAAGAAGGACTGGCTCGTGCCGCCCTTCAACAAGAATCTACAAGACGGAATCGGACGACGCGTCGTGGACACGCCGATCACCGAGCCTGGTTTCACGGGGATCGCGATCGGTGCCGCGATGGTCGGCCTCCGGCCGATCATCGAGATGATGACGATGTCCTTTTCGATCTTGGCCCTCGACCAGATCATCAACCACGCGGCGAAGGTCCACTCGATGACCGGTGGCCAGGCGACGGTGCCGCTGGTCGTCCGTGGTCCGGGCGGCGCAGCCAACCAGCTCAGCGCGCAACACAGCCACTCTCTCGAAGGCTGGTATGCGCATTGCCCGGGTCTGAAGGTCGTCGCCCCCGTGACTCCGGAGGATGCGTTCGGCATGCTCAAGACGGCGGTTCGAGACAACAACCCGGTGATCTTCACCGAGAACCCGGGCCTGTACTCGATGAAGGGCGAGGTGAGCGACGATCCCGACTTTCTCGTTCCGTTCGGAAAGGCGCGGATCGCCCGCGAAGGCAAAGATCTATCGCTCATCGCCTACAGCCGCATGGTGAACGTTTCGCTCCTGGCGGCCGAACTCCTGGAGAAGGAAGGCATCGACGCCGAAGTTGTGGACGTACGCTCGCTTCTGCCGCTCGACACGGAGACGATCTTCCAGTCGGTTCGGAAGACGAACCGCGCGATCGTGGTGTATGAAGACTGGCGCAGCGGTGGCTTCGGAGCCGAGATTGCGGCCCGCATCGGCGAAGAGTGCTTCGATGATCTCGATGCACCCGTCGGTCGCGTCGGCGGCTTGAACGTGCCGATGCCGTATTCCCGCGTCCTTGAGCTTCAGTGCATCCCGAACGAGCAGGACGTGCTCGACTGCGTTCGCAAGATCGGCTGATCTCGACTTGAGGCTCAAAACAGTGGGCGGCTCGACCTTCCGGTCGAGCCGCCCATTTTGGATGGTGCGGCGATTAGAATCGAACGCCGACGAAGACGGCAAAGCCATTCAGCCGGCTCTCGCCGCTTCCGATGTACTTGCCTTCGACGAACATCGGGGTCGAGCCCTGATTGAAGTCGTAGCCGATGCCGAGCTGGTAGGCCAAGTCGGTGCCGCTACTCGTCTCCGTCGTGTTGACGCGGACCTTCGTGAACCCGACGCCGATACCGGCGATGTAGTACATGTTGTCCTTGCGACCGATGTAGTTCAGGAGTACCGGCGTGTTCCGGAAGTCTCCCTTCGTCAGATAGTCGATCGAGATGCTGTACGCGCTGGAATATCCGGGCGACTCACTGCTGAACTTGATGTTGCCGATTTTGTACTCGAGTCCAAACGAAAACCAGGTTCGGCCAGCGTCGCGAGCGTCCGAGTTCCCGGGCCAAAAAAGCCCGATCTTCGCACTGAGTCCGACCGGCTTGCTCTCTTGGGCGAGAGCCGTGCCTGCGGTCAAAGCGCCGACGGTCAGTAAGCTGGCAAGCAAAACGTTTCTCATCTTCCTTGAGCCTCCAATGTTGAGGTGCGTTGTCATGTTAGCATCTCGGGGGCACCTTCGTCCGGACGTCAGGACCGTGCCAAGGCAGCTAGTTTCACGGCGAAGTCCGGGAAACTGGTGGCGATCGCCTCTGCGCCGTCGATGTGAGTCTGGCCCTCGGCGATGAGTCCTGCGATGGCAAACGCCATTGCGAGGCGATGGTCGCCCTTCGCGTCGAGATGGGCGCTCAGGAGGGGAGTAGGCCCCTCGATCGCCATGCCGTCAGGAAAGGTTTCGACGCGGGCACCCATGGCCCGAAGCCCTTCAGCCATACACGCGATACGATCGGATTCTTTGACGCGAAGCTCCTCAGCGTCGCGAATCTCGCTGACGCCGTGAGCTTGAGTGGCAAGGACGGCCAAAACCGGGATCTCGTCGATCAGGCGAGGCACGAGCTCGCCTCTGATGTGAAACGGCCCGATGTGTGGAGGGGGCAGAACGAGCAGGTCGGCGATGGGCTCACCTTGCGTGGACCGTGGCTGGCGGTCGATCAGGATCCCGGCCTCGGCAAACACGTCCAGAATGCCAGTCCGCGTTGGATTGACGCCGACCTGGCGAAGCAGAATGTCGGAGCCAGGCACAAGCGCGGCGGCAACCAGAAAGAATGCGGCCGCCGAGATGTCTCCCGGCACCTGCCAAGACTGGGAGGCCACGGTCGAGCCGCCGGCGACGCCGACGGCAAGCGGCTGGTCGGGATCGCGGAGGAGCTCGAGGCCCGCTTGCGAGAGCATCCGCTCGGTGTGATCGCGTGAAAGGCTGGGTTCGATCACCCACGTTTCGCCTTCGGCGAGGAGGCCGGCGAGAAGCACCGCGGACTTGATCTGTGCGCTCGCAACCGGAGTGGTGTACCGGATTCCGGTCAGATTCGCCCCCTGGATCCTGAGCGGGGGCGTTTCGCCCTCGACCGTCGCTCCCATCTGGACAAGCGGGGTCGCGATGCGGCCCATCGGTCTCTTACTCAGTGAGGCGTCGCCGACGAGGGTCACGTCGAGGGAGCGGGAAGCAATGAGACCGGCGAGCAGGCGCATGGTGGTTCCACTGTTGCCGCAGTCGAGGACGTCGACCGGATTGACCCAAGCTGAGGGTTGGATCCGAACTTCGCGCTTGGAACGCCACTCAGCGTGGATGCCCATGGCTTCGAGGCAAGAAAGGGTCGAGAGGCAGTCTTCACCGCGGAGTGGATCAAGTACCGTCGACGCCCCTTGAGCGATCGCCGAGAGCATGAACGCACGGTGGGTGATCGACTTGTCCGAGGGGACGTGAAGCTCGCCCACGAGCGGCTTGGAGCGCTCGACCGTCAATCGCATCGCGCTTCATCCAGCCAGGCGTTGAGGCGCATACGCTCCCCGTTCGCGATCACGTCGCGGACCTCTTCGAGGGATTGGATTGCGCGGTCAATCTGGCCGCACACTTCGGAGGCGTTCATGGAAAGAATGGTGGTCCACAACTCGGGATTCCCGCCCGCCACCCGGGTCGCAGACCGCCAGCTCGGGCCTTCAAACGGTTGAGTTTGGGGGCTCGCGAGGCCGACAAGGATGTTTGCGAGGAGGTTCGGCAGATGGCTCGTGAGGGCCAGAATCGCATCATGCTCCTCGGCGGACATCGTGTAAGGATTTGCCCCGAGAGATTGAACAAAAGCGCGGACCTCGGCGATTCGTTCTGGCGCGACACCATCCGGCGTGAGCACCCAGGAGCAGCCGGCGAAGAGGTCTGGGTCCGCGGCGGCCGGACCCCGGCCCTCATTCCCGGCGATCGGATGGGAGCCCACAAACTGGTGCCGCCGTTCGGCGGGAACTCCCGATATTATCGCGCCCTTCACACTCGCAACATCGAAAACAGTGGCTCTCGTCGGGAGCTGGTCGAGAGCCGTCAGCACCTGATCCGGCGGTGTGGCGATGACGATCAGTTCGCACATGCCCAGGTCGACCAAGGTCGCGACGGGCTCGCAGCCCGGCCAACCGGCGAAGACGTCACGGTGCTCGGCGTTGGGGTCGACGCCGAGCACTTTGGTGACGAGCCTGCGCTCGATCGCGGCCCTTGCGATCGAGCCGCCGATCAGTCCGAGTCCGACGATCCCGAGGGTCAACGGTTCGGGACCTGGCCCTCGCGCATGAGGCTTCCCAGGTCGATAATGAAGCTGCCTCCGCTCGCTCCGCCACCTCCGGCGCTGACGCTCGGAAGTCGGCCATCCCACTTCTCGATCCACTCGCGGGCGATGACGAGGCCGGCACCCTGGACACGGAGTGCTTCGGCGTTGAGCTTAGCGGCCTGAGCGCGACCTTCCGCTCGCGCGACCTCGGTTTGCTTCTCAAGTTCGGCTTGAGCGAGGACGTAGCGCTGCTTTTCCGCTTCCTGCTGAGCGACCTGCTTTGCCTCGATCGCCTTGTTGAATTCAGGCGAAAAGTCGAAGTTTGTAATCGAAAGCCCGGACGGATCGACGAGGACGTCGTAGGCACGAAGGCGATTCGTGATCTCCCGCTCCATTTCGCTTTTGACATCGGCTCGCTTTCGGATGAGCTCTTCGGCCGTGTACCGCGCGGTGACGAGCTTTACCGACTCCTGGACCACGGGATCGATGATTCGGGCTCGATACTCGACGCCGACGTTGTTGTAGAGCTGCGAGACCTTGCTCGGGTCGATCCGATAGTTGAGGACGAGTTTCGTCGAGACGGTTTGCAGATCGCGCGATGCTGCAGTGGCGACGCTCTCTTCTTTCTGCGTGCGGGTCTCCATTAGGACGACGGTGTTCACGCCCGGCGTAATGAGGTGAATCCCCTCGTCAAGCTGTCCCTGGACGGCGGTGAATCGCAGAAGGACGCCGCGATAACCTGCCGGGATTTGCACCACCGATGAATAGAGGGGCCCACCGATGATCATCAGGATCCCGACGACACGCATGATCCAAGCGGTCGGGCCGAGATTCGTTTTGACGTCGGCTCGTTTGTTCAGTCCGACGATGACGAACGAAAGAACAAGAACGATCAGTCCAAGGATTGCAAGTCCCACTTAAACTTTTGCCTCCACGTTACTTCGACAATAAGTACGTGTGGCACGCGCGTGGCGATGCGCTTGGGCCTAGACCTTCTTTGTTTTCCAGCCGCCCTGTTTGAAGAGCCAGATGGCGGCAAGACCCTGGACGGCTTGGGTGACGCTCATGGAGACCCACGCGCCGGTCGCTCCCATTCCGAGCGGGAGCGTCAGAACGAATGCCAGGGGGACCCGAAGGCCCCACATCGTAAAGATCGTGATCCACATCGGGCGGACGGTATCGCCCGCGCCTTGCATCGCGCCGATGAGCGTCATCGCATAGCCAAAGAAGACCTCGGTCAGGCACAGGAGCTGGATCAGGAGGGCCGCCTCCGCTGCAATATCGGCCTTCCCGCCGACAAGGACGCCGGCGATCGTCGGCGCTGCGAAGTAGATCGGGATCGCGAGGATTCCGGTGACGATCGCCGAGTGATGGGCCGCCGTCCACCCCATTCTCTCGGCTCGATCCGGGCGCTGCATGCCGAGGCTTTGCCCGACGAGGGTAGCGGCGGCGACGGAGAGACCGAAAGCCGGCATAAACATGATCGATTCGATTGCGAAGCCGACGCTCATCGCGGCGATCGCGGTGGACGCTGCGGACGCGGACCCCGGCAACCCAGGAAATCCGGGGATGGCGGCAAGGGCTGCGTTCGACGCGAGTTGCCCGAGTTCGGGCACCGCCATCGGAATGGAAGCAAGCACGACGGTGAAGAGAGCGAGGGAACCGACTCTCAAGACGGACATCAGCGCGGCCGGCAACGCGATCTTGAGGATCCGCCGCGTCCAATCGAGCCGTGGGAGCCTGATCGGCCAGAGCGTACCGACGCGGGAGCGGGCCGAGAACGCGAGATAAACGATGGCCGAAACCCACGCGCTGATCGAGAGTGCAAGGCCCGCGCCGAGAAGCCCAAGACCGAGTCCCGGAAGCTTCAGGCCGGCGATATCATGGGACGGAAAGATGAGCACGTAGTTCAGAACGATGTGAAGCAGGATCTGGAACCCTGAGATCACCATCGGACTCTTCGTGTCGCCCACACCACGCAGCGAACCGGCAAGCACTTGGATGAGAAAGATCGCCGGCATGCCCGAGACATAGGCCCAGAGGAACTGCACCATGAGCGTCGCGGATCGATGGTCGTCCGCCGGCAACAACGCCCGCGCGAAAAGCGGCGCAATGAGCGCAGCGATCCCGGCGAGGAGAACGCCGCCGAAGGCGGCAACCCCCAGAGCCTCTCGGCTGGCTTGGCGTAGCTCCTGATTCTGCTGGGCGCCGTACGCGCGACTCACGAGGGCGGTCGCGCTGGTGCCGACTGCCATCGCGAGTGAGAAGAGGAGGAACATCACGTTCGTCGCCCCGCCGTGGGCGGTGAGCGCCGCAGACTCAAGGTGCCCGATGAAGCCTCGGTCGAGTAGCGTGTTCACGACCTGGAGCGAGTTCAGGAGGACAGCAGGCCATGCGAGAGCCCATACGATCCGTGGGGCACTCTCGTGAACGCTCGGCGAGGGTTCGAGGCGGGTGACGTCAGCAGACAAGCAAGTCTCGCGAAGGAATCGAGGCTACCCCCGATTGATCTACGAGACGCCCCTGACTTTCGTCAGGGTCGGGCCCCAAAAAAGAGAAACCCCAACCCCTTTCGGGGCTGGGGCTCCTATCGTCTGCTAAGCGAGCTTAGCGCGGCAGGGGAGCAAAGTCGTCGAACGGAGCGGGCCAGACGGGCTGGCTCGGGATGTTCGTCGAGCTGAGATCCGGGTCCAGGGTGTAGATCCGTGTACCGATGCCACCGCTGGCGGGGCTGGTCACGTTCTTGACCATCAGCTGCGTGTTGTTGTACAGGTAGCACATCACACGTCGCGGGTTGGTCACCTTGAACTCGCCGAAGGACGGTCCATCGATCGCGGCGCCGAACGGATTGTTGGCGTTGGTCTGCTGAGCGATGAACGCTCCGAGAGCCGCCTGGGTCCGCTCTGCGCGGAGCAGCTGGACTTCGGTGGTCGGGCCACCGTCGAAGCTGCGCGCGAAGGCGATGTAGTACTTGTCGTCGTTGATCAGCTGGCCGTTCGGGGTAGCGACGCCCTTGGAGGCGAGGTATCCGATTCGGCTGGCAACGGCGGCGGTGTCATCGATCTGCTCGCCGCTCGGAGCGAACGGGCTGAGGTCGATGGTCACGATGCGGCCGACGCCGGTGGTGTTGGCCGCTTCGGGGTTGGCCCCGAGCTTGCGGATCACCGCCATCTCCTGATTGTCCGGAGCGATGGCCGGCCAGAACAGGTTTCCGGTGATACCGGAAGTGAGGTTCGTGCCCGGGCTGCTCGCCGCGAAGACGTCGGTTCGCACGAAGATGTCTCGCTCCTGACCGTTAAGGTAGGAACCGGCATCTCGGTTGAACTCCATCGAGGAGTAGTACAGCTGGCCATCCGGACCGTACATCGGTCCGATCTGGTCGCCGGTGTCGAACGTCACGTTCTGCGGCAGGATAGCGCCGAAGACCGGAGCGCCGTTGGCGTCATAGGAGATCTCCATGACGACGACGTCCTTGTAGTACGTGAGGTCGCCGCTGGTGGTGTCGAAAGGCGCCACCGTGAAGGCGATCTGCGTACCCATGGAGTTGACGGTCGGCGAGACGACGTCATAGGCGTTGATCGTGCCGGTCGGCAGGACCACGCCGGCCTCAGCGACGGCTCGACCGAGGTACGAGTCATCGCGGTAGGGGACGGCCCAGATCTTGTCGCCGCGCGGCGAGTTGACGAGGGCGCCCGGCACGTAGAGGTACGAGCGAACGGCACCGTTACCGGTTCCGAAGGCATCGTTGTCCCAGTCGCTGAAGGCGACGACGGCCGGCGGCATGACTCGAGTCTCGAGCGTCAGGGTCGGGCCGCGAAGGCTGTCGGCGGTAGCCGAGACTTCGCCGTTACCGAGGCTGATGCCGGTGACGCGGTCGATGGCCGAGTTGAACTCCGCGGAACCGGAAGCGCTGAAGCGGATTCGGTTGTCCGAGAAGAACGTGGTCGTGCCGGTGTCATCGGTCACGCGAGCGCTGACACCAATCCGCTCTCCATAGGAGAGGAAGAGGGGGCCAGTGCGGCGGCCGGGGATCGCGTTCTCGAAGTATCGCTCGACGGAGCCGTTGGCTCGCGTCACGCTGACTTCGACGTTGGTCGCGTTTCCGGTGCTCGGGAAGTCGAGGATGCACGGGCCGGCCGTACCGTTGGTGACGGTGATCGGGCAGGCGGCGCTCATCAGTTCGGCTCCGCGAGTGGCAGGATTGTCGGCGTCCGGATTCGGGTACAGCGTCACGAGGATCTCGTAGTCGCCATCAGCCAGGCGTCGATCCCAATAGATCGCGCTGGAGACGGGACCGGTATCCGTCGGGCGGTTCCCGAAGATGTCGTCGAAGCCGGGGACCGGGTTGCCATTCTGGCGAAGCTGAGCCACGAAGCTGCGCGCGTAGGACGGCGCGGGATCGCGGGTCAGGGCATCCCAGTTGATGACGAATCCGGGGTTACCGAAAACGACGTTGATCGGAATCGTCGACGTGCCAGGAACGCCGTCCTTGAGGACGTCGCCGGCATTGACGGTCAGGCTGGAGCCCGTACCGCGGGTGACACCGGTCAGTTCATCGCCGTCGAGGTTGGCGTTACCGCCGCTGACGGACATGTTGACCTGGCCACCGCTCAGGTAGACGGTTCCACTGTCATCGACGGCCTTGGTGTTGACCATCACGGTCTCGCCCTCGTTCAGCGGCAGGGTGCCGTTGACCTTCTGAGCAGGGCCGTTGTTGCGAGTCACCCAAACTTCAAGCTTGGTCGCATTGAAGTCGCTGGTGCTCATGTCGATGATCTCGCGGATCTCGTCCGGACCGACGGTGAACGGGAATTCGGCCGAACCGACGGGCTCACCCGAGGCATTGTTGCTGGCATAGGCGTTGACGACGAGCGAGTAGCTGCCATCTTGGACCTTCGACCAGTCGATGTTCTCGGTGTAGGCGCCCGACTGCGACCGGGTCACGACCCGCTCGCTACCCGGAACGATGATGCCGCCGTCCACGAGCGAGATGCGGGCAGAGCTCGCATAGCCCGGGAGACCGCGACCGTCCGCGTTCCAGCGCAGGGCGACGAGGGCATTGCTGCGCTCATCGTCGAAGTTCAGGGTCGCCGAAGCCGACTTGCCACCGATGGTGACATCGAGTCGGGAGGCCGGCTGATCCTGGCCGATCACGTTCGGAGCCGTGTACGTGTTGTTCGCATTGTTGAACGAACCCACGTTCGGGGCGATCGTGACGCCGAAGCTGCTGTCCTGAGCGTTCGTCAGGATCGTCGCGCCCGAAGCATTCTTAGCTTCGAACGTGAAGACCTGGCTGGCGCCACCGGTGAGGGTGACATCGCTCGGGGAAACGCTCACGCTGGCGATCTCGGAGTTCGCCGCATCGATCGCGACGTCCGAGGTCTGATTCTTAGCGGGAGCCACTCGGGTGAAGGTCGCGCTAGCAACCTTGCTGCCCGTACCGTTGGTGCCCTGCACGCCTTCCACCGTGAAGGTGTAAGTCTTGCCGGCCGCAACGTTGTCCACCTTCAGGGGCGCGTCGCCGCGCTTGATGGTGTAGGTGAGGGGCGTATCGGTGCCCGTCTGGAGCGTGACCTTGATCGAGCCGACATAGCTCGGGAGGTTACGGCCAGAGTACGGGTCGAAAGACGCCGTAATGTTGAATGCACTCCTGCCGGACGTGCCGCCGCCGCTGCCGCTGCCGCCACAACCGGAAGTCAGGATGGCCGTGCCACCCAGCGCGAGTGCAAAGAGTGGATAGAACCACGTTCGCGCTTGCCGCGCACGCATGTCTCTCATATCTCCTCCACTGTCCTTAATGGATGCTCCTCCACTGTCCGTAATGGTGTGTTAGATTTAGGAACCAGACCCATGATAGTCAAAACGGACCGGCGCTTGCAACCCTCCCAGGTTCCTTTTTTCGGTCGCCGGACCGATTCTCGACTGATGAACTGGCTCACATCGGTGTTCAGACGCATTATAGACCATTCTGCGCCGCAAGATTTCGCAGGCTTTCAGGCCGGACCCGAACTGAACCGGGTGCCCGGCTCCCGGACCGGGATCGCCGCCAGCCACTCGGGCAGAGAATCGGGTGCGAACGTCCGCGCCTGAACCTGATGAGCCGCCATCAGGGGACACCCGAAGTCGGCTTCCCCGTTCGATCGATCGATCAAAACAGCGACCCCGATGGGGTTTCCTTCCTTGCTGCGAACCAGCTCAAGAACTTCGCGGACGCTCGTCCCGGTCGTCAGGACGTCGTCTACGACGAGCACCCGAGCGTTCGGAGCGAGCCTGGCGTCCCTGCGAAAAACACGGGCGCCATTTTCACGTTCGGCATACAAGGCGCCGATCTTCAGTCTTCGCGCGATCTCGAACGCAAGAATGATTCCCCCGGTAGTCGGGCCGACCACGACTTCGGGACTCAGTGCCTTGGCCTGCGTCGCCAGAGTGTCGCAGAGCGTCCCCAAGACTTCGGGCTGTTCGAGAATCCTGAATTTTTCGACATAGACGTCGCTGTGGCGACCACTTGAGAGTCGGAAGTGGCCCCGGAGCACCGCCCCCGACTCCTCCAGGTAGGCGTCGAGATCGAGGCTCATGCGATCGGGCTGTAGGCGTCGAGGTCGCGCACGGCACAGTTTTCCGAGTCGAGGAGCACGACCCGAGGTGTGATCGCCTCGTCGGTCAGCGCAAACGCGGCGATGATGATCCGCTCACCACGCCGAAAGAGGTGAGCCGCGCCGCCATTGATGCCGACCACGCCCGGCGGCCCGGAAAAGGCGTAGGTTTCGATCCGGGCGGTGCCGTCGACCGACCATACGTGGACAAGCTCCCCGTCCAGGAGGCCGACCCGCTCCATGAGATTGCGATCGATTTCGACACTGCCCACATAGTCGGGATTCGTATAGCTCACGTGGGCGTGGTGGAGCTTGGATTTCAAAATCTGGAAAAGGCGCATCGTTTCGCTCAGGTTATGCCGCGTCTTCTTGCACTTCTAGCCGAGCATCTGCGGATCGTACCTCGCGACGTCGGTACCAAGCCGCAATCAGTCCGCCGAGGGTCATCATACCTGCGCCGAGCCAGACCAGGATCGTCAACGGCTTGAAGAACAACTCGACCGGCATCACCGGATGCACATAGAGCAGCTGGATCGTCGCGGATTGGGTCGCCGCATCCATCGGTGGATCGCTGAAGGTCACGTAGAAGTCGGGACCGAGCGAAGCGTTCTCGATTTGGAGGCCTTCCGTGCCCCCGAGAACTAGCGCCGGCGACCCGGTGAATGTTCCTTGGGGAGTCTCCAGTGTCACGTCGGCGTAGAACTTCGTTCCAGCCTGACCTGGTTCGCCCTCCCGCCGGAGGCCCTTGTAGGTCAGGAGGCTCTGTCCGATGAGGCGTTGCTCATTCGGCTTGAGTGTCACCCCTTCGGTCGCCTCAAACACCAGAGGATGAAGCGTAAAGTATAGGTCGTACCACCCAAAGCCTTTGACGTAGGGCCAGACCATCGGTTCAGGAGCCGCGTTCGGACGCTGGATGTAGTAGAGACCTGGACGGGCGACGAAGTCCTCGCGGGGGCCGACCACCCGGAACGGCAATGTGTTTTTGCGGCTGAGAAGGTCCATTTTCTCAGGCTTGATCGACGTGATCTCGTAACCCATGCCGACGCCGGGACTTCCCTCTTGGATCGCGTAGCGCTCCGAGCGTTCGAAACCGCGTGACACGATCAGTCCCAGCATCGAAACGGCTACGCCGAGGTGCATGACGTAGCCTCCGAGCGCGGGAAGTGCCACTCGCCACAGCTGAATCATGCGCCACACGTTAGCGACGATCGCAAAGAGACACAGGCCGGTGAGGACGAATCCCCAGCCGGCTCGATCCCAGGCACCGAAGGGCGTACCGAGGGTGCGTTCCGGATCGATTCGCCACCCGGAGATCGGCAACTTCGCCCATAGCATGCACAGTCCGAGCAGCCCCAGCGAAATCGCGAGGATGTTGGCCAAGCGACCGAGGACGGCACCGACACCCATCTTCCGCCAGGAGATGAACGGACCCGCGGCCATCAGGAGGATGATCGGAATAAAGAACCATACCAAAACTTGGTGATATAGGCCCTCTTCGACCACCTTCGTCGGGCGACCGAGGACACCCATGATGAACGGGACGCTCATTCCGATCCCGGTCGCGACGGCGAGTCCAGCCAGGAGCCACATCCCGGCCGCGTAGGCGGCGGAGCGATCGACCTTCACCCCCAGCTTCTCGGCTGCCTCAATCGCCGTTGGGGCAGGAGTTCGCCGAGCTCGGAGCACGCCTGGAATCCAGAACGCGCCCAGCCCGATGAACGACGCGCTCACCACGCCGACGAGGAGCCACAAGGCGCTGCGGTCCATCTGGGCGAAGCTGTGGACACTTGCTTCGCTGAGGAATCCGGACCGGGTCAAAAACGTACCGTAACCGAACGCGAGGAACGGCGATGCGGCCAAGAGCACGTTGATCCAGTGCCACTTCTTCTTTGCGACTTGGACGAAGATCCCATGGGTCAACGCGGCGAGCAGGACCCAAGGAACGAAACTGACGTTCTCCACCGGATCCCACGCCCAGAATCCGCCCCAGCCAAGCGTTTCATAGGCCCAGAACCCGCCCATGCAGAGGCCGAGCCCGACCAAGGTCAGGGAAACGAGGACCCATGGGCGGATCGGGCGGATCCACGAGTCGAGATCACGCTTGGCCAGCGCGGCGATCGCCCAACAGAAAAGGACGGTCAGCGAACCGAATCCCAGGAAGATCGTGGGAGGATGGATCGTGACCCAGTAGTTGAGGAGGGAGGGCGAAAGTCCGACACCGCTCGGGGGAACGAGCAACTGCCCGTCGATACGCTCAAGCTTGAAGGGCGATTCGTACGAGAGAATCCCGGCTAGGGCAGCGAGAAACAGCGCATACGGGATCGTGAAGGCCGTACGGTACTTGCCGGTGCGTGGGGCTGCGGCCAGTCCGAACAGCGCCGAGCACACCGCCCACAGAAGGAAACTGCCTTCCTGTCCGGACCAGATCGCGGCGACCTTGTACTGGAGCTCGACGACCTTTTCCGAGTGCGCGAAGACGTACTTGTATTGAAACTGGTCGGTGAGGAACAGAGTCGCAAGGCAGGCGAACGTCACGAAGAGGCTCGTGCAACCGGCCCAAAACGTGAGGGTCTGCCAACGTGGCCCACGCTGGATACGATGCGCCAAGAGGCCACTCGCCGCGGACGCCACCAGAAGGGCGATCGCTGCCCAAACCGCGAACCGGCCCAAATCCCCAAGCCAGAGCGACCAAGGCTCGGCTCGGGGCAGGGCAATCGGGGGGTGCTGCTCCAATTACGAGGCCTTTTGCGTGCTTTCGTACTTGGATGGGCACTTGATGAGCAGTTTGGTGGCGTGGAAAGCCCCGTCCTTCATTCCGCCGACAGCCACGACTTTCGTGGCGCTACCCATATTGGCGGGCGGCAGACCATGATAGACGACCGACAGTTTCCCGCCGGCTTCGTCCTTGAGGTCGAACCGCACCACGCCTCCGGTGGTATCGGTGAAAACAGTCTCCTTGACGAGATCGCCGGCGACATGAAGATTATCGCCCTTCGCCGACTTCGCTTCGGCAATCGTCACGTAGGGGCTGGCATTGTTGAGGAACGCCACGAGCATGCCGCTCAATCCCAGCACCCCTATCACTACTGCAACAATCGAACTGAGTTTCATCGGATCGCTCCTGATCTCATTTTACGCTGATTCGTGAGGATTTTGGGAGCACGAGCAGGTGATATGGCGTCGATCAGATACAATGGCAGGCAATTCCCGATGAAATCTCGATTGACGCTCTTGATCCTGCTTCTCGCCACCGCTTTCGGCGCGTCCGGCCAGCCGGCAACTCCGGCTCAGCGGGTCGGTGTCGAAGCGAAGGCGGACTACGCAACGCTCCATCTTCGAACCAAGCTGGGGAGTTTTCGCATGATCGACGGACAGGGTCGGGTCGAGATCCAGTTCACGGGGACGCTCCTTGTCAGCCAACTGAAGGGCAACATCGGCATCACGGGCCAGGTTAAGAAGGAGTTCGACAAGGAAGGCAGACAGGTCTGGTTCGGGACCGGTCGAGCGATCATCACCGGCAGTTTTCGCGCGATTCAATGGTTCGGTCGCAACATGCAGGCGGTCTGGTTCGGCAAAGGGGTTTGCCAGATCGTCGGGGAGTTCGACAAGGATCTCAACACGGGCGAGTATTGGTTCGATGACCCCAAGGACCGGATGGCCTGGTCGGCTTCGACGCTGATGACCATCGTGCTCCCCCGCCCGAGTGCCATGCCGAACGTTCAACCGCGCGAACGGGGCACTCCACCCCCGAAGCCTCAAGGCTAGGCGAGAGTGCTAACGCGGACCTTTTCCCACCTTCCGGGGCTCGGATTGAAGACCGAGCGGAGACTGTGGGCTCAAGGCTGCGAAACCTGGGATCAGTTTCTCGCCGAGCCACGCCGGTTCGCCGTGGGCTCCGCCTCCCGCGAGTTGATCCTGCGCGGTGTCCAGAAGTCGAAGGACGCTCTTGTGGCCCGGAACCACCAGTTCTTTCGAGGAGCCCTCAAGATCACCGACGTCTGGCGAGCCTGGCCGGAGTTCAGCGACTGCTGCGCTTACCTCGACATCGAAACGGACGGCGGCTCGGGACCTGATTCGATCACGTGTATCGGCATCTGGGACGGCCGAGAGTTCAAGTGTCTTGTCAAGGGCGAAGATCTGGGCAATTTTCCCGACGTCATCTCCCACTATCAGATGATCGTCACCTTCTATGGGTCCGCGTTCGATCTCCCCGTCATCCAGCGAGCCTTTCCCCGCTGCCGGCTCGATCAACTCCACCTCGACCTCTGCTTTGCCCTCAAGAACCTCGGCATGCGCGGTGGGCTTAAGAAGATCGAGGTCGACAACGGCATCGAGCGGCCCGCAGAAATCGCTGGGCTGAACGGCTACGACGCGGTCCTTCTGTGGCGTCGCCACCTGCGCGGAAGCCGAGAGGCCCTGGAGAAGCTGATCGCTTACAACCGGGCCGACGTCGTGAACCTCGAACGACTGACCGAGATCGCGTATCAGGGCCTTCGCGACCAGTTACTCGCAGGCGAAGAAGTCTCGTCACCCCGCCGGGGCAAGCGACGACGCGCCTAGAGACCCTTGCGGAACGCCTCGATCGTCCGGTCGACGTGGGTGTCGTCGATGTCACGATGGAGCACAAGCCTCAAGCGATGAGGCCCAAAGGCGATCGCTCGAATCGAGCGTGAGGCGAGGACGTCCACCCAAGTCGCCGCCGGGGCATCGGTGTCGATCATCAAGATGTTTGTTTCCGGCATCGACCCCACGGTAAGTCCTGGCAGCACGCGGAGCGCATCGGCCAGCCGACGCGCACGGTCGTGATCTTCGGCCAGGCGGTCGACCAGGCTCAACAGCGCGACGATGCCACACGCGGCAAGGAGACCGGACTGGCGCATTCCGCCACCGAGTCGCTTACGCCAAAAACGAGCCTCGTCGATGAACGGAGCCGAACCGCAGAGCACGGACCCGACCGGTGCACACAGCCCCTTGCTCAGGCAAAAAGTCACCGAGTCGACATGGCTCGTCCACGCCGTCACAGGTTCCCCGGCCGCGACGGCGGCATTGAAGATGCGGGCACCGTCGAGATGGAATCGCATCTCGCGTTCGTCACAAATCCGCCGGTAGGCGGCAAAGTGTGCGCTCGGGGTGATCGTGCCTCCGGCTCGATTGTGCGTGTTCTCGACGCAAAGCAGCCTTGTGCCGGGGGTATGGAGGGACCGATCAAGCGCACGGGCGGTGATCGTCTCGGGTGCCATCACGCCTCGTTCGGACGTGACGCTGCGGATCACGACCCCGGCGAGGGCTGCCGGCGCGCCGACCTCATACCAAAGGACGTGCGCGTCGTCCTCGACGAGGATCGCGTCGCCAGGTCGGGCGTGGACCGCGATCGCGATCTGATTTCCCATCGTGCCACTCGGCACGAATACGGCATCCTCCATGCCCACACGGTCGGCGGCGAGGCGCTCGAGTTGAGCGACGGTGGGATCGTCGCCGAGTACGTCGTCGCCGAGCGGTGCCCGGGCCATCGCTTCGCGCATCGCTTCGGTCGGTTGGGTGACGGTGTCGCTTCGGAGATCGACGTCGCGAGGGGTTCGGTTTTCGCCCCAACCGAGCGCGACCCAATCAACCAAGGCGGTACTTCTCGATCAGTTTGAGGGCGGCTTCGACATCGAGCCACCCGAGGACGTCGACCTCCTTCTCCTCCAACGCCTTGTAGACCTCGAAGAAGTGAATGACTTCCTTCTGCGCGTGCTCGTTCAGATCGGCGAGGTTGGACCAGCTCGCGTAGCGCGGATCCTTGGTTGCGACGCAAAGGATCTTCTCGTCGGGTCCTTTATCGTCGCGCATGGCGAGCACGCCGATCGGGCGCGACTCGACGACACAGCCGGGGAATGTCGGATGGGTGATCAGGACGAGGGCGTCGAGGGGGTCGCCATCGAGATAGTGGGTCTGGGGGATGTAGCCGTAGTCGAACGGGTAGAAGAGCGGCGAGTAGAGGACGCGGTCGAGCATGATGACGCCGGTCTTCGAGTCGACTTCGTACTTATTTGTGCTGCCCCGGGGAATCTCGATCACGACGTGGACGACTTCGGGCGGATTCGGTCCCAATGGGACATTGAGCAGACTCGTCAACGCAAAACCTCCAACATTTCGGCGCTGAGACCCCATAGATGGGACTCAGTTGCCCGGACGTGGACGATCCGACCCCGCAAGCCGGCTTCGCCGGGAAAGTGGATCATCTTGAATTCGCGGCTGTAGCCCTGCAACCTGTTCGGCGCCTTCGGCGAACTGCCCTCGACCAACACCTCGAACGTTCGCCCGACCAGGGATCGGTTGATTTCAAGCGTGATCCGATTCTGGAGCTCGACGAGGCGCTTGAGCCGCGATTGCTTCAGCGGATACGGAAGCTGTTCCATCGACGCGGCGGGCGTGTTCGGACGCGGACTGTAGATGAACATGTATGCGCCGTCGAACCTCAATGCCTCGACGACGTCAAGGGTTTCCTGGAACTGTTCCTCGCTCTCGCCGGGGAATCCGACGATGATATCGGTGGTGATTCCGAGGCCGGGGACGGCAGTGCGAAGGTCGGCGACGATGTGGGTGAACGACTGGCGTGTGTAGAGCCTGCGCATCGCCTTGAGCATCGCATCGTTGCCGCTCTGGAGAGGCAGGTGAACATGCTCCATGACGGCGGGGCAATTTCGAATCGCCTCGATCAGGTCGGCGCGGAAGTCGCGTGGATAGGGACTCGTGTAACGGAGGCGCTCCAGACCGTCGATTTGTCCCAGTTCCTGAAGCAATCGACTGAACGGAACGTTCCCCTCGGCCAGATTCTTGCCATAGCTGTTCACGGTCTGGCCGAGAAGCGTGATCTCCTTCGTCCCGAGATCGACGAGGCGGCGCGCCTCTTCGACGATTTCGGCGGTCGGTCGGCTGCGTTCGCGACCCCGTGTCGCGGGAACGATACAGAACGTGCAGAACTTGTCGCACCCGTACTGGATGGGAACGAACGCCTTCAGCTTGCCCTGTCGGTCGACATGGCGCGTGGGAATGTCGGTGACGACCGCGCCTTTGCGGTCGGGAAGGTCCAGGCGCTTTCGAAATCGACGGCTCTGGAGTGCCTCCTCGACCAACGCGGGAATCTGACTGATCTGGGCCGTGCCGACGACGAAGTCCACGTGGGGTGCTCGTCGTCGGATTTCGTCGGCTCGCGTCTGCGCCATGCAGCCGCACACTCCGACCATCAGCTCCGGCCGACTCTGTTTCAGCAGGCGCAGTTCCCCGAGGAAGCTGAACGCCTTGTCCTCAGGCTTCTTGCGCACGCTGCAAGTATTCAACAGCACCAGATGGGCCTCCTGAGGCGTGCGTGCAGGTTGAAATCCGATTTCCTGCAAATAGAGACCGATCTGCTCGGTGTCTTCGACATTCATCTGGCAGCCCCAGGTTTGCACGAAGTACGTCCCGCGCACAGTGTTGCGAGCGGGTTTCGTGGACAGGGAAACCGGGGCGAGGGTTGCGTCAGCCATGGAAGGGCTTCGATGAGGATACCGCGGGAGGGCGGGACGTATAATCGGTTGGTGAAGTCGGCAGCGGTTTGGTTGAATCGAATTCTCGCGCTCTTGGCCTGGGGTGGCGTCTTCGTCGCCGGGGTCCTCACGGTGGCGCACTTCATGGGTCTCGCCGTGCCGTGCACGGCCGAGCGAGCTTGTGATGTCGTGACGTCAAGCAAGTACTCGGAGGTGCTGGGGATTCCGGTGGCGGCCTTCGGGTTGCTGACTTACCTGGTTCTCGCCGGGATCGCCGCGATTCGGCTCTTCCGACCCGACTGGCGGCCGCGCCTGATCGTGACCGTGGCTTGGGTGCTCTCCGCGGTCGGAACGCTGGCAAGCGCCTATCTCCAATTCGTTTCGTTCGTCGAGTTGCAGGCGAAGTGCGACTGGTGCCTGGCCTCAGCCGGCATCATGTTTCTCACCTGTCTGCTCTACGGTTTCGTCGCATCGGCCGAGGGACCCGACAAGCTGGACGTTCCGGTCGGCAAGATCGCGTTCCTCGCCTGGATGGTTCTCGCGATCGGCGGTCTCGGGGTGATGGCGAAGAACATGGATGCGCTGCGCAAGGCGCCCGGACGGGAACTTGCGAGCGAGGCGTCGATCGAGACCCTTGCCCCGAACCCGGCCTATTCGTTCGGCAAGGGAGCGGCCCCGGTCACGATCATCGAATATGCGGACTTCTACTGTCCGGCCTGCCGATCGTCGTTCCAGAACATCAAAGGGCTGTATGTTCAGGCTGATGGCAACCTCCGACTCATCTACCGCAACTTCCCGATCTTCAAGAAAGAAGGCCATGAGATGAGCCTCGCCGCCTCGATCATCGGTGAGTTCGCCGCGACCCAAGGCAAGTACTGGCCCTGGATCGAGGGGATGTTCACGAAGGATGTCGATGATCTGAAGAGTATCGATGCGCTCATCGCGTTGGCGACCGAAATCGGGCTCAAGGAAGACGAGGTCCGCAAGGCACTCTCCGACGACAAGTACATCGACATCGTCTACGAAGGGATCGACACCGCTCGCCGCATCGGAGTCGACGAGACGCCGACCTACGTCATCTTTGCCGACGGCCTCAAGCCCCAGATGGCGGCACAGGCGAACGTCAACAGCGTGATCAACTCCCCCGGGATCGCCAAGTACTTGAAGGGCAAGGGCGGTGGCTAGGACCGTCCTGGTCGCGATGAGCGGCGGCGTCGACAGCAGTGTCGTGGCCGGGCTGCTCCGCCGCCGTGGTTACGACGTCGTCGGAGTGACGATGCAGATCTGGCAGGAGAGCCAAAAGGATCCGCGCCACGCCGGGTGCTGTTCCCTCGGTGCCGTCGAAGATGCGCGTCGCGTTGCCCGAATCCTCGGCATGCCCCACTACGTGATGAATTTCCGGGACACGTTTCGGGAAACGGTCATCGAACAGTTTGTCGCCGAATACGCAGCCGGCCGAACGCCTAACCCCTGTGTCGAGTGCAACAAGAAGGTCAAGTTCGACGCACTTTGGCAGAAGCTGGAGGAGCTCGGTTGCGACTTCCTCGCGACCGGGCACTACGCTCGCATTCGGCGTCGCGCCGGGCATCCGGTTCTCCTGCAATCACGGAGTGGAAGCAAAGACCAGAGTTACGTTTTGTACATGCTCCGAACCGATCAACTCGCGCGAACGCTGTTTCCGCTTGGCGAATTGGGTTCGAAGGTCGAGACCCGGGCTCTCGCCCGGGAGTTGAGCCTACCGGTCGCGGACAAGCCCGACTCCCAAGAGATCTGCTTCGTGAGCGAGGCCGGCGGATACCGCGAGTTTCTCGCGGCTCGAAATCCGGAGATGTTCGGCCGCGGGGACCTTGTCGATACCTCAGGACAGGTCGTCGGCGAGCATGACGGAGTCGCAGGCTTCACGGTAGGCCAGCGCAAAGGGATTGGCCTGACCGCCCGTCACGGCCGGCCGCTCTATGTGCTCCGTCTGGAGCCTCGCGAGAACCGGGTCATCGTCGGCGAGTCTGAAGACCTGTTGACGCGCGAGGCTCGTTTGCAGCAGGTGATCTGGAGCCCCGCGTTCCCGCAGGATGATGCGATTCGGGTCACCGCGAAGGTTCGATACAACATGGAGCCTCAACGTGCGCGCCTCGTGCCGGGCGAGATACCGACGATCGTGTTCGACGAGCCCGTGCGGGCCATCACACCCGGGCAGACGGCGGTCGCCTATCGAGGGCGAACCGTGGTCGCCGGGGGCGTCATCCTCTAGTCCCCGCGAAAGGCGAGTGAAACGGAGTTGATACAGTAGCGGACGCCGGTCGGCTCCGGCCCGTCGGGAAAGACGTGACCCAGATGGCCTCCGCAGCGCGCACACGTCACCTCGACACGCCGCATCCCGAAGCTGAAGTCGTCGTGGAATTCGACTTTGTTTCGGTCGAGCGCCTCGTAGAAACTCGGCCAGCCGCATCTCGACTCAAACTTTGTTCCCGATGTGAAGAGGGGTTCGCCACAACCGGCGCAAAGGTAGGTGCCAGGCACGAAGTGATCCCAGAATTCGCCCGTGAACGCCCGCTCGGTGCCCTTTTCGCGCAGCACGTGGAACTGCTGCTCCGTGAGCTCGTGCTTCCACTCGGCGTCCGTCTTTTCGATTTTCTCCATGGCCCATTCTAAGACTTCACCCAGGCCAGTAGTTCCGGCGGTACCCTTGGAACGATGCAGATTGCGCCGAAGAGCCGGATCGTTTTCATCGGTGATTCGATCACCGATTGCGGGCGATCGCGCCCGATCGGTGAGGCGGCCGGCCTCGGGAACGGCTATGTCGCTCTGTTCGACGCCTGTTGGCGCGTCCGCTACCCCGTTCACGGCCTGCGGGTGCTCAATTTCGGCGTCAGTGGCGACACGATCCGAGATGTGTCAAAGCGCTGGGGCGACGCCATCGACAGCCAAGCTGAGACGGTGGCGCTGATGATCGGCATCAATGACGTCTGGCGTCAGTTCGACCGTCCTGATCGACCCGAACTCGGGGTTCCTCTCGACGAGTACACCCAGACCCTCGATCGGCTCACCCGCGACTTGGGGGTGCGGAAGCGCGCGACCGTATTGTTGACGCCGTTCTTCATCGAGCCGAACCGAAGCGAGCCGATGCGCGCAATGATGGATCGTTACGGGGACGTCGTCAAAGGGATCGCCGGCCACTATGGCGTCGCCTGCCTCGACACGCAGCAGGTGTTCGACCGCCTCCTGGTCAGCATGCACCCGTATGAACTGGCCGATGATCGCGTGCACCCTCGCACGACCGGCCACATGGCTCTTGCTCTCGCCCTACTCGACGCTCTTCACCCCTAGGCCTGGGATAGTTTCGCTCGCCGGATTGTTACACTGAATGGGAAGTCGATCGAGATGAGGACAGGGCATACGAGAGGGGGCGCATGGGGCGTTGTGATCGTCATTGCCCTGGTTGGTCTGCTTGCCCTGCTTTCCTTCGAAGGGCCTCGCAACGGGCTCCAGCGGCTGCTTCACAGCGCAGAGGCGAGCGACCCGCTTCTCCACTACGACATCGTCATCTATGGCGGTAGCTTTTCGGGATACGCGGCAGCGCGAGCGATTCATCGTGAGAATCCCGGCATGCGCCTCCTGATGATCGTGCCTCAACGCCGGCTTGGCGAAATCGGAACCGTGGCGGCCCAGAACTTCTGGGACTTACGTGGATACCGTAAGGACTGGATCGCTGGCACCTTCAATGAGCTTTTCGAGTTTCAGAATCGAGGTTACGATCCGGACGCGATGGCCGCGTTCATGGAAGAGAATCTCCGATTCAATCCGCTTTTCGAAGTCAAGTATCAAACCGATATCGTCGGCAGTACCGTGCAAGAGGGTGAGGTGCGTGAGATTGCGATTCGATCGCTCGTCCGGGCTCCGACCGGGGAGGAGACATGGGACACTCTCGCCCCGACGATCCGCGTTCAAGCCCGTGTCTTCATCGATGCCTCTTACACCGCTCGGCTCTTGCGTCTGAGTGGCTTTCTCGGGGTCACTGGGCGCGACGACTATGCGCGAAGCACCGAACAGCAAGCGGTGACCTTGATGTTCGAAGTCGAGGGGCTCGACTTCGTCGCCGCTTCGAAGTCCGGAGACTTCGAGTGGGGGATCGATAAGGACGGAAGCCGACTCCTTTGGGGCGGCAAGCCCAACACTCATCCAGTCACGTGGAGATTCAACGCGACCCATAAGGCCGAGTTTCGCATCAAGCCGATGAACATCGCCGAAGGTGCCAAAGACCGCTGGTGGATCAACACGATCTTGATGTACGGTGTCGACGCAACCAAAGAACTCAAGGATGAAGGGACGTATCGATACCCGCGCAGTGAATTGATGAGCGTTGACGAGGGATACACGAAGGCGCGAAAGATGGTGGAGTCGGACGAGTTCCTGGCCGCACTTCGCGACTTTCCCGGCTTCTCGAGCGTTCGAATCTCGCGCGTCGCCGATATGCTCTATATTCGCGAATCCGCCCATTCCTCGCTGTATCCCAACCCAGGTTACTTCGGCTTTGCCGTGCGAGCCGATCACCTCACGCGTGCAGGTCGCGATCAATACTCGGGAACTGATAGTGAGAACTACAAAACACGCATAGGTTTGGCGTTTTATCAAATGGATACCCAAGGGTACATCGACAAGGATCCATGGGAAGAGCACTTCGAAGACCAAACGCGCGTCAATCCCGTGTATCCAGCGTATATTCCCTATGAGGCACTGTTGAATCCGAATCTTCGGAATGTGCTGATCTGTGGTTACGGCATCAATGCCAGCTCGATCGCATGGTACGCGCTCCGCGTGTTACCGAACCAGATGGTCCTGGGCGACGCGGCCGGTGTCGCCGCGGAAACTGCGATTTCTCGGCAGCTCGCTCCTGCCGACTTCGGAGAGGCCGAAATCTTCGAAGTTCAGCGGCACCTCCGCGAGATGGGGGCGATTCTTGAGAAAAAGGCCGACCGCGAGCCGCGATTTCTTCCGCCGCGGGCCCCCGCCCCCTAGAGGCGACCTTCACCAGCGAGGCGGGCTTCGAGGAGCTCCGCCGAAATCAGCACCATCGGGAGTCCGTTCCCAGGCGTTGTGCTTGCGCCCACGAAGTACACATCCTGATTCGTACGGCTTCGGTTCGGGGGACGGAAGCATGCGCTTTGAAACGTGGTGTGGGCGAGACCGAACGCCGCACCGAGGTCGAGATGGAGCGTATCGGCCCAATCCCGAGGACTGAACGTCTTCTTAGCGCGGATCGCGGCGGGATCGAAGCCGACGTCGCGGGACAAACGCGTCAGGACCGTCTTTTCAATCGCGTCCGCATCGGCCGGCGACCAAGGGTGAGTGAGGTTCGGAACGGGGACGAGAACATAGAGGTTCTCGCGTCCGTTCCCAGCTCGGTCGGGATCGGTTCGACTACTCACGCAGACATAGAAGGAGGGATCTTCAGGGAGCATGTGCCGATGGAAGATGTCGTCGAGGTTGCGGCGATAGTCGGCTCCGAAGACCACGTTGTGGTGAAGCAGTTCCGGATAATGGCCTTCGACGTCCATATACATCATGTAAGCGGAACAGGAGTGCGTCCGTGGCTTGGGCCTCTGGTTCAGCAAGCATTGCTCGGCGTAGGGCAGGTCGGCGTTGCACACGATCGTGCGGGCCGTCACCGACTCCCCCGAAGCGAGGCGCACGACTCGGCCATCGATCGCCACCACCTCCGAATCGAGGCGGATCTCGACGCCGCGACGGGCCGCAAGATCGGCGATGGTCCGAGGGATTTCGGTCATGCCACCCATCGGATACCAGATCCCCTCGCCATACTCCATGTAGGTCAGCACGGCGTAGACCCAAGGGGCATCATAGGGGCTGAGGCCCAAGTACATGGTCTGGAAGCTGAAGAGCATGCGGAGGCGGGGGTCGTCGAACGTCCGGTCGATACGCTGGGCGAGATTGCCGAGCATCCGATGCCTGAGGACCCTTTGTATCGCTCTGGGCTTGAGGAGCTCGAGCGGAGATCGGAACTGCTTGCGCACGAAGTGAGGAATAGCGTCCTTGTAGAGCGCAGCCAAGCGCCCGAGAAGCTGGGGATACGCCAGGGCGTCGTGGGTGCCGGCGAGCGCCTCGATCTGGGCGATCATCCGCGCTGCGTTCGGTGATCCTTCGATCCGCGACCCGTCCGCATAGAACACCCGATAGCTCGGATCGCACAGGCGAAGGTCGAGGTGATCATCGATGTCCTCCCCGACGTCGGCAAAGAGTCGCCGGAAGGGGTCGAGCATCATCGTGAGAGTGGGCCCCGCATCGAAGCGACACTCTCCGACCGTGAGGCTACGGTCGCGGCCTCCGACCTGGTCCGTCTTCTCGAGCACGAGGACCGACGCGCCTCGATGGGCTAGACGGAGAGCGGTGGCCAGGCCGCCGAGCCCGGCTCCGACGATCACGAAATCGAGTTCTCGACGCGACACTAGGGAGGTCTACGCACGGACTGGATCAGGGTTCCCAAAACGCAAAAAGAGGACGTCCCAGTTGGGACGTCCTCAATTTTCGGGAGATGAGTCTTAGCTCTTTCGGCGTCGGCGAGCGAGGACGCCCGCGAGTCCGATTCCGATGGCCACGAGCGAAGCCGGCTCCGGAACCGCTTCGAACGAGGTCAGCGTGTAGTCACCGCCGGTCTGGGGAGCGAAGCGAAGGTCGATGCGATCGACATCCGCGAAGTTACCCGTGCCGACGAAGCTGGCGAAGCTGAAGGTGAAGATCTGCGGCACGATCGCGGCCACTGCCGGGATGTTGACCGTGTGCGAAGAGCTTCCGCCACCAGACGTGTAAACGGTCGCCGTTGCGACGAGCGGGGCGAGGTCATTGAAGATCACGCCAAGCTCAAAGCGATCGTAAACAGTCATGTTCTGGTTCAGATCAGCGGTGAATCCGTACTTGAGGGTCTGTCGACCGGTCAAGAACGAACCCTGGCTGACCGCAGCCAGACCGCCCGTGGCTTCCATGCGCAGTCGGGAAACCGCAGCGAGCGGGTTGGACACGATGTCCACCTGCACGTCGCGGCGTCCGCCGAGCACGTTGGCCGGAGCGGCATTCTGGAAGTAATTGTACGTACCGACACCGCTGAGATCGCCGGTATCGAACGAACCGTCAGTGAAGTTATCAATGACGAGGGCTTGCGAGATGGCGGCAGTCGCAATGCCGGCCAAGATCAGGACTTTTCTCATCTTCCTCTCCAAAATATTGAACCCAAGGCTGGAATCCGAGGGGTATTGTAGCACACTTCTTGCCAAAAGCCCGGTTTCGAGGCCCGTATTTATGACGGAAAAGGGTGAAAGAGGGGCGCTGAATCACCCTTTCTTAACATTTCCATCCCCAGGGGCGGGGCAACGACTTCTCTGTGGCCGCCCTGGACCCCGGGGTTTTCACGAGCTAACGCTCGATCTCGGCGAAGACCGGCTCGAGTTCCTTGTTCTCCCCGATGGCCTCGCGAATCTGGCGGGCAAGGTGGCGCGCTTCTTCGTCGCGGCCGCTTCGTTTGGCCGCAAGCGCGAGGTTGACGGCGACCGGTACCGAATTCGGGATCTGGGTCATCGCGAACCGCATCGCGTTGTAGGCCTCTTCGGTCTTCTCTTGGGCGCTCAGCGACGCCACGAGTTCGGCGTAAGCCGGCTCGAGGCCCGGATACATGTTGACCAGGCGCGTGGCGGCCTCTTCGGCTTCCTCGTGCTGCTGAGTTCGGTTGAAGGCGGCGGCAAGGAGCAACCACATCTTCCAGTAGTCGGCCAACCAGTTGCGCATCGGCTTCAGGTCCCGAATGGCCCCGTCGTAGTCCTCATTCTGCATCTTGCGCTCGGCGTTGGCGACGGTCTCGACCCGCTTCGGTTGCTCGAGCTCGATGAGCCACGCGAGCACGTTCGACCGGGTGTTCGGTTCCGGATCGGTACCCAGGATATCTCGGAGGACCTTGGGGATCTCAAACTGGCGCCCCGCCGCGTTCAGGGTCTGCGCGTACTCCCAGAGGATCTGGACGTCGGTCGGCGCCACGTCGAGCACGTCCTCGTAGAAGTCCATCGCTCGATCGAAATCCTGCTTGTTCTGGGCGAGGTACGGCGCGAAGAACCGCTTGATCGGGAGGCTGTCGGTCACGGTCTCGAGCCCGGCTTCGAACGCCTTTTCGCCGTCGGCCTCTTGCCCGGCTGCGATCAGCGCGGTGGCGTAGCGGGCGTGAGCCGAAGCGTTTTGGGGATCGGCATCGATCATCGCCTTGTACAGACTGGGCACTTCATGAATGCGGTTCGTCTGCTGAAGAACGGCCGCGAGAAGGTCCATCGACGGCTTATCGTCGCCCTCCATCTCGATCGCCTTGCGGAAGTTCCGCTCGGCGTTGGCCGGCATCTGCATCTGCATCTGGACGATGCCGAGGCGGGCGAGAATCGCGGGCTCATTGGCGTCCAGGGTGTGGGCTTTCTCGAAGAGTTGGGTGGCCTCGGCAAGGTCACCGACGGCCTGGGCGAGCTCGCCCTGGGCAAACATCGCTCGGGCGTCGCTGGGCACGGTTTCGCCGAGCTTGGCGAGGGCATCGCGGAGCAGTTCGTAGGTCCCGATCCGGGACTGGGTGCAGAGTCGAACCAGTTGGATCATCGCCAGGTACGGGCCTTCCCAGTCCTTATCCGCTTCGACGGCCTCTTGGAAGCAATCGAGCGCGCCCTGCGGCTGGAATTCGAGTGCCACCTGTCCTTGCGTCTTCTCGATGTACTGAATCGCGTCAAATCCCTCGAGGAACTTGAGGAACGCCGCCTGCCGATCGGTACCAAACAGTTCTTCGTCCTTGGCGACCTCCGCGGGAAGGCTGGTGCCGACAAAGGCCGCGACGTCCTCGATGAGCGTCCGGATCGCGGGGAAGCACGCGTCCGACGTGAACGTGAGGGTGTTCTCCTTGGCCGGCGTCTCTTCGCCCTTCTTGAAGAAACGATAGGTGAGCGTATGGCTGTCACCGGTCGTCACGAGGAGCCCATCGAGAAGCGCATCGGCGTTGGTCTGGGGGAAGAACTGCTCCACCATCTGCCATTCATTGAGCGTCTCGGACGGATTGACGTTGGCAAAGCGCGGCTGCGGCCCTTCTTCCAGTCGGATGAGGTAGTTGACGGTGTTGATCTCCTCCGACGTATACCGGCGGACGATCTCGCTGACAAAGTTCACCATCTGGCGCGCCAGAGCTGGCTTGGTGTCCGGTCCGGAATTGAAAGGCAACGCAGAAAGAACCATAAGACCCCCAGTTTACCTGGGGGGCCTGTTGCCGTCCGTGTTACGCGGCAGGTTCGAAGTCGCGTCGATCGAAGACGAGATCGGAGGCGATCTTCCAGACTTCGGGGTCGATCTTGTTCTCCGGCTGGATCTTGCTGAAGTGGACGATCGCGGAGGTCAGGCCGACTTCAAGGCAGTAGTGCAGGAAGGCGGAGTTGAGCACTTGGCGGGCAGCCGGCTTGAGACCGAAGCTGACGTTGCTGATGCCGAGAGTGAAGTTGACGAGCGGATGTCGCGCGCGCACTTCGCGAATCGCCTCGATCGTCGCGACGCCCGCGTCACGGAACTCCTCGTCACCTGAACCGAGCGTGAAGGTCAGGCAATCGAGGAACACGTCGTGATCCGGAAGCCCGATCGCCCGCGTGCGACCCAGGATCCGTTCCGCGATCGCGACCTTTTTGTCGACGCTCTTCGCCATCCCGTCCTCGTCGATCGTGAGTGCGACGACGGCGGCGCCGTACTTGCGGCAAAGACCGAGGACCTTCTCGGTGCGCGCTTCCCCATCCTCGAAGTTGATGGAGTTCACGATCGGCTTGCCCGCCAGCATCTGAAGTGAGGTCTCGACGACCGGCCACTCGGTCGAGTCGACCATGATCGGCACCGTGACCGAGCGGTTATAGCGCGAGAGCAACTCTCGCATGTCGCGGGCTTCGTCGCGCCCGACATAAGCGGCGCAAACGTCGAGCACATGCGACCCTTCTCCTTCGAGCTCACGGGCGAGCTCGACCAGCCCCTCCCAGTTCTCCGCTCCAAGCATCTCACGGAACGCCTTACTTCCGTTGGCGTTGGTCTTCTCACCGATGATCAGGAAGCTGTTGTCCTGGACGTAGGGCTGGAACTGGTAGAGGCTTGAGCAGCCCACCAGTTGGAGGGCCTTCGCTTGCTCGTCCGTGCGGAGCTCGAAGTCGAAGCCCGGAAAGAGGTGACGCACCTTTTGCCAGTGGGCGTTGTTGCCGTGGGGGCGCCCGCCGACTGCGGCCGCCACCGCCCGGATGTGATCGGGGGTCGTGCCGCAACAGCCGCCGACGATCGCGACACCATGCTCGGTGACGAAGCGCTCGTGGTGGTGAGCAAGCTCTTCCGGGGTCAGCTTGTAGACGGCACGACCGCCCTCCATGACCGGGAGCCCCGCGTTGGGCTGGACGGAGAGCGGTCGGGTCGAGTTCTGCCCGAGATAGCGGACGTGAGGAGCCATTTCCATCGGACCGGTGGCGCAGTTGATCCCGATCGCCACGACCTCGGGGAAACACTCGAGCATGTTGACGGCGGCCCCGATTTCGCTGCCGAGGAGCATCGTGCCGGTCTGCTCCATCGTGACCTGGACGATGATGGGCAGCTCTTTGCCGGTTTCGGCCATCGCACGCTTGGCGGCGACGACACCGGCCTTGACCATCAAGAGGTCTTGGAGCGTTTCGAGCAGCAGCGCGTCCGAACCTCCCTCGATGAGAGCGCGGAAACCGGCCGCATAGGTGTCTTCAAGTTCTTGCCATGTCACCTGACCGAGCGACACGAGCTTGGTGCCTGGACCGAGCGCCCCGACCACGAATCGCGGACGTTCAGTGGTCGATCGGGCGTCAGCCGCGCGGCGCGCGATCTGCGCGGCTGCAAACGCGAGATCGGGCACCAGTTCGGCGATGCCGTACTCGGCGAGGACGACGGACGTCGTTCCGAAGGTGTTGGTTTCGATCAGGTCCGCGCCGGCGTCGAGGTATCGGGTGTGGATCTCCTCGATGACGTCGGGCCGGGTGACGCACAGGATTTCATTGCATCCTTCGAGGAACTCGCCGCCGAGGCGCTCCGCGGCTGCGCGTACCGCATCCGGGTAATTGGCTTCGGGCGTGAGCGTGAAGTCGGCGGGGGCGAGGTTAGCACCCTGAATCTGGGTTCCCATCGCGCCGTCGAAGACGAGGACGCGTTCGGCAAGGGCTTCCAAGATCGGGTGTCGCATACCGCAGATTATGGCGAATCGGGGTGTGGAACCCACGGTGAAGCCGGCAATCGTGCCACCGGCAAGTTCGCCGACGGCAATCCTGCGGCTGGGAAGGGTGCTGACGGCATTCATGCCTTATCTTCTAGAAACACCCGTATTCTTGGCGAGACAACTATCTCATAAGGCGAGATCGCGGCGGAACAAAGAGTCTGGGCAAGGAAGCCCAGGAGGTAAGCATGATCTTTACCGTCGTGGCCTTAGCAGTGGCCGGTGCAGCGATCGCCGGCGCGTGGGGACTGATGAAAGACTCCCTCACCGATCTCTGGAACTAACCACTCTCGGCAGACCTGACTCGACTTCTCAACGCCCCTCGCGAAAATGCGGGGGGCGTTCCTTTTGGTCTGGCACAGCCGTGCGGTCGCGGTGGATGCCCCCGTGCATCCCGGCAAGAAAAAGGGGTGAAAAACAGCTTGAGAATTCGTATTCTCGTGTATAATGGCATCAGATTACGGTTCGTTGCGGAACCGACGGAGGCCGATGAGGGCCTGAATGGGTCGCCACCCACCTTGGCGTCGCTGTTCATCCCTCCTTGTCTTCCTCGGTCGGGCGTGAAATGCCAACCGGTAAACGCCCGTAGTCATGTGGACCGGTTCCGCTCGGTAGCCCTTGATGAATGGGTACCGATCCGACCGCAGCATAACCGAAACTACGAAACACTGGAGAGGATCATGAATACACGCTCGACGCTTATCCTTGCCGGCATCGCCGCCCTTGCGGGTTCGGCCTTCGCTCAGCCGGTGATCGACGGCAACCTCGCCGGCGACGCCGGGTTCTACGGCCAGCCGATCGCGGTCCAGAACACCGAGACCCAGTTCGGCGACAGCAATCTCGGTCTCGCCACATGGGCCAACGGTTCGGAGCTGGTCTCCGTCTATGCCTATCGCGACGCGACTCACCTCTATGTCCTCGCGACGGGCAACCTCGAGACGAACTACAACAAGCTTGAGTTGTTCATCGACAGCAAAGCCGGCGGCCAAAACCAGCTGTCCGGGATCCAGCCGGATACCGACTTCGGTGCTCTCGGCCGCATGGCCGGGACGGGCTCGGGCGATGGCCTTGCTTTCGACGCCGGGTTTGAAGCCGACTACTGGTTCGGCGCGACGAACGGCGACGTCGGCGGCGGCACCTACGGTCTGTTCGCGAACTTTGGTGAGATCGGCACGACCAATGGTCAGTGGCTCGGTCAAGGTCCCAACGCGGGCGGCGCGCTGTTCTTCGGCAACGACCTCGGCTGTGCTTTCTTCATGGACAACAGCAACGCGGCCGGCGTCCTCGGTGGCACGGGTCTCGCTTGCCCCGCCCCGGTCGGCACGGGCGGCGAGTGGAAGATTCCTCTCTCCTTGATCGGCAACCCGACGGGTCCGATCAAGCTCTGCGTGTTCATCAACGGCGGCGGCCACGACTTCCTGTCGAACCAGGTCATCGGCGGCATCGGTGGTGGCGGCAATCTTGGCGAGCCTCGGACGACGAACTTCGCCAACATCAGCGGCGACCAGTTCAGCTACGTCCCGGGCACCCAGACCGCGATCTCCGGCAACTTCGACCTTCAGAACATGCTCGGCACCAATCCGCCTTGCGTGACGATCGAAGTCCGTGACTCGGTAGGCAACCCGATCTCGACTCAGACGGTCGAGCGCGGACCGACCGGTACGTATCGTGTCTTCGTCCCGGGTGCCGGCACCTACCAGCTTTCGACGAAGGTCACCCACTGGCTGCGACGCACCATCACGGTGACGGCCGGAGCAGGCGGCGCGACCGCGAACATCAGCCTGATCAACGGCGACCTGGATCAGAACAACATGATCGACTCGGATGACTTCGAC
>DKKT01000059.1:18355-18495 GCA_002455425.1 Chthonomonas sp. UBA6659 | reverse complement strand
AACGACTTCTTCGTGAACCTGCTGGACATGGGGACCCAGTGGGAGCCGGCCTCCGATGCCCACGACGTCTTCGAAGGCCGCGACCGCAACACGGGCGCCCCGAAGTGGACGGCGACGCGCGTCGATCTGGTCTTCGGGTC
>DKKT01000059.1:0-18341 GCA_002455425.1 Chthonomonas sp. UBA6659 | reverse complement strand
CCCTTGCGGCGGGATGGGCGGAGCCCGAGCCCCTGTTCCTCGACGGCTTCTTCCCGGCGTCGCCGTGTTCGTGGTGCGCCGCAGTCCGCAGCGGGGCTGACACCCGGGCCGGGTCGATCCCGCCCCGGGATGTGACCGGAAGCGCGGGATATCCTAGCCATCCTTCCGCTCGCTGGTTCAGCCGCCGAACCAGGGCATGGCGGAGTTGGGTGGCGAGATCACGAACTCNNGACGGCGTGATCGCGCTCGGGCCGTCGTGGTACGTTTTCCAACTGAACCGGGCCAGCCACTGGAGCGCATCGACGGACCGGTCGGCGGGGTAGGTCAGGACGTAGAGGGCCTGTTGGGTCGGTGTCGCGACCAGCATGCCGTGGTCGGGGACGGGGACGAGTTCTCCGATCCAGGGGAGCCAGGCGCTGACGATGTCGTGGGGGCTGACGATGACCCGCAGGTGGATGCCGGGCTCGAACTCTTCGATCATGACTTCCGGCGGCCCGAGGGCGCGCACGTTGGCCATCCCGCGCTCGAACGCCTCATCGACCGTGACCTCGTACTGGTCCAAGAGGCTACGGATCGTGGCCGTCAGAAACTGAGGACTGTCGAGGACGACCGCTTCGCGGTACATCCCTGCGTATTCTCGCCAGACATCCTCGAGGACTTCACCTGCGTAGATGCGGGTTCGGAGCCGAGCGAGGAGGTCGTCGCGATCCGCGACCTCGAGGGCGGCGTCGGGATCGAAGGTCGATACCTTCACGAAGTACTCGGCGAGGAGCGCGTCGCGGTCGGCCGGCGGGGTCGTCGCCCAGCGCTGGGCGAGGCTGATGAGGCTCATGGACCAGTCCCCGGTGATGCGGGCGTTTCCAGCGTCCCAGTCAAAGCGGATACCGAGGCCCAGCGCCCGGCTTGCCCGCTCGACCGCGTCCCGGTACGCCTCGAAGTCGGAAAGACCGATCGTTTCGACCCAGGCCGGGAAGGACGCCATGATCAGTCGGGGTCCGCGCAGACGGCTTCGGCCGCTTCGAGCGTCCATCCACCTGCGAAGACGGAGAGTCGGCGAAGCAGGGTCTGCTCTTGGGGCGTGAGGAGGTCGTAGCTCCAGTCGATGAGGGCCCGGAGCGTCTGCTGACGTGGCAGGGCGGTGCGCGATCCGCCGGTGAGGAGCCGGAAGCGATCGTCGAGGCGCTCGTTGATCTGGTCGACGCTGAGTGCGCGGACGCGGGCGGCGGCGAGTTCGATCGCGAGCGGAATGCCATCGAGGCGAACGCAAAGCTGGGCAAGGGCGGCCGAGTTCTGGGTCGTGACTTCGAAGCCGGGCTGTGCGGCTTGGGCGCGCTCGATGAAGAGCCGCACCGATTCGTATTCGCTGAGGCGCTCGGGCGAGGGCACCTTTTTGGGATCGGGCATCGAGAGCGAAGGCACTCGGTACGTCGTCTCTCCCATGATGTTCAGCCCCTCTCGGCTCGACGTCAGGAACCGCACGTGCGGGCAGGTCCGGAGCAGGTGCTCGCAGACTTGGGCGACCGCGTGCAACAGGTGCTCGCAATTGTCGATGACGAGGAGAACTTCCTTGCCTTTGAGGTGCTCGGTGAGCGTCTGCGAAATCGCGCGTCCGGCTTCCTCGCGAACCCCAAGGGCCGACGCGATCGCTTGGTGGACGAGGCCGGGGTCCGAGAGCGGCGCCAGTTCGACGAACCACACCCCGTCTTCATACCGATCGAGGAGGTCGGCGGCAACCTGAAGCGACAATCGGGTCTTCCCGGCTCCGCCGCTTCCGGTAAGGGTGAGGAGCCGTGTCGTGTTGAGGAGCTGCTTGACCTCGGCGATCTCCTTCTCGCGTCCGATGAAGCTCGTCACCTGTTGGGGGAGGTTGTTGGGGAGGACGTCGAGCGACTTGAGGGGCGGAAAGTCGACGCGTAGGCCGTCGGCGAAGACCTGGAAGACCTGTTCAGGGCGCGTGAGGTCGCGGAGTCGGTGCATCCCCATGTCGTCGAGGGAAACGCCTTCGGGCAGATTGTCCCGGGCGAGCTCTTCGGTCGCGAGGGAGATGATGATCTGGCCCCCGTGGGCGATGGCGCGGAGGCGCGCGCATCGGTTCACGCTCGGGCCGTAGTAGTCCTCGTCGCGAAGCTGGGCATCGCCGGTGTGGAGGGCCATCCGAACGCGGATCGCGATGTCTTCGGGCCACGGCTCGTTGGCGATCGCGCGCTGAATCTCGACCGCGGCGGCGATCGCGTCGGTCGCGACGGGGAAGATCGCGAAGATGCTGTCCCCCTCGAGCTTGCTCTTCAGAATCCGGCCATGGTGCCGGCTGACGAACTCCTGGGCCAACTCGTCATGGCGCATCACGGCTTGGCGCATCGCGTCCGGATGCTCTTCCCACAACTTCGTACTGCCTTCGACGTCGGTGAACAGGAAGGTGATGGTGCCGCCATTGCTCATGCGCTTCCTATTCTAGCCGGGGTGGTGGGATCGGGCACAATGAAACTCATGGAAATGGCGAAGCTGCGGGCATGGTGGGCGCACCGCCAGGGCCTCGATGGGAGCCTGGCCGGGCTCGATTCGGGTGCCGTGCTGGCTCGCACGGGCTGGGCGCGATCGGTCGGCGGCTCCAATCCATACCTCACGCTGTTCGCCCGTGGAGGGCTCACGCGCGAAACCGTCGACCGGGACGTCGCGGAGGTTCGCATCTGCGAATTGCCGAGCGCCCGCGGCTGCACCTATGTCCTGCCCGCCGAGGATTTCGGCCTCGGTCTCGCTGCGGCGAAGCCCTATGTGGTCAACGGGGACATGGCGACCGGCGCGAAACTGGGCGTGACGCCCGACGAGATCGAGCGGCTCTGTGATGGGATTGCGGCGGTGCTCGGCGGTGTACCGCTTGACCCCAAGGAGATCAAGACCGCGGTCGGAAGCCTGGTGCGCGACCTCGGCCCCGAGGGGGTGAAGCGTGGGTTGGCCACGACGTTTCCGCTTGCGATGCGCCTGCTCCAGTGGTCCGGGCGGGCGCGTCGCGTCGCCGTGAACGGACGGCTCGACACCCAGCGTTACGGCTACGTCCGGTGGTCGCCGGCACCTTCGTACGACGGACGGTCGCCGATGACCGATCTCGCGCGCCGGTACTTTCAGTGGATCGGACCGGCTTCGGTCGCCCACTTTCGTTGGTTCTCGGGTCTCGGCGTCGCCGCGGCCAAGGACGCCCTGGCACCCTTGAACCTGGTCGATGTCGGGTGTGGGTTGTTGCTGCTCGAAGAGGATCGCGAAGCGTTCGATCGTTATGTCCGTCCGTCCGAGCCTTCCTTCGCGCTGGTCTCAAGCCTGGACGGCATCCTGTTGCTTCGTCGCGATCTCTCTGCGCTCGTCGAAGTCGAGGACGAGGGACAGCCCATGATCGGTGAAAAGGGGCTCCAGACGATCGGAGGCATCCAGGAGCTTGCGAACAACCCGATCCTCGACCGCGGGCGGGTCGTCGGGATTTGGGAGTTCGACCCGAGCTCAGGCACGATCGTATGGCACTCCTGGGTGGATGGAGGCGGTGCTCTGAGCGTGGCGATCGAACACATGGAGACGTTCATCCGGAACGAGCTCGGCGATGCTCGGTCCTTCAGCCTGGACAGCCCATCGTCCCGCCGGCCCGTGATCGAGGCGATCCGCACACTGCGATGATCGATCCCGAACGTATCGCCCGCTTGGGCTGGATGATCCTCGTCGGGATCGCGGTCGCGCTGTTCGGCACGGTCTTCTTCGCGATGGCGCTGGTGACGGGCGGGTTCGGCGGCCCGCTGGGGGTCGCGATCTTCATCCTCGTTGTCGTCTTCGGTCTCGTGATGATCGGAGCCGGCATCATCAGTGGTCTCCGTCAAGTCCGGGCCGATGAGAGCAGTACGGTCCCGTTCGTCTACCCCGAGTCTCGCGTGATCGCTCGGTTCGGGATCAACCGCCTCGGCGAGATGATCTTCACGATCGAGGATTCGGATATCGAGGCGTTGGACTACTATGTCCAGCTCGAATTCCCCGATGGACGCAAAGGCGAGTTTCGTGCGGCCTGGCCAGTGTTTTGCGACGCGCTGGAAGGCAGGCGCGGGGAATCGGTGATTCAAGGGGACATGCTGCTTCGATTCACCCGCCATGCCCTCGCCCCATCCCCAAGCGAGAATCCCTTCCGGTGAGTTCGGGCCAAGAGCAGGGGATTCTGGGTCGCTTGGTCGGCGGGATGATCCGCAGGTCGGTCCGACGGCGGTTCCGGGCGGTCTACTGGTCGGGGCCGGTCTGCGAACTGGGGGACGTCCGGGTGCCGTTCGACGGCTCGGAGCCGGTGATATTCGCGGCCAACCACCACGGCTGGCATGACGGCTATCTGATGTTCCATCTCGTGACGCGACTCGGGACACCGGCCCTCGATTGGATCGCCGAGTTCGACGCGTTTCCCCTCTTCGCCAAGGTCGGCGGGATGCCGTTCCCGGTCGACGACCCGCTCCGGCGAGCCATGACCGTGCGCCGGACCATCGAACGGATGCAGGGAGAGGGAAGATCCCTCGTCCTGTTCGCGGAAGGCACTCTCCATCGACCGCCGGAGCTGCTGGCGTTTGGCGACGCCCTCGGTTTTGTGGCTCGCAAAGTGCCGGGAGTCCGGGTGGTGCCCGTCGCGATTCTCTACGATATGTCGATGCACGAACGGCCCGAGGCGTTTCTTCGGATGAGCCTCCCGGTCGCACCGGGGCCAGACGTTGCCGAGGAGTCGCGCAGTTCGCTCGTACATTCGCTAGAGGAGTTGCGCGCCGATGTTCTGGCTCGCCCGGAGTCGTTCGAAGTGCTGGTGCAGGGCACGCGGGACGTCAACGAACGCTGGGACATGCGCCGCGCCCGACCATGAAATTCGCGACCCCGGCCGACTACGAGGCATGCCGCCGACTCCATCGGCAACATGGCACGACGTATTACTTCGCGTCGCGTCGCTTCCCCTTGCCGATACGGCGCCGCGTCGACGCGCTCTACGGCTTCGTTCGAGTGCCGGACGAGTGGGTCGACAACCCGGTCCAGGACGAGGCGGAAACCCTCAAACGCCTGATGGAATTTCGGGGGCAGCTGGTGGCCGCGGTGGCGGGTACTCCACCTCGAGAGCCGGTTCTTCGCGCGTTCGCGGACACGATGGCCGAAACCGGAATGGGTCTTGAAGAGCCCCTCCTGTTCCTCGACGCGATGGAGTCCGATCTCACGGTCCGACGGTACGCGACCTATGCCGACCTTCAGGGTTACATGCGGGGCTCGGCGAGCGCGGTCGGGGCGATGATGTGTACCGTGCTCGGGGTCGAGATGAACGCGGACCGGACCCACGGCGCCCACCGTCTCGGTGAAGCGATGCAGCTGACGAACTTTCTGCGTGACGTCGGCGAAGATCTCGATCGGGGACGGGTGTACCTGCCCCAAGAGGACCTGGATCGCTTCAAGGTCGAGTTGTCTTCGCGGCAGGTGACTCCGGAGTTCCGATCGCTCGCGGAGTTCGAAATCGGGCGGGCGCGCCGACTCTATGCGGACGCCGATGCGGAAATCGCTCGGCTTCCCGACCCCTATCGCCGTCCGGTCGCGTTGGCCCGGGTCCTCTATGCCCGGATTCTCGATCGCATCGAGTCCAACGGCTACGACGTGTTCCGACGACGCGCTCGAACCACCACCCTCGAGAAGCTGATCGTTGCCGGCGGGCTTCTCGTCCACCGACCTTAGCCCCGGACGAAAGCAGTACCACGCCTCAGAACTTGCCGAACCGGTGGCGAAGGAGCGTCCAGAACGCCTCCGGAGCGTCGGTCCATCGGATCTTTTTGCCTGCTTCTTTGTTGCGAGGGACGTAGCGAATAGGGACTTCGACGATCCGTTCTCCCAGTCGAATCGCCTTGGCCGTCACCTCCGGGCAAAACTCGAATCGGTGACACACCAGGTGCATCCGTTCCAGGAGATCGCGACGGAATGCCTTGTAGCACGTGGCCTCGTCGGTGATCCGTCGGAAGTAGAGCACGGCCACCGCCCAGACGAGCAACTTATTGACCATCTTGTTCGGAAGCGCCATCCCTCGGGGCATCCCGTTCCGAAATCGGGTTCCGTAGACGACGTTGGCCTCGCCGCGAAGGATCGGGGCAACAATGGCCGGCAGCTCCTCCGGGAAGTATTCGAGGTCGGCATCTTGGATGACCACGACCTGGCCCCTCGCCTGCGCCAACCCGTGGCGGATCGCCGCCCCCTTGCCCCCGGGCTTGTCGTTGCGGAGGACTGTGATCCGGTCTCGATAGGCGGCGAGCACTTCCGGCGTCGCGTCGGTGGACCCGTCGTCGATGACGATCACCTGCAACGTCAGCGGCAACTCGAGGAGTCGATCGAGCAACGGACCGAGGGTCGCCTCCTCGTTCAGGGCAGGCACGAGCACCGTAACCTCGGGTTCCGTCTCGGCCATGAAGGGAGGATACACCCTCGATCGGGAAGGAGAATGGCATGCGTTGGGTGAATACCAGACTATGACAATGTCGACCCGTTCCGGCGTCCTCGTCGTTGCTCTGGCGGTGGCTGCCGGCGCCTTCGCCCAGTACCCGAAGGCCACTCTCGACCGCATCCTCGACGAGGGGAAGAACCACAGTCAGGTGAACCAGATTCTCGCGTTTCTGACCGGCGAAATCGGGCCCCGCGTGACCTCCTCGCCGAATCTGGCGAAGGCCCAGACTCGGATCATGGACAAGCTGATCGGCTGGGGCCTGAAAAACGTCCATCTCGAGCAATGGGGCGAGTTCCCGCTCGGTTGGCATCGGGGCGACACCCAGATCGGGCGGATGGTGGAGCCGTTCGATGAACCGTTCGCCTTCTCGACTCCGTGCTGGGCCCCAGGCACCCAGGGACCTGTGCGCGGTGTGGCGCTTCGCCAGCCCGAGTCTGCCGCCGAGGTGAATGCCGATCCGCAGAAGTACCGGGGCGTTTGGATCATCATGCCGCGCCCGGTCGGGATGGGCGGACCGTCGATCGCGGCCCCGACCGAACTCGACACCGCGCTCGATCGCGCCGGGATCGCCGGGCGCGTCTACAGTTCTGGTGCCGAGATCATCTGGGCTGCTGGAAGGGGTCGCGACATCACGTGGGACACGCGCCCCCAGCGCGTGCTCGTCACGATTCGCAAATCGGATTACGACCGCATTCTGCGTAGCCTTGATCGCAACCGCAAGGTCGAGCTCGAATTCGGGCTCGAGAACCACGTGTGGAAGGGCCCGGTCCGGCAGTACAACGTCGTAGCCGACCTCCCAGGTTGGCAGTATCCGGAGGAGCAGATCATCATCAGTGCTCACCTGGACAGTTGGGATGCACCGGGATCACAGGGTGCGAGCGATAACGGAACCGGTAGCTCGGTGATGCTCGAGGCGATCCGCATCCTGGCCAAGAGCAATGTGCGACCGCGCCGCACGATCCGCCTCGTCCTTTGGTCGGGCGAAGAGCAGGGACTCCTCGGTTCCGTGGCATACGTCAACAAGCGCCGCGACAGCCTCGATCAAATCGTGGCGATGTTCAACGACGACGGCGGCTCGAACTACCAGGGTGGCCTCAACCTCATCCCGGCGTGGATGCCGTTCTTCAAGCCGTTGGAGCCGATCATGAATGCCGCGTTTCCGGACACACCGCTGAAGTTCAATGAGGTGAGTCAGGTTGCGCGGGGCGGCGGAAGTGACCATGTCCCGTTCCTCAACGCCAAGGTCCCTGGGTTCCATTGGACCGAAACCGGCAAACAGGTCTACCGCTATGTGTGGCACACGCAGCATGACCGTATCGAAAACACCTTCCCCGATTATCTGAGACAGTCTGCAACCAACACGGCGCTGGCAGCCTACATGCTGGCCACCCACCCGGAACGTCTTCCTCGGCCGAAGGATGACCAGTGGGGCGCCGGCGGCCGACGCCCCGGCGGCGGACTCGGGGACGACACGTTCCCCGGAGATCATGATCACGACCACGATCACGACCATGATCATGATCACTGAGAAGGGGTCCTGAACTGGGACCCCGCAACGGCCACAGTCTCCGCCATGTAGAATCTGCCATCGCATGAAGCGCGTTTGGTTGATTCTGCTGGTCGTTCTGGTCGTGCTGTGCGGAGGAGGGATGTTTGCCCTCACCCGAGTGCTCGGGTCGATGCGGAAGCCCCCGGCTGCCAAGGATGTGGTGGTCGAGCGGGGCAACCTGATCGTCTCCGTCGTGGAGAGTGGCACCGTCGATGCGGTCAAGGTCGTCGAGATCAAGAGCCGCGTGGCCGGGCGTGTGAAGAAGCTCTGGGTCGAGGAAGGGGACGAAGTCTCCGCCGGTCAGTTGATCGCGACGATCGATCCCCAGGAAACGGAGCTCCGAGTCGAGCAGGACGAGGCCCAGTTGCGGGGTGCGCAGGCAGGAGTCGCGCGCGCCACGATCGAGATCGAGCAGCGGCGGGTTCTCGCAAAGACGGCACTGGAAAAGGCGCGAGCGCGCCTGGCTCAGCTTGAGAAGGAACTCCAGATTCAGCCGACGTTGACGAAGTCGTCGATCGAGTCGGCCCAGACCGCGTACAACTCGGCCGTTCAGACTCGAGATCTCCTCGTCAACACATCCCAATTGAACGAGCGAACTCAAACCCAAAACGCTGTCGATGAGGCCAATACGAACTACGAACAGGCCAAGCGCGAGTTCGATCGCCAGAAGGGGCTCCGAGCGTCCGGCTATGTCGCCGATCGCGACGTTGAGCTCGCGCGCCAACAACTGGACCTCGCGCAGACCCGGCTCCAAGGGGCTCGCGATCGCCTCGGTCGTCTCGATGGTCAACAGGACTTGGAGCGCCGTCAAGCCGAGGAGCGGGTCCGTCAAGCCAAGGCCGACCTCGACCGGGCGATGGCCAATCGCATTCAGGACGACGTCAAGCGCAAAGAGTATGAAACAGCGGTCGCGACGGTTCGGGAAGCCGAGATCGGGCTCCGCGACGTCGAGGTCCTGCAGAAGGGCCGTGCCCAAGGCCAAGCCACGGTAGACCAACTGCGCAGCGTCGTCAACGATTCGCGCCGGCAGCTCGGCGAGACCGAGATCCGGGCCCCCATCGCGGGCGTGATCGCGAAGCGGCTGATCCAGGAAGGTGAGCTTGTCTCGAGCCTCAGTAGCTTCAGCAGCGGTACGCCGATCGTTCGTCTCGAGGATCGTCGTCGGATGATCGTGAAGCTCGACATCAATGAAATCGACGCGGCCAAACTCAAGTTGGGGATGAAGGCCAAGGTCGACGTGGACGCCCTGCCCGACGACACCATGGAGGGCCAGGTCACCAAAATCGCTCCGGCGAGCAAGATTGCCGCCGCGGCCACCGGCGCCCAACCGGTGGTGAAGTTTGAAGTGGAGGTCACCCTCGACAAGTCGCAGGCCGGGCTCAAGTCGGGGATGTCGGCGAAGTGCACCATGGACACGCTCCGGATCGAAAACGTCCTGCGGGTACCGGTCGAGTACCTCGGGCAAGACACAGAGGGAGCGTTCCTCATGATCAAGCCCGACCCCAAGAAGAAGGATGCGAAGGCGACCCGTGAGGCGGTGGTGCCGGGCGTGCGCACGAGCACCTTCGTCGAGATCAAGTCGGGCGCGACCGAGGGTCAGAAACTCGAAAAGCCGGCTTTCACCGGTCCTAAGCGGCGGGGCGCGTTCGGGGGGCCTAACGATTGAACGTCGGCCAATCGTTCCTGATCGCGCTCGACATGTTGCGTCTGCACAAGATGCGGGCGTTCCTGACCATGCTCGGCGTGATCATCGGCGTAATGTCCGTCACGCTGATCGTCATGATTTCGGGCGCGTTCCAGGACTATCTTAAGACCGAGTTCGCGCGCATCGGCTCCGATACGATCTTCGTGGTGTTTCAACCTTCGCGCCTGGAGAAGGGTCAGATCCAAGGGCAGATCGAGGGCCTCAAGCTCTCGGACATTGATTACATTCGCGACCGGACTGGCGCAATCTCGTTGGCGGCGGGCTATCGAGAGACGGGTCGACACACCGTCAAGGCCGGGGACCAGGAAGCGAAGGACGTCGGCGTCCGCGCGGTCGACGAGAACTTCATCGAGCTCAACCGCATCCCCCTCCTCGAAGGGCGCTACATCAACAAGCGGGATAACGACACGAAGGCGAACGTTGCCGTCATCAGCGACGATACGCGCAAGGCGATCTTCGGGGACAAGCCGGCGATCGGCGAACTCGTCCAGATGCAGGACCTGACGCTCGAAGTCGTCGGCATCACGAAGCCGCTCGAAATGATGGGCGACCGCGACACGAAAGCGCTCTTCATGCCGCTCTCGACCGCGAACGCCAAGTGGCTCGGGGGCGACAAGATCGATCTCATCCTGTTTCGTGCAAAACCCGATGTGAAAATCGACGATGCCACGCAAGAGATCTGGGAAGCGCTCATGGCCAAGAGCAACAACCGGCCGCTCTACCAGGTCGAATCGAGCCAGAACGTTCTGGCCGTCTTCCAGGGCATCGTCGGATTTGCGGGCGCCTTGTTGGCGGGGATCGCGGCGCTCTCGCTTCTCGTCGGGGGTATCGGGATCATGAACATCATGCTCGTCTCCGTGACCGAGCGGACCCGCGAGATCGGACTCCGGAAGGCGGTTGGGGCGAAAAAGCCGGCGATCCTGAGCCAATTCCTCGTCGAAGCGGGAACGCTCAGCATGGTCGGAGGACTCATCGGGATGTTCATCGCCTGGTGCCTGGGCACGATCTTCACGCTCTTCACCGTCGTCCAGGGTTGGCCGAATGAGCAGGGTCTCGCGACACCGTTCCCGGTCGGGGCCGCGATCATGGCCGCACTCTTCTCGGCATTGATCGGCATGGTGTTCGGCTTCTATCCGGCGGTACGGGCGGCGGCGATGGATCCGATCGTGGCGCTCCGCCACGAGTGAGGCTCAGTCGCCAAACACGCGGTCGATCCAGGCGCCGATCCCCTTCGTCCAACCTCCGACCGGCAGCCCCACGGCCAGGTTGTTGGCGTCCAAGGCGGCCTTGGCCATGAACGCGTAGCCCTTTGCCTTCGACCATAGCGACGAGCCCCACTCGACCGCACTCTCCCACCAGCCCTGAGCACGCGCCAGGATCGTTCCGCTCCGGGAAGCCGTCTTCTTCTCGGGCTGGATCAACTTGATCGCGAGCTTGGTCGTCAGCACGCGTTCGGTCGTCTCCTTCGACTTGAGATCGGTCGCCTTGCTGATCGCTTTGGCATCGGCTTGGAAGACTCGGACCACGCCCAGCTTCCGATCGAACTCGACGACGCCGGTGCCGGTGAGGTCGGTCTTCACACGGGCCACGGCGTCCTTCTCGTTTGTGACGACCTGCTTGGCTTCATCTTCCAGAAGTTCATAGCTCTGCTGGATGCCGACGTCCACCTTCAGGGTGGCGTCGGTCATGTCGCCGACTTTGCAGGTGTAGGTGACGTCGCTTCCGGCGAAGCTCTTTTTGAAACTCCAGGTGGTGCCCGGCTCGACTCCGGTCTCGGGGAATTCGATCGGCAGATACGTGATGTCGGGGAAGCGCTTGGCGTCGAGGCCGGGGAGCTTGACCGGCAAGGTCAGGTCGGGAGCGTCCGTGGCCACGATCTTGCCCTCCGGGGTCAGCTTGATCGTGGTCCGGGGGAAGTAGTCCTTGACATTATCGAGGGTGAGGGGCAGTTCGGCACCGTTGAAGATGATCTTGAACTTCTTGATCTCGCTTGCGGCTCGAAGTTGCTTGGGTTCGGTCGGGCTCAGCCCTTCGACCGATACGCCCATCGCGACCTCGACCTTGCCCTCCTGGCCACCGAGGATCGGAATGAAGCCCTCGAACGTGACGTTGGCATCGTAAGCGAGCTTCGTCGCCGGTCCGAATCCGTAGGCGACGGGCGCGAGAACGGTGGAGAGGATGAGCGCGACCATGGATGCTATTGTGGACGCTTATGTCCGGTCCGCGACACCAACGACCCATCGCGCGGCGGCTCAAGGTAGAAGTTGGATCAGATCGAACTTCGTTCCGGAGACCACGACCGTGCCGAGAGGACGCAAGTCGGCGAGGCCCGCGTCGGGGAAGGCGCTCGGCTGCGGGGCGATCACGTATTCGGCACCGATCCCCCGGAGGAAGGCCATCCGCTGCTCGTCGGTCGCGCCGTTGTCGAAGAACAGGCGGGTGGCTTCGGCGCGGCGCTTGCCGTAATCCGGAGTCTCGCTCCAGTGACCGGCATAGGTGTAGACCCCGGTCAAGCCGCTCAGAATCGGGTTGAGGTCGGGGATGATCGGAGAGCGGAAGACGTCCGGATCGTCGGTGGGGCTGGCCACGCCCGGGATCGCCACGACGACCGTGCGTTTCGGGGTGTTGCTGAGCGCGCGGATGATCGCCACCGCATCGGAGTCGAGCATGACTGGGTGGACCGTCGTGTTGCTCACGTTCGTGCGCTGAAGCTGGATTTCGCGCGTGAACCAGCGGAGCGACGTGCCGGCGAGAATGAGGATCGCGAGAGCGGCGACGAGGTTGCGCGAGGAGCGCTCCAAGCTTCGGAGGATCACCCAAAGACCGGCGGCGGCGAGGATCGCCCAGGGAATCGCGAGTCCCATCAGGAGCTTGCGCTGGAACAGGCCGGGGATGTACGGCGCAACGACGCCGAGGACGGCCCACGAAATCACCAGGTTCTCCGCCGGTTTCGGTCTGGCGAGGAGGACGATCACGACCAGTCCGACGACGAGAGCGGCGCCCCAGGCGGGAGCGCCCATCCAAAAGGCGTCTTTCGAGGGCGGGGCGAGGGCGTACATGACCGCGAGCCCGACGACGAGAATCCCGACGCCGATGCGCTCGCGGAGCGTCCGCGCTTCCGCGAGAAATCCGACGATACCGAGCAGGATCAGAGGCAGGTATCCGATCGCGATCTGGCGGAAGCTCGGCGTGAACGTGAGGGTGGCGGCCCGGGCTTGGAAGACCGGATCGTTGCGAAGGACATAGACGAACCAAAGCGCCGCCGGCAACGCTCCCAGGCCGATGATGGCGACGCGGATCGCCCACTGAGACGGTGCGATCGTCGTCTCGCCCTCAGGCGTCTCCGCCTTGCTCGCGAGCGTTGCGGCGAGAAGGCCGACACAGACGATCGCCACGAGGAGCACATCGTAGCTGTGGATGTTCATCAGGACGCCGAACGCGACCGCCCCCCAAAGCACGGGCCGCCAACCCTCGCGGCAACGGAGGATGGCGAGGAGGGTCAGCGCGATCAGGCAAAGGCTGACCATGAACAGGGAGTTCGTCAGCATCGACGGGAAGACGAACCCCTCCGGCTGCCAGACATCGGTGGGAAGGCCGCGATGGGTGAGGGCGGCGACGAACCCCTCGATCGGATTGAGCGCAGGCTGGGACACCGCGACGCCGAACGTCTGCCAGAGCATGAAGCCGAAGCCGCCGCCGACGCACACGACGAACAACGCGAGTTTCGAGACGAACAGCTTCCACCGAAGCTCGAGGATGAGGCGGTTGGCGAGGACCACGAACAAGTAAGTGAAGCCGATCCGCGCGAGGGTCACCGTGATGGCGGGCCCGAGTATCTTCGAGATCCAGCCGAGAACCAGGAAGTAGAGGTGGAGGGTAAGCCCCGGCTGGGCATCGGTCGTGAACCGGTTGTCGAAGAAGATACGCCCTTCGACGGCCTGTCGCATCCACGCCGCATAGACCATATGGTCGTCGACGTTGATCTGGAAGCCGAGGTATCGACCCCCTGGAGGCGTGACGAGCCAGCCGATCAGGGCCGGTAATGCCGCGACAAAGGCGAGGGCGAGGCCCAGACGCCAAGCAAACCGGCGCATCTGAGCCTCGACGAGATCATGGCGCTCCCCTTCGACCACGGCTTACTTCGGAATGGGTCGCCCCATACTCTTGTAGATTCCCTCGATCATGTCGCGGTTCTCCATCGCCATCTTGTTCGCGGGATCGACCTTGAGCACTTCGCGGAAGAGTCGCAGTGCCTTCGGATACTTCTCCTTCGACGAGAGGGCTGCGGAGCGCATGGTCGCGTCGGCAAGGGCGTTCGCGGCGTCGAGGTAGGTCTTCTTGACCTTGGCGTCTTTCGCGCTCTTCGTGAACTTGGCCTTGGCCGCGGTGTAGGTCTTCTCAAGGCCGGCGAGCTTCGCCTTTTCGGTCGCGAGGGCCTTGGCGTCGGATTGCGCGAACGCGGTGACGCTGAGTACCAATGCGAGAATAAGAATCAACAGTCGCATGTTATTACTATAGCGCGGGAAGGCGCTATATCTCGCGGCGATACTCAAGAGCGCTCAGCAGCGTGGCGGAATCCGCGTAGTCGAGCTCCCCGCCCACCGGCATCCCGTGCGCGAGCCGCGTCACCTTGATCCCGATCGGCTTGATCAGCTTCGCAAGGTAGAGCGCGGTCGTATCCCCCTCGATCGTCGGGTTGGTCGCGAGGATGACCTCGGAGACGTTGTCGCGCAGACGATGGATGAGTTCGCGGACCTTGAGCTGCTCCGGCCCGATGCCCTCCATCGGGCTCAGGAGACCGTGGAGCACGTGGTAGAGCCCCTTGAACTGATTGAGCCGTTCGATCGCGGCGATGTCGCGCGGTTCGCCGACGACACAGAGGACGTGAGGATCACGCCGGGTGTCGGAACAGATCTCGCAGCGGACTTCTTGGCTGATGTTCTGGCAACTCTCGCAGAGCCGGAGCGACTCCTTGGCATGGAGGAGCGACGCGGCGAGGGCTCGGACCTCGTCGTCGGGCAGTCGGAGAATATGGTACGCGAGTCGCTGCGCACTCTTTGGGCCGACACCGGGGAGCTTCTCAAGCTGGGCGATGAGCTCGGCGAGCGGCTTGGCGAAGAGCATCGATCACATGCCGAAGCCGGGGACGTTCGGCATGATCTCTTTCACGCGGCCCTCGCGGATTTCAGTGGCCTTCTCGAAGCCCTCGCGAACGGCAGTGACCAGGAGGTCCTCGAGCGCCTCGACGTCTTCAGGGTCGACGATGGCGGGGTCGATCTTGAGGCTGACGAGCTTGGCCGTGCCCGTGAACACGGCTTTGACCGGGCCCTTGTCGATCTCGACGCGTTCGAGTTCGAGCTCCTGCTCGAGAGTCTGGGCCCGGGCCATGGCTGCCTGAGCCTGCTTCAGCATGTCGCCGAAGCCCTGTCCGCCAAAGTTCTTGGGAAGCTTCATCGTCGTGATCGGGGTCAGAGCCCGTCGAACACCTCTCGGGCGATCTCGGCGAGCTGGGAGCCTTCTGCGGGCAATTCTACCGTGACGGTCTCGGCTTGCGACGTGCCGTTCGACTTCGGTGCGATGCAGTAGTCGATTTCCCACGTTTCGCCAGCGATCTCCGCGACCTTTTCGCGAACAAGGGCCTGGCGCTTGGGGCTCTCGGTGATCCAGAGCAACTCGACTTCAAGATCGAACTCGACGCGCATCCGGCGACGTTCCGCGGCGATCACGCGGGTCTTGCGCAGCTTCATGGCGGCGGAGTTGGACTTCGCACCGAGCTCCGCGACGGCCTTGCTCCAGAGGCTTTGGGCGGCGTCGAGGGCCGGATCCCCCGTCGCTGTCGGCTTCGGCGCCGCCGGTGGCGGTGCCGGATTTGGAGCCGGAGCCGGGGTTGCCGCGGCCTTGCGTTCGGGCTCAGGGCGCGCGACGACCGTCTCGATTGGCGCGGGTCGGGTGTCGCCGCCGGCGATCCGCAAGAACTCGGCCTCAAGCCAAATGCGGGGTAGGGTCACGTCGCGCAGCTGCTTGTGAGCTTCGGCGAGAGCGCCCCGCAGTCGCAGGAGCGTATCGCGTCCCAGGCGAGTGGCGGTGGCATGGAGTCCGGCTTCGAGGGCCGAATCGGAGTTCGCCCCGAGATCGACGCCATACGCAGCCCGAGTCAGGTCGCTCAGCCGGTACATCAGGGAGTCGAGGATCGCGCTGGGGTCGCGCCCCAGCCGATAGACCTCATCGAAGAGGGCCATCAGCTTGGCCGGATCGTTCTCTTTCACGGCGAAGAGGATCTCGTCCACCGCCTCCTCGCCCACGAGTCCGAGCTGGTCGTACACCTGTTGAAGCGTGATCTTGCCCTCGCCGACGATCATCGCTTGCTCGAGAAGGGTCAGCGCATCCCGGTATCCGCCGTCGGCGAGCCGGGCGATTGCGCCGAGGGCGGCACCCTCAGCCTGGACTCCCTCGGATTGCGACACGAACTCGAGTCGCTGGATCAGGTTGGCGAGAGAAGCGCGGTGGAACTCGTAGCGTTGGCACCGCGCTCGGATCGTCGGCGGAACCTTGTTGTATTCGGTCGTGGCGAGGATGAAGACGATATGGGGGGGCGGCTCCTCGATGGTCTTGAGGAGGGCGTCGAACGCCTTGGAGGACAAGTCGTGGACTTCGTCGATGATGAAGATCTTGTAGCGGCAGAAGGCGGGACGGTACTCGGTGACGTTGACGATCTTCTCGCGGACCTCGTCGACGCCCGATTGGCTGGCGGCGTCCATCTCGATGACGTCGAGGCACGAGCCCTCGGTGATGGCTCGGCACGTCGGGCATTCGTTGCACGGCTCCGCGTTCGGTCCGCTCTCGCAGTTCAGAGTCTTGGCGAGGAGGCGAGCGGTCGACGTCTTGCCCGTTCCACGCGGTCCGGTGAAGAGGAACGCATGCGCGACTTTGCCCTGGACGATCCCGTTCTGAAGGGTCCTGACGACCTGTTCTTGGCCGACGAGATCGCCGAAGGTCTGGCTGCGATACTTCCGGTAAAGGGCGAGATACGACACGGAGTGGAGGAACCGAGTCTACCAACGCTCGGCCTAGTTCCGCGCGCCGATCTGAACCGAAATCGTACGGGAACGGATCGATCCTGTCCAGACCCCCTTCGCGGGTCCGTCTTCCGCGACTTGGTTCACGTACTCGACCCAGAGTCGATACCGCCCGGGTGCAAAACCGGCTTCGACGCACTCGGCCAAGTCGATCGGGGCAAGCTGGAGTTTGCCCTTTGGTGCGAGGGGGACGGCGGTCGGGACGCCTGCGGCCCTTGGCGGGATCGTCGGCTTGAATTCCACCGGTTTCTTGCCCTTCGCCTCGAGCCAGACCTTCACGCACCGCATGCCTTCGACGCTGTTTGGCGTCCATAGCCGGATCGGTTGGGTCCCGATGTTCCTGACCACGACCGTCAGAGGCGTCCCGCCCGACTGTGGATCGCGATCGGTCCTCATCGAGGCGATCGCCAGCGTAGCAGGTTCGAGTGTGAGGGCTGCAAGCAAAAGGAACATGGCGGAATGGGGACGGCGGAGCCGTCCCCGGGTCGGAGGTTACTGAGACTTCGAGCGGCGTCGCCGGGCGAAGGCGATCAAGGCGAGGCCGAGTACGGCCATCGTACCGGGCTCGGGAACCGCCGAGAACGTCAACTGGCAATTGGGATCGCCGACCCCGACGCTCCAGGCTCGGAACGTCGCGGGACCGGCGGCCAGAGCGGTGTTGAACTTGCCCATGGTCGCCGCGTTGTTTGCGAGCGCCGAGGGTGCGATCTGCGATACGACCCCCGCGCCGTCGACGCAGAAGCCCCACGAGAAGCCGCCCATGAACGAGGCGGTGTTCGTCGCCGGGTCGATGCAGACGACCGCGGTGCAGGCTGTGAAGCACAGCGGCCCCCAGGTCCCGAACCAACCGCGGGGCGAGTCGTTCATGAATCGCCCGGCGCCGTTCTGTCGGTTCGTGTCCGTGTTCCGGTCGGCGGCCGAGTTATACGTGACGTCGTACCAGGGCTGGTTGTCCCACGGCCCGCCCGGGCCGTTGGGCTGCGGGTCGATGAAATCGCCACTGGGGAAGCCTGGGACGTTGTTCTTCGTGGTTCCGTCCGGGTTCGTGATATGAACCCGCTGGAGCCATCGAACGCGCTCGGGCGGACACCACGGGGGCGTTCCCTGCGTGTACTCGGCTTGGACGTTGGCTCCGGCCGGGTTCTGAACGACCCCGTATTGCGTGACTCTGAGCGTCTGGGCAAAAGCACTCCCAATCAATCCCAAGCACAAAGCACCAACGACAAGACACTTCAAGTTCCGATGCATATCGGTCCTCCTTTCCTGGGCAAATCCCCAGGGAATGCAGGCATTGTAACGCAGCTTTTCAAGATTTCGACGCAATATTGATTCAATGGAGTCAAAAAGTCGTCGCCGACGACCGGATACCGTCTTGTGTCCGCATCGGGGAGGTCGGTGAACACCGGCACTTTGGAGATACCTCCCTGATTCCGGGATGGCTTGTGCCCGGCATCGGGGAGGTCGGTGAGCACCGGAACTTTGGAGATGCCTCCCTGATTCCGGTTTGTGAAGAGCATGGGAGATACCTCCCTGATTCCG
>DKKT01000008.1 GCA_002455425.1 Chthonomonas sp. UBA6659 | reverse complement strand
ATGGGTACTGTGGCGGCGGACCGGTGGGCCGTGCGGATCCGAGCGGTTGGATAAGCATCAAGAGCCCGGCTGGTGTCGCGGCACTGGCCATGGTGCTCGGGACCGACATCGCCGATGCCCCGACCCCCGATCCTGAGGCGAATGAACGGAACCGGGAAGAGGGGCGCGCCGCGCTCAACAAGTTCAAACTCGAAGCACTTGTCGACTGTGTAACTCGCGGAGGAGGGGCAGGGTTCTCGGCGTTGCGCGGTGCTGCTACAATGGCGAGGGCAACAAACCCAGGTGGCCGCCTTGGTGGACCCCAACATCGCGGTGCAGTCCAAGCCGCAGCCAACGACATGCTTGCGGCAAATCCGAATTGGACGCTCGTTTCCGGCGGTGGTGGCAGGGAGAAGGGTGTTTATACGCCGTCCACGGGTCAACTCAGGTTTCCCGACATACATTTCGATACGCCGTTGGGGCCCGTGTTTGTCCAAGTTGGACGATCAAGGAAGTCGGGTCGGCCCGTGGGCAGGGAGTGGGATCCGATCGGGGATCTGACCGAGCGTGGCCCGGTAATCTGGGTACCCTACAAATGAAATCACGCAGATACTTTGAAGTCTATATGCTCCGCGAGGAGATGATCTCCGAGCTCGAGAGAGCGTTGCCGTCTGTGGGCCTCTACTACCTGGCTCTGCAGACTCCGCGGCTTGCCATCCAAGCAACTCGCGATCAACTGCGCCAGGTTCTCTCGCCGGCCGAGGCTTATGACCTCCTGATCTGGGACCAGCCGTTCGGATCTGAATCTGGCTTCTACTATCAGACCCGCGGGATCCAATTTGGAATCGTGAGCGCATGGCTTCCGAAGTTGACCGAGAATTGCCTTCAATGCGGAGGCGTCGCCTTCACTCGTGACTCCGATGATGCTGACTATCCCTCTTCCATTGAAGCGGGGTCGCAAACATACGACCTCTTGCGAAAGCACTTCGTCAAGCACCTGCGCAAGCCCGTCTATAGTAAGTGGGGTCGGCTTGCGAGTACACTCTACTCTAATGGTGCCGTCGAGTTCGTTAAAAAGGGAGGTGTGTTACGAGATTACTGCCCCAATGGCATACAGATGCACTTGGAACCACCCGAGCCGCCAGTCTCAACTTCTTAAGCAGTAGATCCATATACGATGAATAAAGTCTTTGCTTCGACTTCCTAGGATGGTTTGATTGATCGAGGATGGTATCGGATCCTCGGAACCCGCAATGCGCCGACCATCGCCGCCGTCAATGTTTGCGGTCCGGACGGTCTCGTGGCGCGCAAGCAGGGCTCGACTTGGACCTACTACACCTTCGACCAACAGGGCAACGTTTCGCAACGTCTGAACGCTTCGGGGACGGTGGTCTCGAGCTCGGTCTACGACGCTTACGGCGCGGAGACGACCTCCGGAACCGCACCGACGGATGTCTGCGGCTACAACGCCCCAGTGGGGCTATTGGCTCGATCGCGACACGGGGTTGTACCTGTGCCAGGCGCGCTGGTATGATCCGGTCACGGGCCGCTGGGTCACCCGCGATCCGATCGGCTACGCCGATGGCGCGAACCTTTATGGGTATTGCGGCGGCGGACCGATCGGATGGACGGATGTGGAAGGAATGCAGCGAGCCAGAGCCGGGGCTAGGGGCCGCGTTTGGCAACCCGACGATTTCGTCCCATTTGGGCATAATCCGGGTGGACCGGAGCGGGACCCCTACGATCCTCGAATTGTCGTTTGGCCTGGCACAAGCTCCGTACCGGGCGCGGCGACCGTAGTTGATGGTTACTCCGTAGACCTACCCGCGGGCGAGGATGTCCACGATTTTCTCTACTCTCCAGAGCAGGAATACGTTGATTGGTACAATCATGAGATGGGACATGTCGAACAAGCCCGGTGCCTCGGCCCAGAGTGGTTGCCTGCATATGGCAGGGCAAGTGTCTTTGGCTACAAGGAGAACCCCTATGAACAGAAGGCTGATGAGCGCGCCGCTGCGCAACCCTTTGGCGTTCGGCAGCCTGCATTTCACCGCAATCCCCTTGTTACGGGTATGCCTTGGATAGCTCGCGATTTGGTTAGGAGGAATGACGCATGAGCAAACGCTATGGCTGCTGTGGGCACCGATACGGACTAGCACTTCTAGTGCTGGCTCTCTGCTGTATCTTCTTGTCCTCTTGCAAGAAGCGGTACGATCTCTGCTTGGTTAACATAACGGACACTGACCTCTACCTTTTGCGTGGGCAGCGACTCCGTGTAGTACCGGCGCATAAGACGACGCTCTTTCAGAACAGGCTTAGCCCGGAGTCCTTGTCTCCCATTGACGTGTTTACGAAGGACGGACGCGTTTACAAGGTCATTAGTGCTTCTGACCTGGGGTCTGCCTTTGTCTATGACGATAAGCTGTACATCTTCGTTTTGGACTAGTATGCCACGTATGTCTCTTAGTCTTGCCATTGTCAGTGGCATACACCACGTGGTTCGGTCAGCACCCTCAAGGCGTACGATGAAAGCAACAGCGTGCTCTTCGGGCCGCTCGGTCCTTACATCGGTCCATTCTCGGGCTGGGATGGCGGCGACTATGCAGATGATCCTGGCTTTGCGGACTCGCGCAATTGCTGGAACGTGGCCATTGCCGCCTTGGCGGCAGAAGAGCCGCGGCCGCCCTCAAAGCCGAATTTGGTGTTTCGGTCGTCTTCGTCAGGTATAAGGGTGCGGGTGGTGGGGGTATGCGTGTGCTCGTCGAAAGACCGGGCGGCGCCACACCCTCTTGAGCCTTTGGAATTGACTTCCATAAGTGGCACGACGGTCCGAAAGGCGCCAAGGTCGACGTTCCATGGTGGAAATGGCTCCACTACCATACAGCCAAAAGACCTAAGTTGCATTTACCATGGCAAACGAAGTCAAGCCACTTTTCCCGGTTACACTCTATTGGCTCATTTTTGCAAGGAGACCTAGTAAGGGGGCAGTCGCCTGTGAGATCTCTGAGTATGCGAGTGAGGACGAGCTCTCCGACCTTGAATACCTGGACACGAGAAACTACCCGAACGCTTGGTTCGTCGATGCTGCCGCAGATTGTTTCGATGGTGAGTTCGACTTCCTCATGGCCGTACCCTCCATCATTCGATGGTATGCACTCACGGGGCCGAAGTACAAAGGGTCGGTTGACGCGGTCATCGTTGACACCTAGACGACGGGCGGCACGTCCTATGGATCAACGTTCATACATCACAGAATCTTACATTCTTCGATCCACCTCCATTTCATTGGTAACAGCCATGTATTTCACTTCGCTCGACGAGAGACCAGTCCTTCCTTGTGTTCCTCGGTATCTGTAAAATGCCAAACGTCTGGTACGTATGCACTGAAAAGAAGCTCATGAGAAGTGCACTGCAGTATGTCTCCCTTCCCTCATGGAGGTGGTGCGATTGGCAGTCATTTAACCGCCAGGATGTCCCGCGGCGATACGAGGTTCAGATTCTCTCGCAAAGCATGTTCGGAAACACTGGACTTGTCAGAGACTATGGTGTTCGGGAAATTGGTGTGGGCTTTGGCAGTCCGGCAATAGTTGACACCTTCAGCTCGACTCACGTCCCTATCCATCAGCCCGACTACTCCTTTCCCCGATTCCTCCTCGCGCTGGAATTCCACAGAGCGAGTGCCGAAGAGATCGAGCGCGTATGGGCGGAGCTCATGAGTACGGCTTTCGCGCTTGCGACAAGGGCGAACAAGGACATCCTGATCGATGAACAATGGGCCCCGTTTGCATGGTTTGATGGGGATATGCTCAACCTGCACGTCATGGCATTCGAGAGGGCCCTTCGCATGCAGAGCATTCGTGGCCATGAGGCATAGCGGTGAGCTAGCATGCAGAGGGATTTACCCCGAGGGGTTTGGATCCTTGAGTAGAATGGCCGTAAGCTTGAGCACCTGCGCCCGAGCGAAGGAAGATCTGGTCCAAAGGTGCCGCGGGAATGCGGTGGTTCACGACGGGCAACGGCGCGCTGCCTCGTCTTCCGTTCTGTTGAGACTGCACTCATGTCCGCGCTACTGGGATGCTATGCCGTGGCCTTAAGAGGCAAACTGCTCTCGCTCTACCCGCTACCATCGAGTTGTTTCCCACTCGTTTTCGTGCTACCCTTCCTGATCCTCGGAGCCAAGCGCAAGGGTGGTATCTCCTGGTGGACGTTTATTGGCTTGGTAGGGGGCCTCACAGTGGTGATGACGGCTGTATTCGCTCTGTCGTGGCCGGCTCCGCCCGTCGAGGGAGCTCGGCCGCCTTGGTGGAGCGACTTGGCAGGCTATGCAGTGTTACTTGGTTTTGTTGGCAACCTGGCCCTCTTCGTCGAGGGGATAGGGAGTATGCTTGCAGAAAAGTTCTGGAAGGGCAACACCGCTTCGGGGAGCGTACTGAACGAACACGCCGTCGAAGATAGGGCAGGACGGGGGTGACGCGGGTGCGACAGAGTGAGGGAGTTGAGCGAAGGAAACGTACGTCGCATCGGGGGAGGTGGCCGGCTATCGCCGGACGGCACCCAGCACAGATTACGGGAACCCCACCCGGTTCGCCAAGCTCACCGACCTCCCCGATGCCGGGCACAAGGCATCACGGAATCAGGGAGGTATCTCCGAGAAGACTTTGCCAATGGCACAGCAAATCAGTCGGAGCGAACAGTTATGAGTAGCAGGATCCGTCCCAATATTCGCCGACCTTCCCGATGCCGGGCACAAGGCATCACGGAATCAGGGAGGTATCTCCGAGAAGACTTTGCCAATGGCACATCAAATCAGTCGGAGCGAACAGTTATGAGTAGCAGGATCCGTCCCAATATTCGCCGACCTTCCCGATGCCGGGCACGAACCATCCCGGAATCAGGTAGGTATCTCCAAACATGGCTTTTCCCATAGCATCAATAATTCAGTTCGAGCGAACACATATGAAAAGGAAGATCCGACCTCATCCTCTATCGGAGAGAGCACAGACGATCAAGTCGCTCAGAGAGCGGAATGTCGACCTGGCTCTGGAACTTGCTAAGTCTCCGGCCACAGAGCTGGATCCACTGATCCAGCTTGAAGTGGCCATCCTCTTGGCAATATCTGGTGAGCACCAGGCTCTCGCAACTTTCATCGAAGGTTCAGATGCACCCCGGAGCCACTGGTTCGCTGATCTGTTCAATGCCGGCGTTCGCCGCTTCCTTGATGTGTACGATGACGTCCATACGGCCCAGTTGTTTGGGTTTCTTCATACGCACTTCGATGAAGACGAGGACGTCATTATCAATTTGGCTAGCGCTCTTAAAGAAAGCGGTGAGGTTACTAAGGCCCTCGCTCTTTACGAGAAGTACTTGAGTAAGTACAAGAAATCAGGCGACTTTGTTTATGGGTACGGGAATGCGCTCCGGCGCGCAGGCCGTCATGATGAGGCCATCGAGATCTACGAACAGGCGCAGGATTGCAAGGACGCGGCCAAAGTCAGCATTCTGAACAACTTAGCCCTCTCTCTCTCCGACTTGAAAGACTACGAGGAAGCAGTAAGGGCCATCGAGATTGCGGTCAGATTAGACCCCCTGGACGAGATTGTTCGAGGTAACTATGGTGTGTTTCTTGCGAAGCTGAAGAAGTATGAGTTAGCCCTCATCGAACTTGAGACAGCGATCGAGATGGGGAATCGCGTGGGGGAAGTCAAGCGTCTCGTTCGCCGTTTGAGATCGCGTCTGGGCGAAAGTGCCTAACATGATGCCCCGTACAGAATGGCATCGCGACTTCTCGATTGAGCCCACGCGGCTCCCGCCGGCGTAAGCGCAGCCTTTTGCGCTCGCTGAACTGATCGCCTCACGCGTCGAGACGGTTTACGCCTGCAGCCCGCATACCGGTCAATGGACCCCGGACGACGCGCCTTTATCACAACGGTGCCGAGCCGCCCCACCCTACAACTCCTCAAGACGAACGTGCGCGACCCAAGTCACCCGTGACGCGGAGCTGGAACGCGAGGGCCGCGAGAGAACGTGGGGCTTTCGACATGCCGTGTCGGTCTCCACAGGGGTAAATGGTCCCGAATGTGACTCAAGTTACGATCCCGAGGGTCCTCCGATCCTACTGAGATGCATGCGGATCGCCGCGACACACCAGGAGAACCCATGCAATACAGCCAGGAATTCAGAGAACACATCGAACACCGTTCGGCGGCTCCGGCCGCCCCCGTCCTCATGCCCTATCTTTGCGTGCGAAGGGTCGAGCGCAAGAAGCAACGCGCCCTGTATAGCGAGAAGACCACAAACTGCATCGGCCACGTCTGCATGATCGGCTTCGCGATTCTCGCCATCCTCGGAGGAGTGATCGCATGGGGACCGTGACGAGAATGGTCCGAACCGCCATCAGCAGAAGCCGTCAGCGCCCCACGATCCGGTGCCGCGTGGCTCCTGGACGGTGCAAACGAGCGTTCGCCCTGGCCCTCGGGTCGGCGATGAGGCGCCCGCGATGAGGGCTCGACTCGGATAAACTGGCCCCTGCATGGCCGCAAAGTCCTGGAAGGAGTGGGAGAAGCCCTTGATGGAGCTCGACGAAGCTCTCGCCAAGCTCCGTCAAGCCGCCAAGAACGAGCCGGAGCGTCGAGGCGAAATCGAGGCCCGCGCGGCTGAGTTCGAGCGTCGGCGCGATCATTACATCTCGATCGTGTACAGCCGACTCGGGCCCTGGGAGAAAGTCCTCGTCGCGCGGGCGGAACCCCGTCCCTACACACTGGACTACATCGGGGCCATCTTCGATGACTTCGTCGAACTCGATGGCGACCGGCGCTTTGGTGCCGACCACGCGATCGTGGCCGGACCCGCGATGCTCGGCGAGCGGCCGGTCATGGTCGTCGGACACCAAAAGGGTCGCACGATCCAGGATCGCCAGTATCGCAACTTCGCGATGGCGAAGCCCGAGGGATACCGCAAAGCGATCCGCATGTTCGAGATGGCCAACCGGTTTGGACACCCGGTCATTACGTTCGTGGACACTCCCGCCGCCGACCCCGGAGTCGAGAGCGAATCGCGGGGGATCAGCGAGGCGATTGCTGCCTCGATGCTCTCGATGTTCGAACTCAAGGTCCCAGTGATCTCGATCGTCATCGGGGAAGGGGGATCGGGAGGCGCGATCGGCATCGCCTGCGGTAATCGGGTCTTGATCCAGGAGCACGCCATCTACAGCGTCATTCCCCCCGAGGGTTGCGCGGCGATCCTTTGGCGGATGCCCGAAAAGGGCCCTCAGGCCGCGGCCGCGCTCCGCCTGACGGCGCAGAGCGCGTTCGAATATGGCCTCGTCGACGAGATTCTGCCCGAGCCGTTCGGCGGTGCCCACCGCGATCCAGTCGGGGCGGCTGAGATCGTGAAGACGGCGCTGCTCAAGCATCTCACGGAGCTCTCCGAGTTCTCGGGGGATCAACTCAAATCGCTTCGCTACGAGAAGTTTCGGGCGATGGGCAAGTTCGAAGGCGGCTAGCGATGAGTTATCGGCCCGTGCCCTATCGACCGGAGCGGGTACCGATCGAGGAGACACTGAATCGTTTGCGGGCGGACCTCGCGATCGCCAGAGCCCGCCGAAGCGTTCGCACGTTTTCGACCGACGCCGTGCCGCGCGAGGTCATCGAGCTCGCCCTCTCGATCGCCGGGACCGCGCCCAGCGGGGCGCATCGTCAGCCCTGGCACTTCGTCGCGATTTCGGAGCCGGAGCTTCGGGCTCGGATCCGGAGTGAGGCTGAGAAAGAGGAACGCGAGTTCTACGCCCACAAAGCGCCGAAAGAATGGCTGGATGCGCTCGCTCCGCTCGGCACAGACTTCGAGAAGCGCCACCTGACCGACGCCCCCTGGCTTATCGTCGTGTTTCGCCGCGATTGGGAGCCGTTGGCGGACGGAACCCGGCTCAAGAGTTACTACATGACCGAGTCGGTTGGGATCGCGGTCGGATTCCTCATCGCGGCGCTGCACCGAGCCGGGCTCGCGTGTTTGACCCATACGCCCGCCCCGATGACGTTCCTTCGCGAGCTTTGCGACCGGCCCGTGAACGAGAAGCCTTTCTTGATTCTGCCCGTCGGCTATCCGGCGTCGGACTGCGTCGTTCCCGACCTGGAGCGCAAGGCGCTCGACGAGATCGCGACGTTCGTCGATTAGGCGTCGCGGGGCTCGATCCAGTAGGCTGTCGCATCCCGCTCGCGATGGAGGAGACCGAGATCGACCATGTCGCGGCGGAGCGTCGCGGGATCACCGAACGTGTGGCGACGATTGAGGACCGCGTTCACTTCGATCTCGGTGTAGCGCCGCCCGACCTCGAAGGCGTCGACGAGCGTTTCCAGCAGCGCGATCTGAACTTTGCGGCGGGCAGGCCACATCGTGAACCGACCTTCCGCATCCCGGTAGTTGGCGAGGACGAGCTGAGTATCGGCGACCATCCGATGATTGAACCTTAGGCACAGGCTCGGTCCTGGGTCCAGACCCGCTGTCACAATGGACGTTGCCCCCATGTCTCAGCCCGTCGATCGGTTGGAGAATCTGCGAACCCTCCGCATCGCGAACCTCGATGCGGCGTTCGCGACCGCCTTCGCGACACTTGTTTCGGGTACGTTTCTGGTCGGATTCGTCCAACTTCTAGGCGGATCGTATGTATGGATCGGGGTCCTGACCGCGGTCCCGAGTTTCCTCGGCTTGCTTCAGATTCCGGGTGCGATCTGGGGCCGCGGATTCCCGCGATACAAGAAGTTTGTCGCGCCGGGCGGCTTTATCTGGCGCCTCTTCTACGTTCCGCTGATTGCGCTGCCCGCGCTTCCGATTCCGAATGAGGCGAAGCTCTGGATTCTCCTCGGATGTGTGATCGTGGCTTCTGCGGCGACGCAGTTCGTCGCGCCGATCTACAACGATTGGCTTGCCGAGCTCGTGCCGACGAACTCCCGCGGCTGGTTCTTCAGTCGGCGGATGATGATCGCCACCGCGGTCGGCGCGGTCGGCGGTTTTGCCGGTGGCCTCGTTCTCGACGCGTTTCGGCGGGCGGACGAGGAGCCGACAGGGTTCAGCACGATCTTTGCGATCGGCATCGCGTGCGCGGCCTTCAGCATGGTCCTGTTCCGGAAGATGGCCGACACGCCGCGTCCCAATCCCATTCGGACGTCGTTGCGTGAAAGTCTCGGTGCGTTCCGGATTCCTCTCCGCGATCATCGCTTCCGCCCGGTGCTCGTCTTTTTGTTCCTGTTCGTTCTCGGCCAGCTCTTCGCGGGGAATCTGTATTCGGCTTACGCCCTTGAGACGCTGAAGATGCCGTTCGCGATCTTGCAGGCGACGGGCATCTCCGTCGCGATCGGCTCACTGTTGACGGCGAGGATGTGGGGGTTCCTTGCGGACAAGTACGGCAACAAGCCTCTGGTCGGCATTCTCGGACTCGGGCTGGTCCTCACGCCGGCGATGTGGCTGATCACGTATCCCGGCGCCGACCTCTGGAACGCCGCCGTTCTGATCCTCGCTCACGTCTTCTCGGGCGCGGTCTGGAGCGGCGTCGCGATCTGCCAATTCAATCTCCTCCTCGCGACGGCAGATCCGGACGATCGTGCGAACTACATCGGGGTCGGGATGGCGTTGCAAGCGCTGACGGGGGCGCTCGCGCCGATGCTCGGCGCGGCCGCGATGGATCTGCTCAAGGGGCCCTTCACCGTCGAGGATGCCTACAAGTGGGTATTCGGGATCACGATGTTCCTCCGCGCGTTCTCGCTCTTCTTCCTCGGGCGGGTCCGCGAGGCCGGGTCGACGTCGGTTGGCGGGACCCTCCGACAGCTCGCCCGGGTCTCCCCGAAAGGTTACAAAGCGCTCAAGCAACTCTCCACGAGCGGTGACGTCGCGACGCGTGAGTCCGCGATCGAAAGTGTGGGTTCCCGACAATTCGGGATCGCCTCGGACGAGATCGTCAAGGCCCTTCACGATCCTTCGCCCCGAATTCGACGCCAAGCCGCCCGGTCGCTTGCCAAGCTTGGCGATGCCGCGTTCGCCGGTGCGCTGATCCACCAACTGGATGAGCATCCCGATCTGGTCGAAGAAGAGACGATCGAAGCCCTCGGCTCGCTCGGAAGCCTGGATGCGGTCGGGCCGCTCTCGCGCTACCTGACGTCGCCACGCTCCTCGGTCCGGAGAGCGGCGGCCAAGGCGCTCGGGCAGCTCGGTGGAGCGGAGGCGATCGAGCCTCTGATCGAAGCCGCGCAGAGGACGGGTGACCCGGATCTCCGTCGTGCGACCCTCCAGGCGCTTCGAGCCCTCGAAGCGCGCGAGGCCGGAGAGGTCATCGCCGACGCGCTGTTCGACGCTCACCCGAGCGTGCGGATCGCCGCGGCCGAAGCGATCGTGGACCTCGAACTCCGTGGTGCAGCGACGAATCTGCGAGAGACTCTCGCGTGGTACGACGACGAGGCGTGCAGCGAAATGGCGTATGCCCTCGGGCGGGTCGGGACTCCAGAAGATGCCGGCCTGATTCTGGTCACGGCCGGCAAGTGTGTCTCGATCATCACCCGCCGCCGTTGTCTTCTCGGTTTGGCTCGCCTTCTCGACGTCGAGGCCGAGGCCTATCGGCTCTTACTCCTCGAAGGCCTCTCTCGGGACAGCGCGCTTCTCGACCTGCTACGGACGGTGGTCCGGACCGAGCCGGGCGTGCGTGAGGCGCTCGGCGAATACTCATCGGGCCGAGAAGCGAAAGCCCTCGAGCTTCTCGCCAACCGTCCCCCTTCGGACTGCGATTCTGCCCTGTGCATCGTGTTCAGGGCGATGGCCGCGCAACCGGTCGATGAGGCGTTCCTCGTCGCGGCGTGCGCCCTCGCGCACAAGGCGTAGTTCGCCAAAATTCACGCGTTTCACGCTTCTTGATTCAGCACCGCCACGCGTGTTCCGATCGGAAGGGCTAGGAGGTTAGCAACAACCCATGGAACGAACAGGACAGCAAGGATCGCATCTCAAGATCCAGTACTTTCTCCTTCTCTCCGGGCTCGTGCTCGGGATCGCCCTGCCACGAGCGTATGCGACGGGTGACAACAATTCGGCCCGAATCGCACAACTTGAATCACGAGTCGGTGCCCTCACAAGTCGGGTGCAAGCACTGGAGAACAAGACCACGTTCGTACGTCGTATCGGCGACCGCATGGAGATCAACGCCCCGAATCTCCATCTGGCCAACACCGCCCTCGTGCTTTCCGGTCCAAGGGGAAGCCTGACCGTGCAGGACGCCAACGTCCAGTTTGGGAAGAACCTCGAAGTGGTCGGTAACGTCCTCGTGCGTTCCAACACTCAGCTCGGCGACGCCCCTGGGGACACGGTCGGCGTCAGCGGTCCTTCGACATTCACTGGCAATGTCGACATGCAGGATAAGCTGAAGGTCAAGAACGAAATCCAGTTGACCCTCGGGGACATGTATCTGACGGTCGGAAAACTGTACGCCCACAACGGGGTGTTCTCATCGATCGGAGATATCACAGCGTTTTCGGGCAACATTGTGGCGACCAGCGGCAATATCCGTACGATCGGTGGCTCAGTGATCGCTGACACCGGGGCCATTCGCGCGGTGAATGGAAACGTGGAGGCGGGTGCTTCCTTGCTCGTGAGCGGCTCCGCATTCATCGGCGATGGAAGCGGTTCCGACACCCTTGCATTCAACGGACCGACGTTTTCTGCGACCAATCTCACCGAGGCCAACTTCACCTATGCCGGTGGCAGCCGAAAGTTCCGAATCACCGACGCCAACCTGCTTCTGAACAATAGCGCAGGTCCGTTGGCGGCGAATGGCCTTGGAAACTTCATCATCGGAGACGGCGAGGTCGGACCTCTCAGCACCTTCAATGCCGCTCCCTTCGAATCGGTTACCAACAGTCTGATCATGGGCTACGATCACCGTTTCCAGAACACGGCTGTTCTCGGCGGAATCATCTCCGGGAAGTCCCACACCGCGGAAGGGTACTTGCCGATGCTCCTGGGCGGTTATGGAAACAGCGTGAGCAGCTACGGATTTGCTCTCGGAGGCAATCGAAACGTTGCTCAGTCCACCGGAGGCGGCATGGTTGGCGGATTCCTCAACTCGTACATCACAGGCGGCGAGGACTGGAAGGTCGGCGTCGGCAACTCGGAGTTCGATCCGAACTAGCGCATCGACCTGATCACACCTCCCTGAGGCCGGATGACTCGTGTCCGGCATCGGGGAGGTCTTTGACGATGATCGCGTTTGCGGCGGAACGACGCTTTGGGCCGGGTTTCTAGGCATGACGATACCGCTCGATCAGCGCCGGCCAGGTGCCCGCCGCGATCGCCTCGCGGATCTCCTCCATCAGCCGTGCGTAGAACGCCAGATTGTGGAGTGTCGCCAGACGCGCGCCGAGAGGTTCCGAAGCTTTGAAGAGGTGCCGCAGATAGGCCGCGGAGTACCGTTCGACGACCGAGAAAACCGATTGCGAATCGACCGGTCCTTCGTGATCGGCCCAGCGGGCCGCCGAGACGTTGACCCGACCTTGAAGCGTGTAGAGGCAATGGTGGCGGGCCATCCTTGTCGGAAGAACGCAATCGAACAGGTCGATGCCGCAGGAGACGGCGTGGAGGATGTCCCTTGGGTGACCGACACCCATGAGATACCGGGCCTTTTCGACGGGCAGGAGCGGGGCGGTCTGCTGAACGACGGGATACTGCATCTCGGTCGGCTCGCCGACGCTGACCCCACCCACGGCAAAACCCGCGAACGGGAGCGCCGTCATCGTGGCGGCTGATTCGGCTCGCAGATCAGGGTGGACTCCGCCTTGGACGATGCCGAAGACGGCCTGCCCAGGCTTTGCGGCGGCGAGGTTTCTCGGTGCCCAGCGGTGGGTCAGGTCCATCGCACGGACCGCCTCCTCGCGAGTGCAAGGGTAGGGCGGACAAACATCGAGCGCCATCGAAATGTCGACGCCGAACTGGCCTTGGATCTCGATGGCGCGCTCGGGGGTCAGGAACAGTTCGGAGCCGTCGAGATGCGATCGGAATCGAACCCCCTCCTCAGAGAGAGTGCGGTTTGCGCTGAGGCTCATGACTTGGTAGCCACCGGAGTCGGTCAGGATCGCACCCTCCCAAGCCATGAATCGGTGGAGGCCACCGAAGCGCTCGATCAATTCTCCGCCGGGCCTGAGCGAAAGGTGATACGTGTTGCTGAGGATCAATGAAAAGCCGAGGCCCTCGAGGTCTTCACTGCCGATCGTCTTGACCGTAGCCTGCGTGCCCACCGGCATGAAGGCAGGAGTTTCTACGATGCCGTGGGGGGTATGAAGGCGTCCACGCCGCGCCCCGGAGTGGGGACACGTCCCGAGAAGCTCATACCGGACCAAGAGGAGCCTCGATCGGCGTAATCACCCAACTCAGGGCCTCCAAATCGTCCGCCCAGGCAAGGTCAGGAGGGATGGTTCCTCCGCCGAAACGTCCCAAGACGAAGGCGTCGGCAGCTTCACAGAATGCGAGGAGGGACCCATCGACGGGAGGAAGCGCCATGGTGTACCAGCCACGGATCCGACGGAGGTCCTCATCCGTTCGTCCTTGCCGCTCGGCCAGCGCGACGGCAAAGACCTCGGCGATCTCCTTCATTCGTTCCGGGGTCATCGGGGCTCCATTCTCCGGAGCGGCGTCGCTTCCTGACCGTACTTCCAGGATGCGGGGAGGTCGTCGAGGCTCGGACGGTGGGCGGGCGGCTCGCCGCCTCGCCGAAGTAGGCAGGTGAACGCGCCGGCGCCGAAGCCGTCTTGCGGATACAGTCGGTAGCACGCGAAGGCGGCGAGGTGACTTCGATGGGCCGCGAGGGCCGGGATCTCGACCGCTTCGAGGTCCGGGTACTCCTCCAGGAGCCACGCGATGACCTTTTCGTTCTCCTTCGGCGTAAATGTGCAGGTCGAGTAGAGCAGGTGGCCGCCGGGTCGGATGCAGTGATAGGCGTTGCCGGTGATCCGTCGCTGGCGTCCGACACACATGTCGATCATATGGGGGAGGAAGCAGCCTGGAGCGGGATCGCCCTTCGCCATCAGCGACTGACCCGAACAGGGCGCGTCGACGATCACAAGATCGAACGCCCCAGGCCAACGGCGTGCATAGACGGAAGGGTCGGTCGACCAGACTTGGGATCCGACGACCTTGCAACGGGTGAGGTTCGCGATGAGGGAGCCGGTTCGCTTGCGGATCGTCTCGTTGCAGGCAAGGATCTCCGGCTTGAAGGCCCGAAACGCGAAGATCGCTTTACCTCCGGGCGACGCGCAAAGATCGAGCACTCTTCGCGGTGGGTCAGCGATCGCGAGCATCGCCGACGCCGAGAAGACCGAGGAGAAGTCGAGCGAGTAGAACGCTCCCTTCTCATGGAGCGGATGCTTGGCGGCCCGGAAGTCGGCGGCAATCCGAATCACCCAATCCGGCTGCCATGAGGCCGCGCCCTGCCTCGGAAGCACCCGAAGTTCCGGCTTGTCCTCGAGGACGATGATCGCATGTTCGCGCCCGATGCCGTGGAGCAACGCGTGGACGAACTCCTCGCGAACGCGCTCGTCTTCGAACAAGCTCGTCGCCTGACGCATCAGCAAGACACCCGGTTCACGCCGCGCCGCCGTTCGTGCTCGCTTCGCCATCGCTGACATTATGATAACGATGGCCGCTGGTATTCTGACGTGTGCTCCTCTGGAGCAAGACTCGAGTTTTTTGGAGGACCATAACCATGGCGAGAATTTCCGACATTGAAGGGATTGGAGAGGGGTACGCCGCGAAGCTCGACGAAGCCGGCGTCGGCACCGTCGAAGCACTCCTCGAACAAGGTGCGACCCGCGAGGGCCGAGCCGCGTTGGTCGAGAAGACCGGGATCAGCGACACCCTCATCCTTAAGTGGGTGAACCGCGCCGATCTCGACCGCGTGAAGGGGATCGGATCGGAGTACGCAGACCTGCTCGAGGCGGCCGGCGTCGACTCCGTCCCGGAGCTCGCCCAGCGCAACGCCGCCAATCTCCACGAGAAGCTCGTGACGATCAACGAGGACAAGAGCCTCGTGCGGCGCGTCCCGAGTGACGACGAAGTGGCGTCCTGGATCGAGCACGCCAAGACCCTTCCCAGGGTGGTCACGCACTGATGGAACAGCTCATCGAACAGCTGAGCGCCAAGGTCGGACTCGATCAGGCCACTGCAGAGAAGGTCGCCGACTTCATCAAGGATCATATTTCGGACATCCCGGGCTGGATCGCCTCATCCGGTCTGGCCGACAAGTTGCCGGGTGGGCTGGGCGACAAACTCACCGATATGCTCGGCGGCGGCGGGAACGAGTAGTCCCCACTTTGTGCCGCCCTGTAACAAGGGGCGGCACACGTCTGGATCGCTGAGGGCGAATAGGTAACCTAGGGCCGTGCCGGCCATCTCCCATCGCGCCATCGCCATGCCCAGTTCGCCGATCCGGCGACTCGTACCCTTTGCCGAGCAGGCCAAGGCGCGCGGCATCCAGATCTTCCATCTGAACATCGGCCAACCCGATGTCGAATCACCGGCTGAGTTTTGGGCCGCGATCGACCGCGCACGACCCAAGGTCCTCGAGTACAGCCATTCAGCCGGAACCCAGGGCCTGCGCGATCGGGTTCGGAGGTACTACGCGTCGATCGGGATCGAGCTCGAGCCCCACGAGCTCATCGTGACGACGGCCGGGTCGGAAGCGGTCCTGTTCGCAATGATGTCGTGTCTCAACCCCGGCGAGCAAGTGCTCGTCCCCGAGCCGTTCTACGCGAACTATCTCGGTTTCGCGACGGCCTGCGGGGTCGAGGTCGTCCCCCTCACGACTCGGATCGAGGACGACTTCGCCCTCCCCGACGCCGCCGACTTCGCGGCGAAGATCGGTCTCCGTACGAAAGCGATCTTGATCTGCAACCCAAGCAACCCGACCGGCACGATCTTCGATAAGGGGCAACTCGAAGAACTTCGCGAGATCGTGCTCCGGCACGACTTGTTCCTGATCTCCGATGAGGTCTATCGGGAGTTCAACTACACCGGCTCCGAGATGCCCTCGGTTCTCCAACTCCCCGGGTTGGAGCAGCATGCGGTCATGTGCGACTCGGTTTCGAAGCGGTTCTCGCTGTGCGGCGCCCGCATCGGCTTTCTCGCCTCCCACAACGGCGATCTGATGCAGGCGGCGGTCAAGTTCGCCCAAGCCCGCCTCGCCCCGCCGATGCTGGAGCAGATCGGCGTGGAAGGAGCGATGGAGACCCCGCCGGCCTACTTCGAGGCGATGAGGGATGAGTATCGCGCTCGTCGCGACCTGCTCGTGGAACTCCTGGGCCAGATGGAGGGTGTCACCTGTCCGAAGATCGACGGAGCATTCTACGCCATGGTCCGACTCCCGATCGACGATGCAGACCGGTTCTGCCAGTGGCTCCTCGAGTGTTTCGAGCACAACGGGAAGACCGTAATGATGGCACCGGGGACCGGCTTCTATGCCACCCAAGGGCGTGGACTCGACGAAGTCCGTATCGCCTATGTGCTCAATCGCCAGGCGATCGGCGAGGCGATGGAGTGCCTGGCCCATGCGCTGGCGGTCTACCCGGGACGGGTGCTACCAGTGCCGGCCTAGCCTACTCCCGCGCCTTGAGCAACATCAGCAGAGCGGGCGCCCCGAGGACGGCCGTCACCGCCCCGACTGGCAGCTCGATTCCGGGGACGGTTCGCTGGGCGATGAGGTCGGCAAGGAGCAACAGCACTCCCCCGATCAGCGCCGATCCCGGAAGTACGACCCGAAGGTCGGGACCGAACGTCTTCCGAACGATGTGGGGGGCGACCAACCCCAGAAACCCGATCACGCCGCATGCCCCCACGGTGATCGCCGTCATCGCCGTTCCTGCCATCAGCACGATGGTCCGAACGTAGCGCAATTCGACACCGAGGTGCTGGGCCGCAGCCTCTCCGATCGCGTAGGCGTTGAGGCGTCGGCTCTGGCGGTACAGGAGGGCGCCTCCGACGAGAAGGCCGATCGCCAGTACCGCGACCCGACTCCAGAACATCGGCGTGACACTGCCCATCAGCCAGCGCAGAACCTCGGAGTTGCGTTGGGTCATGAGGAGAGCGAGTACGAGCACGGCGTGAAGCATGGAAGCCACTACGACTCCGGCAAGAAGAAGCGTGGGCACGCTGATCACTCCGCGGCGTCGGGCGAGCGCCATCACGAGGCCGAGCGACGCCATACCGCCGATGAAGCCGGCGACCAGGGTCGCCATCCCGGCGGCCAGGGCACCCAGACCTGCCACCACGACGACGGTTCCGCCGACCGCGGCACCGCTCGAAACGCCGACGACATACGGCTCGGCGAGGGGATTGCGGAAAAGGGCCTGAAACGCGGCCCCGACGACACTCAGCGTCGCCCCGACCAGGAGACACCCGAGGGCCCGTGGAAGCCGGATGTCCCACACGATCGTCGACGCGATCCCATCGCCGCCGGGGCCTGCGAACAGGTGTCGGACGATCTCCCAGGGAGAGACCGATGAGGTACTCCCGATCGCGATGTGCAGGATGAGGGCCGCGAGCACGAGCGCCAACAGCCCGGCGAGCCGCCTCAGGATCCGCCCGTCGCGTTGCACGAGCCGATTATGATCGTTACCGGCCCTGCCGCACGAAGTCGACGAACACGGTGAGTTGCTTGGTGATGTTCTCTATCGCGAGGGGGTCGGTCAAAGTGTCACCGTCGAACTTGTGGTGCGCCTGGCCGACGCAGACCTCGGGAAAGAACTGAACCCGCATCGGGAAGAAGTGAAGCACTTGACGGAGGTGGAGCTGCGCACGCAGTCCGCCGGCCCAACCCGGGGACGCGCTCTGAAGCGCCACCGGCTTACCGGCAAGAATCCGCCCGCCGTCCGGCCTCGAGGCCCAGTCGATCGCATTCTTGAGGACCCCCGGGAACGAGAAGTTGTATTCAGGCGTGGCGATCAGGAGCCCGTCCGCGGCTTCGATCCGCCGCTTGAAGTCCACGACCGGTGCCGGCATCTCGGGCTCCTCGCGGTCTCCGTGGTAGAGCGGAATGTCGTCGAGGGCGAAGATCTCCATCTCCATCGACTCGGGGGCGAGCCGCTGGCTGTTGAGGATGAGCTTCCGGTTGAAGGAGCCGGCGCGAAGCGAACCGGCAAAGGCAAGAATCTTGACTGGGTCCATGGCTTGACATTCTGACGCCCGCTCCACACTTCAGCCTACGATGATTTATTCCGAAAATAAATCATCCCGGGAACTTGCATTGCTCGGGAGGTGTTCGCTATCATAGGAAGCACGTGGCGGGGAGTGCCACAGCCCGGAAGAAGCACGATGATTACCTCGACTGTATGGGATCCGATCGAATCGACCAGTCCGCGTTCGGCCGCGAGTGAGCGCGAATTCACATCACTGATCGAGTCGACGCGCCGCCGGGCGTACACGATGGCGATGCAGCTCACGCGCAACTCGGCCGAGGCCGAGGACCTCATGCAGGAGACGCTCGTCAAGGCCTGGAAGGGCTACGACTCATACATGCCCGGACGCCCGTTTCTCAACTGGCTCCTTCGGATCATGCAGCGCGCCTACCTCGATTCCCGCCGCCGAGAGAACCCGATCCGCAAGGCCGAGTCGCTCAACGCGATGGTCAGCCCCAGCGACGGCGAAGTCCAAGAGCTTCCGATCGCCGATCCCAACGCCGGGCCCGAAGCCGAAGCGCTCTACGCCGAATTCAGCGCCGAGCTCCGCAACGCCCTCGAGGACCTCCCCGAGGTCTATCGCGTCGCGATCGTCCTCTGTGATCTCGAGGAGCTGAGCTACGCCGAGATCGCAGATCGCCAGAACACGACGATCGGCACCGTCCGGTCGCGGATCCATCGCGGTCGCAAGCTCCTGCGCGACGTCGTGCAGAAGCGCGGACTCGATATCCCCGACTGGTTCTAAGGCTTGAACTTCAGGGTCTTGATCGAGGCGTCCACATCGCCGAGGACGTCGTCCCACATCGATGCGTGGCAGTGGAAGAAGATCCAGTACCCCGTAGTCCCTCGGAAGAACCGGACCGACTTCGCCCGGAAGCGATCTCGCGGTTTGCCGTCGATCCCGCCGGTCGCGAACCGGAACTCGTGAACCCACGCCTTGGCGCCGAGCCAATCGACCTCCTGGAACCGTGACTCTTCGTAGGCGAGTTCGGCGACCCAGGTGTAGCGTCCATCCTTAGCCCACCGCTCGAGGGTCAAGCCCTTCGGATTCGAGAAGCGGTACAGGATCAGGCGGGCGACCTTCCCCTCGTCGCGCCTGGTGAATCGGACGAGTTCGGCCGTCTCCTTGCCCTGCTCCTCCTTGGGCCACACCCCAAATCTGAGCGGCGGAACGATCGTGAACCCGCCGAGGCCGCTCTCGTAGAGGTCTTGCCACCCGCCCTGGGGCGAAAGCCCGATCAGAACCGCCAACAGCGCACCGCTCATGCCTGCATTCTAGACGCGGAGCGCAGTTCGCGGTGACGATCGCCGTGCGCCGTTCGTCCCGTATGTTGTGATCCTCCCCGTGATGCTCTCCATCCTCGCTCAGCCTGCGAGCGAAGCCACCGCCGCCTTCGAAGCCGTCCGCTTGGCCATCACCAGCGGCAACCGCGACCGCGTGCTCGCGCAATTCGCGAAGGCCGACGACGCGGCCTACCTCTGGCAGGCTTCCGCCCGGCGCGGCGGCTTGCGCAACTTCCGCGTGAATGTGATTCCGGCACCGCCTGGCTGGACGAAGTGGGGCGAACACTGGGCGATCGTCTGGACCCGGCAGGACATCGAGGAAGATCGCGACATCGTGTACCCGCTCGTTCGAACCGGGAGTGGCCTGCGCCTTGGCAAGGAGATCCCGGAGTGGGAGCGGAGCGGCTGGAGGATCAAACACCAGAAGGTGACCGCCGACTTCACGCCGGCCGAAAACCGGGTGACCGTCGCCACCGACGTCGAACTCGACAAAGGCACCGCCTCGCTCGTGATGCGTCTCGGTTCTCCGTTCACCCTCAAGGCGGTACGCGATGGCGGCAAGGCCGTCCCGATCACCCCGGCCGGCGAGACGACCGTGCCGACACCGTCGCCCGGTTCGGTCGTGAAGGCCGGCGGCTTAGTCGTTTTCTACGGCGAGCCGACGTCGACCCAGGTCACCTTCGAATACGACGGGGTCGTCAATTCGCCGACCGAAGACAAGATCACGCCGGAAGCGACCTATCTCACGGCATGGTGGCTGCCGAGCATCGCCCGACTTCCCCACACGACCGAGGTCGCCGCTACGGGGCCGTCCGATTGGGAGATCCGCTCCGAAGGGGTTCCGGTAGGGGCACCGGCAGTCTCCGGATCGAAGAAGACCGCCTCCTTCCGCTGCGATCTCCCGATCAGCTACCCGAAGATCATCGGTGGCCGTTACAAGCTCGCCGCCGAACTCAAGCAGGACGGCAAGACGTTCCGTGCCTGGCATCTCGGAACGGTCGACAAAGCGCGCGGCGAGACCGACGTCAAGAAGATGGCGGATGGATCCCGGTTTTTCGAGCAGAACCTCGTCCCGTTCCCCTTCCCCAGCTACGAGTGCTTCGACGCCGACACGTATTACGGCATCGAAAGCAGCAGCTACACGCTCCTGAACCGCACCGTGACCACGCGCTTCGTGACCCATGAACTCGGCCACACCTGGTTCGGTGGCATCGCGCCCTGCGCGTATGTTCGCGACACCTGGAACGAGGGCGTCACGCAATATGTCGACAGCGTTCTCTACAGCCGCAATGCTGACGGCACTCTGGAGCAGGGGCTGCGGGGACTGGATGTGGCGGTGCCGCTCTCGGCGATGGACGTGGCCCACGGGTTCGGTGGTCAGACGTACTATCGAGGGGCGACCGTGATGCGCATGCTCGAGCATGAGATCGGACTCGACAAGGTCCTCGCCGGCCTGCGCGCGATTCTCAAGGACCGGGTCGGCAAGGACACGGTGTGGGCCGACCTCCGCCCGTACTTCGAGAAGGAGTCCAACGTGACCCTCGATTGGTTTTGGCGCCAGTGGGTCGATGGCACCGTCTTCCCCCGGCTTGAGATCGTTCAGGCGGACAAGATCCGGCGGGAGCAGCAGCACTCGGCGTTCGTGCGGGTGGCTCAGAAGGGCACGTCGAACTATCGTCTGCGATTCGCGATCCGCGTCACGGGCAAGCCGGCCGACACTCCGGTCGAGAAAGTCGTCGTGCTGTCGCGCGACAGCGAGGAATTCCAGGTCGACGTCCCATTCGAGCCGCGACAGGCGTCGCTCGTACTGCTGGGATACACCCTCGGGACGTCTGGAGCGCCGATGAGCTTCCCGTAAGCGGGGTTCCGCTCAACCGTGACGCAAATCACGATCCTTGGGCGGGGCGAACTCGCCCAACGGATCATGAAGCTCAGCATTCGAATCTTCACCCTCTCTCTCGTCGCTCTCGTCGCAGTCAGCGCCTTCGCCCAGGTCCCGTCGTCGACCACGATCTCGAACGGTCTTGGATTCCAGGCCGATCTTCCCGCCGGCTGGCAGGTCGTCAGGACCTCCGGCACGTTTCAAGTCCTCCAGCGCCCCGGCCAGACCGCGAATGAGCTCTACCTTCTCGGCGGCGACGCTGCCGGCAAGGCCGCCGCCTCGTGGGACGCCTCGTTCCAGAAGCAGGACGACGAGCTGATGGCCCAGCTCGGAACCTGGAAGCGCAAGGGCGACGTCCTGAGCTTCAAGACCGACGGCCCCCTCGGGATGCTCGCCAAGTACTCGGGTTCGCTCGACGGCGTCACGATGGAGGCCCAGCTTTGGTCCGTCGTGAGCGGCGGGAAGCGCTTCGGTCTGATGGCGATCGTTCCCGAATCGATGGCCGACACCATCTACCCCTCGCTGTTCAGTTTGGCCGCCTCGCTCCGCACCGCCGTTTCGGCTCCCGGCGCCGGCGCCCCTGTCACCGGTGACGCGAAGGAGTGGATCCGAGCGCTCTCCGGCAAGCGACTCGTGCAAAGCAAAACCGGGAACAGCGACAGCCTCAACGGTTCAGCCGGCACGAACGTCGATCGCTCCGTGACCCTGTTCGCCGACGGCACATTCCTCGCTGTGACCCGGAGCACCGCGTTCGTCAGCGCCGGTGAATTCAGCTCGATCTCGGATTCGACCGACGAGGACCGCGGCCGCTGGACCGTCGAAATCCAGGGCGGCAAGCCGATGCTGGTCGTGACGCCGGAAGGCAAGCCGAAGCTCGCGATCCCGCTCGAGATCCGCGGGGAGTTCCTCCTCCTGAACGGCGTCGCCTTCACCGTCGGGCAGTAGCGCACCCAAGGAGGCCCCGCCGATCCGGATCGGGATCGGCGGGGCCTTGACGCGTGCATGCGGCGTCCGAGGAGCAAGCTCATCGTCGCGAAACAAATCAGCGACACACCGATACGAGCGTTCCCGGCCGGCATCCACGCCGAGTCGCTCCCGCGCCGGGGCAAGGGGTCGGATTCCGCTGGGGCCGCCGAAGGCGGAGCCGGCGTCATCCGACCCAGGGCGTGGCCTCTGGGCCGGCGCGGGTAGCATGGAGCTGTAAGCCGACGTCGTAAGAAGTGGAGGCTTCAGCATGATTCAAGTCCGCGTCGATGGTCGTCCGATCTCCGTCTCCGAGGGCGCGAGTGCCCTCGATGCCCTCCAGGCCGCAGGCCTCGACATCCCCGCCGCCTGTCACGATCCGCGTCTGGAGCCGACCGGCGCCTGTCGCCTCTGCCTCGTCACGATCGAAGGTGTCGCGCGCCCCGTCTCGTCCTGCGCCTATCGCGTCCACGAGGGTGACGCGATCGTGGTCGACGACCCCGAACTCGACGCGTACCGGCGTTCGATGCTGGAGCTGTACGCGGGCCCGTACCCCGCCGATGCCGTGGGAGCCGTGCCCGAGAAGCCGCTCCATCGCTGGTTGACCGACTTTGGCATCGCCGCGAAGGGCAACGGAAAGGCAAGGGAGATCGATGCCACCAATCCGTACTTCCAGTTCGACCCAGCCGCCTGCATCGAGTGCTACCGCTGCGTTCGGATCTGCGACGAAGTTCAAGGATCGTTCGTGTGGGAGATCGCCGGCCGCGGCCAACAGACGCGGGTCCGCGCTCACGCTCCCACCCTCGCCGAAAGCGACTGCAAGAGTTGTGGCGCCTGCATCGACGCCTGCCCGAGCGGCGCCCTCATCGACAAGACCCGGCTTGAGTTCGGCCTTGCCGATCGATGGACGCGCACGACTTGCCCGTATTGCGGCGTCGGCTGCGAGCTTTCGGTCGGCACCAAAAACGGCCAGATCGTTCAGGTCAAGCCGGTGCTCGACGCCCCCGTGAACAAGGGTCATCTCTGCGTGAAGGGGCGATACGCCCACCAGTACGTCCATGCCCGCGACCGCGTCACAACCCCCCTCATCCGGCGCAATGGCGTGCTCGAGCCTGCGACCTGGGTAGAGGCGATCGCCGCGGTCGCCACCGGCTTTCAGAAGGCGCTCGATGCCACCGGCCCGGGTTCGGTCGGCGTGCTCGGCTCGGCCCGCGCTCCGAACGAGGACAACTACCTCGCCCAGAAGTTCGCCCGCGTCGTGCTCGGTACGAACAACGTCGACTGTTGCGCGCGGGTGTGCCACGGACCGACCGCGGCCGCGATGAAGAAGATGCTCGGCACCGGTGCCGCCACCAATTCGTACAACGACATCGAACTCGCGAAGACGGTTCTCGTCATCGGCTGCAACCCGACCGAAAACCACCCCATCGTCGGAGAGCGGATCAAGCAGGCGGTCCTCGCGGGCGCGACTCTGATCGTCATCGACCCCCGTAGGATCGAGCTGGCCCACCTCGCCACGGTGCACGTGAACCTGCGTCCGGGCACCAACGTTCCCGTGCTCAACGCGATCGCCCACGTGATCCTCCAAGAAGGGCTCGCAGACGAGGCGTGGCTGGCCTCACGCGTCGACGACGTCGACGCGTTCCGAGCGTTCGCCCACGATTGGACACCCGAGCGCGCCGCCGACCTCGCCGGAGTCGATCCGGAGACGATTCGCACCGCCGCGCGCCTCTACGCCACGGGCAAGCCGTCGATCGCGTTCCACGGGCTCGGCATGACCGAACACCTTCAAGGCTCCGAGGGCGTGATGGCCCTCGTGAACCTCGCCCTGCTCACCGGCAATATGGGCAAGCCGGGCTGCGGGATCAACCCGCTTCGTGGACAGAACAACGTGCAAGGTTCCGCCCACATGGGCTGCGAGCCGAGCAACCTCACCGGCTTCGTCTCGATCGCCGATGGGCGCGAGCAGTTCGGCCAGGTGTGGGGGGCTACGATCCCCGAAGACCCCGGCATGCACCTGATGCAGATGCTCGCAGCTGCCGCCGAAGGGCGCCTCAAGGCGCTCTGGGCGATCGGCTACGACGTCTACTTCACGAGCGCGGACGCCGCCCAAAGCCAAGCCGGCCTCGAAGCGATGGACCTCGTTGTCGTTCAAGACCTGTTCCTGAACGAGACCGCGAAACGCTTCGCGCACGTGTTCCTGCCTGCCTCGAGCTCGTTCGAGCGCGATGGGACGTTCATGAACGCCGAGCGCCGTGTTCAGCGCGTGCGCAAGGCGATCGAACCGATCGGGGAGTCGAAGCCCGATTGGGTGATCATCCAAGAGGTCGCACAGGCGATGGGCCATCGACGCGGCTTCGAGTTCGAATCCACTGCGGCGATCTGGGAGGAGGTGCGCAAAGTCTGGAAGCCGGGCGCGGGTATGAGCTACGCTCGGCTTGAGCAAGGCGGCCTCCAGTGGCCGTGCCCGACGGAAGACCACCCGGGCACCACCATGCTCCACGGCGAGCGCTTCCCGGTGGGCGAACGCGCGGCGCTCCAGCGGATCGACTACGTGCCCAGCCCCGAGATCACGTCCGACGACTTCCCGTTCCTCATGAACTCCGGGCGCACGCTCTACCAATTCAACGCCGGAACGATGACCGAGCGAACGAAGAACCACCTGCTCCGCGCGACCGACACCCTCGACATGCACCCCGACGACGCGGCCCGACTCGGTCTGGCCGAGGGCCAGCGAGTGCGGGTGGTCTCCCACTACGGCTCGGCGGAACTGCCGCTTCGGCTCGATCGCGCCGTACGCCGGGGCGAAGTCTTCGCGACGTTCCACTCGAAGGAGGTCTTCTTGAATCGCGTGACGAGCCGGGTTCGGGACCGGTTGACCGGAGCGCCCGAGTTCAAGTTGACCGCGGTCCGAATCGAGCCGGCTTAGGGCGCTCAGGGGTTGACGGCGATCCTGGGAAGACTTCGCGTGACATCCTGAATCGGGCCGTCCTTTCCCTGGGTGCCGCGCGCCCTTTGCTCCTTCGCTTCAAGCCGAGCCGCCAAGCCAAGAACCCGGGGGCCGTGCCATCCTATCCGCCATGATCGACTCGGTGCTAACCTACTTCCCCCCGATGGGCGTCTACGAGACCCTCTTCAAGTTCCTCGACGCGACCGGGAAGTACATGGGCACCGAGGGAACCCATCCGTGGGCGCAAGGCTTTCCACTCACGACGCCTTTGCCGGACGGGCCCGACATCCCGACGCGGATCGAGTTCACCCACGCCGACCTCAAGTACCCGCAGGCGACGGGGGGCATCGAGCTTCTCACCGCCGTCCGGGACTACTACAACGACTTCTATGGCGCCCGGATCACGACCGATAACGTCGCGATTTTCGCCGGCGGGCGGCCGGGCATCTACGCGACGCTGGCGTTCCTCCACCCGGGAATGCGGGTGCTCATCGAAGAGACCGAGTACACACCCTATTGGGACGCGCTGAAGCTGCTCGGCCGAGAGCATGTTCTCATCCCGAGCCATCCCGGCAACCGATTCCGACCGACGCTCGACGACTACCGAGCCGCCGGTGACGGTTTCGTCGTGAAGAGCAACCCATGCAATCCTACCGGGGTGACGTGGACCGGAGACCAGCTCAAGGGGCTCGTCGAGTGGTGCTCGGAGCCCGGGCGCGGCGGCCTCATCGACGAGGCGTACGAGTTCTTCCACGAGCCCGAACCGGAAAGCGCGATGCGCCACATCCCGAACATCGACGATACCAACCTGTTCGTCGTCAGCGCCGCCACCAAAGGGCTCCAGGCTCCCGGTCTGCGGGTCGGCTGGGTCGTGGCCTCGAAGGCGAACATCGAGATCTTCCGCAACTTCTCGAGCATCGCGATGGGCGGGGTCGCGCGGCCGTCTCAGATCGCGGTCGCGGGCCTGCTCGAACCGACCCGCGTCGCTCGCGCCCGCCGCGCTGTCGGTGCCTTCTTCGGCAGTCAGCGCCGCCGCTACGAGATCGCCCTGCGCGAGCTGGGCTTCGAGCTCTACACCGGCGAGGGGGGCTTCTACCACTGGGGCCGCCTGCCCGGCGGGCTTTCGGCCGAAGCGTTCAACGAGCGTCTTTTCCGCCACGAGGCCGCGATTCTTCCCGGCACACTCTGCGACATGCTGCGCCGAGGACCGGCCTCGCCACTTGCGAACTTCATGCGCTTCTCGTTCGGTCCGTTGAAGGCAGAGTCGTACGAGAGCGACGTCGCAATCTTGCGGGCATGCGCCTCGTGCTAGGATACGATCGTGCTGTTCGCTGACCACTCATCCCGCCGAGACGCCGCCCGATGATGCGAGGTGGTGGGGGTGAGACCCCCAAAAAGCTGAAGCCCGATACCGTCAAGCGGGTCGCGACTGCCTTCAAGCCGTACCGCGGGATGGTCTTCGTGATCATTGCGACGGTGATGGTCGGCGTGCTCCTCGGCTTGCTGCCCCCGTGGTTCCTTCAGATCATCATCGACGACGGCCTCCAAAAGTCGAATCTGGGCGTCATCGCCAAGTATTCGCTCTTGACCGTCGCGGTCACGATCGTCGCGAGCGGCCTCACCCTCCTGTACGGCTATTGGAGCGCGGTCGTCGGGCAGAAGATCATGGTCGACTTCCGCAATCGGCTGTTCGATCACCTCCAGGGCATGTCGCTGCGGTTCTTCACCGCAACCCGAACGGGCGAAATCCAGTCCCGGTTGATCAGCGACGTCGGCGGCGTCCAGAACGTGGTCAGCAACACCTTCACCGACGCGCTGTCGAACGCGGCGATCGTCCTCTCGACGCTCATCGCCATGTTCATCTTCGATTGGCGGCTGACCCTCCTCTCGATCGCGGTCATCCCGATTTTCGCCCTCTTCGGTCAGTGGATGGGCAACTGGGCGCGCGACGTGCGAAAGGGGACCCAAGAGCAGACCGCCGAACTCAACGCGATGATGCAGGAGACGCTCTCGGTTTCCGGCATCCTCCTCACCAAGACGAACGGCCGCCGCGACCGCGTCACGGCGCGCTTCGGCGTCGAGAATCAGAAGCTCGCAGGCTGGCAGATCAAGAACCAGATCATCCAGTACGTCTTCTTCGGACTCATCCGGATGGTCTTCTCGCTCACGCCGGTGCTGGTCTATTGGTTCGCCGGTTGGCTGGGCGCCCGGGGGGACGGCATGATCACGGTCGGCACCCTCGTGGCGTTTACGGCGCTCCAGACACGGATGTTCTTTCCCCTTACCGGGCTCATGGGCACCCAGGTCGAAGTGATGAGCTCGATGGCGCTCTTCGATCGGATCTTCGAGTACCTCGACATGCCTCAAGAGATCGCCAACCGCCCCGATGCCAAGGTCCTCGGGCCAACGGACGTGACGGGCGAGGTCCGGTTCGAGAACGTATCCTTCAAGTACAACCCCGAGTCGGAGGAGCACACGCTCGAGGCGATCGACTTCGAAGCCCGCCCCGGTCGGCTTGTGGCGCTCGTCGGCCCGTCGGGAGCCGGCAAAACGACGCTGACCTACCTCATTCCCCGCCTCTACGACGTCGACGCGGGCCGCGTCACGATCGATGGGATCGACGTGCGGGACATCGACCTTGCAAGCCTCTCCGGCCTCGTCGGAGCCGTCACCCAGGAAACGTATCTTGTCCACGCCACGGTCAAGGAGAACCTCCTCCTCGCGAAGCCGGACGCGACCGACGACGACCTCGTGGCCGCTTGCCAGGCCGCCGCCATCCACGACCACATCGCGAGCCTGCCAGACGGGTACGACACGGTCGTCGGCGAGCGAGGCTACAAACTCTCCGGCGGCGAGAAGCAGCGGGTCGCCATCGCCCGCGCGATCCTAAAGAACCCGCGTATTTTGATCCTTGACGAGGCCACCTCCGCCCTCGATACGGCTTCGGAGCGCCTTATCCAGCAGTCTTTGAACGCCCTGATGGCCGGGCGCACGACGTTCGCGATCGCCCATCGGCTCTCCACCATCCTCGCCGCGGATCTGATCCTGGTCTTGCAAAACGGACGGATCGTCGAGCGGGGGCGGCACGACGAACTTCTGGCCAAAGGCGGCCTCTACGCGGCACTCCACGAGGAGCAGTTCTCGGGTCCTGTGGTGGAGGACGCCGAAGTCATGGTGTGAGACGGAAACATGAGCCAGGTCGCGCCCTCCTTGCGCGCCACTAGACCGCCCGGGCCGCGAACCGGCTCGCTAGTCGATCGAGTGGCAGTCATCTGATTTCGAGCGTGTTCGAAGGTTCCATTCCCTGACCACGATCACGGCTTTGTGCACGTCATCCCGTCGAGCGTTGTACACATCAGGATACTTCTCCTTTAGCGCTTTGAAGAACTCGAATAGACCCCTTCTTCGCGACAGAGTAGGAGTCATCGCGGGTACGGCCAGGGAGACCTCTTGAATCAACCCATGCAACGAATGAGACTCCAGAGGACATTCAAGGATGGCTTCAGTGATACGTAATAATGCAACATCAGGAACACAGCGATGAGGCGAAGTCAGGCCCACCGCCAACTTCGGTGCCCACTGCGACTCCCCGAGGAGCAAGAGCGCGAAGAGAGTACTAGAGCTAGCCACGACAGACTGGTCTGCTCCCCGAAAATGAAGACGCTGTAAGATGAGTCTCTGCGTCCAAACTGACACGAGGAGCCCATGAAGAAGTCGAAGTTCACC
>DKKT01000006.1 GCA_002455425.1 Chthonomonas sp. UBA6659 | reverse complement strand
CTTCACGAAAGGGGGCAGGCCAAGACGTCTCCGCGCGAACTCTGTCCTGGAGAATCTGCTTAGCACACTGCACTCCTGTCAAGGCCAGAGAAATCGCCGCATAGGCCCGAACGTGGGCGTTGCAATCTGTCCGAAGGACTTTGGCGATCGTACGCCAAACCCTCTGCGGCGGACCGAAAGAAAGACTTTCGACTGCCGAAGCACGAACCGGCCATGAGACATCATGCGAGGCTGAGTGACCTAGCCGATATATTAGGCACGGAACCGGAAATGACGCAGCGACTTCCGCTGCCCTACAGCGTACATACCAGGATGAGTCTGACATCGCGATGCAGAGGAGTTCAATGGCGCGGCCTTCCGGAAGCGTCTCAGCTAGCCGCTCCAAACCGTCCGCTCGACCGCAACTTGGCAAGGTAAGCCACTTGCGAATGGTCACTTCCCGACAACCACCCAATACCATACATCAAGCCAGGATTTCGCCATTCCTTCCCCAAGTGTTCCGCCACCATCGCTCTCCTCGAAGATCGGCTCGGCACCGTCATCATGGAAACCATGGGGGCGTTGCTCCATCGGCTTCCATAGTTCACCGCTTCTAGTCGATGATGATAATGTAGGCATGATCATTGTAAACGAACGCGGCTCCCTGATCAGGAATTGTGATCACCTTGTACACACTCTTGTCTTTCCTAAGCACCGAAATGGGTCCTAAGGAATCAGGGTCGAGCATATTCTTGAAGAGAGTCACCTTGTGTGCGGGCAATGGGCGGAGCCGCTCTTCCTCCGCCAGGTAGAGGTCCTTGCCGGTCGAATTCACGAGGCACAGGTCATATTGCTTCTTACATGAGGACAACACGAAGCAACAAAGAGTCAGAAGGAAAAGTAAGATAAGAGCTGGAACTCTCGTCTGGAGTGGTGCTATCATTACGCGTCATTCCTCCCTGGGAGATCTGGAGCGATCCAGGGTACACCAGACAAGAGGGGATTGCGCCCAAACGGTGGCTTGCGAACTCCAAAGGGTTGCGCGGCGGCGCGTTCTTCTGCTTGCTGCTCGTAGGGGTTCTGCCTGTAGCCAAACGCACTTGCCCGCCAAGATGCAGGAAGCCACTCCGCACCTAGGCATCGAGCTTGCTCTGGGTACCGCATTTCACGATTGTACCAGTCGACGTACCGTTGATTTGGGGAATGCAGAAGGTCGGGGACATCTTCTTTCTCCGGCGCAGCACAGGGAAAGTTTGCGGCGCCAGCACTGTCGTAGACATTGGCCCTGCCCAACCCTTGCGGTCTCACCGGTCCTTCGTACTTCGCTCGCGTGAGCGGATACCATCGAATGATAGAGGGACGGCCTTGACGCAGTCGAACTCTCCATCGAAGCAACTGCAGTTGCGTCGACGAGCCAAGCATTCTGCTAGTTCTCCTCTCTAGGTATTCAAGGTGCTCTTACAAGCTTGCATACCGTCGGCGAATGTAGACTTTGACAATCTTCCCAGTTCCATCCACCGCAATCACAGCGTACTGAGACGACGACCAAATGGGAGTGGAACTATTCATGCGGACACTGAAGCCATAGGCTGTCGTGCCGTCCTCGACGGTACAATTGATGTAATCCGGACAAGGGCGGCCGATAGGATGGAACCCTGCCGGTACCTGGCACTCGCTTGGCTGCTTGCCAATACAAGGGCCCCAGAGATCAGCAGGGTCTGACCGCGTAACAAAGAAGAGAAGCAGGCCGGCAACGAGAAACAAGATGCCAGAGGTCCAAATCACAACTTTGCGCGTTATTGCCACTTCTTCCATCCTGAAGACGTGTATCCCGGGCGTAGCCTTGGTTCCTCGATGACTCGGTCTGCGCTCCCCCTGACAGCAACACTCTCGTGGACGTCACGGCTATCGCTTCTGCTGGGGACGCATGCGCTCAAGTGCGATGTGGAAACCATACGAGATACCCACAGTAGTCGAAAATGCTCAGTGCGATGCACTCAACCTGATCGGCCATCTCCTCCAGCATACCCTGGTCAAATGTCGCCTTAACGGGTGGCCGGGCGAGAACACGGAAACGAGGCACCGGATCGTTGAGGACATCCCACGTGGTCTCCTCGTCAAACTGTCGATTGATGAAGCGATAGTGGACGCCACGGACTTCAAACTCAGGTGGCCTCGAAAGCCGTTGGTCCTCATACCCAGTTGGTTGCCTGCCTTCTTGAGTCAAGATCCACCAATCGCTGACTTCAACCAGCGACCGGAAGGCTGAATTCGTTGCCTCGACCATGTACACCTCTCGAAGTAACTGGGGGTTGTAGTCCACTGAGTGGTCTTCGTAGAACGGTTGGGAATGAAGTTCCTGCAGGACAATGCTCTCAGGACAGTCAAAGGGGACCGTGATATAGACGGTACCGGTATCAAAGGACTGCTTCCGTCGTATGAGACCGAAGAGAGAATCGGCCCCGCACTCAGCCATCTCCAGGTCCACACGCTTCTCAAGCCACGACACACCGCCCGGAAAATTGAGATTCCGGGATGGCACGCTCCTATCCGTCGTTTAGTGCTGTCCCTCACGTCTCATGTGGGTGACCTTCCAGGCACGGTACGCATGTTGCTCAGCCCGCCAACCAAATCCGTCCGTGACAGATCATACCTTTGCGCCTGGACGATGAACTAGGCCGCATCGCGATCGAGCCCGTAGCGCCATTGGACGTTGTAGATGCTAGTAGCGCCATGTCTATCGTGAACACAGGCGAAACCTCGCCAATCTTCTCATATCTCAATTGGTAACGGAAGACTTGCGAGTCCGGCTCGGACATTGGAACGAGCCTAGCTCCCAGGCGGTCGATGGCTTCGAGCGACGCGAATCGGGGATTACCTTCATACCTATTGACCCCCTCGAAGGAAGTCGGCCACTTGCCTGTCCTTCGCTTCTCGGCTACAAGGAACGCATGGGCAACAGCTCTGCACTCCAACTTTACTTGAACATAGCGGTGTAGATGCCAGTCGACAAGCAAAAGAGAGGTGCAACAAGCAGCGAGGGCAATCAATGCTATGACCACGAAGCTCTTCGTTACTTTACTCATTACGATGCGTTCTACGTTTGCGTCTGATCCGCCACCTCTGCGAGCTTTCGGATGTCATCGTCGGAAATCTCTGGACGAAGTTCCGATAACCTGGTGATCGTCGGCGTTCCCGAGCCATCAGCCCTTTGCTTGGCAAACCAAGTGTGACCCGTAAGTGCGCCCCATTCCAGCCAGTCCAGGGGACCTCTTGGCAAGACGATCAGATCCTTGTCAAGTGGAAGCATGGAGAGGTCCAAATCGATGTTGCGGAACACGACATCGATTAGCCTTGTCTTACGGAAGTCGCAACCAAGCAGCAGATTGGGGGGCTTCTTCGGGAAGGATCGAGAGCGCCTTTCGAAGATCACGTCTTGAAGCGTTCCCTCAAACACACAGTGCGTCAAGATGGCTGCCTTGTAGTTCACGGAACGCACATCGCAATTAAGAAGCTTGCAACGATCTACAGGTTCACAAGAGAACAATGAGCCTCTCATTGAGCCGCCTGTGATCACCATGCCAGAGTAGCGATTGGTCTTCTTCGGATTGGAAATATTGATGCCTCCAAAGCCAAAAGATGGCATGTCGCAATGCTCGAATCGGCAATCTTGCACGAGTGTCCCCCAAAGGCCAATGCCGGCAAGATTGCAGTGTTCGAAGACACAGTCCGAGAGAGCGCAACTCATGAGCGTCAGTTCGCTCAAATTGCAATTCCTAAAGTGTAGTGACTTCCAAGTATGTCTCCAGATGAGTGGGCCCCCGCCGAGATCAGACGTCATCGAACCTAAACGAGGAAATGCGAGAACCCGGCGCGTTGGTAGAGAGACGCCGTCCAGTACGGGTCGGTGTCCGACGCGATCGAGGAGCTCCGGCCGTGCCTGCTTACGGATCAAGAGCCGATTGAATTCCAGCTGAGATGGTGATTCCATGTTCGTCAAGTGAAGCGAGGTGTTTCCGAGCAGGGTACCCTCTTCGCTTCCCGGAGATCGGCGCTCCGAGTTACTGCGAGAATACTCGGGAATCACTTGACATTGACAACATTTTCCATCACGGTTCCGTGCAGCTCGATTCGATACCGTGCTTTCTTCAGAGATTCGCTCAGCAGGGTGATCTGCGCCGGGATCTTCTGGTACCGCATATCCATGGTTGCTGCCTCGCTCCAAGTACGGGGCCACAATCCATGCGCCTTCCGATAAGAGAGGATCGCACCGATGATGTTCGAGCGCTGCCCCAATGCCTTGTTCCGGCCTAACGGTACCGGCAGGAGCGCAACGAGGCCCGCAGACACGGCGATAGTGCAAGCCAGGCTCGTAAGAAGAATAACAATAGCTAGCCAAGTTAGAAACAAGCGAGTCCGTTTGTCCATAGTTAGTCCCAAATGAGGTTTCCGGTACTCCCCCTACGCGCTCCAATAGGGGTAAGCGCCTGGGGGCTGGGCGCTTGCTGGGGCCTCGTCGAGCTGGACGGTGGGTATTGATCGAGAGTAGTCCAACCCCAGGCATACCAGCTAATGGGAAGTGGGCCATACGAGCCTCGCAGGTCGTTCGTGAGCCGTTTCCAAGCGGCAGCTGTCGCCGGCTCGGCAAGCGAGTCACAGAGCGTAAGATTTATAAACGCCAGTTTTCTCTTGCCACGACGCCTGCCGATCTCGTGCGGATCCACACGATCCCCGTACTCCGTGTCGAACGCGGTGTTTACGTCTGGGTACCATGGCCCTGGCTCATCAATTGCATTGTGCCCTATGGAGACCAAGCCTGTTGCATCTGGCGCTGAGAGCTCCTCGTATGCTTCTTCGGCATTTGAAACAACCGCGACATCATCCTCTCCAAAATAGTAGACGTAGTCATCGATAATCTTCGCGGCATATCGAGAGATATCTCGGCCACCCTTCATATCGCCTCGCACGATCACTAATGGCTTGCGACCTATCGGATCCGTCCAGCCAACCGGTCCGCCGCCGCAATACCCATACAGGTTCGCGCCACCCGCGTAGCCGATGGGATCGCGGGTGACCCAGCGGCCCGTGACCGGATCATACCAGCGTGCCTGGCACAGGTACAAGCCCGTGTCGCGATCGAGCCAATAGCCCCACTGGGCATTGTAGCCGCAGGCATCCGTGGGCGCGGTGCCGGAGGTCGTCTCCGCGCCGTAAGCGTCGTAGACCGAGCTCGAGACCACCGTCCCCGAAGCGTTCAGCCGCTGCGAGACGTTGCCCTGTTGATCGAAGGTGTAGTAGGTCCAGGTCGAACCCTGCTTGCGGCACGAAGCCAGCTTGGCGCTCGTGCTCTTCGATGTTGGATACCCTATTGGTCTGCGTGACCGAATCAACCGGTCCTTCGTACTTCGCCCCGTGAGCGGATACCATCGAATGATAGTGGGAACGGCCCTGAGGCGGTCGAACTCGCCATCGAAGCAATCAGCAGTTGCGTCGACGAACCAAGCATTCTGCTAGCTCTCGGCTCTAGCTATTCAAGGTGCTCCTACAAGCTTGCATACCTTCGGCGAATGTAGACTTTGACAATCTTCCCGGTCCTATCCACCGCAATCACAGCGAACTGCGACGACGACCAAATGGGAGTGGAACTGTTCATGCGAACACTAAAGCCATAGGCGGTCTTGCCTTCCCCGACGGTACAATCAATGTAATCAGGACAAGGACGCGCGATCGGATGGAAGCCTGCCGGTACCTGGCACTCGCTTGGTTGCTTGCCAATACAAGGGACCCAGAGATCAGCCGGGTCTGACTGCGTAGCAAAGAAGACAAGCAGGCCGGCAACAAGAAGCAAGATGCCAGACGTCCATACCACAATCTTGCGCGTTACTGCCACTTCTTCCAACCGGGAAACGAATATCCTCGGCGTTGCCTGAGGTCCTCGATGACTCGGTTTGCATTCCCCCTGACAGGAGAGCCATCGTGAACGCCAATGCTATCGACGATGGCATGGGCAAATGTGTTCGAGTTTGGTCCGTGCAACAAGTTGTACTCCCATGGCGTATCTTGAATCGTCTTGCGAACATTCCGCAAAAATCGGAGGAGTGGTGCTACGGGCTCACAATTCACAGAAATCGGCCAGCTTGATAGGTCTGGATGCCAGCGTCTGCTGTCATAGTGTCGTTCGTTGTACTGTCCACTCTTGTCAATAACACGCCCCGGGTTGGTCGCAGACTGCGCTCCATGGTTCTCGGGACCTGCGCTGAAGCCCCAGGTCCATCCGTACGTCTTGGACTTTGGATCATTATCGGTAACCAGGACAAAGGCATGGTAGGTATCCCCCCAGACCTGATGCCATCCTAGGCGCACCTCGTACCGGCCCTCATTATCCGTCCAACCGACCGGTCCGCCGCCGCAGTATCCATACAGGTTCGCGCCACCGGCGTAGCCGATGGGGTCGCGAGTGACCCAGCGGCCCGTGACCGGATCATACCAGCGGGCCTGGCAGAGGTACAAGCCCGTATCGCGATCGAGCCAATAGCCCCACTGCGCGTTGTATCCGCAGGCATCCGTGGGCGCGGTGCCGGAGGTCGTCTCTGCGCCGTAAGCGTCGTAGACCGAACTCGAGACCACCGTCCCCGAAGCGTTCAGCCGCTGCGAGACGTTGCCCTGTTGATCGAAGGTGTAGTAGGTCCAAGCCGAACCCTGCCTGCGCGCCACGAGACCGTCCGGGCCGCGAACATTGACGGCGGCGATGGTCGGCGCATTGGCGGGTCCGCTCTCTTCGAAGAGCGGCTCGGCACCGTCGTGATAGAAGCGCACGGGTGGCAAACCCATCGGGGTCCACTGCCCGGTACGGGAGTTGAAAACGTAGACGGTCTTGGCGCGAGTCGCCATCAGGCCGTCGGCGCGATACGTGTAGCCGATCGACCAACTGTTGCCTTGACGCATGCTCGCAAGGCGATCGCCGACGTCGTACGTACACTCCCTTCCGCGATACCAGGTCGGGTTTCCGTTTCCATCGTAAGCCCACTGGTTGGCGGATGGCGTTCGTTGGGTATCGCTGTTGTAGGTGAGGCCCGCAATCCCGCGCAAGGTGGTCGGATTGCCGGCATTGTCGTAGACATTGGCCCCGCCCAACCCTTGCCGCCCCGAGCCGTCTTCGTTGGCGATCTTATCGCACCGTAGCAGATACGGCTACTTACGTTCGCCGTGCCTCTGTTGCAGCAACCTCTGCGAGCTTTCGGATGTCATCGTCGGAAAACTCTGGACGAAGTTCCGATAACCTCGTGATCGTCGGCGTGCCCGACACATTAGCCATTTGCTCTGCAAACCAAGTGTGACCCGTAAGTGCGCCCCACTCCAGCCAGTCCAGGGGACCTCTTGGCAAAGCGATCGGATCGTCGTCGATCGGGAACATCGTTAGGTCCAAATCAATGTTGCGGAATTCGACATCGATTAGTCTTGTCTTGCGGAAGTCGCAACCGAGCAGGAGATTGGGTGACTCCTTTGGAAACCAGAAATTGCAATTCCTGAAGTGGAGAGAAGTCCACACGTGGTTCCGAACGAGCGGCCCCCCGCCGAGGTTCGAAGTCATCGAACCTAAACGAGGAAATGCGAGAACCCGACGCGTTGGTAGAGAGACGCCGTCCAGCACGGATCGGTGTTCGACGCGGTCCAGTCGCTCCGGCCGTGGCTGCTTACGGATCAAGAGACGATTGAATTCCTGCTGAGACGATGATTCCATGCGCGTCAAGAGGGGCGAGGTGGCTCCGAAGCAGGGTTCCCCTCACGTAAGGAGCCCGACAGCCATCTAGGGAGTGGAGACAATACGGCCGTCGTAAGTGACCGCCTTGATTCGCGGATTCGGCGACCAGTCCACCTTGATCAAGACTGCGTCCGGGGGTTTGTGCTTCCACTTGGAAGGATCGTCGACGGTATGGAATCTGACTTTCCAGTCTCGGAGACGCTTCAACGACGACAGTGTCCCTGCGGCAGAGCTTTGTTCGACAAACTCTCGGTCCTCAAGGCACATTCGTAGGGAGTCTTGGGTGAAGGGCTTGGAGTTGAGATCAATCGCCTCATTATCGGCGAGAAAGGAACCAAGCCTCTTCAGATCATAGTACAGCATCGTGTAGACCTCCTTCTGCCGGCAGGAGGACGTGAAGAACGTGACTACCAGAAGAAGCAGGAAGGCCATAGTCTTCAGGGGCAAGCCCTTCATCGCGTTTTTCTCGTCCTTCTCCATCTCATCCGAAACTCTCACGGATTCTCCGACGCCTTGACTGCTTCGGTCTGCAGCGCAAGACGCATACGGGCTGTAAATCCGTGCCCTGGGGCCTGGGTCGTCGGAGAGCGGGACGCAGACGACCCAGCGGCCCGTCACTGGATCATACCACCGCGCCTGTCAAAGGTTCGAGGTCTCTGCGCATAGGGGCTAGCCAAGATACCAACGAGCGTGTCCGGTTGTCCCTATGGTCTACCCCGGAAGGTGGGCCGTTCCTAAGTGTTGGACTTCCTCGTCTTGAACCAAGTCGAGGTTTCTGCGGAGCAGGTGGTTCGGATCTCGCCTGACCGCAATTCCATACGCGAAGTCTCACGCACGGTGTTACCGATCTTGCCCACCCGCCCGCGGCGCTCACTGGACCGGCCCGAAGGCAGGCTCATCCTCGGCTGTCATGCCCCTAGATCGCAGGGAGGGCGAAGACGCGTCACTTGGGTATCACTTCCGATCCGAGAACCTACAACCAGTTCCCGCAGAGAATCTCAGCCGGATCGTCGACGCGGGAGCGNNGGCTAAGCCGGCCTGCGCGGGGTGGGTGGGCAAGGTGTCGACGATCCGCTCTTCAAACCCACTCGGCACCCCATCGTAGTCTGTACAAGGCGTGCTCTTCTCGATCACGCGGTGCGCTCAGAAGAGCCCCGTGATTCGCCCCGCCGCGTCCACATCGATCTGAAAGGCTGCGGGTGCCTTGCCAAGCCCGGGCATCAGCAGGATTTCGCCCGAGACCGGAACGATGAACCCGGCCCCGATCGAAGTCCTCAGCTCGCGAATGTGGATCGTGAAGCCCTCCGGGGCGCCGAACCGACTCGGGTCGTCGGAAAAGCTGGCCGGGGTCTTCGCCATGCAGATGGGCAGTTTCCCGAATCCGTGCTTCTCGGTCCATTCGAGACGCTTGCGCGCTGTTTCGCTGAGTTCGAACCCGGCCCCGCCATAGACGCGCGTCACGACGGTCTGAAGCCGGTCTTCGAAGGTCATCGCATCGTTGTAGAGGGACTCGAACGTCGAGGGCCGTGAGGCTGCCTCGGCCACCGCGGCGGCCAATTCCTCGCAGCCGGGGCCGCCCGAGTTCCAAGGATCGCTGGGGACGGCCCGCACGCCTTCCCGTTCGCACCAAGCCCGGACCAACTCGGTCTCCTCGGGCGTATCGTCGACGAAGCGGTTGATCGCCACTACCACCGGCGGACCGTATTGGGTGAGATGCCGGATATGGCGTTGAAGGTTCGCGAAGCCGACTTCGAGATCGCCCCCGCCGTGGTGCTTGAGGGCACGAATCGTCGCGACCAACACGATCGCGTTCGGACCCCGACCGAGAAGCGGGCAGACGATGTTGAGGAACTTCTCGGCCCCAAGATCGGAAGCGAATCCGGCCTCAGTGATCGTGTACTCGGCCAATCCGAGCCCGCACTCCGTCCCGATGATCGTCGAGCACCCATGCGCGATGTTCGCGAAAGGTCCGCCGTGGACGAGGGCGGGTCCGCCCTCGATCGTCTGGACCAGATTCGGCCGGATCGCATCACGGAGGAGGGCCGTCATGGCGTGATGGGCGTTCAGGTCACGAGCGAACACCGGCTCGCGCTTGATCGTCACGCCGACGAGGCAACGGCCCAACCGCTCCTTCAATTCCTGTAACGTTCTCGAGAGGCACAGGATCGCCATCACTTCACTCGCCGGCGTCACGACGAAGCCGTCTTCGCGGGCATAGCCGTTCGCCGTACCGCCCAGCCCGACCACGATCTCGCGCAGCGCACGATCGTTCATGTCCATCGTCCGCGGCCACGTCGGAAACCGTGGATCGAAGTGGAGATCATTGCCGTGGTGAAGCCGGGCGTCGAGGATCGCGGAGAGCAGGTTGTGGGCTGCCGAGATCGCCGGGAAGTCGCCGGTGAAGAAGAGATTGATGTCCTCCATCGGTAGCACCTGGCTATATCCACCACCGCAAGCGCCCCCCTTGTTACCGAGAACCGGCCCGAGTGCCGGCTCGCGAATGGCCGGGATCGCCGTCTTCCCGATCCTGCGCAGGCCCTGGGACAGTCCGACCGTGACCGTCGTCTTCCCCTCTCCGGACGGCGTTGGCGTGATCGCGGTGACGAGCACCAGCTTCCCGTTCGAGGATCGAGTCCGGAACCTCTCGACGCCGGTCGTCGAGAGCTTCGCCTTGGACCGCCCGAGCGGTTCGTAGTCGGCGGCGTCGATCCCGGCGACCTCGGCGATCTCCGAGATCGGACGAAGTGTCGCGGCTTGAGCGATCGAGAGGTTCGTCATGTCTCCATCGTGGCACGCCCGCGTTCGATGCGCCTGTGGTGAAAAAACGCGTCGCCTGAACCCTTCACAATAGACCCGTGATCACGGAACGGATCTCCATCGAAGGCCATCTCATCGACGAGCAGACCCTGAACAAGGTCTTCTCCACCCTCGACGCCCACGGAGTCCGATTCCAGGTCAAGAAGTTTCGAATCGGCGAAAACAGCACCGACCCCTCGCTCATCGAGCTGATCCTGCAAGCCTCGAACGCCCACGATCTCGGCCAAGCCCTTTCCGCGTGTCGACCGTTCGGGGCTGAATTCTCGATCGAAAACGCAGAAATCGCCGAAGCCGACGTGGACGGCGTTCTCCCCGAAGGATTCTATTCAACGACCAACTTCACGACCGAAGTGCGGATCGAGGACCAGTGGCTTGAGGTCGAGAACATCGAAATGGACTGCGGCATCCGCGTCTGGAAGGACCATGACCGCTGGCGAGCCGAAACCCGGCCGATGCACGCCGCCCGGGCTCGCGACCAATTCGTCGTCGGCTTCGACGGCGTCCGCGTCGTCCCTGACGAAAGCGAAGAGCGCGACGAAGACGAATTCCGGTTCATGGCCAACGAGGTCAGCAGCGAGCGCCCCAAGGGGCGCATGATCGCCCACTGCGCGGCCGCGATGCGTACCGCCAAGGAGCACGGAAAGAAGGTGCTGCTGGTCGGTGGCCCCGCGATCATCCACAGCGGGTGCGCGGGTGAACTCTCCGAACTCATCCGGCTGGGATGGATCGACGTGCTGTTCGCAGGCAATGCGCTGGCCGCCCACGACATCGAGGCCGCGATGCTCGGAACGTCGCTCGGGGTCGACCTCGAGCAGGGTCGGAGCGTGCCTCATGGCCATACCCACCATCTCCGCGCGATCAACCGCGTTCGCCGCGCCGGCTCGATCGCGGCCGCGGTACAGCAAGGCCTCATCCCCCGTGGCGTGATGTACACGTGTGTGAAGCAACCGATTCCCTTCGTGCTCTGCGGCTCGATACGCGACGATGGTCCCCTTCCCGACGTCATCACGGACAACGTTCGGGCTCAAGACGCGATGCGCGCTCATCTGGGCGGCGTGGGGGTTGCGCTGATGGTTGCGACGACGCTCCATAGCGTTGCAACCGGCAACATCCTCCCTGCCTCGGTCAAGACCTACTGTGTGGATAGCGACGCCGACACCGTGATCAAGTTGACAGACCGCGGAACCCACCAAGCCGTCGGCCTCGTCACCGATTGCGAGTTCTTCGTCAAGCAGCTCCTTGCTTTGCTTCGAGGCTGAAACAAAGCGGGCCGGACCGCGCGAATGCGCGGCTCGGCCCGCAACAGTGCGACTTTCTACGGATTTCCGGAGAACCCGAAGTTCTTCACCAGGATGTCGAAGTCGTCTGAATCGACGAGGTCGCTGCGGTCGAGGTCGGCAGAGATGTTCCAGTTGCCCGAACCTGGGTTCGATCCGAACGCCGCGACGAGCAGATCGAAGTCGTCGGAGTCGATCGTCCCGGGATCGTCGCCGGTGATGTTGCCGTTGAGCATCGTCATGGGGCCGACCGAGCGCACACCCGGGGCACCGGTGGTCGTGACCGGCCCGACCGTCCGTCGGAGGAACGTCGAGTCGACGCAAGAGATTTCGTAAACGCCCGGCGTCGACGGAGCAGGAACCTGGAACTGGCCGGATGCGCTGATCCCAACCGTGTACAGATCGACGATGTTGCCGCTCTGTCGGATCTCGAGCGTCGCGGTTTTGATCGGTCGGGTCGTGGTCGGGCTGATGTCCTGGAAGTCGATCGTGCCCCCGATGTACTCGGCATTCTGGTCGACGAAGAGAGCGACCATATTGTTGAGAATCCGCGGGGGTGAGCCGATCCCGTAGTCATAGTCGTACCGCTCGCCGGTGGCGCCGGTCTGGTGGATCAGATCGGTCGGATTGTCATCGTCCCACTTGTACCGATCGGAACGGCTCGGGTTGGTTCCGGGGTAATCGGGGTTGGAGGCCCAACGCGTTCCCCACAGCATCGGCTGGGCGGTCGAAGCCGGAACCAGGTTGTTGAATGCGTCGAGGGTGAGAATCTGCATGACGATCGCGCCGTTGCCGTCCCACGGGAGTGGGAGAACGCCTTCTCGAGCCACGACCTGCGGATCTCCGGCAAGACCCTTGAGCTTCACGTCGGATCGCTTGTACGCCGTGCTCGCGGCGACGACCCCGTAGTCGATGAGGACGCCGGAGTACTCGAAGCCGAACGACGGGCCCGCATCGGTGGCTCCGAAGTTGTCGGCGACGTAAACGGCAATCAGCATGCGCTCGGGTGAGATCGGGTTCCAGAACCATCCGAGTTGCACGCGCTCCGCAACCTTCCCGCCGGTCCCCGGCGCCAGGACGCAGTCGTCGGCGGAAAACGGGTTGTGGTAGAAGTCGCCGAGGAACCAGCGCTCGGCTCCGAGACCGAGGCTCGGACCATAGATCGTATCGGTCGGCACCCCTCCGGCGTCGCCCTCGTAGGAGTCGTACGAGACCTGCCACACCGGAACCTGGATCGAGGGGTTCTCGACATAGTCGCGCCAAGGGCCGCGAAGTTGCAGACCCGGGCCGATCGGGGCGATGCGCAAGGGGACCGCCTCTTCGCCTTTGCTGACGCGATGCAATGGACGCACCTGCGCCGAAGAGATCGCCATGCCCGCGCTGAAGACGGCAACGACGGCAACGAACTTGCTCAAGCTGTTCAAACAGAACCTCCAATCCAATCGAAGCGAGGTCGGCGCGTCGCGCCCGAGCGCGACGACGAACTCACCTTTTAGAGCGCGCCTGAAGGTCGAAAGTTCTCGGATTCAGGCACCCAACGCCATCATTCTACATGCGGCCGGCCCCGACGACCCGATCCCAGGCCCGCGGTCACCAAGGAAACGCGCAACCTTACCGGGATTCTCCGAGGGTCAGAACAGCGCGACCCCGGTAGGCCTGACTGTGATCGTCGCCGGATAGCTACTGCCGGAAAGTGGGATCGTCATGATCGTGAGATCCTGGGCTGCCCCGGGAGCTAGCGTCACTTTCCGTACGACGTATTCCGCCTTCGACATCAGAAGTGGGGCGCGCTGGTACTGCCCGTTCACCACGAAGATCGCACCCGAGTATCCGGCGCTCGCCTCGAAAACGACTTCGACCTGCGTGGCCTTCTCGGTCGGATTTTCGATTCGCGTCCGCACCGTGTAGATCACGCCGAAGTTTCCGTCCAGCTGCTTGAGATCGTCCGCACTCGTAATCGGCTTCTGGCCGACCCGAATGAACTGGAACCGGCCCCCGACTTGGAACGTGCTGTCGACCTCCTTGAACGGTTCGGGAAAGATGTACGGGCTCGACTCGAGCGCTCCGAGCTCGCTCGAGCGAAGATCGCGAGCCACCGCCCGGCCCCAGGGCCGTTCGGTCCGCGACGCTGCGATCCATGACTTGTCGATCGAGTCGACTTCGACGGCGTCGGTCCGCATCGGAATCCGGCTTGGTCCGCCCGGTAGGAGCCGCAGGTAGCAGAGGCCGCTCATCGTCTCGCCGGGAGCGAGGCGTCTCATCGCGATCGGGATCGTCTTCCCGGCGGGAATCGTCACGACTTCGCCTGAACCAGTCAGGTAGCCACGCACGAACCGCTCCCCCGCATCGAGCCCGACGCGAACCGGATCGGTGTGGGGGCGGCCGTCGCCCGGGATGATCGCGATCTTCACGGGCGTATCGTAGGGGTTCTTGGCCAAGACCTGGATCACCAGGGGACGCCGCGTCTGATTGATGTGATGGTAGAGCATCCGAGCCGGGGCGCCTTCGCGGAGGTCCGCCGCAAAGAGGTTTCCGGTCGAGACGACGTTCTCGGGGTAATTGCAGTACCACAGTTCGCTTTCGCGTCGAAGCGCGAGCGAGAGGTTCGTAACCCTCGCCTGGACGATTCCCTCCGACGGAAACATGTTCGGTGCCGTGACTCGGACGCGCGCCTGAACCGTCACCGTCGACCCCATGCCGATCGCATCGCTGGAGACGCTCAACACCTCCACCACTGCATTCGGGGCCGTTTTCAATGTCCGCTGAGCCGAAGACTCGATCGCACCCGCGATCGCATCGGTCGTCGCTGGATCACCGATGACCGTCGCCGAAGTGGATTGGGGGAAGGAGGCCGCGAGGGGCACGACCTCGACCGGCACGGACATTACCGTGCCCTCCGAACGAATCGTCAGCTTCGAACCGCCTCGCTTGAACCCCTTGAGCCGAATCCCCAACGGAGCTTTCGACGCCGAGAACACGGCGCTATTCCCTGATTCGACTTGGGCGCCCGCCGCCGCACTTCCCGTGAGGGTCACAAACGCTTCGGCTCCGATCCCGACCCGGAGAACCCGCGCCTCGACCCTGAGAGCCGGGAGTTCGAGCGCTTCTTTGAGGGCCTTAGACCAGTTGCCGGCAAGGGTCGGCAGCGGCTTGTCCCATGCCCTCGCTTCCGCCGCGGTGATCCGGACGACCGGCGTGCCGCCGGCGGCAAGGACGATATCACCGTCCACCTTGGAGGTCGCGACCGGAGTCCACGACTTCGCTTGCCGCAGAGTGGCCGCGATCTTCGCGACCCTGCCCCCCGGAGACTCCCGCCCGACACCGAGCTTCAGGGTCAGGACGGGCGATTCGTTGACGTAAAGGGTCGAACCGACAGCCCGAAACGTCGGGGCGGCCCAAGCCGCCCCCGAAATCAAAGCGATTCCCACCCCAAGTCCACGCAAAATGCCCATTTCGAACTGATGAAGATACCGCACGAGCCGCAAGAGGCTCTCTTCCCAAAGACGGCTCGCGACCGCCGCACGCCTCAACCTCAAGCGTCGTGGATCGGAAATCGAGCCGTCAAAGCGACGACATCGTCCCGGACCGACGCCACGTCCCGCTCGTTCTCGCGCCCTCTCAGCGCCCGAGCGATCAACGACGCGATCGTCTTCATCTCCTCGGGGCCCATCCCGCGCGTCGTCACCGCCGGCGTTCCGAGTCGGATTCCGCTCGTGACGAATGGCTTCTCGGGGTCGTTCGGGATGCTGTTCTTGTTCGTGGTGATGTGGGCGTCGTCCAGCACCTGTTGCGCGACTTTGCCGGTCACGCCGAAGCTGCGCAGGTCGACGAGCATCAGGTGGGAGTCGGTGCCCCCGCTCACGATCCGGAAGCCTTCCTCGGTCATCGCCGCGGCGAGTGCCTGGGCATTCGTCTTGACTCGAGCCTGATAGTCGCGGAACGACGGGTGTGCCGCCTCTTTGAAGCAGACCGCCTTCGCGGCGATCACGTGCATCAGCGGTCCCCCTTGGATGCCAGGGAACACGCTCATCTGGATCGGCTTCGAGAGTTCCTCGTCGTTCCATAGGATCATCCCGCCCCGAGGCCCCCGGATCGACTTGTGGGTCGTCGATGTCACGACGTGGCAGTGCGGAATCGGGCTCGGGTACTGGCCGCCGGCGATCAGGCCACTGTAGTGCGACATGTCGCACACATGCATCGCCCCGACCTCATCCGCGATCTCCCGGATCCGCGGGAAGTCGAAAGCCCGCGAGTAAGCGGTCGCGCCGCTCACGATCATCTTCGGCCGTTTCTCGATCGCCAGCCGGTGGAACGCGTCGTAATCGATCGTCTCGGTGTCCTCACGAACGCCATAGGGAACGATGTCGTACAGCTTGCCGCTGAAGTTCACCGGTGAGCCGTGGGTGAGATGCCCGCCGTGAGCCAGGTTCATCGCCATCAACGTGTCCCCCGGTTCGAGAAACGCGAAGTAGACCGCCATGTTCGCCTGGGCACCGCTATGGGGCTGGACGTTGGCGAACTGGGCACCGTAAAGCGCCTTCACGCGCTCGATCGCGAGGTTCTCCACTTCGTCGACAACCTCGCAACCCCCGTAGTATCGTTTGCCCGGGTAGCCCTCGGCGTACTTGTCGGTGAGGACGCTTGCCATCGCGTCGCGGACAGCCTTGCTCGCGATGTTCTCGCTCGCGATCAACTCGAGGTTGTGCTCCTGTCTCCGCTCCTCTTGCTGAATCAGGGCCGCGATTTCGGGGTCGACGACATGCAAGGGGACGCGATGAGAATGGGTGGGAACATCGGTGGCCGCCATGACCCCATTATGCCGAAGCGATGGAGCCTAGGACGGCTGGTCGCGCGAAACCGTGCCGCTGACCGGCGAACGGGGCTCGCTCGACGTCGTCTCCGGGGGGGTATCGGCGCGGGCGACCTCGGTGACGGGTTCGTCCGCTCGGTCCGTGCGCACCTCGTTCGAAGCGTCCTGAAACGCTCGCTTGCCCTCTTCGAGACCCTTCTGAAGCTCTCCCATGCCTTTACCGACGCCGCGCATCAACTGGGGGATCTTGGTGCCGCCGAACAACACGAGGATCACGAGAAGGATGATGATCCACTCGGATCCGCCCGGCAGTCCAAACGCAAGAAGGCTGGTCGGACTCATGCCTGATTCTCCCCAGGCGGGTCGCTCTTGCGGCCTTCCTCAAGGCCCTTCTTGAATTCCCCGGTGCCACGGCCGATTCCCCGCATCAACTGAGGAATCTTCGTCGCGCCGAAGAGAAGAATCACCACGAGGAGAATAAGGATCCACTCTGTACCACCGGGCAAGCCCAGAGCGAAAGTGCGGGTCCATGTCTCGGCGAGTTTGAGGGCCATCATCGATCACCAGTATACGCGCGTTTGCGACGCTCCGTAATAGAAAGACGTGCTGGAAACACGATCCGTTTAATGATCGGCGGATTCTGCCGTGTTCTTGTCGGTATCGCCCGATTCGCGGTGGCGGCAAGCGCTCTGCCACGCCCGATCCAGGGACAGGTCCCGCTCTCGGACGGGATCGCGCTCCCAGAGCACATGGGCACGAGTGCGGTCGGTCGAATCGTCCTTTGGCTCAAGTTGAGAAGGCATGAGTCGCCAGTTTGGGAGCATCCAGCGTGCCACGCGCAACCCCTTGCGACGAACTCGGCAACGCCCCGCGTCGATCCCGAACGGATCACCGGGAACGGCTCGCGTTCTACAATGGCGTCATGTTGTCGCCGGAGGCCCTCGCTCAGCTCGTCCGGACCGTGACGCTTGAGCGAACCGGAGAACGGGCGCTCGATGCGCTCGCGTTGGCAGCCCTGAAGATCACGGCCAGCCGCAATGTGATCATCGGCCGCGTGGACGAACGGGGCTACGTCGACCTCATGCACGGGGCCGGGCTCGACTGGACCGAGGAGACACGCGAGACCCTGAAAGTCGCCGACAAGAGTGGGGGCGGCATCATCGCGTTCGTCGCCGCGAAGGGCGGAACATTCGTGACCGGCGACGTTCACAACGAGCCCCGCTATCGGGACCAGTTCTCCTCGACGCAGAGCGAGGTCGCGGTGCCCGTCCACGACCATCACGGACGGATCCGCGCCGTGGTCAACCTCGAATCCGACCGGCCGAATGCGTACGATCGAGAGCACGTGCTCCTTTGCGAGACGATCGCCGATCTCGTTTCGGTCGTGATCGAACGCGAAGACATCGAGCGGCGAGAAGAGGCGCTGATCCAGATCGGCAGCGCCCTCGACAGCGCTCTGAGCGGAGAAGAACTGATCGAGCGTGTCCTCCAAGTGGCGGGCGACGTGCTCCGATTCCAGAGCTGTTCGATCTTCCTGTTCGACCCGGAGCGGGAGCTGTTCATGCTCCGTGGGTCGGTCGGGACCCTCAAGAGCCAAGTGGGGGGCGTCGGGTACCGCGCGGGTGAAGGCTGCACGGGTTGGGTCTGTCAGGCCGGACTGCCGCTGCGGCTCGACGACCCCCAGAGCGACCCCCGATGGAAGGGCTCGGTCCTCGAGTTCCCGAAGGAGCAGATCGCGGCCTATCTCGCGGTGCCGATCCTCTACCGCAGCCGCAGCATCGGCGCGATCCGCGTGCTCCGGCGTGCGTCCGACAACCCCTACCTCGACAACCGATTCACGGAAGACGACGAGCGGCTCCTGGTCGCGATCTCCGAACAGGTCGCGACCGGACTCGAAAACATTCGCAGCCTCCAGAAGGCGATCCGCGTCGAGCAGATGGCGGCATGGGGCGAACTCAGCGCGAAGAGCTCGCACATGATCGGCAACCGCGTCTTCGCCCTCAAGGGCGACGTCAACGAATTGGGGCATCTCCTCGAGGAGCGCTCGGTCGATTGGGGAGCGGTGCGCGACCTCCAGAAGAGTCTCGGCACGAATGTGACGCGGATCGAGGAGATCCTCCAGGAGTTCCGCGACTTTCTCACCGCGACCCAGCTCCGATTCTCGGAAGCGAACGTCAACGAGATCGTCGAGGAGACCGTCCGCGAGGTCTTTCCGAAGCGAAGCGAGATCGCGCTCCATCTCGACCTCGACAGGTCGCTACCGACGATCAAGGTCGACGCGACCAAGCTCCGCCGTGCGATCAGCGAGCTCATCGAGAACTCGCTTCTCTGGTTCGAACAGGGTCACCTGCGTGTTGCGACCCTCTTCGCCGGCGATCAGCACCTTCGCCGAACGAGCCTTTCCTCGGGTCGACGCTACGTGGCCATCGAAGTCGCCGACCAAGGACCGGGAATCGATGAGGAGCGCAAGCAACTCATCTTTCGCCCGTTCTACAGCTCCCGAGTCAAAGGCATGGGCCTGGGCCTCTCGATCGTGAAGGGCATCGTCGATGCGCACGGAGGCGCTATCTATGAAGACGGCGCCATCGGTGAAGGCGCCCACTTCGTGATCCTACTTCCGATCGAGCCGGCAGGCTGAACGAACTCCGTCCTACTGAACGGGCCAGGACGGGAGCGTCCGCGCCAGCGGCCGATCCTCGCGGTATCCAAGCTCGTACTCGGCTTGCATGATGGTGTGGATCTCGTGCGTTCCCTCGTAGATGACCGCGCCGCGTGAATTGCGGAAGTACCGCTCCACCGGAAATTCGTCGCAATAGCCGTACGCGCCGTGGATCTCGACCGCTTTGTTGGCGGCATCGAACGCGGCAGCACAGTTCGTCCACTTCGCGAGTGAGCATTCGCGGGTATGGCGCAGGCCGACGTTCTTCATCCAACCGACCTTGTAGTACAGCAACCGACCGATCTCGCGGCCCTGGACCATCGATGCGATCATCTGCTGGACGAGCTGCTTTCTGCCGATCGGCTCTCCTTGAACCGTTCGCTCGTTGGCGTACTTGACGCAAGCATCGAGGCAGGCCTGGATGATCCCGACCGAGCCGGACGCGACGGTGTATCGTCCGTGGTCGAGCGCGCTCATCGCGATCTTGAAGCCGTCGCCCTCCTCGCCAAGCAGGCAGTCCTTGGGCACGCGGACATTGTCGAAAAAGATCTCCCCGGTGTTGCCCGCTCGGACGCCGAGCTTGCCGTGGAGTGCCCGGCTGCTGAAGCCCTCCAGATTGCGCTCGACGATGAACGCCGCGTAGGGGGCCTTCGCGTCGGTTTGGGCCAGCCGCGTGACCACGAGAAACTGATCGGCGTAGTCGCTCAGCGAAATCCAGGTCTTTTGTCCGTTCAGGACGTAGTGATCGCCGTCGCGGGTCGCCGTCGTGCGGATGTTCGCCGCGTCGGAGCCGGCATTCGGCTCGGTGAGTCCAAACGCCCCGACTCGCTCGCCCGTCGCAAGCTTCGGCAGCCACCGGTGCTTCTGCTCTTCCGTGCCCCACTGCAGGAGCGTGAGACTGTGGAGGCCGCTGTGAACGGACATCACGACGCGAGCGCTGGTGTCGGCGCGCTCAAGCTCCTCGCAGACGATGCCGAGGGAGATGTAGTCGGTGTCACTGCCCCCGTACTTGGCCGGGATCGCGACCCCCAGCATGCCCGCCTTCCCCATCTTCTCGAGCTGCCCCCGATCCGATTTCGCTTCCCGATCGCGCTCGCGCAGGCCGGGGAGAATCTCGTTTTGGCCGAACTTGTGGGCCGATTCGCGGATGAGCTCGTGCTCTTGGGTGAGGGTGAAGTCCATGCTGGAGAGTGTACCGACGTCAGGCGTTCCGGGGTGCCCCCGCCGACCTCCTCACGTCCCATCGGCGATCGCCAGCGACAGCGCCTTCCACGCCTCGACCGGAATCTGGTGGGGACGCACCCGCCGATCGAACCCCTGATGTTCGAGGAGTTGCTCGACCCGCTCCCGGCCAAGACCGCGAAACCCGGCGAGGTTGTTCGCAAGGGTCTTGCGGGGCTGCTGGAAGCCAGAACGAACGACCGCAAAGAACAGCCGTTCCAGGTCCGTCGGGTGGCCGTGCACCAAAGGGGTGAGTTGGAGCACCACACTCTCGACCTTCGGCGGCGGATAGAAACACCCCGGCGGGGCGTCGGTGACCCGCTCGATCGCGAACTGGCTCTGCAGGTAGACGGAAAGCGATCCGAAGTCCGAACTTCCCGGGCGAGCCAGGATGCGCACCGCGACTTCGCGCTGCATCATCAGGACGGCTCGACCGAATCCCGCTCGAGCTTCGGCGAAAGCCGTCACCAGCGGGCCGGTGATGTTGTAGGGCATGTTCGAGACCAGGCCTCTCGGTTCGGGCAGACGCGCGAACAGTCCCTCCAGGTCGATCGAGAGCGCGTCGGCCTGGACGACCTCGGCGGTCGGGGCCGTCTCGGTGAGCGCCGAGACCGCGATCGGGTCGACCTCGACCGCAATCAGCTTCGTGGCCGTGAGTGAGAGACGATGCGTCAGGACACCGGGACCCGGCCCGACCTCGAGGATGCCGGCATATCCGGCAAACCGATCGACGATCGCATCGACCACTCGAGAGGAGGTCAGGAAGTGCTGACCCCACCGTTTCTGCGGCTGCAAGCCGTGGCGCTCCAGCAGGAGTCGCAAGACGGTGGGGTCGGTAAGGGTCACTTGACCGGCTTGAGAATATGGACGCGGACGGGGCGGCGTCCGAATTGCCGGGCTTGCCGACCGCAGTCGAAGCAGAGGTCGATCTTGTTGCCCTTGATCGCACCGCCGGTATCGGCGGCAATCGCAAATCCGTATCCCTCGACGAACACGAGTGTGTTCAGCGGGATCACCCGCGGATCGACCGCCACGACCCCGAATTGGGCGCGACGCCCAGTGGCCGTGCGGAAGGTCGGGTTCTTGCGGCCTGCCGACGGGTCGTACGCCGTCGCGTTCATCGTCTTGACCTTATGAGGTCGGAACGACTTGTGACGGCTGGCCTGAAACCCACTCGGACCCATGTGATAGACCTCGTGGATCGGCTCCGTGCGGACGGTATCGACGAGAGTCTTCGAAACGACCTTCTCGCCATCGAGCACGATCTCGAAGGTCCGCTTGATCGAACCCGGTGTGCCATCCGATGCACGCTTGATGCGTCCGGCGCCTACGCCCCGGCTAAATTCGTATCGTACTTCGTACGGGATCGCCTTGGTCTCCACGATTGTGGCCGTGCGGCTGCTCGTGGCGATCGCCTGGTGTCCACCCAACGAACTCAGGAAAAAGAGCCCAATCAGCAGGGCCCACGCTTTCCCATATCGCATTTGGAACCTCCTCTTGCGGTGTGGTGCCCCTCAAGGTACCGGACCAGGATGGGGAAAACGCAAACCCAAGGAGCCGGAGAAATCCCGGGCAAATCAGGCGTGAGCCCGGGTTAGCCGGAGATATGGTCGGTATCCATCGCTCGAAAAATCTGCGATTTTCTTCGAATTTCGCACTCGTTTGAACCTGAGTCGCTATGGGCCCAAGGTGCCGAACTCGATGCGACTCGCCGTGGATCCGCCGGTCAGGACCTGGATGTCGGCAGGCCTGAAGTCGCTGTCCTTGACCCGAGCGCGGCTCACGAAGGCGTTCGGGTTCCGGTCCACGATCGGGAACCACGCGCTCATGATGCGGACCACGATCCGATGGCCCTTCTTGAAGGTGTGGAGAATGTCGTTGAGCTCGAATTTCACACGAGTCGGCTTGCCGGGCGTGATCGCTTCCGGTGTCTCCCAAGAGTTCCGGAACTTCGCCCGCATGATCTCACCGCGGACCATCAACTGCGAGCCCGCAAGCGGTTCATTGCGCGCGTTCTTCTCGCCCGAGTCCGCGGGATACTCGTCGAGCACCTGGACCACGATATCGGCATCGGTTCCCGTCGTCGTGATCCAGACCTCGGCCTCAATCGGTCCCGCGACCCGAAGGTCTTCGGTGAGCGGCTCCATCCGGAATGTCGCCGTGTCGGCTCGGCCTTCCAAGAACTTCTGATTCCGAGCGAGCCAATCGCCGGGGGCGCGGCGGCTGGTCTGCCAGTCTGCGACGTACGGCGTCGGCTTCTGCGGATCGTAGCGATACTTGACGCTGCCTTCGGAGGCGGGCTTGGTCCAATCCAGTCCGGCCGAAGCGGTCAGGTACGCCGACTTCGCCGTCAGCCCCTTGGGCGGCCAGACGTCAAACGTCCGCCAAGTGTTCGCTCCCGTCTCGAAGATGTTCGCCTCGGCGGGTGCTGGGACCGCGTCGTTGCCCCGCAAGTAGCGCTCGAAGAACGGAAACTCGATGTTGTCCTGATACCAGCGACTCGTTTGGGCCCCGAACGTCCAGTCGCCGAGCGAGCTGCCTCCCCCGCCGGCCCACTGCCCGTGCGACCAAGGGCCCATGACGAGGTAGTTCGGCGTTCCCGGGTTCTGCTTTTCGGAAGTTTTGTACAAGTTGAAGGCTCCCCACATATCTTCTTTGTCAAAGAGGCCTCCGACGGTCAGCACGGCACACTTCACGTCGGTGAAAGCACGCCATAACGCACGGTCTTTCCAATAGGAGTTGTACGTATCGTTGTCGATGAGCTCCTTCCAGTAGGGAATCTTGCCCTGAAGAAACTTGGACTCGTAATTGGTGAGCGCTCCCGCATCAAGATAGAACTGATACGCGGACTTCCCTTGCCGGTCGATCCTCGGCGCCGTGCCCCCGGGCGGGACGTTGAAGAACACGATGAAGTCGAACGTCTCCTGCAGGAAGAACGCACCCCGATGGTGGACGTCGTCGCCGAGGAACCAGTCGTTCACCGGCGCTTGGGGCGACACCGCCTTGAGGGCGGGATGGTTGCGGATCGCCCCGGCACCTGCGTAGAAGCCTGGATAGGAAATCCCCCACAAACCGACCCGCTTGGAGTTCTGGGGGACGTTCTTGATGAGGTAGTCGACCGTGTCATAGGTGTCGGTCGATTCATCGATCCCCGGGCTTCCTTTCGGAAGGGTCGGCCGCACATCGATGAACTCGCCCTCGCTGTCGCCTGTGCCCCGTACGTCCTGAAACGCAAGGATGTAGCCCGCTTCCATGATCTTCGGGTTGGAACGCTGAGGGGGTCTGGCGGCCGATCCCGCGCCGTAAGGCGTTCGCTCCAGGAGGATGGGAAACGGACCCGGCTTGCCTTTCGGCACGAAGTAGACCGTGTGGAGCTTCTTGCCGTCCCGCATAGGAACCATCACTTCGGCCGGAGTCCACCGATCTCGCCAATCCACGCGCTCCTGGGGCACGGCCGGCAATCCACCTATCAACCCGAGCAAGACAAGCAACCAACGCATCATCCCACTATACACAGCCCGTCCCAGTGAGAGGTTCCCGGCGCGGGTATCGTCGCAACATGAAGAGACGATCAATGCTTGTCACGCTGTTTTGTGGTCTGACCGTGCTTTCCAACGCGCAAACGTTCAACCCGATCCCGACTGAGGAGCTCAAGAAGCTACAGTTCATGGAAGGCAAGTGGACCGCGGACCTCGACGCGTGGATGGGACCTGAGAAGTCCACGATGAAAGTCAAGATCGATTCTCGGTGGGCGGTCGGAGGACGATTTCTCATCCAAGACCACGAGTACTCGATGGGGCCCGGCATGACCATGAACGGCCTCAACATGCTCACCTACGATCCGCAGAAGAAGGAGTGGGTGGGCCTCTGGTTCGACAGCAGTGAAGCCAATCCGATGCGGATGACGGGCAACTGGAAAGGTGACGTTCTCACCCTTACCAGCGGCGAAACCGAGGTCATCGGAATGGGCAAGGTCATCATGCGGGCGACCTACACGAAAGCTGCCAATGGCATCGGCTTCCTCTTGGAGATGAAAGATGGCGAAAAGTGGAACCCGATGATGAAGGGCACCTATAAGAAGGCCTGATCGACCCGTTGGGCTTGAACGGCTCGTCGAGGTCGCGGTCCTCGCGATCTCGACGGGAAAAAGCCGCACGTACCCGTACGTTGCCACTCGAGTGGGACCGATCTGGGTCCTCCGGGACGAGCCACCCCGAAAGCGAGGCCGAAAGACGGAGATTTTCGCGTGCGGTACCGACCCGAGGTCCACCGTCGAGGCCGCTGAGCGCGCGCGGATCGGATGGCACTTCCTCTGTGATGTCGTCGGCCCCGACGAGGACCTCAAGGCTCGTCGCGCCGCATTCAAAGCCCTCGGCTACCGTGCGATTGCGACGGAGTGGGCGTACGCCCACGACTCTCGGGAGATTCCGGTGTTCGATTCCGATCCGCCCGTGCGGATCGTGACTTCGGCCGGCGAGTTTGCGACGATCCCGGTTGGCGCGTGGCGTCCGCGTCGATGGAATCCGTCCGTCACCCAATTCGCGATTTGGACCGAGCAGGACGCTTACGGTTGGGTGCACAGCCAACTTGTGGGCGACGACGCCTGGGTCGGAGACCTTTACGTTCCCGAAGAGCACCGTCGGCACGGATACGGCCGTGCGCTGATGAGCGCGCTCCTGCGCCACGATCGAGACCGCGGCGTGCGCTCCAGCGTCTTGCTCGCGAGTTCCGCCGGCTCCCATCTCTATCCTCAGTTGGGCTACCAGCTCGTCGGAGTGCTCCAGATGTTCTGCCCGCGCGACCGAGAGCCGTCATCATAGGGCTATGCGATGGTTCTCGGAAAAGCAGACGGCAGAAATTCTCAGGGCCGCGGCCGAGATCCAAGGCAGCAGCAATGCGCCGATCAAGGCGGGGGCGATCTCAGAAGACGAGCTCCGCACGGCCGCGCGCGAAATGGGGTTGGCGGATGCGGCCATCGACGAGGCGATGGTCCGCGCCGGCAACGCGTCGCCGAGCCGCAGGGGCTTCTTCGGCGGCCCGCTGTACTCCGAGTGCGAGGTCGCCTTTGCCGGGACGTGCACCGACGACCAATGGGAGGCGATCGTCGCGGAGATTCGAAAGGAGTTTGGCGAGCAGGGCCTGATCGAACAGCGCGGCGCGACCCGAGAATGGCAAGGCAAGGGCGGCGGACTCGTCGAGACCACGGTCACCGTCCGCGAGTCGGATGGTCGCGTCCTCGTGACGGTCACATCCCGCCTCGAGGGCATCGGCTTTCTCGCGCACATCCTCGGCGCCCTTCCGACTCTCATCGGCATCGGAATCGGCGGCTCGATCCTGCACCTTGCGCCCGCCCTGGGGACAGCTGCGATCGCCGGGTGGGCGGCCCTGAACTTCTTCGGGGCGAGAACGGTGGTCTCGCGATTCTGCGCGGCCCGCAACCGCCAGATCCATGCGGTAGCGGAGGGCATCCGGAATCGCCTGGAAACCTCCGAAGACGAGCTCCGACATCGACTCGAATCCGCTGTTGCCCAGGCGGCGGAAGCGGCTCCGACGATCCAGGTGGAGGAACGCTGACCCGTGAACAAGCTCAAAGAAGAAGGGTCCCGCGCATCGCGCGGGACCCTTCCACGGGCATGGATTAGCCTCCGAAGTTCCCCACGAGGATGTCGAAATCGTCCGAATCCACGTTGCAATCGAAGTTGAAATCGCACCACGCGTTCCAGTTGCCTGCACCCGGCACCGATCCGAACGCCGCCACCAGCAGGTCGAAGTCGTCGGAGTTCACTTCGTTGTCATAGTTCGCATCGCCCGGCTTCGGAAGCGGGAGACCGACAATGCACTCGATCGCGGCACCGCCACCGACCGGAAGGAGATCAAGACGGACAAACACGGTCCCGGTGTTGGAGATCGTGAAGTCATGGCCGATGCTGGTTCGGACTCGGCTCACCGTGAAGTCAGCGACCGCATCGCCGTCGGAGTCCAAGGGAGTACCGGGTCCGACGAGGAGGCGTCCACCGATCGGGCAGTTCGCGCGGCTGATGAAGATGCGACGGGTCGCATCGGTCGTTCCGAAGCTGAACGCACCCAATTCGGTGTCCGAGATCGCGGTGTCGTTCGACGGGAGATTCTGGAGCAGCACGCCATCGACCGTATCCGTTTCGCGGAGCACGATTCGGTTGTTGTAGCAAAGGACGTCGTTCTGGTTCGCCGAGGCGGTGGTCAAGGCGGCGAACAGCGTGTTCCCGTTCTCGTTCACCGAGGGTGTGCGGAACGTGCCCCAATTCTCGCCGGCCAGACCGTTCGGGATCGGAAAGCCCTCGCGACCGATGACGTTGGTATCGACCGCGAGGACGCTGTCGGACGTCACCGGCACACCCGTGAGCGTGAAGATCTGCGACCAGTGGTTGGCACGATTCGAAAAGTCATGCTCGAACGAGATTCCCTGCGGATCGGTCGCGATGCCGCCGATCAGGTCGCCGCCTGTGAATTGGACCGCGATACCCCCACCGCTGGGACGGCGATAGAGTACGCGCCGCGTGGTCGAACCTCCTGAGGTCGCGCTGAGGCCGGCGATCCAGGTTTGAATGCCGTCGGACGACATGTGGGGTCGGCTGTTGAAGCTGTTGAACTGTCCTGCGAAACCTGGTGCGGGCATCCCATCCGCGAGCACCACGCCGCCGTTGTCGATGACCGCATCGGCTCCCGAGGCGGCGGCACTGAAGAAGTAGTTTCCGGCAAGGCTGAAGCCGGCGGAGCTCTCGGCTCCGGTCGAGACCGTGGCACCGAAGGTCGCCACGATGCCGCCGTCGTACCAAGCTGCGAGCTCAGTGCCGGCCGGCCGGGTGATCACACACATGAATCCGACGCGACCGCCGTCGTTCACCCACGGTGCGTTGAGGGTCGTGATAGGATCGCCGCCGGAGCCGAGCGCCGTCGCGTTCAGACGTTGGAGTACGTTGACCCGTTGAACTGCTAATGCTGGGACGGCAAGCACCATCGTGCCCAAAACCGCCACCAACGCACCCCGATAAAGGGTGTGACCGTGATTCTTGAACATGTTCCTCTCCTCACACAGAGATTGCTGTGGACTAGCCTCCATGTTATCACGGTAAGCGAGCGTCACGTTCCAACCTGTGTCCATCCCCGCAAACATACGAGTGTCCATCCTCGTGGATTTGCTGAGTTCGAACCGAGAATCTCCCTATATGCGCGGAGTGTTCGCAGTTTTCACCATCGGTCTCGCCATGGTCGCCTCGGCCGAGGAGTCGGGCTCGTTCGACGTGCTTGTCGGTTTGACTGCCGGCTCTAGTCCGGAGCGGATGCCTCTCGGCGTCGAAGTCGTCGAGCGTCTCGAAGCCCTCAACGTTTGGCGCCTCCGCATCGACGACGAACGGGCGTTGTCGCGCCTGCGCACCGATCCGAACGTCCGCTATGTCGAGACGAACTTTCGACGCACTCTCGACGCGCTTCCGAACGATCCCCGATTCAGCGGGCAAACCGCTCTTTCTCGCATCGCTTGCCCACCGGCCTGGGACGTTGCTCGCGGGAATCCCGCGGTGACGATCGCGATTCTCGACACCGGAGTCGACCTCGACCACCCCGATCTCGCACCCTCGCTTCTTCCCGGCTACGACTTCGTCGGAGAGTCGTTGGCGATTCAAGACAGGATCGGGCACGGTACCCACTGCGCCGGCATCGCGGCCGCCGCCACGAACAACGGGCTTGGCGTCGCCGGAGTCGCCTGGGGATGCAAGATTCTGCCCGTGAAGGTCATCGGTGACGACGGATCCGGCACCGATGACGATATTGCGGCAGGGATCGTCTGGGCGGTGGATCAGGGGGCCAAGGTGATTTCCATGAGTTTTGGCGGCCCCGATGCCGGCCAGACGCTCGCCGCCGCCGTCGCGTACGCGACCGACCATGGAGTCCTGGTGGTTTGCTCCGCGGGCAACGCTGGAACCACTGCGCCCGTCTATCCTGCCTTCTATCTCTCCAGTCTCGCCGTGTCCGCGGTCGACGCCCAGGATCGCCGGGCCTCGTTCTCGAACTATGGAAATTGGGTCGAACTCGCCGCGCCCGGAGTCGAGATTCTCAGCACCTTGCCGGGGGGGAGCTACGACCGAAGGAGCGGGACCTCGATGGCGGCCCCTTTTGTGGCCGGCGCCGCGGCGCTGCTGTTCTCGCAGCTCGGATCAGGAGCGACCTTGGCGAAGGTCCGGGCGCGACTGGAAAGCAACGCGATCGCCGTGCCCGGGCGATTCGTCACGAAAGGCAGGCTCGACGTGCTGCGTGCGCTCACGAATGCCACCGGCACGGCGACGCGACGGGACTTCAGGCCGAGCGAAGCCGGTCTCGACACGGGGTCGGGTACCGTCGAGCCCGAACTCCTGGCCCACGCCGACCGGCGGAGAGTCGATGTCGCATCAATCCAAGACGGAACCACCCAAGCCATCGACTGGTGGGCGTCGATCCCCGTCACTTGGACCGACTACTTCGCGACCTTGGAGGTCAAGATCGTGGCATCGGCGACGCGCGCCGGAACGTTGGGCGCCTGGCTGTACGACTGGCGAGCCGACACATGGCGAAACGTGGGGGCGCTCTCCCTCACGAACGCGGACTCCACGCGAACCCTCAAGATCGACAACCCCGGGCGCTTCGCGTCGCCTGAAGGGAGGATCGAGTTCTATGCCACCGCCGACCGTGCATCCGCATTCCGGCTTCGGGTCGATCAGCTCTCGATCACGACCGTGAGTCGGTGAGCATCCGGTCTTCGACCCCGGGTTCGGCCGGCAACGGACCGCAGCCATTCCCGAAGAGCCTGAGACGCCCGGCTCGGTATACTGGCGCGAGTCTTCAGGGAAGGAATCGGTTGAGCTTGCAGCCACGGAATCTGCGGATACTCCAAATCATTTCCAGTTCGGCCACCTCCGGCGCCGAAAAGCACGCCTTTACCCTCGCCCACATGCTCAAGCAACGTGGGCACCATGTCGAGATGGTCGTTCAGGAGGGGGGCTGGATGGAGAGCGAGCTGCCCAAGCTCGGCATCGAGACCCATGCGATTCCGATGAAGGGGCGCGACACCGTCAACGCCCACCGCTGGATGCTCAAGCTCGTGAACCGAAAGCGGTTCGACGTCATCCACGCGCACCTGACACGGGCGACGTATCTCGGCTTCGTTTCGGGCTGGGTGCGCGGCGTGCCGCTGGTTTCTTCGGTCCACGTCGCGACCTCGGACGGCATCTACCGACGGATGGCACGGCGTAAGAACCGTTTGGTGGCGGTGAGCGAGTTCGTGCGCGGCGTTCTCCGCGGACGCGGCGTGCCCGATCAGTTCATCGACGTCGTCTACAACGGCACCGACTTCGGTGATCTTGCGGAGGCCGCCGTGGCCAATGTCCACGACGAGTTCTTAATCCCCAAAGAACGTCGGCTCGTGGGCCTCGTCGGGCGAGTCTGCCATGAGAAGGGCCACATGCTCGCGGTCCAGGCGATGCCGAGTGTCCTCAATCGTCACGAAGACACCCATCTCTTGTTCGTGGGGCGGTTCGAGTCCGGATTCGAACCGACGATCCGCAAGGCGGTATCCGACCTTGGCATCGACGACCGGGTGACCTTTACCGGCAATCGCGCCGACGTGCCGCGCCTGCTCGACGCGATGGCGTTTTCGATCCTGCCTTCGACGATGGAGGCCTGCCCGCTCGCCGCGCTCGAGTCGATGGCGCGCTCGAAGCCGCTTGTCGCATCCCGCGTCGGTGGCCTCGCCGAACTCGTGGTTCACGAGCAGACCGGGCTCCTCGTCGAGCAGACGCCGGAAGAGCTCGCCCACGGAATGGCCTTTCTCCTCGAGCACGAGGACGAGCGCGCCCGCATGGGCGAAAACGCTCGACGCATGATCGAGGAGAAGTTCACCCTCGTCCAGATGGTCGAGCGCTTGGAAGCGGTTTACTGCCGCGCCGCCGGCCTCTGATGAGGCCCCCTGGGGGCATCGATTTCGAACACTCGCGGTAAGATCGAAATTACCATGCCTTTCTCATTCAGAAAGTCATTTGGGCTCAAGGGATTTCGTGTCAATTTCTCCAAGAGCGGCGTAGGTGTGTCGGCGGGCGTGAAGGGCTTTCGAGTGAGTTCCGGACCTCGCGGAACCTGGGTCACCGTTGGTGCCGGAGGAGTCTATTACCGACAGAAGATCTCGGTTTCTTCAGCCCGACGATCTTCCACCACGAGTCGCGGAGCGACGCCGCCTCCGGGACAAAGCAGTACGGTTGATGCACCCGACTTGATCCCCATAAACCCCGCCGAGGCCCTGAGCCAGCTGAACGAGACGATCCGCACGAGAGGATTTGCTCTCATCCCCGGTATCTGCACGATAATCGGCTTTCTCCTTTGCCTCACATCATCTCCGGGCGGCGCGTTTCTGGTCCTCCTGATTGGATCAATCGGTACGGCGTTGATTCATGCGTTGGACTCGAACCGAAAGTTCGAGCTGCATTACCATGTGGACGACTCCCTGGCGGCACCTTATGTTGACTTAGCGCGCGCGATTGCCGACCTTGGCAGCTCAGCTTATATCTGGCTTACCGGAGAAGAATCGGCTGCTTACTACAAGACAAATGCTGGAGCCACCTCAAACGTCAGCCGGGTGCGGGGTGAGGTCAGGATGGGTCAACCCAGGAATATCAAGTCGAACATCGATGTTCCGATGATCCAATTTGGTAGCGAGTCCCTCAGCTTCTTTCCAGATGGCCTTTACGTTTGCAAGGGAAGTACGTTTTACGTCATCCGTTACCAAGATATTCACGTAGGAGCCTCAAGTACGCCGTTCGTTGAGTCCTTCTGCCCGGGCGACTCTCGGGTCATTGGAAATACGTGGCAGTACGTGAACAAGGATGGCTCCCCTGACCTCCGTTACAAATACAACCCTCAGTACTATGTGGTCGAGTACAGTGTCATGCTCCTTCGCGGAGGGACATTCAAGGCTCAGTTGATGCTCTCCAACCGATCAGCCGCTGCTTACGCCGCACAGCGCCTCAACGGCAATGCCCTGTGGAATGGGACTGTGGGAACGACCAAGGCCCCACCCAAGTATGGGAAAAGCGATCATGGACACAATCCCGGAGCGACGGGCAATTCCAGTCAGTCGCGACAATCCCAATGGTCACAGCATTCCCAGGGATCTCAGAACAAGGGACCGGCAACGTCCAGCTACGGCAACGACGTATCTTGGTACCAGGTTCTGGGCATCGACCCCACGTGCACAAACGAGCAACTTCGCGCGGCATTCAGGAAGAAAATAGCCGAGAATCACCCTGACCTCGTTGCGCGCCTTGACCCCGAGTTCCAACGCTTAGCGCAACAACGCACACAGGCGATCCTGGCAGCCTACGATCAGGCAAGGCGCGAAAGAAACATCACCTCTTGAAGACCAGCTGAACCGGACCGCCGTCGGGCGCGGGTGCCGTCATCGACCCATCCGCCTGGATCGTGCACTCGATGGGATCGGCCTTGTTCTCCTTCCCGTCGATAGGCCGTCCCATCAGCGTCGTCGGGGTCAAGGTCAGCTTTTCTCCTTCAAGCTTCCAGTCGCCTTCGAGGCGCGCACCGAGCTCCAGCTTGAAAGTTTTGTCCTGGAACAGCTCGAGCTCGATCTTCATCGGCTTCATCATCTCCAGTTGGCTTTCGTCGTCCTTCGTGAGCGTCTTTCCGGGGATCGGCTCGATCTGGCCCCCGAACTTGCCGACCAGGTCGGCCTCTTTGCCCTCGACCTTGCTCTCACCGATGACCCGAGCTGCTTCCTTCGTGAACTCCATCGAGGGATCGTTCGGCTTGTCACCCTTGCGGATGAGCTTGCCGCCGACGACCGACATCGTGAACGGTTTCGTCATGTCGTCGGATGCGAAGTCCTCCTTGCCTTCGGCCTTCGCCTTCGCCTTCAGATCCTCCGGCGACATGCCCATGATCTTTTCGGGCGTAAACTCGACTGAGTCCCCGCTTTGCTTCCACTTCCCATCGATCGGCAGCATCAGCGTGGTGAGCGTGAAGGTGCCGTCCGCGCGCATTTCGAGCGACATCGTGTCGGTCATCATCTTCGCCATCTCGGCCGCCATCTTCTTCTCGGGGTCTTCCTTGCCGTCCGACGAAGGCTCGGTGACGACGCCGACTTTATAGGTTCCGGCAAGGCTGCCCTCGCTCTTGCCGGCGGAGGAGCTCCCCGCCGTCGCGCCGCCGGTCGAATCATCGGTCTTCTTCGACGAGCCACAACCGACCAGGAGGAGGCCGCTGAGGACCAAAGCCAAAAGCTGTTTCATGGCGACATTATAAACTCATTGGGCGTCCATCAGAATCGCCTGCATGAGGTCCACCCGCAGTACGAGCCCCGAAAGGCGCTCGTCCTCGACGATGGGCAGGATCGTCAAGCCCTTGCTGAGCATGTGATGGAGGGCCTCACCGATATCGCGATCGGGGCCCATCGTCTCCGGCTCCTTGCTTGCGAACTTGTATGCCGCCTCGTCGCTCAGCGACACGAGCGTGCCGTTATCGGTCACCGCCCGGCTGAGGTCGCCCTCCGTCACCACGCCAAGCACCCGCCGGTCGTCGTCGACGACCACCAGCGCCGGAAACTGGTAGATGTCCATCTTATCGACGGCATCGCGAAACGTGCTGTCCGGCGCGAGCGTCGGGATATGGGCGTGGAGAACCTCCCGCAGGGTCATGGCGGGAGTCTATCCGACTCAGCCGAGATGGAATTCGGGGGCAGCGAACAGCAGCCGACAGACCGACGCGAACAGCGTCGCGGCGGTGTCGGCCTTGGCGAGGGCACCGGCCCCGCCCGCCTTGTCACAGGCTTCCACGAGCAGCTTCCGCTTGGCGACCGGGATCTCCGCGTCGAACCGCCGAAGAAGCCCGTCGACGAGTTCGGCCGAGTCGCGCGGCTTTCCGATCTGGCTCATGAGGATCGCGGCGACCGGATGGTCGTTGGTCCCGATCCCGAAGATGAGGTCCGCCGACCGGATGCGGTGTGCCATCGACTCGGCGCTGATCCAGGCCGGTCCCCAGTTCCAGCCCCCGACATCCGGGGGATACAGCAACAACATCCCCTGCTGAAACATCAGACCGCCGACCGCACCGGCCGCGTCGCGCATCGGCTTCACGAGGGGCGTCGTCGGCTTGGCGTTCGCCGGCCGCAGCCCTCGGATGAGATCGGCGGCACCGAGCTGACGAAAGATCGCGACGGTGAAATCGACCGGACTCTTGATCTGACGCCGGACGCACCGCTCACTCCAGAACTCGTCGGATTCGACGAACTTCCGGATGAGCGGTTTGATCCGAAGACCATTCTCAGCGAAGCCCCGCGCAAGTCGGTCGATCAACGCCGGTTCCGGGTCCGGATAGGCGAAGAACTCCCATAGTTTCCGAGTCAGGTGTCGCGCCGTCTGAGGGTGTCGCGCGGCGATCCGCAGGACGTCCTCGCCGGTATGGCGGCCCTTCAGGCCGAGCACGGTCTTCTCGCCGTCGTCGTGGAGGTCCGGGCTGAATGCGAACGGCGTCATCGGCGTGCCGTTGGCGAGGCATTCCTTAGCGACCTCTTGGAGCTTTTCGCCCCCCTGTTCGAACACGAGATAGCGAATGCCCCAACCCGTGAAACAGCGCGCCGCCTCCCGAATGTCCGCTTCGGTGTAGTGCCCGATCCCCAGGGTGAAAAGTTCGAACAGCTCGCGCGCGAAGTTCTCGTTCGGCTGCCCTTTGACACTGGCCGTCGTGTCGAGGAAGAAGAGCATTGCCGGTTCCTTCGCGACGGCCTCAAGAAGCGTCGGGAAGTCACCGCTCCCCCTACGGCGGAGGGTCTCGAGATAGCCGAGCATCATCGGTCCGAACTCGACCTTGGCACCACTGACCGCGAAGTGGTCGTGCCAGAACAACGTGAGTTTTTCCTGGAACGGGCGCTTGGTCAGAAGGAGCCGGAGACACCACCAACTGAGCATCCGGGGCACTTCGGTGTAGAACATCGCGTTGTCCGGCTCGAAGCAGAGCTCCCACGGACTGACGGCGAAGCCCTCATCGACCTTCTCGTAGTTCAGAAGCCGATCGATCGTCCCCTCGACACCGAGGGGACGATATTGAGCGAGCTCGAAATCACCGGCCCCGAGGCCGAGTCGGCGAAGGACATGCGCGATCCTGGCGTCGTTCGTCACTGGCTACACGCCTGTGTCGTAGCTGGTCGTATCGTAGCTTGTGGTCGCCGTGGCATCGTACGTCGAGGTGTCGTAGGTCGCGCTCGTGTCGTAGGTCGAAGTGTCGTACGTCGCGCTCGTGTCGTACGTCGAAGTATCGTACGTGGCGCTCGTATCGTAGGTGGCCGACTCCATTTCGGTCTGCATCGCCCAAGCATCCGACTCAGCCGACGTGGTGTCCTGCCAATTGTTCGGATCCGAGCCCTGCATGACCTCGTCGCGGTCGCTCCAAGCGTCTCCATCGGTGTCGGCTTGGAGGGTATCGGTACCGATCGAGTACTCCTCCGTGTTTTTGAGGCCGTCGTTGTCCGAATCCAAGTTGTAGCTGTCGCTGTTGATCCAGTCGACATTGTTGTTGTCGACGTCGGAGATCTGCTTGAAATTCTCGGCGCCGTAATTGTCGTCGAGGACGCCGTCGGCATCCGTGTCGATCATCTCCATGTCTTGGACGCCGTCGTCGTTCACGTCGCCGGTCACGAGGTCGACCTTACCGTCGGCATTCGTGTCCATCAGCTCGACGTCGTAGATGCCGTCGCCGGTCGTATCGATGGTGTTCAGCACGACTCCATCGTTGGCGTTGCCTGTCGGCAAAAGAACTTCTTCGGCGGCCGGCGAGGCGGCTTCATCGTTGAGGGGAAACTGGGACATGCTTTGACTCCTTCCCTCCCATTCTAATGCAGGTTTGAGGAACGTCGTAGAAACTCAGGACCGAAAGACCCCGTTTTCAGGGCAAGTCGGGGTTAAAATCGGCGTGCGGATGAAGCGCCACTTCTACAAGCTGGATGAATTTGGACACCCGGTACCGGCCGACTGGTTCGAGGCGGGCAAGCTCCTCGCCGACGTACATGGGCGCTGCGTCGCGTGCCACCGCACTGAAGGCGGAGTCACGATTTCGACCGCGTTCCTGGTTTTCGATCACGATCCGTTCGGCGACGGTCCCCCGCTCCTTTGGAATACGCATGTGTACTTTCCCGCCGGCGACTATCAGATCGCGGGCACCTACACCAGCCTCGACGAAGCCCTCGATGGCCATCGCGAGATCGTGCGACTTTTCCAATTGATGTCCGCCTCTGGCGGAGCCGTCGGATTGTGATCGGCGGCATCCGCCGTCTCTACGCGGTTTTCCGGGTTTACCTGAAGGAGTGCTTCGCCTATCCCGTCGCGAGTGTGATCTGGGTCCTGGGCGACGTTCAAACCGCCCTGATCCTCCCTGCGGTCTGGATCGCGGCGGCTGGACCCGGCGGCACTGTCGCCGGAATGACCCAATCCGAACTCGTCGCCTACTACCTCGTCACGATGACGATCGCCCAGTTTGTAATTTGCCACCTGCTGTGGGACATCGCATGGGATATCCGCGAAGGGGCGTTCAGTTCCCAGATCGTCCGACCGATCCCCTTCTTTCCGATGAGTGCGGCCCGAAATCTCAGCTGGCGGGTGGCCAAACTGATCCTGTTCACCCCGCTTCTGGGGCTGATCGTCGTCGCGTACGGGGGGGTTCGAACCTCGACCCTCCACTTCACGCCCGAGTTCTGGGCGGCCTTGATTCTCGCCCACACGCTCTCGTTCATTGCCGCGTACGCCGTCTCGATGGTCACGTTTTGGACGACCGAGTTCATGAGCATTTTTCGCCTCTATTACTTCCCCGAGATGTTCCTTTCCGGCCGTCTCGTCCCTCTCGACGTGCTCCCCTCCTGGGTCAGGACGATCTCCGAATTCACCCACTTTCCCTACATGGTCGCCTTCCCCGCCAACGTCCTGCTCGGGCGAGTTCCCGCGAACCAGATCGAGCGGGGGCTCGTGATCCAGGTCGTGTGGTGCGCCGTCTTCTACGGTCTCGGCCGGATCCTGTTCGCGCGGGGCACGCGGCAGTACACCGGCGTCGGGATGTAGCGCGGTACCCTGGGCCCATGCTTCAGCCCCCGCTTGCTTCGCCCGGCCGAGCGCTGCGCGATCTCATGCGCCACGGCGTCGTCACCTTGCCCGGCGTGTTCAATGCGATCACCGCCAAGGCTGCCCACACCGCCGGTGCGCCGGCACTCTACCTCACTGGAGCGGGTGTCACGAACGCCCTGTTGGGTGTGCCCGACATCGCGCTCCTCACGCAGACCGAGATGGCGCAGCAGGCTGCCTACGTGTGTCAAATCGCACCGATTCCCGTCGTCGCCGATGCCGACACCGGCTATGGCGAGACCTGGAACGTGGCCCGCGCCACCATCGAGCTGGAGCGCGCCGGCCTCGCAGGCATCCATCTCGAGGATCAAATCAGCCCCAAACGGTGCGGGCACCTCGAAGGCAAAGCGTTGATCGAGCCGAGCGCGATGGCGGCCAAGCTCCGAGCCGCGGTCGACTCGAAGCGGGATCCCGATTTCCTGATCATCGCGCGCACCGACGCGCGCGGCGTTGAAGGCCTGTCTGCCGCGATCGACCGGGCGAAACTCTATGTCGGCCACGGTGCCGACGCGATTTTTCCCGAAGGACTCCAGAGCGAAGAGGAGTTTGCGGCCTTCCGGGAGGGTGTGTCGGTGCCGCTCCTGGCGAACATGACGGAGTTCGGCAAGACCCCGATCATCTCCGTCTCCCGATTTGGCGAGCTCGGTTACCAGATGGTGATCTTTCCCATGACGGCGTTCCGCGTGATGCTCAAGGCCGTGACCGAAACCTACGCCGAGCTCCTCGACAAAGGCACCCAAGCCGACCTCCTCGATCGGATGCGGACGCGTGCAGAGCTCTACGCCCTGATCGAGTACGATCGCTACACGGGCCAAGATCAAGCCTGGGCGGATGCCACCGCCTCGCCCTAGTCGGTCTGTTCACGTCCGAGAATCTCGGGAAGACCCGGTGCTTTCTCGAGCGTGCCGGCGCCGGTTCAGACCCCCTCCGTCCCGCGAGAGCGGGCCACCTCCCCCGATGCGGCGCACGAACATCGCCGAATCAGGGGAGGATCTTCGTGAAAGAGCATGGGAGATACCTCCCTGAATCCGAGATGGCTTGTGCCCGGCATCGGGGAGGTCGGTGAGCTTCTGCGAACCGGGTGGGGTTCCCGGTTTGGAGTTCCGCGAGCCTGCCCGCGCCGGTTGCGGACCCCCTCCGTCCCGCGTGNNCCCCCGCACAATTCATGGAACCCCATCAGATTGCGAGTCGTCTATCCCTTTGAGACCTCCAGAAATTGCCAGGATCCTCTGGTCCGAGGTCACCACCCGCTCGAGATGGAGCGGAGGGAGAGAAACATGACGACACTGTTGCTTGCCGCGACCCTCTTGGGCCAAGCCGCCACGGCACCCAGGGAACTCACGCCAGCCGACTTCGGTTGGACCCGGATCACCGATCCGAAGCACAAAGCCTGGAAGCATCGCTTCGTTCCCGACGTCAAGACCAAGGCGCTCTTCTTGCTCGACGTCGAGAAGTTCAAGAGCCGCATCCCCAAGGTCATCGCCGACGACAAGTCACCGGATGGGACGATCAAGGAACGGGTGCTACTCCCGCTCCCCGACGGAACCTTCGATTGGTATACCGTCAAGCGAGCTGCCCGCGTGGAGGAGGAAGCGCATGGAGCCATTCATGTCACCGTTTCTCCAGGACAAGGAACCCTGTCCATCTCACGCTTCGGCATTTTCGGGACAACACGCGGCAACGAACGCGAAGTGAGAATTCTGGCGCTCGCCGGCGAAAAGACTCCCACGTGTATCGTGTTTTCCTTACATGAGTTTCGGGCACGAGGGATTGGCCATGATCACTAGCCTCGTTACCGCACTCGCACTGTCCAGGGCGACAGCCTCGATGACGACTTCGGTACAGATTCGAGAATATTGGTTCGCCCTCAACGTGACGGCACCGTTTTGGCAGTCAATCGGAGATCAAGCTATGGCCGAGATTGCAATAGCGGAGGCGCTCTTTAACCTCAACGAGCGCCTGCGTCGCGACCTGAACATCGAGTTGGTTATCGGACCACCTGGATCATCCGCTCGCCTCCAGCTCCTCCCTGCCGACGACTTCTGGGACGCGCCGCCGAATTGGGATACGCTTCTCTCACGCAACCAAGCCGAATGCGATGGCCGCTACGGCGTCGTCGGCTACGACCTCGGTTTCATCCTGACAAAGAGTGCTTCCCACAGCGAGGCTCAACTCGGCACCTTTCGTGTGATCGGTAGCCGGGCGAGGGGCGGCGCTGCGACGACGAATCCGATCGCGTTCCTGCAAGATCCGAGGTCAATGGACCATGAGATCGGACACATGCTGGGCGCGAAGCACACCTTCGACTCCTGGCAAGGGGATTGCGGC
>DKKT01000038.1 GCA_002455425.1 Chthonomonas sp. UBA6659 | reverse complement strand
ATCGCACTGCAGAGGTCGTGGGTTCGAATCCCATCATCTCCACCAGGTTCAACTGCACATATATTGGTTCCTACGGTTGGTTCCTAAGCGGTTTTGTGACCAAGAACGGAAAGTCGCCCGTTCCGGCACTCAGTGCCCTCTTTTCGTTGTAGAATCTGATCATGGACCTCGGCCTCTTCGAGAGAGGGGACTGCGGTGGAGCCGTGAGCAAGCCTATCCCTTGCGTACTCAAGTCCTCCGGAAGTGTGTCGTTACTGCCCATGAAGAGGAACCCTTTCTTGGTACTAATTGCCCTTTCAGCATGCTCGTGCGGCATGCCACGCGTTACTATGGATTCAAGAAAGGAAAGGAGCGACATGACAGTTGAAGCTGTCAAGGCAATCGCCGGAGAGTTGACTGCAAGTGGGCCATTTGTCTTTCAAATTTACTTTCAAGGATACGACATTAGAACACTTGAGGTGCGCCCCGTATCAGACCACGGAGAACCTTCTTGGGCAATACGCGCTACGGTTGGCTCACAGTCATCGAAGCCAAAAGTTGTTACACTGGGCTCGCATCCAAGTAGCCAGATGTCCGAGGTCAACGCAAGGGCCTGGGAAAGTGCGACAGAGTTTCTTCACAAGCAAGGTCTTCTGCGACTGCCTGTAGTGTGTCAGGTAACCCGAGATGCCAGCGGTTTTACGGTGATGTACGAAGAGTTGCCGCGCACACCTGGGGCTATTCTGTGGGTGATACTGGACACGCGATTCGGGAATCCGCGTATCCGGCGAGGGGATTAAGTATCCCTGTTAAGGCTCGACTCACGCGACTCGCGACGGACTCTTGCGCCGTGATTCTTGCCGAAAGTTGAGCCGAACTCAAGGTTCACGGCGATGGTCTTTCCCTTTGTGGAGCACGTCTAGCGTCTTGCGGTTGAGGCACAGGCATTGCAGACCTCGCACGCGCGAGACTTCCGGCAGGAAGTGCATCTCGGAGGGGGCAGACCAGTACCCTTGCAGCCAATTGCCGAGATCAGGCTCTGAACCTGGTTCTCCATGAATCCGGACCTGACTGAAGCGCAGAAGAACCTTGATGTGGGCGTCATCTCCACCACTAAAGCCTCGACAGGTGGGCGTCACACTCGGAAACGCCAACGTCCAGTCGAAGTGAGCCGTAGAGAGTCCTGGCTTCCTTCCAGAGCGCCCTTGCCAGGTCAAGATTCCCCTCTTGTTCGATGAGGATCGCGTAGGGCCGGATCGTGTTCGCAAGGTCGAGGAGCTTGGTGTTGAGATTGCTTCGATACAATTCAAGAGCCTCTTCGTACAAAGGCTTCGCGTCCACTACGTTGCCCTCTTGCTGATAGATATCTGCCATGTGGCGAATGCTATGGGCATAGGCGAGCATATCATGCTGCTCACGATAACGCTTAGCAGCCTCAGCATAATGATCGCGGGCCAGGGGGAGGTTGCCTTCATCACGAGCGTGATGACCATTAGCGAGAGCTTCAGATGCGTCGCTCACGGGCCCTCCATGATACCTTCCGGCCAAAGACGCCGTGGATCGCCATCTAAGTCAATTTCGAATCGGCGAATCGCGGCGATTGAGTGGGGCGGGCGCGCTCTTCATCGAAGCGACGCCATGGAGATCGGACAAGCGCCGATTCCAAGAGGCACGAGAACGTGGTCCGCAGAACTCTCGTCGCCTCATGCGTACCCGCGAAGCCCTGGCCCAACCTCACGACGAAGGCAACAAGTCGTCGCAACCCGCGGCGCTCAGGCACCGAAACAGAGGCCAGCGTGGAAGGCGTCGTACTCCTCGCGGCCGAACATCGCGAGCACGATCCGCTCCACGTGAACGAGATTCGCGCCCGTGTCTGTGAGCGTGGCAACCGCCAAGGGAGCCGCCAGGGCAAGGGGATAGCCGAACGCCCCGGTGGAGATCGAGCAGAACGCGACCGAGACACACCGCTCCGACTCGGCGGCGAGGAGCGCGTTGCGATACGCACCCGCCAGAGCCTCCGCTTCGCCCTCATGACCCCCGCGCCAGATCGGCCCCGCCACGTGAATCACGATCGGCTGAGGCAGATCGTAACCCCTCGTCACGACGGCTTCACCGACCTCAGCCCCCTGACCGGCGACACGACGAAGTTCCTCCAGCATCCTCGGACCCGCCAACTGGTGGATCCGACCGTCGATCCCGCCTCCCCCACGCATGCGCGTGTTGGCGGCGTTGACGATCGCATCAACGGCTTGGTCCGTAACGGACCCGCGAACCAGCGTCAGCGTGGCGGGCATGGAGGACAGTGTGGCCCAGGATCGACACAAAGGGCCCTAACTCCCGTTTGCAGACGCCCCTCCATGGAGCGCCGCAATTCGAGCCTCGAAATCCTCACCCCCGACTCAGACGTGCATTCCCTACGATGTGCCAAAACTGCTCGATATCCGCGCACCCCTCCACTCTCTTTGAAACCTTGATGTCCCCGCATTCTGCCTAAACGATAAGAAAGGCGTCAAGAGCTCCTGACCTACCCGGAGCGGGATGGAGCCGGGCGGAGCGAAGCCAGCAAATCACGGACACCGCTCACGAAAACGCCAGAGGCGATCAGCGTCAGGATCCATGCCGGGATTCCGTGGTAGCTGGCTCCCCACCCAACGGGGAGCGCGCTCCAATGCCATAAGTCCGGCAGCAAATACGCCAAGAACGCTCCATAGACAATGCCCATGATCGCGTGCATGCAGCGCTCACCAGGAGGAAGCACGCGCACCTTGTCCTCTTCGACGAAGTCCCAAAGCGTGATGACGATCTCAGCGATCAAGATCAGGAGTAAGACCCAGGCGAGCCAGCCCTGCCATGTGACGAAACCGAGCGAGGCGATGATGATCGCATAGCAGAAGTCTCGCAGGGCGTGGAGCCGTAACTCCGTATGCGTATGGTCACCGTGCGGGAGTCGCAGTTTGTACTCATGGTAATACAACGTGTCGAAAGCCCCCAGGCTCGCTTGAACGAGCAGGATCCAAATCGCTATCTCCAATGAGGCTCCACCCATCCTTCATAGCGGCAGATCGGCCCACACCGAGGGCAACTGACGACGAGATCCAGCTTCCAGCCATGTTCATCGCCCTTCGCTTCCGCATCGATGATCGGCGAGAAGTTTCGAGGGAGCCGAATACCAAGAAAGTACACGCGTACTTGCCGATACTGAAGCGCTCCCTGTTGAACATCGACCTCGTGAAGAAATCGAAACAGCCCAGCCCGTTCCTCGAGAAGATCACCCACGACTCGGTGCCGGGTGACGAAGCGCGACGAACCGATCGAGCGGTTCCACACTTCCCCTCTCGGATTCGATTTCACGCTGATGCGCGTCACCAGATTCTCACCCTCCTTGGGGAGCCGCAGAATCCAGATGAAGAATCGCGCCATGCGACCCGGGTGATGTGTCACCGTCAGCGTGCCGGACGCGCCTTGAGGGGCATCGGAAAATCGCTGAAGGGACCCGCAGACAGAGTCCAACTTCTCCCTCAGCAACGACCGGAACACGCTCGGTGCGGCCATATCCCACTATGGCACGGCGGTTACGTGCCGAGCAGCTTGTGGAGGCACCGCGACACCGTTCCTTAGACACTTTCTCGACCTTGCAGTCCGCGAATCGGGTAGTCCAGCACAATCCGTGCGCACTTCCGAATCAACTCCGGAAGGTGGCTCTGATCAACTTCGAACTCGAACCAATGGGCCTGAAACAAACGATCCGGAGTGATCTCGACCTCGACGCGGATGTGCCCGAGGCCGTCAGACGCCTTGAGCGTCACCTTGAGCTCCGGTTCGGGCGAATCCAGAGTCGCCGACTCCGAATCTCCCTGCAGCATCGCGGCGCACTCGTTGCCGAACCGAGCGATGTCCGTGACCATGAGAATCGCGCCATGTACCCAGACGCTGGCACCTGACCCGCCGCTGTGTGCCGTCACGCGGAGCCAGTTTCCGTCGTACTCGTCCTCGGCGTCGGGAAACTGACGCCCATGGACCCAGAGCTGGAGTCCGGCGATCTTCAGGTCTGGCTCACCAAGATTTTCGTACGACAGTTTCTTGCTCATCACCCTGAGTTTGTTCTCTGAGATCCGAGGGAAGGGTACAGCATGATCCGCGAATCAGTCTATTGACATTTCGTCTGGCCCGAGGGCTTGCGAAACACGGCGCACGTGTCGACACAGGGGAAGCCCGGCTGACCAGCTAGCCCGAGGCATCGGTGTCAGCAGTGTAGCGGCAACGATCGGCAAACCCTAGCCCGAAGAATCGAACGCTTGGCGAAGCCAGCTTCCCAACTCTGCATCGACTTCGCCGACCGAGCTCACCCGCACCTTGTATTGACACATACCACCGGGTGCCTGAGCCACGAGTCGATCGGCGGCGGGGCCGAGGTCCTTGGCGTTGATTCCGATCTCGACCTGGGTCTTGGTGGCTGGCCCGACCATCGCGAACTGCTTCTTCCGTCGAAGGCTGACATAGCCCTTTTTGGGTGCAACTTCGAATTCGCCCATGGGCTGCAGGATGGCCATGATCGCATCGTGAATCGGGCGAAGCACGGCTTTGGGTCCGGCGTAGATCTCCTCGAGAACGTCCGCCTCGCTCTTACCGGCAGCTGCGCCGGCACCGTCCGACCGATTGACCAGATGGACCAAGGTATTGGCGTCGCCGTGTCCGAGACCGAACTTCTCCATGACGTAGGCGCGTAGTTCCCCGTGCTTGGAGAGGCCGCTGCCTTGCAGGATCCCGCGGAACTCCTGAAGGGTCTTTCCAGTCTTGGCTTCGATGTTCGCAAGCTGGGTGGCCACCGCTTTGTCTACGTTCGACATCGAAGCACCTTACCCGGCTCGACGTTTTGTCCAGCTGACCGTGGGATGTCGCCGAAGGATCTTGGAAGCATCGCCGCTCATGGTTGAGCCGCGCCGCCTTCCCTGGCGAGGCGGCTCAGACCAACGGTTAGGCGCCATCCGAGGCGGTCGGATTCGACGAAACGTGGCGAATGAGGACGAGGGTACAGGCGATAGTCGCCAAGCCCAAGGGTGCCCATATCGGTAGCTCACCCGGCCACCGCGCGAGGCCCCGATGGATAGCCAGCGCGGAGTTGACGGAGAGCACCAAGAGATACAGGGCGGCCTGCATGGCCGCAACAGAGGCAAGCACATAGCCGAGCGGCTTGCGGCACCACAGCAGGACACCCCCAATCGATAACGCCGGAACCATGAATCCCAGGTCCAGCGCAGCGACGAGCCTGAACACCTCCGGTGAACCGGGGGCAGGGCGATTCGCGAAGACGTGGAGCGCCCATATGCCAAGCCAGACCGCGGAGAGGCCGATGGCGACGGCCACCAGGTAGCCGCCCAGGACCCGTACCGGAGTCTTGGCCGAGAAAGACTGGGCAAGGCGTGCCACTCGGGTTTCCGAGAGCGCTGAAAGCAACGCGATGAGGGCCACGACAAACAGAGCGACATAGAGCGGAAACATCGCGTTCAGCGTCGCACCCAGCATGTAGAAGGCATAGTTGTACACGGCGTAGCCGAGCGAGCCGAGCCGAATGAGGTGCCATCGCGGAGCGAGCCGTCTTGGACCCGAGAGGGCTGCGGCCAGCAGCGGACACACGAGCAAGAGCGTCACCGCGTCGTTACCGAGCCAGCCGAGGGCAATCCAATCAACGTCCCGGTACGGATTCAATATCAGTCCCAGGGCGGTCTGGACAGCCATTCCGCCCAGGACGAGCACCAGCAATGGCGATGGGCGCATCGAGGTCACACCTTGTTCCGCGCATGGACGGCCCCCAAGACGCTCGGCTTCAGCGGCGCGTCACGCCGTGCGCTTGAAGCGGTTCCACACGTGCGGGATCGAGTTCTCGCACATCAAGATTTGTACCCGGTTCCGCTCCTGGACTCTTGTGCGATTGGCCTGCTGAAGGAAAGACAGACACGAGGCCCGGTTCCGCCTACGATTTGCCTTCGCTGGTGAGTTTCAGGGAAGAACTCCCTCCCAAGCCGACTTGAGGGAATCGTGCGACCGCATCTGTTCGGTCGGAAGGAGTACTGATGAAGCGATTCTCCCTGATCTTGGCCCCCGCGAGCGGCGCGATGGCGAGCCACGCCTCCCTGTTCCAGGTGACATGGACCAATGATGGTCCGCAACCGCTAAGCCCCATGTTCTGGTCCGTGGGTGACGACAGTTCGACACTTTCCAGCTCGGGGGAACGTCTTCCGTCGGAATCAAGGCGATCGCCGAGGTCGGCGACTCCGCTCGAGATTACGGAGCACTTGGATCCGGACCACTGATGCCCGGCTTGAGCCGAACCTCGATGATCGATGTGGACCCCGCTCCGACTACTTCTTCTCTCTTACGATGATGGGCAAGGCGACGAGCACCGCCAAGATCCCGTACCTGCCCACTCCCTCGAGCTCCGCGGTGCAAGCCGTCCTCCGATGGCGAATCGAGCCGCCGCCGAACGCCATCCGGTGCCACTCCGGTCGCCTACGAGGAATCGCGTAGAATCGGCGTATGTCGTTGGTCGGGCGGGTTGGACGGAGGCGATGGCGGGCACGGCTCGCGATGGCGATCCTCTATATCCTCCTTGCCGTGGGCGCGGTGACGACCCTCTACCCGTTCGGCATCATGGTCTCGACCGGGTTCAAGGGCGCAACCGACCAGAACGAGGCCGAGCTCGTGCCCAAGTTCTGGTCCGATGACGCGCTGCTCCTCAAGAAGTACGTCGAGGACAAGTACGCCGGCAACCTCAGTCTCATCGACTCGACCCGCATCGGGGGCGACGCAAGCGCCGATGCCGTCGCCCGCTACGAGGCTTTTCTCGAGGCGCTGCCGAACGAACTGTGGACCGCCGGCTTCAGGGTCGCACCCAGTCAGGTGACGGGACGCTTGAACATGCGCTACCAGGCGTGGCTCCGCGACCGGTATCCGAACATCGACGAGCTCAATCGCGCCTACATCGAGGAGAACGTCGCTTTCCAGACCGTTGCGCCCCCGAACGAGCTCTTCGAGCGGCCGACATGGAAGCCGAATCCGGGCCGGAAGTGGGACGATTGGCAGGCCTTCAAGCGAACCCTTCCCGCCGAGTTTCGGCTCCCGGTCCGAGTGGAGCGGCTGTGGCAGGAGGCGGTGCGCGGCGATGCCCGCAACCAGTTCGACCAAGTTCCGCCGGAGATCAAGGGAACGGCCACGAAATTCGAGGAGATTCGTTGGCCCGACGCGTCGGCGACACCCAAGGTCCGCGAGCGACTCGCCGAGTTCCGAGCCAACCAGCTTCCCGCTTCCCTGCGCGACCGCACCGTCGAGGATCGCTGGGCCGAAGTCGCACCGGGCCCGATGCCGATCGCAGCCACGGAATCGACCTGGGTCGCCCGGAATGCGAGCGACGTCCGCAGGGAGTTCAGCGGACGCAACTACCGGTACGTCCTCGATTACATCCTCATCAACGGGCGCGCGGTCTTCAACACGGCGCTGTTCTGCCTACTCGCGATCCTCACCCAGCTGATCGTCAATCCTCTCGCGGCGTACGCCCTATCGCGATACCCGCTCAAGGCGTCTGGCAAGATCCTGCTCTTCCTCCTCGCGACGATGGCGTTCCCTGCCGAGGTTGCGATGATCCCGTCGTTTCTGTTGCTGAAAGACCTCGGCCTCCTGAACACGTTCGCCGCACTCGTTCTTCCCTCTGCCGCCTCGGGCTACATGATCTTCTTACTCAAGGGGTTCTTCGACTCCTTGCCGCAGGAGCTCTATGAAAGCGGGCAGCTCGACGGAGCGAAGGAGACCACGCTGATGTGGCGCATCGCGATCCCGCTCAGCAAGCCGGTACTGGGCTATCTGGCTCTGCTCGCGTTCATGGGGGCGTACGGGGCGTTCATGTACGCGTTCCTCGTCGCCCAAGACCAGCGCATGTGGACCCTCATGGTGTGGATCTACCAACTCCAGCTGAACGCGCCGAAGGCCGTGATGATGGCCGCCCTGACCCTCGCGGCGATCCCAACCCTGGTCGTCTTCCTGCTCTGTCAACGGGTGATCATGCGTGGCATCGTCCTCCCTGGCGAGCGCTGAGCGTAGCGAGTTCTTAGGGCAATCTCGGTTCAACGGTGGTGCGACCGCGTATTCTGGAACTTGGAGGGAAGCTCCTGATTCCGATGGTCGACGCACAAGAATTGGGCCTCAACCCGGGGGGACGGAGGCGGCTTGGTGCGTCGCGAAGGAGACCCACGATGGCGTCTATCAAGCTCACCAACCTTCTCGCTTTGCTCGTTCTGGTCGCATCCTCTGCCCACGGTCAATGGAACCGCCTTCCTGGTGACCAAGTCCGAGGGCCAGCAGCCGGAACGAAGACGGCGCCCGCGATCGCCCAAGGCTCAGGAATGACTCTGGCCGTGTGGTCCGACGGGCGCGCCAACCCGTACGGCAGCTACGAGTACGAATCGTCCAGCGACATCTATGGCATCCGGCTCTCGAGCACCGGAACACCCCTCGACGCCGCGCCGATCCCGATCGCGTGCGAGCGTGCAGCTCAGACGTTGCCGCGCGTCGCCTGGAATGGCTCGTGCTGGCTCGTCGTCTACCAAACCAATGTGCTCGACGGAAACGGGGGCTACTATCAGGCTGGCTTGGCCGCGCGTCGAGTGGCGCCGGATGGGCGGGTGCTCGATGCCCAACCGATTCCGATCTATGGGCTCGTGCCGGTCGGCAACACGTTCGAGGTCGCGTCCGACGGCAACAACTGGGTTGTGGTGAACCAGGGCGGTTCCTCGACGAACGATGTCGTCGGGGTTCGGATATCACCTACCGGTGTCGTCCTCGATCCACCGATTCGATCGCTCGTCACGACGACCTACTATCTTCGTTTCAACTTCCGCCTCGCCTATGCCGCGGGAGTGTTCCTCCTCACCTTCGACGACCAATACGGCAACGGTGGCTATACGACCGGCGCGGTGCGGTTCGACTCCAATCTGAATCTCCTGACCCCTGGGATCGTCTCGTTCTATGGGAGCTCGCTCGCCGGCCTGGCGTCCAACGGGTCGCAGTTTCTCATCGCCTGGGCCCACCAACGTCCGGACTACTATATCGAAGTCCGAGCCAAGCGCGTCCAACCGAACGGTACCCAGCTCGATGGGAACGGCCTCATCCTCAGCTCGGCCCTCTACCCCGGGCCGCAAATGAACGGAGCATGGTGGGACGGAGTCAACTATCGCATCGGCTGGACCGACTTCACGACCCCGATGACCAACCGCGTTAGTCCCTCGGGATCGGTTCTGAACGGGACGGGCCTTGCCCTGACCGGCCTCATCTTTGGTCCAGCTGCCTCGGCTGGAGCCGGAAGTCTGCAGTTTGTGAGCGCCACGACGAATGTCAACGACACCGACATTCGATCTCAGAACCTCACGAGTAGCGCGACGGTCAGCACGTCGACCACGATTTCGACCGGCGCACCGCAGCAGAATCGCCCGGATGTCGCGGCCGGCTCGACGGGCTATCTCGTCGTCTGGCAGAGCGCAACCTCAGGAGCCCGTCGCATCATGGCGATGCCTCTGAACGCCAAGGGAGCGGCCACCCGCAGCCTGCCGATCGAGCTCGCAACAGGAAACTTGACCGCGCCGCGTGTCGCGTGGAACGGCTCCGTCTACCTGGTGACCTGGGCGACGACATCGGCCGTGTTCTTCCAGCGTCTCGACCAAGCCGGCAACCGGCTCGATCCTCAACCGATCCAAGCGATGTCGTCCGTGTTCGGAGAGTCGGACACGGCGGCGGCGGGCGGCAATTTCTTGATCACCGCACGCAAGAGCACCTACCCGCAAACCATCTACCCGGTCGCGGTACGCGTTCGTGGGTCCGATGGTGCCGTCTTGGACGCGTCACCGAAGGCGGTCGGCACATCCTATGTCCGCACGGCCCCCGTCGTCGTCGAACTGGGTGGGAAATGGCTGGTCGCATCGACGGCCAACTGGACGCACAACGACAGCAATGCGTCGACGGTCGGCGTGTTCGTCCTGCCGGACGGAACGGTCCAGCCGGCCTTCAGCATCCACGGCATCTTCAGCACGGCCGGCGGCAACGGCATTTTCGATCTCGGACTGGTGTCGAACGGCACGACCGCGTTGCTCATGCAGCCCCAGGAGCTCACGTCCGGGGTGGAGAACGATCTCCTGATCCGCACGATCTCGGCCAACGGTGCCGTGGGTCCCGTCGTCAACGTGACGCCGTGGGAGGGGAATCAATACCGGCCCAAGGCAACCTGGAATGGTCGCGAATTCGTAGTGGTCTACCAAGAGCAGCGAAACCGATTCTCCACGTGGACGCTCGACCCGCTCGACGCACGCTCGGATATCCACGGCGTCCGCATCTCGGACGCCGGCGTGGTCCTCGATCCCCAAGGCTTCACCCTCAGCGCTCAGCCCTTGGCCGAAACCGATCCGAACGTCGCGAGCTTGGGTGGCGAGACGCTCGTGGTGGCTTCTAGGATGGTCCATCAGTCCTCACCCCCCACACCGGGCGGATTCGTCATCCTGTCCGCAGGATCGCCGACGCCGGCCCCTGGTGAGACGTTCATGAACTACCGCGTTCAGAGCCGCAGGCTCGGAATCGGTGGGAACCGCTGGCCGATCGCGAGGGCGGGGGCGGACGTCACGGACGACGCCATCCCGATGACCGTTTCCTTCTCGTCGGCAGGTTCAATGGACCCGGACGGCACGATTGCCGGTTACCGTTGGGACTTCGGCGACGGCTCGACGAGCAGCGTGCAAAACCCCACGCACACGTACGTCACCGCCGGCGAGTATGTCGCGTCCCTGACCGTGATCGACAACGCCGGTGCATCGACGCAACAAACCGTGCGAGTCGTGGCGAGGAAGCCTAACCTCGCGCCGATCTTGAACGGCACGCAGTCGGTCCTCTCCGGGCGAGCGCCGCTCGACGTGACCTTCTCGGCGACGGGCACCTACGACCCGGACGGCTATATCGGCAACTTCACGTGGACGGTCGATGACGGCGGCCTCTCGTACGGAAATCCGACCTACTTCACCTTCTATGTGCCGGGAACGCGAACGGTCACGCTTACGATCGTCGACGCCCGTGGTGCGACGGTCACGAAGTCGTTCACCGTGAATGTGCTTCCGTAGATGCTGAACCAGGGAGCCCCTCCGAGCGGAGGGGCTCCGCGCATTTCAGGAGGCTTCGACCGCAAGCCCGCGGGCCTCGTATTCCGAGTAGCCGCCGGGCATGTTCACAAGCTGGGTGAAGCCGAGGGCGCGCAGCAGGCTCGCGCCGATCGCCGATCGTCCGCCGGCGTGGCAATGGACGATGATCAGCTTGTCGTGAGGAAGTTCGCCGGCCCGACTGGGAAGCGTACCGAGTGCGATGTGATGGGATCCAGGAATCCGACCCTCCTCGACCTCTGCAGCTCCCCGCACGTCGAGCAGGAAGGCATCGCCGGTCTCTAGCCGTCGAAGCGCTTCTCCCGTTTCGATTTGGGCCACGACCTCCAGATGCCGCCCTGAAGCCTCGAAGGCTTGGAGCGTCTCAAGTCCGAACCAGCCTTCCACCCGATCAAGCCCGATCATCGCGAGGTCGCGCACCGCCTCGACGGCCGTCTCTTCGTGCCCTGCGATGAGGTAGATCGCGCGATCGAATGGGATCAAGCTGCCTGCCCACCGACTGAAGCTACGGTCCTCCGGGATGTTGATCGTGCCGGGAATGAACGCGGCCTGGTATTCGGCCGACGGTCGCAAGTCGACGATCACCGACCCGTCCTCGAGGTGCGTGAGGATGGCTTCGGCGCCCATCCGGGGTGGACGCTGAAATCCCCCCAGAATCGCCGGACCGACCTTGTTGATCCGCTTCATTTCCTTGAAATAGGCGGGCGGCTCGGGTTGACCCGACAGGACTTCGCGCACAAAGCTGTCCTCTCCGCTAGACCTGAGGCCCCAGTTGGAGGCCTTTTCGTAGCCCAGCGTGCTGACCGGAACCCCACCGAGGGCCTTGCCGCAAGCGCTCCCCGATCCGTGCGCAGGCCACACGAGAAGGGTGTCGGGATAGTCGCGCTTGAAGCGCTGAATCGACTCGAACAGCACGCGAGCCCCGGCTTCCATCGTCCCCTCAAAGCCGGCGGCACGCTCGAGCAGATCGGGCCGTCCGACATCGCCGACGAAGACGAAGTCACCCGTGAACGCGCCCAGGGGCAGAGGCGTCGCCGGCTCGTCGGTCAATACAAAGGCGATGTGCTCGGGAGTGTGTCCCGGAGTCTTCACGACGTCGAGGCGTACGTTCCCGATTCGGATCGTGGCGCCATGCCGAACCAACCGAACGTTCGGCTCATCCGCGAACGCGTACTTCCAATCGGCGTCCCCCTCATCGCTGAGGTAGAGCGTCGCGCCGGTTCGGTGTCCTAGCTCTCGAGACCCTGAGACGTAATCGGCGTGAATGTGGGTTTCGGTGACGGCGACGATCCGAAGACCTTCCTCGGCCGCGGTCACGATGTAGGGATCGATGTCCCGGTTCGGATCGATGACGCAGGCCTCGCCGGTCGCCGAGCAACCGACGAGGTAGCTTGCCTGAGCGAGTTTGTCGTCATAGAAGCGCTTGAGAATCATGCCTGTCTTTACCTCACGACCTGGGCTTGCGAGCGAGCCTCGGGTTGTCTTCGAGGACGATTCCACGGCATCACCGCGAACAGCGCCGCCATCCCGCAAAGATTGGTGAGCCCGGCAAACGTCAAGCCCGCGCCCACGAACATCGCGACATAGATCCAAGCCGGTGCCAAGAGCAGCGACAGGACGGTCCCGGAAAGGACGAGGAGCCCGGCGGTCAAGCGAACTTGACGTTCGAGCGACCAGCGCGTGGTGGACGAGCGAACGGTGGGCAGACCCGCTTCGGCCCACGCGGTGGTGCCTCCGATCAAGCAAGCAAGCTGCTCATGGTGAGGCAAGAGCAGCTCGCGCGTCATCTCGGCACGGTGTCCGCTTTGGCAAATCAGAACCACTGGGACCCGGGGGTCAAGATCGTCCAGACGCGCCTCGATCTGGTCCATCGGGATGTTGGCCGCTTGGGGAATGTGCTCCGATGCGAATTCGGACGCCGAGCGAACGTCGATCAGCTGCACCTTGCCTTCGAAGGTCATCTCCCGCAGTTCTTGGATCGTGATGGTCGATTGCATATCTCCTGAGAGGCAAGTTCGGGCGAAAAGGATTCAAATCGGGCCTAGAATATCGACATGAGCGACGCCTTCCTCGGTCTCCGGTCCGAATATGCCTCCCGCATCCTCGCTCCCGAGTTGCTCGATGCCGATCCGTATCGCCAGTTGTCTATCTGGCTTGAGGAAGCCCTCGACGCGAGTATCGTCGAGCCCCATGCGATGGCGCTCGCAACGGCGGATGCCGAGGGGCAACCGAGTGTCCGCATGGTCCTGCTCCGTGGGATCGCTGACGATGGTCTGCGTTTCTACACGAACTATGCGAGCCGGAAGGGCCAAGACCTGGCCGCCAACCCACGCGCATCGATCTGCCTCTGGTGGGGCCTGCTGGAACGTCAAGTGCGGGTGGAGGGCACCGTCCATCGACTCGACCCGGCGGAGTCCGATGCCTACTTCGCGCTCAGACCCCTCGCCAGTCGGGCCGCGTCCGTGGCCAGCCCCCAAAGCCGGGAAATCGGGTCCTTCGACGACTTGGTCGAGTCGATGGAACGCTTGATCGAAGGAGGGGACGTTCCGCGTCCCCCTCATTGGGGTGGATACCGGCTGGTGCCCCACTCGTTCGAGTTCTGGCAGGGACGCCCGGCCCGGTTGCACGACCGCTTCCTCTATCGACCGACCGAAGAGGGCGGCTGGGAGGTCGTGCGCCTCGCGCCCTAGCCCTTGCCCAGCGACTGAATCAAATCCTCCATCGCAAGCGGGTACCGGTCGGCCTCGCGCACTTCACGCGTGCCGAAGTACGAGGCTCCCATGTTGAACCGAATCCCACTGACTCCCGCGATGCGGGAGTACTTGGCGAGCTTCCCGGCGATGACCCAGTCGACTGACTTCGTCTCGTCGAGTTCGGGCACGATCACCTGGGCGGCGAGACGGAGCCACCGATCCACGGGCTGAATGTAAAGCCGATCCAGCGGGTCGATCCGCGCTTCAAGTTCGAAGAGGAAGGCGACGTCGCGCAGGAAGGTCGAAGTCGTCTTGGGTCCGACGCCGCGGATATCGACGATACGCAGGAACTGGGCCTCGATCCGATCGGTCGCGCGGGCTCCTCGCACGATCCACCCGATAATGGAGTCCCCTTGCTCGAGCGCGTTGACTTCCTGGGCGAGCTCGAGCATTCCCGCGAGGAGACCGCGATTCAGCTGCTCGGAATTCTTGCGGCGGCGCTCCTGGCAGACCTGACAGAACGCCTCCCAGAGGCGGTTTCCGTCCGCCTCTTCAAGCAGTTTCGGGAAGCTCTCTTCGTCGGTGATGCGACGCAGCGCAATCACGGCCATCGATGCCAGCTCATCCTTGTCCTTACCGCGTCGGGAGAACGCGTAGTGGGCAAAGAACGCCTGCAGGCAACGGAACGGATTGCTCAGGGCCGTCCGGAGCGCTTCGATCTCCATCGTCTCGGTCCGAGCCGCATGTTGGAGATTAGGGAGGAGCACCTCCTGGATGTAGCGATCCGCACGATCACTGGCAAGTGCGGCAATGATCGCGGCCGAGCGCGGATTGAGATCCGACTGGGGCAACCTCAAGTTCCTTTCACACGTTCGCGCGACGTCAGAATCGCGCGTCCGAAGCCATGTTCGTCAGCACCGGCAAGGTCGGTGTTTGCGTGCTCCCGCCGCCTTCGATCCCGGTTCCCCCTCTGCGCATGCGGAAGAATACCTGCCACGAAAACTCGAGAATGGGGATCTTATTGGTCTTGAACTCTAGAAGCGCGTTGCTGAACGCGTTCGCGTAAACCCCGACGCGCTTCCCGTTCCGGGTGAACCCAAGCACCGTGCCCCCCTGGATCGTGCCGAAGGATTGGGCAATCGAGCCCACGATCGGCACCTCTCCACCGAAGGTTCGTCCTCCGATGACGGGCCGGTTCACCTGGAAGAACGCGAAGATATTCGCACCCTTGTTCAGGAACGGCTTGAAGAGATCCACCTTCGCGAGCATCGCAGCGCTGTCGGTCGCGCTGGTCGCGTCGATCCCGGCCAGGTAATCCTTCCCATCGAGATTCACCCCGACACCACTGAAGAAGATCGTGATGACCGCCCCGTCTTCGGGCATCCGCTCGGCAAGGGCATTCGCCTTCTGCAGGATCGCCTCCGGACTGGCGTCGATTAACACCTCGACATTGGCTTCCGGGTAGCCGCCGTCGGTCACGAGCCCGTCGCGAATCAGCGTGGCGTCGTTCCCGGCCGTGTCAGGAGCGGCAAGGTCAGCAATCTTGCTCTGGGTGTTGCCGACGATCAAAGCGAACTTGTTCGAGAGGGCGATCGGCTTGCCCAGGGGATCGAGTTCCGGGACACTCGACGGGGTCAGCGAGCCCGGCTGGATCGTACCAGGACTCGTCGTCGGGTTCGTGGATGCCGGATTTTGCCGCGGCTTCGGCATCGGCGGGTTGGCCGGGTTGAAGGGGCGGTCACTGGTTGCCGGTTGAGTCGGCCCGGTCTCGGAAGCGGGTCTCGTTGCGCCCGAAGTCGTATCGGTAGGATTGCGCGGCGTGCGATCCGGCTGCGCAGGTCGAGCCACCGCCTCCGGATTGAGGGTCTGGATCGCGGCCATCTCCTCGGGCGAGATGATCTCGGTGTCGACCTTCCATCGCATCCGGCGTCCGACTTTCGCGAACCGTTCCTCGAGTTTGCCCACGGCATCCTTGTCCCCAAGGGCAGAGTAAGTGAGGTTCAAGAAGTAGAACGTCTCTTTGGCATTCTGCCCCTGATCCAGGAGTCTCAAGAACTCGCCTGAGACGGTGTTCAACATCGCCGCCCGGTCGGGTTCCCCCATCGCAAAGGCGGCCTTCAATCCTGCATAAGCGGCCGCGAAATTCGGGGAGTACGGGGCACCGTCGCGCCACGAGCGCTGCTCGGTGACCGCGCCGCCGCGCAGTCGGGTCGGGCCGGCGGCGTCGCCCTTGCGGTCCTTGCCCGCCTCGAGAAACGCAGCGCGCGCATCGGACCACTTCTGGGCCCGTACCGCGGTCAGTCCGCGCTCATAGGCTTCGCGCCAGGGTTGGCCAACCGCGACCACCGTCGAAGCGATCAGCAGAACAAGGCTCAGCGCGCGTCCGAACTTCCTCATCAGTTCCCCAACCGGTAGTTCAGACCGAGGGCCACGTCCCAGCCGCCGCCGTCACTCGTCGTCGCGAAGTTCAAGTCTGCAGAGAACCTCCCCCCGAACGGCCGGTACCCGAACCCGAAGGTCAGCGTCTCGCGATCCCCGAAGAAGAAGCCGTCTCCACCCGAGGGAACCCAACGATAGCCGAGCCGGAACGGGACGAAGCTGTTGCCGAATCGGTAGTTGTATTCAAATCCTCCCCCGATGGCAACCTGATCCTTCCTCTCGAGGATCGAGTCCTTCTTGCCTCCGAAGTAGGCGTCGACTTGCGCCCCGTAAACGAGAAAGTCCTTACCTCCCCGCAGACCATCGCTCCGCAGCGCAAACCCTCCCGAGAGCTTCCCCGGGATGCGGTCATAGTAGCTGGCGACCTCCTCGGCCCCACGAAGGTCGATCGGCGTGCGGTAGCTGAGACCGACACTCAGGTTACTGCCGCGCGGAATGAACTGGACGCCAACGACGCCTCCGATTCCGGTCTGGTTGCCGCGGTTATCGACGTTGACGTTGCCGACCCCGTTGTTGTTGCCGTCGAAGACGTTGTAGAACTGCGTGTTCCGGATGTAGGTGTTGGTGAAGACCGCGCCGATCCCCCACGCGAAGCTCTCACCGGCCGCCCCGTAGCTCAGGGTGAAGTAGTCGGTTTTGATCTTCGAAATCTCGAAGTAGTCCCGTACCGTCAGGTTCCCATCCCTCAGATCGGTTCCTGTTCGTTCGTCCCGGATGAATCCACCGAGGGTGTAAGCCACGGAGACGGTTCCGGCGGTCCGGCCGCCCGAGCGCTTCAGCGGAATCACGAGTCCTGCGTGAGAAAGGGCGCGCGTACCCGATTCGGCATCCGTCGTCACGAGGGGGTCGCGGAAGTCGCGCTCGAGGCGCGTTGCCGACTCAGGCAGATTCCGAAACGCAAGCCCGATCTGGGGCTCAGTCAGGAAGCCAAGACCGGCGGGGTTGTTCAGCCCCGACATCGTATCGGCGCCGGCGGTGTAGATGCCGCCCCCCATTCCCATCGCCCGGCCGCCTGCGTCGAGCGCGTTGACCAGGTCGGGTATCTGCGCCGAAGCGCCGACGGTTCCAAGAACCGCAGCGATCGACGTCACCGTGAGCTTCCTTGCATTCATGCGACTGTCTCCTATCCCCCTCCATAAGGGCCTCGGGCTATCGCCCGCTGATCGTGATTGTGACTTCCTGGACCACCGCGCGATTGCCGGCCCGATCCGTCGCATTCACGACAAGTTTGAATCTACCCGGAAGATTGTTCTGCCATCTGATCCGACCCGTCCAGGTAAGGACGTTCCCATTGGCCCGAGAGGAGCGCCGAGCCACAGCTCCGATGAATTGGCCGTCCATCGTGCGAAGCACGGCCGTCACGCCCGTCTCGACCGCGGAACCCGTGAACTGATCGACGATTTCAAGGGCGACCGGGATATTCGTGCCGGGGCGAATCGGAGCGCCGCCGCTGGGCAAGAGGACGTTGATCGAAGGGTTGACCCGGTCGAGGGTCACGTTGATCGTCTTTGTGGTCGAGTTGTTGGCGCGATCATCGACCTTGATCGAAATCGTCTGCGGGCCGTCACGCTGGACGTTCGCCGTATCCCAAAGCACGGTGAAGTTCCCGGACGTGCCGCTGTTGTTGGGAATGTCCTGGCTGTTGATTTGGACGCGCCATTCCTTGATGTTGGGCTCATCGAGCCGCACCCTAATCGGAACCACGCCCTTCACAAATCCGCCGTTGATCGGGTTGAATTCAAGGAACTCGGGGATCTTGACGTCGACGACTACGTTCCGAGTGACCGGCTGGTAACTGTTGCCCGGCTCCGTCGCCTCCACGCGAATCGTGTAGGCACCCTCCGGAGTCGATTGGTTGAAGTTGAGAGCCAAGTTCCCGCTCACTTTTCCGTCGACGTCCGGTGTGAACTTCTGTTCGAGGACGATGCGCTCGGATGGATTGGCGTCGCGTGTGATCGTCGCCTTCACGGTCACCTGGACGACACCGTCGCGGATGTTGAAGGCGATCGAGTTGGTTCGACCCAAGAAGTCGCCTTGGTTGGGCGAGGTCACCGTCAAAGTGCCAGCCCACGCCTGCATGGCGCCGAGCAACAGCATGAACAACGCAATCCGTGCGAGAACCTTCATTTGCAACGCTCCTATCCTATTTTCACTCATTGGAGACGATCCAGTCAACGAATTCGGCGGCCCCTCCTTCATTGTTGGACGAGAAACTCCGATCGACGAGACGCAAAATCGGGGCGGCGGCATTCGCGGGGGCGGCCGACACTCCGGCCCATTCGAGCATCTCGAGGTCGTTGAGGTAGTCCCCCATCGCCGCAACCTCGGCTTGAGCGATCCCCAAATCCTCCGCAACCTTCGCGACGGCAAAGCCCTTGTTCACCCGTGGCGGCAAGAACTCCAGATATTCGGGCTCCGAGATCGTGACCGCACCCTCATCCGGGCTGACCTGCGTGCGCAGATACGTCAAGTGTCGCTGGATGCGCTCGGGATCGTCGATGAGGAGCAGCTTCGTGACCGACGTCTGCCGCATGGTTTCGCGCGAAACCTGCCGAGGCTCCAGGTTCTTCACCCGGCTGAGGTACAGATCGTTCCACGGTGACGCCTCGGGGTAAAGCACCTCATCGCGGGAATAGAGATTGACGTGGATACCAGCCTCATCGGCGTAGTCCAGAACTCGATCCCGTACGAAGTCGGGAACCGGCTCGTGGTGGAGTTCCCTCCCGTCCGCGCGGACGCTGTAGGCGCCATTGCAGCCGACCATCGGGACCGACACGCCGAGCTCGCGCGCAAACACACGGATGCTTGCGACGGTCCTCCCGCTCGCAAAACACAAGACGATGCCCCGATCCGTCGCGCGTGCCAAAGCCGACGCCATCAGCGGATGTGGGGAACGATCGGAAGTGAGAACGGTGCCGTCGAGGTCGAGAGCGATCAAGCGAATCGGCACGCGTTCATTCTGACCGATCCGGATCGGGGTCGCCTGTCCGCCGCCGCTGTTTGTCCCGATACATAGCGGCGTCGGCCGCGGGCAGCATCTGGTCGAGCGCGAAGTCGCTGTGCGCGGCACCGACGGATGCCCGCACTCCGCCAAAATCCATTTCGAACGTTCCCAACTCAGCGAGGCGGTACGCCATCTCCTGTAGACCGATGGCGTCGATCCCCACGGCAAGGACGGCAAACTCATCGCCGCCGATTCGGGCAAGACGATCGGAGTCCCGGATCGCCCCACCAATGCGAGAGGCGAACATCCGCAGAGCCGCGTCGCCGGCCGCATGTCCGTGCCGATCGTTGATCGTCTTGAGATTGTCCAGATCGAGGAGCACGACACCGAACGGTGTCTGACGCGCATGCTCGACCGCGAGCGAGAGCCTCTGCTCGAACCCTCGACGATTGAGGACCTCCGTGAGCGGATCCAGGGAGGCCAAACGCGTCATCTGGAGGACTTCCTGGGTCAGACGGGTCTGGAGTGCGTGCTGGGCGGTGATGTCGGTGATCACCTCCGAGCGTCCGAGGCTCTGACCTTCGCGTCCCTCGATCTCGGTGCCGACCACGATCATGCGACGGGTCAAGCCGGTCTCGGTGACGAGGTCGGCTTCGTAGTGGTCGGCGTCGCGACCCTCGGCTCGCTTGAGGAATTCGTCCGCCCGACGCCCGATCAGGCGTTCGGGAGTGGACTCAAGCAGATTCGCGAGATAGGGGTTGACCACTTGGATCTTGCCGCTCGGATCCAACCGCCAAATCCCTTGGCGCATTTCACGAAACACGAAGTCGTACTCACGGAGACGGCTGAGGAGAATCCTCTCGACGGATTCCCCAGGTTCTTCAAAGAGCAGCACCGCATGGGGAGACTCCGCGTCGCCCCAGGGAGCGACGCGAATCCGCAACAGTCGTTCGCGCGTGAAGTCAGGCGGGGACGGAATCACGGCGACTTCATCGAAGACGTCGCCCTTCAGCGCGCCGGTCACCTCCGGCCAAAGCTCGTGGAACCGAGGATCATCGAGTACGTTCAACCGATCGACAGTGCATCCAAGGGCGCGGACGACCTCGCCGTGCCGGTCGACGACCAGCACTGCGTCGAACAGCGCTTCAAGGGCGGCAAGTCCAAGCGGACTTCCCTGCCCCGAGGAGGAACCATCGAATCGCGTCATCACGATACGTTTCTTGGGACGCCGAGCCGAGGCGACCGGTTCGTCGTCTGGGTCCAATGGACCCGCCGTGGAGTCACACTCTCATGCTTTCGGTGTAAACAACGTCACAATCAAGGGCGCGGTGTCGCAAACACTCACCGAGTCCGTGAAGAAGGAGGCGCTGAGCCTTGGGTTTGATACCGTCGGCATCGCCACCGCCGATCGCGCCGACGGCTTCCTGTTCTACCAGGATTGGCTGGCCCGTGGCATGCATGCCGGTATGGACTACCTGATTCGGTATGCAGACCTTCGCGGAGACGTTGGCCGCCTGTTGCCCGGGACGCAATCGGTCATAGCGGTCACCTTGGCATACCGGCAACCCGAACCTATGGCGAGCGAAGTGAAGATCGCCCAGTATGCCCGAGGCCGAGACTATCACCGCGTCCTGCGCAACAAGCTCAAGAAGCTGGCGATCCGTCTCGACGTCCTCGTACCGGGCCATCGTCACCGGGCTTGTGTCGACTCCGCGCCGATCCTCGAACGGGAATACGCCCACCGGGCCGGACTTGGCTGGTTCGGAAAGAACACGATGCTCATCGACTCCCGTCGCGGAAGTTGGTTCTTCATCGGCATTCTCTTGACCACCCTGCCCCTCGACGCCGATCGACCGGCCCATGGCGGATGCGGGACCTGTCATGCCTGCGTGGATGCGTGCCCGACCGGCGCGATCGTGCAGTTCGAGGGACGGTGGCAAGTCGATGCGCGCACGTGCATCAGCTACCTCACGATCGAGCACCGAGGCCAGTTCACGACTGACCAGGCCGCCCAAGTCGGTGACTGGACGTTCGGCTGCGACGTCTGCCAGGACGTCTGCCCCTTCAATCAGGCCCGGGCGTCGCAGCCGCTTCGCGCGTCACCGACGAGGGAGGCCGACCTTCGCCCCTCTCGGACATGGCCGGATCTGGAAACGGTTGCGAACATGAGCTACGAGGAGTGGGATCGTCTCACCGAAGGAAGTGCCGTCCGTCGTGCTGGATTCGAGGGCCTCCGGCGGAACGCGCGCGCCAACCTCCGGAACCGTCATGAGGGGTCCCGGTAGAATTTCCCCATGCCCGACTTTTCCTTCGATATCGTGTCTCGCGTGGACATGCAGGAAGTCAAGAACGCCGTCGACCAAGCCCAGCGCGAACTGGACAACCGGTACGATTTCAAGGGCTCGAAGTGCGAGATCCAGCACGACAAAACCGATCTCACCCTCATCGCCGACGACGAATTCCGGCTCCAGCAGCTCAAGGACATCCTTGAAAGCAAGTTCATCCGGCGCGGGATCGACATCCGCTCGATCGAGTACGGCAAGGTCGAGCCTGCCACCGGGATGTCGGTCCGCCAGAAGGTGATCCTCAAGCAAGGCATTCCTCAGGATCTCGCCAAGAACCTCACCAAGCAGATCCGCGATGCGGGCCTTAAAGTCCACGCTCAGATTCAAGGCGAAGAAGTTCGGGTCAGCTCGAAGAGCAAAGACGACCTCCAGAAGACGATCGCGTTCGTGAAGGGCCTCGATCTTCCTCTACCCGTCGATTACGTCAATTTCCGCTGAGCCTTGACCCCCGGCTACGGGCGTGTGCGAAACTGAGGCCCATGAAGTGGACCTTTGCATTGTTCGTTGCCGGCGTCGTGCTGGTCATCGGCTGCGGCGGGGGCGGCGGTGGTTCGGCAGGCAACCGTACGCCCACGGACCAAACACGCAATCGGCTCGACACCTCCCTCGACGTCTCTTGGAAAGCGATGATCCAGAGCGGCATCCACACCCCAGCGTTCGCCGATCGACGCAACGAGGGCGGCGGCACGACCGGTGGCGGCACCGGCGGTGTCGGAGGCGGCATGGCGATGCCGATGGTCGGTGCCTTCTTCCGCAACTTTCACGGGGGCGGATTCCTGTCCCCCGGTGGACGCGACACCGAACCTGGCACTTCCGGAGGATCGGGGGGCGACGAGCCGCCGCCGTGGAACTCGTTCTACTACGACGAGTATCTCGGGCTTTGGGTCCAAGTCGACTTCACCGAAGGCTCATTCAGCTTCCTGCTCTACGAAGATGAGGCGAAGACGCAACCGGCCGGCCACATGACCAGCACCTGGCCCACCGACTGGACGACCTATCCGCAGACCATCGAGTCGAGCTATGAGTTCCGCGCTGGATTCCTCGCCGGATCGTCCGGCAGTTACGTCGTCACCATGACGAATGACTCCACCGGCACGATGACCTACACGAACATCGGCAACGACGGCTCGTCGTCGAGCGGCACCAGCACGTGGGCGGCCGGCGGCTCGAACTGGCAGAACGAAGCGACTTTGAGGGACGGCAAGTGGTTCAAGGACCGCGGAGCGTTCCAGGCCGACGGCTCCGGCCAGACCCAGTCGGAGAACTCGCTGGGCTACAAGTGGACCATGAATTGGTCCGCGAACGGTTCAGGCAGTGGCCGCATCGAAGGTCCCGATCCTGGACTCCCCGCCTCGCTCGTCTGGAACGAACTCGGCGAAGGCACGATCACCTACGCCGATGGCAGTACCGAGCCCTGGCACTGGTTCTATGGTATCGGGGATCACGGGGGAACGACCGGTGGCGGGACTACAGGAAGCACGAGCGCCGGCAGCACCGGCGATTCGGATGGAACCAGCGACGGCTCGTCCGGCTCCACGGGGGACGCGGGAACGACGGGCGATCACGGTGGCGGCAGCTCGACCGGTGAGACCGGCCATACCGGCGGATCCGGGAAGTAGCCTCAGCCAAAGTTGGGGGCCGCAATCATTGCGGCCCCGGTTGGGAGGTTGCATACCGCGGACGAGGCATTCACGGGACAGTGGAGGGCTGAGAGACTTCCTTGGTTCCAGAGGAGGAGAGACACTCTCAGGCCCCGCCCGCGGTCGCGTCGCGTGAGCCGCTTCGCCCATTCGACGTTGGTTCCATGATAGGTAGTCAACGGGAATCGACCCACGGTTCTATTACGGGTTTACGCCAAAACATGTACAGGTGTTCGGTCCGTTCGTCCGGTTGGGACCCGGATTTCAGACCCGATCGCGTCTCCAAGGGCCTTCGACGAGCCAGAGGTTCACGCGAGTGATTCCGCTCCTTGGGCGTCGAGCATGCTCAGCCTCTTGGTCGAAGAGCGGAGGGCGGCCCCGTTCCTGCTCCCACCTTAAGGCGGGACCTGCTCGATGTCGAGGTCTACGACAACATGGCGGATGCCGAAGTGAGCCGGCGACCTATCGCCCTCACTCGACCCTGGCCACCGACCGCCGACGGCGCCGCTCGACAGTGGAAAGGACCGGGCCCTGCTTGGACTCCGCTGTGTCATCATATGAGGACGTCTACCGCTACCCTGGACCGCAGAAACGGGGCAAACCGGAGGCCCGAACTTGGTCGAAGGGCACGTAGATCGGCGATAGTTTTCGATGGGAACGAAGAGAGCGGTTCGGCTGACCGCAGAGGGCAAGGAGAAGTTCACCACCGCACTCAATGAGCGGTGGCAGCTTCAGTTTCCCGGGAAAAGGCAAACCCGCGAAGCTCGCGCTGAGTTCCTGCACCTCAGCATCGCGACCTCCCAAAAACTCCTCGACGGGCAGCCCGTGGACAAGTCCACGCTACAGCTTGCGTTCCAACGGCTTGACCTGCCTTGGGATGACGCATATTGCGTGCGCCCAGCTGACTTTGAACCACAGCGGAAGCCTCCAGAAATCAATCTGCCCCATGATAGGGCTGAAAGCCGGCGGAAGAGAGCCGTCATTGCATTGGCCACCGCGCCCGTTCTCGCTACGGCTCTATGGATTTCAATACCCCGACCCTATGCTACAGTAACTGAGCCATGGCGGTTTGAACTGGATCGACTGCTGAGCCAAGGGACGACCGAGTACCAAAACGGTAACTACACCAACGCAGAGCAGAAGATCCTAGCCGCTCTTCAGATCGACGCTCCCAAGACCTTGCAGGTTCGTGCGCGGACAACATTCGACTACTGGGCGATATCGCTTCGGCCAGGGGAGACTTGAGTCAGGCAAGAAGTCACTATCTGGATGCGCTAGAAATCCGCCAGAAGAGCGTGAAGCTGAACGCAGGCACCAATCTACCGTCTCTGGAGATCACGATTCCTCCTTTGATGGAGGCCCTGGGCAACGTAGAAACACGGCTCCAGATCTGGAAGGACGCGGAGATGCATCTGAACGAGGCTCTTAAGCGGTATCGAAAGCAAGGAGTGCCCTCCGGAGTTGCCATGTCGCTTCGTGGCTTGGGCACCCTGTCCTATGAGCTAGGTCACGACGAACAGGCTCTTCAATTGTTTGACGAGGCGCTTCAGTCGCTGGCTCCTAGGGACAGACAGTCCGACTTGGCATGGGACATTCATGCACGCCAAGCGCTCGCCGTCGCACGGCAAGGCGATGGGGTTTCTGCCTTGCAGACCCTTGAGCGATGCCTTGCCCATTGGAAGGACCGCGGGCACATCCGCTGGCAAGGCGAGACCAAGATGCAGATCGCCCAGGTCAAGTACTGGCAAAATCGTCGCGAGGAAGCGGTAGCGATTCTGTCCTCTGCCCTCACCCACTTTGAAGGGGTTGGCGATGCCGAGAACGCCCGCGTTGCCCGCGAATTGCTCGCACAGACCGGCAAATGAGGCTAACTTAGCTCATCTTGACTGGTCTGCGCGAGTGCCTGCCGAGCATCTTGAAGACATGCACTCCACAAGTTTCAGGCACGGCTTTTGGCTCTCCTGCTTGTTTGCCACACTCATTCTCCTCGCGTTGAGTCATGCACCGAACTCTGCTGTTGCACAAGCGCGATCGCAGCAAGCGCCGAACATTCTCAAGTTGATAGGCAAACCACTTTCGGAGTTGGAGTCCGCCTATGGCAAGACAGTCTTGGCCGAGCCTAACGGAAAAATCGGAATCTTGAGTAGTAGCGGAGAAGTGGAATGGGAAGGGCCGCAACATGCGTTCCGGGCTTTCAAGATGAAGGGCATTGAGCTAGCCACGGTGAACCTACACCTGAGCGAGGACAAAATGAAGACAGGAGCCGACCTTGACAACGAGGTGCCGGCAATCTACCGATTTCAGATGAAAGACAAGGCCGCGGGCTGGAAGACGTTCTTCAAGACTCTCGGAATTTCCTCAACCGGAGTGAAGACAAAGCGTCTGGATAGCGCGGCGACTTCTCTCCAAGGCGTCAAAGGGTTGCCTAAAGGCTACAAGGCCGTGTTTATCGACAATGTGAAGTACATGGTACATACCGAGCTCATCATCTCAAAGCAAGACTAGCTATCCAAAAAGGAATTCACGATATGAATGTCAGGCTACTTCAACTCGTTCGCATTTCTGCCCCAATTGCTGCGGCCCTCTTGGTTACTGCGAACCATGGCCAAGCTGCCGGCGTCACATCGTTTGACGTTCCCAGCGGTGGGGCTGTGTACGAGCAAGTGACACTGGGCAAGACCGAGATGAAGGATCTAAAGGGTCAGACGATGTACTCGTATCCACTTGCCCTGAAGAGGACTGGCGGTGCCTTGCCGAAGATCAAGGTCAAGGTAGCTCTTCCAAAGGGAAAGACGCTAAAGTCCGTCGGAGCGCTCATCGTCAACATTCCTCCTGGGGGGTCAGCCCCTATCCTGGCTCAGTCAACTTCCGCAAGCTTCGGGATAGGTTCATCGGCCATTCAAGCTGCTCCAAAGAAGGATTGGGCCTACCTGTCTTCTCTCGGGTTGGCGGTTGCCGAGCATGTCAGGAAGCTCAACCCTAAGGTAAAGATCATTTTTGCCGGGTTCTCAGCAGGCGGCTTTGCCGCTGAACTGGCGACTTATGCAGACGTTACCCGAGTATCGGGTCTCATTCAAATCGGGTCCTTTCCGATGTCCGGCAACGATGCTTTGCCGCAATCGTGTCCAAGCGTTATTCTCGTGGGTCAAAGCGACTCCAATCTCGACCAGGCAACCGTTGCGCATCAAGTTCAAGCCGCCCGTGGAGCCAAAATCGAGCTCCTGACCCACGCAGGGGGCCATAGTTGGGGTTCCCAAGCTGACCAGGCTCTTGCGATCAGGGCGCTGGTACGAATGAGGTCTGGAAAGGCTCCTGAGGGGCTGCGAATCAGCCCAGAGTTGACGTCCCGACTGCTCGCCCTGAGCGCCGGCGATTCCGTTCGAGAGCTGGGACCACCGGTCACCTCGGATTATGCGTTGGTGCGCAAGCCAGGGGAGGCATTTGATTGGCGTAAAGCGTTAACAACAAGGGAGATCGTCCGTGACTTTCCATCAGCAAGTTTGGCTATTGGGACCTGGATACTCAAAGGGTCGCCCCTTCCAGGCGTATACTTCTCTCTCTCATTTGGCCCGTCTGGGAACCGGCTCATCTATCAAACGGAACCGGAGGCACCTTCTCGGAATAGCCTGATTCAGGCACTTCAACTGCCACCAGTCACAAAGGAAGTTGAGCTGACCGGCCAGACCAAACCTTGGAAAGAGTGGAGCCTCGAATTCGGAGCTTCGTTCCCCAATCACGTCGTGACAGCAAGGGAGACGGGATATGACACTCAGCTTGAGTTCTCCCCTCGAGGACAACAAGCGGAAGCGCAGCCACTGGAGAATAGCGTTAGAGTCGTGGTACACCCGAACGCCAAATTCCCTGTCAAGGACATCTTCATCACGTATCCGCCGTCCATGACTGTAACAAGCATTCTGAGCGATTTGGAGCTTCGCGAGGAGTCGGTCACGCTTGCAAGGGGTCGGAAGGGGAACGGGTATCTGCTTGAAGCCTGGAATGCAACGCCAAAGAAGAGCGTTCCCAGATTGTTGAAGATCGAGTTCGAGAAGTTCGCTCGCTATTGGTGGGTGACCTTAAGGACTCCGTACCCCTAACGTCCAACAGAGTGAGGAGACAGTTAGCTCATCTTGACGCGTATTCGTGCTGATGACAGGCCTCGCGCTTCCCGCAATCGTCAACGGACAATCAAGATGCGACTCGACCCTCACCCCTTGCCCCCTCTCCTTTCGCACAATCATCGAAAGCAGAGGGGGTCCGGAACCCCTGCTCCTTGCCGGATGGGACGTGCCGGGAGGGAGAAGAGGAGGAAGATGAGGATTTCTAGGAATCCTTGCGCGCCCAACCTCCCATTCGACCGCCGGTACACTGGAGCGCCCATGCAGCCTCCCGCCGCCCTCCCCACGCTCGACGTGGGGAGGGCGGCATCGATCGGGCGGGCAAATCGCAACAGCCCGAGGTTGCCGTTTCGCTCTCTGGGGCACCCCAGCCAGGCGTGGGCCCTTGGAACAGGGAGCTTGCGCGACTCGTAGGCAACGCCGTGAAGAAGCTGGTGCTGCTCTCGCTCATCGTCAACGTCGTCGTCCTGGTGCCGGTGACGTGTGGGCTCCTCTCGAATGCCGTATGGGTCCAGCAGGCGTATGGTCCGTTCACAGCGGCGCGCGGGATCTTGCTCTCGGTTTACGGCGCCATCCTGCTCGTGCCGATCTGGCAGTTGGCGGCACGCGATCCCAAGGTGGTGGCCTCGCTGCTGCTAGTGCAGGTGATCTATAAGGTGACGACGCCGTTCACCGTCGGGGATATCAGAAACCCGGTCGTCATCAGCAACTTGGTGATCGCCGCCCTGCATGCGCTTACGATCTCCACGATCTGGAGCGCCGGCGGCACCGGCACGCGTTCAGGCCAATCCTAGGCCACGACCCCCCATTCGATCAGTTCGGTCGCCTGGCCCGTCACCGCGTCCACGAACCGGGTCGCGACCGCCACCGCCCCGGGACGCACCTCCAGCGTGAGCGTCTCCCCCGCCGCGAAGCGGTGGAAGACCGCGGTTCGATAGCGCTCGCGGTACGTGCGGCAGTGGATCGAGGGGAGCCGCTGGATGAGGACTTCGGTCACGACGCCGGCGGCGTTGGCGAGGTCGGCCGTCACCTCGACCGCCCCCGGCGCGCCCGCGCACGTGAACCGGACCGCATCGCCGGGAAAGGCGTTGGCCGGAGGCATCGTCGGGGGTGTGCCCCCGGGGTTGGCCTGAAGGAACTTCGCGCCGAGACGGTTGAAGACGAGCTGGGCCGAGACCCGCGAACCCGCCGGAAGCCCCGCTTCCTGGGCCGCAAAATCGCGCCACGCGGTCGCCTGGGCCACATCGAGCCCCTTCCACGCCCGGCTCACGGCCGCGAGCCGTGCCCGCGCCTCGGTCTGGGCCGGAGTTCGAGGGTTGTTGACGAACGGCCGATCCCGCAGAACCGTACCGGCCGCGGTCTGCGCGAACACGGCGTTTCCCGCCCGTCCGCTGAGGCCACCCAAGACGACACCCGCTTTGACTTTCGCCACACCCAAGACGATCGGTCGATCCCACGCCGCTCCTCAGGGCAAGCCAGGCCCATGCGCAAGCCAAAACTCACGGATCACTCTCGGATCACTTTCGGATCACTCTCGCACGAATGGCTCTTGTTACCTAGCCGGACCAACGAAAAGACCCCGGTTTGCCGGGGTCTAAGTCGTTCGCGATCGCCAGGCTCTCGCGTTAGGCGCGGGGATCCTAAAATCCCGCCTTACCGACTCCTGCCGACGAATCGGCGAGTCATTGTTGGAGTGCTCGGTAGGCCTTCTTCAGATACGTGAGTATTATACAACCATGGAAGGGAAGATGTGTGTCGGCCTCGATCTCGGAATCAACAATGTCGGCTGGTGCGCTTTGCGAAGAAGCGACAACGGGGTTGAGATCCTCGGTATGGGAACGTTCGTATTCGACTCCCCGCTGGAAGACGAAAACAAGCCGAGCGAGGGCCTTGCGAGCCGTAGGCGCGGCATGTTCCGACGCGCGCGGCGAACCGCGCGGCGACGCCACCAGCGCAAGATGCGGCTCTACGGCACGCTCGCCGAATACGGCTTCCTGCCACCCAAGCTCCGAGATCGGGTGACATTGTTCTGCCGCAACCTCGACCCGGACTCCAACCGAAGGATCGATCCCTACACGCTTCGGTCCCAAGCTCTGGTGCGCGCCCTGACGCCTTATGAACTGGGCCGGGTTCTCTGCCACCTCAACCAGCGCCGAGGGTTCATCAGTCCTCGCGATCTCATGGCCCAAGGTGCATTCAAGACACGGGAAGAACTGGACGCTCAAGCCGACGAAGAGATGCGCGGCATGAAGGAAGAGATCAAACGAACCCGAGAGGCGATGGCCGGCTTCCCCACGATCGGCGCCTTCCTTGCCGCCCGACAGGCCCGACGCGAGCCGGTGCGGAAGAAGAAGCTTCGCGGAGCCAGTGTTTCCCAACAGAAGGCGATCGACGAGCAGCGCTATGTCCGCGCGGACCGCCACATGATCCAACAGGAATTCGAGGCGATCATCGCTGCGCAAAAGCACCATCACCCCATCCTCACCGACAGCCTGGTCGACAAAATCCGCAGACAGATCTTCGATCAGCGCATCCTCGCGACGGACCACCGCGTTCGGGGACGCTGCATCTTCTTTCCCGACGAGTGGCGCATCCCAAGGGCGAGCATGACCGCCCAGAAGTTCGTGATCGCCCAAGAGGTTGCCCACCTGGAGATCAGCGACGACCTTCACCAACCCTATCGCAAGCTTCGACCCGAAGAGCGCAAGGTCTTGGTCGATCGCCTCCTTCTCGGGCAGGATCTCACGTGGACCGAGGCGAAGTCGCTTCTTGGCCACGGCGTACTCGCCCGCTTTTCGCTCGAACCGGAGCCGGGCAAGAAGCGAGGCAAAGCCGCCGGGACGAAGGACGCTCTGCGGGGGTCGGTCACCGCGAAGAAGATGTACGAAATCCTGGGCCCGAAGTGGGACGCGTTGGGAGACGCCGCGCGCCGTGAATTGGTCGGCGAGATCGTCAGCATCCGCGACTGGCTGCGGGACATGAAGGACGGCGCGCCCCCCGCCGCCATCCGCCGTCGCATCCTTTTCCTCCGCAAGGCCTACGGGCCGGCTCAAGTGCGGTTTACCGAGCAGGAGGCAAACGATCTCGCGACCGTCGACCTTCCCGACGGTTACCTCAACGTCAGCCTTCGGGCCATCAAGAAGATCCTGCCCGGCCTCCTCGAAGACTGCGTCTACAGCGAGGCATGCGCACGAGCCAACCTGAACCACACGTCCCCCGACACGCCCGCAGTCTCAGGCCCGATCCTGCGTTATCCCACCGAACAGGAGATCGGCCACGCATTGGTTCGGACCAGCGTCCGAAGCGCCATTCGAGTTCTCCGCTCCATCGTTGGTGAGTGGGGACTACCGGACTCGATCTGCATCGAACTCCCCCGAGACCTCGCCGTCGGCGCGCAGCAGCGGGAGGAGATCTCCAAGCGCCAGGACGAGAATGAGAAGGAGCGCATGAGCATCGCGAAGGAGCTCCTTGCGAACGGCTACCCGGCATCCCCCACCAACATCAAGAAGGTCCGCCTTTGGCGCGAGCTCGGCGGCCTCGGCCTTCCCTACGAACCGGATCGCGTCGTTTCCGACCTTCGGGATCTCATCGAGGGCGATTACGAGATCGACCACATCGTCCCCCGAAGTCACAGCTTCGACAACGGCATGGCGAACCTCACGCTCTGCACGCGCGAGTTCAATACCCAGGTCAAGGGCAACCGCACACCGTACGAAGCCCTCGCCACGCGCGATCCCGAGGCGTGGAACCGGATCGTCGCCCATGTGCGGGGGCTCAAGGCGATGCCCGTCAACAAGCGCAACCGCATTCTTGCCAAGGAACGACCCGAAGACTTCACCGGGAGGCACTTGGCCGCCACCGGCTACATCAGCCGGCAGGTCCTCGCGATCGCCCAAAGGATCACCCGCCGTCCTGAAGACGTCGTGGTCACTCCGGGACGTGCGACCTCGGATCTGAGGCGCTTCTGGGAGCTCGGCCACCTCGTCCCGCTCCACCCGGAGGAGGAAGCAGCCATCCGCGAGGAACGCGAGCGGGAGGAGCAGGTCGAAAAGGGCCTGCTGAAGCCCGAGGATCTACCCGCCAAGCGGTCGTCGGGCAAGCAGCGAAGCAACTACAAACACCATGCCCTCGACGCGCTGGTGGTGGCCCTCACGGACCGGGCTTCGCTTCAGGCGCTCACGCGCTACTACCAGCTGGAGGAAACCGGTTCTCCCTTGCTGGCCGAGAAGGCGGGACGCAAGCTGGAACGGGCCAAGACCCTCCCCGACCCCGACCTTCAGCGCAAGGCCACCGAAGCGCTGGAGCGGGCGTCGGTCGTGCGGCGGCCCCGGCGTCGTCCCCAGGGCGAACTCCACAAGCAGATGCCGGAGGCGGGCGTGCCGGTCGGCATGGCCCCAGGCAGGCCCTGGTCGTCGGCCGTCCGCGGCAAGCACCTGGTGAAGTTCGATGGCGACGGACGCCCGGCCCAAGCGTATCCCCTCGGCAACAACCACCACGTCGTGATCTGGGAGTCGCTCACCCCGAACAAGAAGGGAGAGACCGAGCGCTGGGCCGAAGTCGTCCCGATGATCGAGGCGGTGCGCCGGCGCAACCGGGGCGAGCCCGTGATCCGCAAGCACTCCCCGGACAGCAACGCCCGGTTCGTGATGGCGCTGTGCAAGGGGGATACGGTTGAGATGGAGGACGGGACGTTGGCCTACGTTGCAAGCTTTAGTCCGAAGGAGCAAGAAGGAGGAATCGACCTCTTCCTGTGGCATCTTTTCGTTGCCCGACTTCCCAAGAACAAGGCTGTGGGCGAGCCATATCTTGTCCGACGAATGCAGTCCACTGCTCTGCTCAAGTTTCTTGCCGCTCGAGTTGTTCTCAACCCAGTCGGCGAAGTCGTCTACCGCGAAGGCGGACCGGGATGAGGCGGAGCATCGCGATCCAGCGCCCGGCCCGGCTGAGCCTGGATCGCACGATGCTCCTCATCGAGAACGAGGAGGGACAGCATCGGGTCCCGCTCGAGGACCTCATGGTGATCGTCCTCGACCACGAGGCGATCGCCATCACCGAACCCCTTCTCGGCGCTCTCGGGTCGGAGCGGGTCGCGATGGTCGTCTGCGACGTCAAGCACCTCCCCTCGGCCCTTCTCCTCCCGTACGAAGGACACGGTCTCATGGCGCAGACCCTTCGCGCCCAGATCGAAGCGTCGAAGCCGACCAAGAAGCAGCTCTGGCGGGCGATCGTTCAGGAGAAGATCCGAAGCCAAGCCCGGCTCCTGGTCGAAAAGCGTGGCATGGACCGGGGGCTGGCCGCGATGGCGAAGGACGTGCGGAGCGGCGACACCTCCAACCGTGAAGGTGCGGCCGCGACCCTCTACTTCGCCGAGCTGTTCGGTCCCGGGTTCGCCCGGGTGCGGCGCGACCGAGCGCGCATCGCCGCGATCCTGGGTGAGCCGGTGGACGCCGACGCGTCGACAACCTTCCGGATCGCCAACGCCCTCTTGAACTACGGCTACGCGGTGCTTCGGGCCGCGGTCGCCCGGGCAGTCGTGCTTGCCGGCCTCCACCCCGCCCTCGGCATCTTCCACCGTCACCGCGAAAATACCTTTTCTTTGGCAGACGACCTGATGGAGCCGCTTCGAGTGTTGGTCGATCGGATCGCCTTCGATATAGTGGAAGAGATGCCGCAGCTTCCAAACGATCTGACCCCCGAGCTCAAGCGCCGCGTCCTCGCGCTCCTCACCGCGGAAGTCCGCTGGGGAGGAGCGATGTGGCCGCTCGATGCGGCCCTGGAAGCCTACGCGGCCGGAGTCCGCGCATGCCTCATCGGCGAAACCAAGGAGCTGGCGATTCCCGCCGCATAATCTTCGGGGGGCTGCGATCGATGTGGGTGCTCGTCTTCTTCGACCTTCCGACCGAGACGCGCGCCCAGCGCACCGAATACCGGCGCTTCCGCGAGAAGCTCCTCCAGGACGGGTTTGTGATGCTACAGTACTCGGTCTACGCTCGGTCCTGCGCCAACTTCGAGGACGCCGAGAAGCACGGGGCGCGAGTCGAACGGATGCTACCGCCGGAGGGCGAAGTCCGGATGCTGACGCTCACGAGCCAGCAGTACGCCCGAATGCGGTGCTTTTTCGGAGAAATCTCGCGACCGCCCGAGCAGAAGCCGCTTCAACTCGAATTTTTCTAGCGCCGGAGGCTGGGTGAACGAACCTGATCCCCCTGCTTTGAGGAGGGGGATAGTGTATCTGAAGAAGGTCTGACCGAGCGCCCCAACGAAGACGTTGCTTCTATGTGGCAGGCTGGAAGTGTATCTGAAGAAGGTCTGACCGAGCGCCCCAACGCCTTTGCCTGCCTGACCACATCCGAGCTGAGTGTATCTGAAGAAGGTCTGACCGAGCGCCCCAACACAACCGGGCCCATATCAGCGCAACTATGGAGTGTATCTGAAGAAGGTCTGACCGAGCGCCCCAACATGTCTGTTCCGCTGAACGTCCAGACCCCGAGTGTATCTGAAGAAGGTCTGACCGAGCGCCCCAACATCCCCTCGCCCGCAGTTGCAGGCGAGTAAAGTGTATCTGAAGAAGGTCTGACCGAGCGCCCCAACGGCAGTCGAGCGTACTATTGGGCTCGTGACAGTGTATCTGAAGAAGGTCTGACCGAGCGCCCCAACGGCGCTTTCCGTCCCCCTCGGGCGAGCACGGGAGTGTATCTGAAGAAGGTCTGACCGAGCGCCCCAACATGGCCTGGGAAACCATTCCGCTGCGGATAAGTGTATCTGAAGAAGGTCTGACCGAGCGCCCCAACAAACGTTTTCGGCGTTTGCCACACGCACGTAGTGTATCTGAAGAAGGTCTGACCGAGCGCCCCAACGCGTCACGCACCGCATCAGCGCGTTCCCCGAGTGTATCTGAAGAAGGTCTGACCGAGCGCCCCAACTTACGAAGCCAGCACGTAGACCGAGGAAGCAGTGTATCTGAAGAAGGTCTGACCGAGCGCCCCAACCCAGCATGCTTATGTTGGGGCGCTCGGTCAGACCTTCTTCAG
>DKKT01000041.1 GCA_002455425.1 Chthonomonas sp. UBA6659 | reverse complement strand
TGTCCATCATACACCGGATACGACGCGGTCCCGTTCGTTCGGGTGCCAGAAGCATAGGTCCAGGGCACGATGCGGTCGATGCCCCGCGCCCCCAGCGCATACGAATTCCCCGAGATCGTTCGGTGCCCCCATCAGATTCGGGATCGTCTTGTCGTCCTCCTGCATCATCTGCCCGTCATAGAAGTAGCGATATGTCGGAGCACCGAGGTCGATTTCGTCGACGTAATAGCCCGCTTCCTGGGCATTGGGTTCGATCCACCACATGCTGAAGCCGGTCACCTTGCGCACACCCATGCCGTCGGCTCGATAGGCGTAGGCCGCGCCGGTGCCACCTTCAGCCTCAGGCGTGTAGCTCCACAGACGACCGATCTCGTCCCACGTGCTGAAAGCCTGGAAGTTGCCCGTTAGGCCATAATTCGCCCACTTCCGACGCCCCATCATCACATCGGGATCGGAGTACCGATTCGAGACATGCTCATCGTACCACCTCGACGGCGAGGTGAGCATCATGTTGAGATTATCGTATTCCCAGTTACAAGAGAGCTCCCGGGACTTGAAGGAGTTACATCACTTTTCAAACAACTATTCACTAAACTGATTCTTCATGACTCGCGCCTCCTGTCCGAGGTCAACCCGCTTCGCGCAAACATCTAAATCCGACGGTTGCCCATGCGTCGTTTGCCCTCTCATAGAATCTCTTACAAACATGCGGGTACGGCCAACCATATGAGCATCCTCTGATCACACGGGCACAATCCTCCTTTGCGGCCGTGCAATCCAAGAAGGGATCGCATTCCGGCGATACCAGGTAAGCATTCGGCACATAACAGTCACGAACCCACTCGTCGGCATTCCCAAGCATATCGACGCATCCATCCGGACTCTGTCCACGCAAATGCTTGAAAACAGATGCGATCATGCAACGACCCTCCTCCTTATCCCTTTCAAAGTTCCCACACTCCCTATCAAACGTATTACCCCATGGAAACTTACGCCCGTCAGTCCAGCGTGCCGCGCGCTCCCACTGAGCCTCCGTCGGCAGCATTTTGTCGTAATGGAGAGCGTACGACCGTGCCTGGTACCAGGTAACACCCACTACGGGCCACTCACCAGACCCATCCCCGTAGGACAAGGGGTCTTGGTTCCAACCACCAGGCAAGGCGACGGTGAGGTCCATTTCGCGACTACGCAGCTCTTGGAGGTACGCAAAGTAGTCCGCGTTGGTGACCGGGTACTTGTCAATCTGGTAAGCGCTTAGATATACGCGTCGCTGGGGCCGGGCATCGGCCAGTTCGTCGTGGACTCCTTGCTGGAGAACGTCTTCCGGGATACATCCTTGTAGGAACCATCCCTTCGGAATGGTCACCATTCTCTCGATCATTCGCCGCCTACCTCAGGGTTCACCTAATCTTCCTTCTCCGAGTCGCTTCCCTTCGAAGCAGGATCTGTAGGGCACGGATTTCGGTATCGAGCCCGATCTCCTGCTCCGACATCTCCTTCCTTAAGCATGCGGCAAGGCGAGACGCAATCGGCGTAAGTGTGGCATCTGGAAGCTGCTCGAGCTGATCCGCATAAGTACTTAAGCGAAATCTGCTCCAGTACCAACTTTCTCTCCAGTACGTCGGTGCCCCATACTCACTCACATTGGCAAGCTTCAATAGGAAGCCGGCACCGATGAGGGCAAGGACAGCAGCCAAGATCAATGCGAGGGTCAAGATCATGGTTCCATGTCCATCATACACCGGATACGAGGCATTCCTGTTGCTTCCAGGTGGTGCGGCATCCACATGATTGATGGCGGGCACTTTCAGTGTGACAGGCACCCGAGCACACCCTGCATGGTGTGCCCTAGCACCGGGCGAAGATCGAATCACCTCTCCGCCCCTTGGGGTGAGGTCGGTGAGCTAGGTGAACCGGGTGAGGTGGTCTCTGGGCAACGCGAGGATTCCGGCCTCTTCGGCCGGTTCGGGGCGAACCGTCACCAACTTCTCCTCGCGTGGAGGAGAGGTTGGTGGAGAGTGAAGTCGACGGGGCTCACCGTCCGTTGCCCCGTCGCGGTGTGACGGCTTGTGAGTACTTGGCCTCTTCCGAGCCTCCCGGGAGCGATCCTCAGTGCACCTTGTCTGGTGGCGGTCGAACTCCTAGCAACTGAACGCGAACCTCTCCGTTAGAGGCGTCACTACCCGTCCCAGGGCATGGCGTCTGGGTCGGCGCGGGTCCGACTTGGGCAAGTTCCCGCGCTCCCGCATCGTCTTGAGGTTGCCGACGCCGTCAAGCGTAGACGTTGGGTCGCTAAGGCTCCGGACCCACGGATCCAAACACGACCGGAAGCAGTACGCTCAATATCAGAAGCATGATGACGACGACCACAACCTCGTGCCATGAAGCTCTGAACCTTGACTTCATCCTTGCTGCAACCAAAACGAAATAGGCGAGCCCGACATAGATGAGCACTTGACCTGCATATTGCTTGTTGTCAACCATGTTCGTTCTCTTATTCCTTTTGCCGAGTCACGTGCGCAAGTCTTGAGCATTCATACGCCGCAACGAACACGAACGGTGCGGTGGCCGCTCCGGTGTCCTTCACCAGCGTCCCGTACCGGTACATCTCGACCAGACTACCCAAGCTTGCCCCCGAAGCGATCTCGCGGACCAAAGATCCCAGCGGATCGGTCAGCAAATCCCTCGTCCGGCACGCCACGATCTCGGATTCGGGGTCAAGACGACCCGGCTCCGCGTCGGCCCCTTCAGAAGCAGATCGTCCGAGCCTTCTAACACGAAGGTCTTCGGCTGGACATCCATTATGGGGGAACATCCTGCGCGACCTCTGAGCGCTCAGGAATGGCCAACGGCACGAAGAAGGACTCGGGATGGAGGCGATGAGGGTCGGTCCCAACACGGTGGAAACCGCATCGGCGGTCGTTCGGTGTACCATCGGATCGTGAAGCGGATCGAAGCCTACGTGAGGATCAATCGACTCGAAACCGTGCTGCTGGCCCTCGAGGAGGTCGGGATACTCGGGGTGACCGCGGAGCAAGTACGGGGTTATGGACGTCAGCAGGGTCGAACCGACAAGTACCGAGGCAGCACCTACGCTCTCAACCTGATTCCTAAGGCGAAACTCGAAATCGTCGTGGTCCAGGAGCAACTCGAGGAAGCGATCGAGGCGATCGTGGCAGCGTCCCGGACCGGTGAGATCGGCGATGGGAAGATCTTCGTTTCGGAGGTTCTCGACGCTGTGCGCGTGCGCACCGGGGAACGCGGCGCGGCCGCTCTCAGCTGAGATTCAGCGCCGACCGCATGGCGATTCGGGCATCCTCTCGATCGATGTCGCCTAGCCACCAGTGGAGGGAGCGCACGCCTTGCGCGACCAGGAGTTCCCGTCCGTCGATGACATGGAGGCCCGCGTGGCGAGCCGCGGTCTGGAAGGACGTCTCCCGGCCGTAGACGAGATCGATCGCGAGGACGCCAGGGGTCGCGCGATCCCACCGGACCGGCAGAGTTAAACCCGAGAGCCCGGCGGAGGTCGCGTCGACGATGACGTCACATCCGGCGGGATCGGCTTCATCGAGGACGATCAGTCCAGGTGTTGCCTGGGCGAGGGCTTCGGCCCGGGCTCGGGTGCGATTCGCGATCCGGACCGTCCATCCCGCGGCCAGGAGCACGGGAGCCAGCGCTCGTGCGGTGCCGCCCGCGCCGAGGAGAAGAAGAGCTCGGCCGCCTTTCGGCGCGAACCGGTCAAGCAGATCGAGGAAGCCGGGAGCGTCCGTGTTCGTGCCGCGTCCGTTCTGGAGGTCGAGCGTGTTGAGGGCTCCAAGGCTCTGGCTGGCCGCATCGATGTCGCGTGCCCATGCGAACGCGGCTTCCTTCAGAGGGACGGTGATGTTGACGCCACGAACACCGAGATCCGCCAGATGGCTGACGGCCGCCTCGAATTCGCCGAGCGGCACGCGGATCGCGCCGTAATGCCAGGGCAGTCCGAGCGCACCGAAGGCGGCGGCCATCATTCTCGGCGACCAGGAATGCGCCACCGGATCGCCGATCACGGCGAAGTCGGTCGGCATCGCGTCCGGCCAGTCCATCCGATTAGCTGATGGCTTGGGTGAAGACAGCCTTGACGACCTCTTCCGGTGTCGTCCACCCGTTGAGAACCTTATACTTGCCGTCTTCGAGCATCGTTCGATAGCCCTGTTCGCGCGCGGCCTGGGTCAGCTCCTGGTAGCTGGCGCCCCGGGCGATCGCGAAGCGAAATTCGGGCGTGCCGAGGATCAGTTCGAAGACGCCGATTCGGCCCTTGTAGCCGGTGCCTCGGCAGTCCGCGCATCCCGCGCCTTTGAAGAACTTGGCCCCTTCTCGTTCGGAGGGCTCGACGCCGAGCATCTTGAGCTCTTCGGGATCGGGCTCGAACGGTTGCCGGCACTTCGGGCAGTTGAGGCGGATGAGTCGTTGGGCGAGAATGCCGACGCAGACGCCGGCGATGAGGTAGGACTCGGCCCCCATGTCGAGCATGCGGCCGATCGTCTCGACGGCGTTGTTGGTGTGGATCGTGCTGAGCACGAGGTGGCCGGTAAGGCCGGCCTGGATGCCGATGGCGAGCGACTCGGGGTCGCGCATTTCACCGACCATCATGACGTCGGGGTCCTGGCGAAGGAAGGTGCGCATGACCCGAGGAAAGGTGAGGTTCTCGGAGACCTGGACCTGGGCGATGTTGCGCTCGAACTCGTACTCGATCGGGTCCTCGACGGTGACGATGTTCCGCGTCTTCGCGTCGAGCTGATGAAGGGAGGCGTAGAGCGTGGACGTCTTGCCGGATCCCGTCGGTCCGGTGACGAGGATGAGACCGTAAGGGACTTGGATCGCGCGCGACCACTTGCTGAGAACGTCCTCGGGCATGCCGAGCTTGGGCAGTTCGACGCGCATTGCCTGCGGGTCGAGAAGGCGCATGACCATCTTCTCGCCGTTGAGACAGGGGATACAGGAGGCGCGGGCAGAAAGGCGTCGCCCTTCGTACTCCATGTCGATGCGACCGTCTTGGGCGTCACGGGTCTCGTCGATCCGCATTCCCGAGGCGAGTTTGAGTCGCGCGAGCACGTTGTTCGCCTGCTCAGGGGGGAGCTGGCCGGTCTCGTGGAGCACACCGTCCTGGCGGTATCGGATGCGGAGTTGATCGCGCTCGGGCTGGAGGTGAATGTCCGAACTCTTGGTGTCGAGGGCGTTCATGAAGATGTTGTCGACGATTCCGACCGCAAGGGAGGTCGTCTCGCCTCCCATTTCGCGTGAGGATGCGCCCTCGCGCATGATCAGGCGGAAGCGCTTGGCCGCTCCCCAATTGGTCTGTGACTGGTCCGAAATCGCCATGATTCCTCTCAGTATAGCCAGGGACCATCAAGGGGTGGTCGCTCGGAGCCGCTGGGGAGTTCGTGCGCTCCGGAGGGACGCGAAGCCCCGGTGAGCGCCATGCCTCAGTCCGAACCGGTGCTCATCCGCGCTAACATTCGATGATGTGCGCTCTCGAACGGATCCGGCGCTTGTGCCTTGCCGCATCGGGTGCGACCGAGCGCTTGAGCCACGGTTCGCCCTGCTTTTTCGCTTCGAACAAGCGTCAGTTCGCCGCTTTCGACGATCACCATCAGCCCGATGGTCGCATCGCGCTGTGGCTCGCGGCACCACTTGGCGCGCAGGAACTGCTGATGGAGAGCGATCCGGAGACGTTCTTCCGCCCGCCCTATGTCGGGGTCAGGGGGTGGGTCGGGGTCTTCGTCGACCGCGTCGATGACGACACGCTGGCCGGGCTGATCGAAGAGGCGCATCAGACGATTACGAGGCGTCGCGCCGGCCCAGAGGCCACGCCCTAGGTCGGATGACGCCGAGTCCGCCTTCGGCGGCCCCGGGCGGAATCCGACCTCTTGCCCCGGCGCGAAGCCTCAGAGCGCACTCGAAAGGAAGATATCCGCATCCGGAGTATCCGCCGCGAGTGGGCCGGAGCGAATCCCGCGCATCGCAGCGACGTCGACGCCGGAGTGGGCACGATCCCAAGCGAAGGCGTGGGCCGGGAGATCCGAGACGAAGTCGTAGTACACCTCGTCACGTCCCTCCACGAGCAGCACGTTGAACCGAGCCTCGCCGAAGGCGGCGAGCAGGGCGCGATCGACCTCCAGGTAGTGCCCGCCGTACTCCATCGGCGTCGTGGCCGCCGGATAGGCGCCATCGAGCCGATAGAACAAACCGTCGGCGCCGGCCTCAAGCGCAAGCTCGGCCTCCTCCCGCGTCTCGGCGATCAATTCTTGGAGGAGGCGCTCGCCTTCGTCGGGGTCGTCTCGGAGATGCCCGTTGAGATCGAGGCCCCGTCGGAGGGCGCGTCCGAACGGACTCATCAGCTCTGCGAGCACCGCCTGGTCGGGATGGGTCGCGATCGCCTCCGGGACCTGGCGGGCTCCGACGATGATTCCATCGGCTTCGTGGCCAGGTGAGACCGACCAGACCAACGTCGGGCGTCGATCGACGTCCCCGCCGCGAGCGATCGCGACGAGGCGGTCACGGGACGTCAACGCGGGAGCCTCGAGGCGGTGCGCGGTCCGTCGGCCCGTGCTTCGGCAGGCTCGCCATCCCGAAGCGGGAAGTGGAGGTTGGCGGGCGAAATCTCGCGGACGACCTCGAACGTTTCCAGGTCGCCGTTGCGCCGACGCTCGGTGACCTGGACGAGGTTGCCTTTGGCGTCGATCTCCATCTCGAGGTTCTGGTAGGAGGGTCGCTCCCCGACCGGGTTGAGCGCCATCATGCGCACGGCACCGATCGACGCTTCCATCGGCTTGAGGAACGTGTTCGGGTAGAGGCCGCCCCAGAAGACGAAGACGACGAGAAGTCCGGTCATGACCACTTCCCACGTCTTGAGGTCGCGAAGACGCAGGTTGTCGGGGTTCGTGTTCGGCCCGTAGAACATCTTCATGAACATCACGAGCAGATAGACCGCGGCGAGGATGACTCCCACGCCGGCCACGGCCGGGAAGATCCAGTGGAGCCCGAACGCTCCCGCGTAAGCGGCCTCGAACGAGCCGAGGAGCGCGAGAAACTCGCCGATGAAGCCGTTCGTTCCAGGCAGGCCGACGCTGGAGAGCATGATGATCAGGAAGAGCGTCGCGTAGATCGGCATCTGGGCCTTGAGGCCGCCGAAGTCCTTGAAGAGACGGGTGTGGCGCCGCTCGTAGATCAGCCCGATGAGCAAGAAGAGCGCGCCCGTGCTGATGCCGTGGTTGAGCTGCTGGAACGCACCGCCCATCAGGCCCGAGTGGGTGAGCGAGAAGATGCCGAGCATCACGAAGCCCATGTGGGCGACCGACGAGTAGGCGACGAGCTTCTTGACGTCCGGCTGGACCGCGGCCACGAGCGCCCCATAGATGATGCCGATGACGGCGAGGCCCACGATGATCGGGACCTGGTTGCGGATCGTGTCCGGAAAGAGCGGGAGGCAGAAGCGGAGGAATCCGTACGTCCCCATCTTCAGGAGCACGCCGGCGAGGATGATCGAGCCCGCGGTCGGAGCTTCGACGTGTGCATCCGGGAGCCACGTGTGGAACGGGAACATCGGACACTTGACCATGAACGCGATCGCGAACGCCCAGAAAAGCAGCGGTTGGAGCTGGAGCGCGTTCTTCCAGAAGTTCCCACTCGCCACGGAATCCTGGATCGCGATCAGGTCGAACGTCAGCGTCCCTGTGGCCTCCCGATGGAGGAGCGCCATGGCGATCATCCCGATCAGCATGAAGATCGAACCGGAGAAGGTGTAGAGGAAGAACTTGATCGCCGCGTACGACCGTCGCTCACCACCCCAGATGTTGATGAGGAAGTACATCGGGATCAGCGAGGCCTCGAAGAACGTGTAGAACAGGATCATGTCGAGGCTGACGAAGACGCCGAGCATCGCCGTCTCCAGGATCAGCATCATGACCATGTAGGTCTTGACCCGTTTGTCCACGTAGAAGCTGAACCACACCCCGATGATCATCAGGAAGGTGGTGAGCAGGATCAACCACACGCTGATGCCGTCGATACCGACTTTGTACGAGATGCCGAGGCTCTTGATCCAGGGCATGGACTCGACCAGTTGGAAGTGGTAGCTGCCGCCCTGGAACTGGAGGTACAGCACGACGCTCAGGCCGAACGTGAGCAGGGTGATGCCGAACGCGCCGTACTTGGCCACCTTCGGGAACGCGTCGGGCACGAGCATCAGGAGCAGCGCGCCGATCAAGGGCAAGAACGTGACGAGCGATACAAGACCGAATCCGGTGGACTCCATGACTCGGACGGATTCTAGCAGGTTCTCCGGCAACGCTTCCAAGCCTCGGCCGAAGGGGCTCTTGCACGGGGCCATCGGAGCGCCTGGGTACGATGCCGCCATGCGCGTTGGTCCGTACGCTTGCATGCTTCTCCTCACCATGAGCATCCCTGTCTCCTCCGCCGAACCCCCCTCGAACGCGCGGACAGGGCTTGTCCTCGAGGCCGGGATCGGAAGGCCCTTGCGGGCGATGCAGGATGGCCAGGTGCGGTTTCAGTCGCCGGAGGACGGTCTCTGGAGCGTGGCGATCGCCTGGGCCGACGGTTGGCCGAGCGAATGGCGTCATGCCCAGCCGACCGAGGTGAAGAAAGTCGGCGAGTGGACGCTCGTATCAGGGCAGGTTTCTTTGCCCGGTGGGGTCCTCAGGCTCAGGGACGCGTACCGTCTCCAGGGGCCACTGATCCAAGGCGTCCGTCGGTTTGAATGGGCGGGGAAGGAGCCGCTCCGACGAGCCACGCTGTCGGTGCGGTGGATTGCGTCGGGGGCAATGGGAGCCAAGCCGTTTCTGCCTGGTATCTCGCATTACGGCAATCCGTCCGGGGCCGCCCATGGGGGGCGTGTCGCGATCCAGACGATGGCGGAGGGCGAACGGTCGTTCTACGAAGAGCATCGGTATCCGATGCCCTTTGCGTCGATCGAGTGGGCCGGTCGAGGCGCCGCGCTGCACTCGTTGCCGTCACCGGTTCCGGGCGGAAACCACGCCGACCAATGGTGGTCGCTCGGGCTGACTCCTCAGCGTCAGGCGGTGGAGCTCGCACTCCTCTCGGGGCCGTGCGCGTCGAACGGGAAGACGAGTGTCGTCAAGGCTCTCCAAGCGGGCTTCATGGAGTACCCCGACGCCTGGATCGACCTGGCCCCCGGGGCCATCATCGAAAAGACCTTCTGGCTCGAAGCCTATCCGGTGGTGGCGGAAGGATCCGGATTTCGCACCCCGGTACGAACGTCGATCGACCTGTTCCAGCCCTTCGCTCTCGACGGGCTCCCGAGCTTCCGCTCGATCGTGGAGCGCAAACTGAAGTTCGCCCGCTCGCGGTGGCGGCCAGGACCGGAGCCCGGGTTCGAGATGTATCCGGAGTTCGTCGGCGGGACCAACTTCGTGATGGGGTGGTGCGGGCAGGCCGAGGCGCTGGGCTACGCGCTCCAGAGCCTTCGCGCGGAGGGTCTGGACGACGCCGAGCGGCGTGCGTTCATCCAGGGCTCGCTGGACACTCTCGCCAAGGCGCCCATGGATGAACGCGGCTTCTTCCAGCGCTACAGCCCCGAGACCAAGAAGTGGTTGGAGCAGGACTTCGTGTCGCAGGGCCAAGCGATGGAGAGCACGACTCGGGCGATCGAGGCCGCCCGCAAGGGGGCGCTTCGGCTCGATCCCACCGCCTGGGAAGCTTTCATGCGGAAGGCCTGCGCGTTCCACGCCGATCGGATTCTCCGCAACGATTGGCGGCCGGTCTCGACCCAAGAAGGTTTCTTCGTCTCCCCGCTGCTTCGGGCTTCGCGTTTGTTTTCGGAGCCCCGGTTCGCGACGGCCGCACTCAAGGCTGCCGACCACTATGCCGCGCGACATCTCTCGATGCGCGAGCCCTATTGGGGCGGCACTCTGGATGCCAGCTGCGAGGACAAAGAGGGGGCGTGGGCCGGGTTCCAGGCCTTTCTGGCCGCGTACGATCACACGGGGCAGCGGCGGTATCTGGATTTTGCCGAGCACGCCATGGATGCCGCGCTCAGCTATACGGCGGTATGGGACATCGACCTGCCGCCGGGTCGACTGCGCGATCATGGTTTCAAGTCGCGGGGGTGGACCGTGGTTTCGGCTCAGAATCAGCACCTAGACGTCTTTGGTGTGTTCTACACCCCGGAGGTCTATCGCATGGGCGTCCTCCTCGGGCGTGAGGACCTCAAGCGGCTCGCGAAGGTGATGTACCGGAGCTGTGGCCAACTGATCGACCCGTTCGGCAGTCAGGGCGAGCAAATCCAGCAGACCAATTTTGCCCAGCATGGCGATATGACGAACGTCTTTCGCCTCCGAGGCGGGTACAGCGAGGGTTGGACCGTCTTCTGGATCACGGCGTTCTTCCTCCACGCCGGCGCTCGGTTCCAAGAGATGGGCGTCAACCTCGACGACGGAGTCGGCGAGATCACCGAGACGCCGGCGCCGCTCTATCGTTGTCCGGTCTACGATGGTGCCGCCGATCCGATTTTGGTGTGGAATCCGACGCGCCGCGCCTGGTGGATGCTGTACACGCAACGGCGAGCGCGGCTCGACCTGCCGTCGGTCGAATGGTGCCATCAGACGAAGATCGGCATCGCGGAGTCGACCGATGGTGGGCTCACCTGGCGCTATCTACGGACGGCTGCCCTCCAGGCGCCCGACGAGCAACATTCGTTCTGGGCTCCGGACGTGATTCGCGACGAGGCTGGGATCTGGCACATGTTCGTCTCCTACATCCCCGGCCATCACGTCGACTGGGGTGGCGAAGCTCACATTCTCCAGTACCGGTCGAACGACCTCGAGGGTTGGGAGTTCGTCGGCAGGCTGCCGCTTACCTCGAATCGTTGCATCGATGCGAGCCTCTTCAGGATGCCGAACGGTGTGTGGCGGCTTTGGTACAAGGACGAGAGCGCGCGGTCGGCCACGCTAGCGATCGAATCGCGCGACCTGAAGACGTGGACCCCGGTGAGCGATCCCGGGGTGTCCCGCCTCTATGGGGAAGGGCCGAAGATCTTCTCGTACAAGGGCTTCTATTGGATGCTCAAGGATCCGAATTCGGGGCTCGACGTGTACCGCTCGACCGACCTCCAGTCCTGGACATACCAGGGGAAGATCCTCGACAAGCCCGGACGGCGGCTCGACGACGGAACGATCGGCAAGCATGCGGACGTGGTCGTCCAGGGAGATGAGGCCACGATTCTCTACTTCACCCACCCCTACGGGCAGGATTTCCCCGAGAAGCAAGGCGTTCTGCCGTATCCGGCCCGGCGAAGTTCGATTCAGGCGGCCAGGCTCGACGTCGTCGATGGCAAGTTGGTTTGCGATCGTGACGCCCCGTTTCGGATTCGTCTGAAACCGGGCGGCTAGACCGGTCAAAGATGACGCCGGAGATACTCGCCGTAGATCCCACATCGCAGGCGGGCCACGCCGCGATCGGCCCCTGCGATGAGGCCGCCGGACCGGAGGCGGTAGAACGCCTCTTCGGTGCGCAGCGGGGTGCCGCCGAGGAATCCGCGCACCTCTTCGAGCATCACCGGATCGCTGGAGAGCGCCACGAGCAGTCGCCGAAGATGGTCGCCGAATGGACCTTCGTCGTGAGCGGCGGCTTCTTCAAGCTCGCCGAGGGACACGCCGTGCCGGACCATTTCGTCGAAGCCGCGCCGCGCGAGATAGGGCTGGCCGCCGACGAGCGCATGGAACCGTTCGAGTTCAGTCGCGGTCAACGGTCGGCCGTAGCGCTCGTTCAGATCGGCGAGCTGGGCTGGATTGAAATCGGCGAGTTCGAGCCGGGTGCCGACGTTGAACGGCGACTGGTTGAGGTCGCTGATAAAGAGGCGGGCCTCCGTCGCATACGCGATCGCGATCGAGAAGCGGCTCCAAGACTCGTCGGGGCGCGCGTTGCGGCGGTTGTACCACGAACGGATCAGTCCGAAGAAGTCGCCGGAATAGGAGAGCGTGAAGAGGCGATCGACCTCGTCGATCGCCCAGACCAACGGGCCGCTGACCTGCTCGAGGACCACGGAGTGGAGAAACCGTTCGAAGTTCGTGTTCGCGCCGAACATCGGCCGCCACGCCTCGAAGGGGTCGCCTTGGAGCCCGAGCTGGCTGACGAACTCCGCCGCGATCGCGAGATACAGCTTCTCGTCGCTCTCGATTTGGGATCGGCCGAACGATTGCAGATCGGTCCAAACGACCCTCACGCCGGCATCGGACGCGGTGCGGAGCGCGCGTGCCATCAGGGAAGTCTTGCCGATCTGGCGCGCGCCCTTCACAAGCACGATGCCGTCCCGGTCGAGAAGTGCTTGGACGAATTCTTGGTCGGTCGGCCGAGTCACGTAGTACGGTGAGTCGTGGGACATCGCTCCGCCGACTCGCTCGAGTCGAGGTGCGGGTTTGGGTTCGGTCGCCTTGTTCAGCGCGTCGTGGACCGCACGCAGGAGCGCATGATCGTCCTCAGGGCCAGTCCAAAGCGCGAACTGGAAGGGGTGGAGGAGCGCGCCGACGTCGCCATCGATCGCCTCATCCGTTCCGACCCGAATCGGGAGGACTTTTGGCTTTCCGGTCTGCTGATACTGGTCGATGGCCGTCTCAAGCTCGAAGAGCACCATCTCGCTCGCCGCAGCTCGCTCGCTGAGCACGACGAGCACGGCATCGGCCCCGCGGATCTCCTTCTCGATCGCCTGGGCCCATTCGACCCCGATCGAGAGATGGCGATCGATGAAGACGCGATAGCCGAACTCGGGGAGGCCGCGCTCGAGGAGGTCGACGACGTGATTGTCGGGCTTGGCCTTTCGCCGGTAGACGATCGCGAGCTTCGCCGCAGGTTGGCCGGGGCTGAGACCGAAAACACGGAACGTTTCGTCGTGCTTCGTGCGATGCTCGCCGAGGTCCACCAATCGGTTGCGCCAGGCCTCAAACGCTCGGAGGTTGACGGCGAAGTAGTCCGTCATGACGATTCGGGAGCCGTCGGCGCAGGCCATCGCTCGTTGCGCCCATTCGATCCCGGGTCCGGTGACGTTGGTCTTGCCATTGGCGTCCTCGCGGCGGGTCACCAACCCGGAGTTGAGCCCGATTCGCAACCTCACGGCCGCGCCCTCGGCGACGTGGCGATGGAGGTACTCGGCCGCCTCGATCGCGTCGGTGGGTTCGCCAAAGAAGACCAAGCTGATCCCGTCGCCACCGTCGAGTTTGAGGCAGTCTTCCGGACCTTGTCGTTGAACGGCGGGGCAGCTTCGAACTGCTTCGAGCAGCTCTTGTTCAAGTCGCGTCTTCTCCTCGATCGAGAGGGGTGAGAACCCGACCCGATCGGTCATGAGGACATGGGCGGTCTCGGTCGCGGGGGTCTTCATCTTGCGGGCACGATGTCCACCTTGATGAGCCGATAGTACCGGTCCCTTCACGCAGGATGCAATCGGAGGGGTTGGGGCCGCGCCGGCCCAGAGGCCA
>DKKT01000037.1 GCA_002455425.1 Chthonomonas sp. UBA6659 | reverse complement strand
ATCCCCGGCAAGTCCGCGATCGGGGTCGAAGTCCCGAACGCCCAGCCGAGCGTCGTCACGCTCCGCGAGCTCTGCGATACCGCCGAATTCCGCGACAACCCTTCGCGGCTCCTCGTCGCCCTCGGGCAGGACGTCGCCGGGGTCAGCAAGTACGCCGACCTCGCCAAGATGCCCCACCTCCTCATCGGCGGGGCGACGAACAGCGGCAAGAGCATCGGACTCGCGACCATCATCACGTCGCTCCTGATGCGCAACACCCCGAAGGACTGTCGTCTCGTTCTCATCGACCCGAAACGGGTCGAGCTCAGCCTCTTCGACCACGTCCCCCACCTCATGTGCCCCGTCGTGCGGGACGTCAAAGAGGCCCCCGGCGTTCTTCGCGCCGTGTGGCGGGAAATGGACCGACGCTACGACATGTTCGCCGAAGCCGGCGTCCGCAACGTCGACGGGTGGAACGAGAAGGCCAGCTTCCAAGACCGACTTCCCTACATCGTCGTCGTCATCGACGAACTCGCCGACATGATGATCCAGGCGGCTGCCGAAGTCGAGACCTCGATCTGCCGTCTCGCCCAGCTCGCCCGCGCGACCGGCATCCACCTCGTCATCGCGACCCAACGCCCCTCGGTCGACGTCATCACGGGCACGATCAAAGCGAACATCGCGTCGCGCATCGCCTTCAGCGTTTCGTCCGGCATCGACTCACGGACCATTCTCGACCAGGTCGGCGCCGAGCGCCTCGTCGGAAAGGGGGACATGCTCTTCCTGCCGATCGATGCGAGCAAACCCGTCCGCGTCCAAGGCTGCTACGTCGGCGAGCGCGAGATCGAAGCGGTCTGCGAGCACTGGAAGGCCCAGGAAAAGCCTCACTATGTCCTCAACCCGATCGCGATCGCGGTCGCCGACAAGGAAGCGGAAATCGCGGAATCCGAGTCCGATCCGCTCTGGGAAGAGGTCGTGCGCTGGGTCGTCGACCGCGGGCAGGCCTCGACGTCGATGATTCAGCGCCGCTTCTCGATCGGATTCCAGCGAGCGTCACGCCTCCTCGACCTCATGGAGGAGCGCCACATCGTCGGTCCCCGTGACGGCCCTCGCCCCCGGGAGGTGCTGGTCGATCCTCTCGATGTGGACGGGCTCTTCGGACGCCGGACGTTCGCGCAACCGCCGATCGAGACCGACCCGCTCGACTGAGGCCTCGACGGGGGCGACTTAGGGAACCTGCCTTGCAGGCATGGCCCCTTGGCTTGGGATACCTGCGGCTTCGCAGTACGCCCGTTCCGACAAACATTCGCTTGCGGACCCGATGCCCGATGCAATCTTCGGGAACGGTGTCGCCCTCGTGGCTGTTCACGTGTTCGTGGCGTACGGGATGAAGATGTTGTGGTTTCATCCACTGGTTCCGGGGCCATAGATCGAAGTGGCCAGGCAGAGGGACGCACGGTTCGTCAGGCGCGTTGCCTTATGCGACCTTACCATGAAGAACAAAACGTCATGCATTACGTTGTTATCATTGCTTACATGCTCAACATGCTGTTGCTTTTTCGGCTATTCGTTTCTCAAGTTGACAACGCTTTATGCCATATGCGGTGATCCCATGCCAAAGGAGATTGCACAGAACGGACGAGCTCTCGAGATTGGCAGAGAAGGCTGCGCAGACATGAATGAGCTCTGGGGGGAGCACGAGATCCGCGTGACGTTCGAGGATGGGACGGAGAGGATCGTGATCGTGTATCCGAGTATCCGTGACTATGAATCGAGTTCCATCCACATCGGGAAGGACAAGGTGAAGGCGTATAACTGGCGTTATAAGGTCGTCAAGTAGTCTTGCCATAGTCACTGCGACTGAGGGTACTCACGTGATGGATGGACGGCTTGGAAGACATCCGCGAGGGAGAGTCTGCGGGCTTCACGTCTGCGTGTTGGAGGGCGGGGGTTCCGCGTCTAGGGCGATGGTGACCAGGGCTACTGGGAACCGGCCGAGTTGCTCGGGGTCGAGGTGTTCCCCGACGGCGGCCGCGCGATGTTGCAACTCGCGACATGTCATTATCGGGAGGAAGTCTCTAGTTACGCGTGGCTCATTCGGAGGGGGCAGACCAGGACCAAGTCACCGTATGCAGAAGTGTCGACGCAGTGTCAGCTCACCTGCGACGTTTGGGCGCACTGATGGACGTTGTCTTCACGACGCCGCGAATCTCTATGCGATAGCGAGCCACTGTCGCAGATTCGCTGATGAGTCGAATCTTCGCTTCAATCCTACCAAACCGAGAATCCATTCTTGACGCTTCATCCCAAGTTAGAGGCCAACAGCCGTGGTCTTCGCAATAGAGATGGATCGCGGACAACACGCTCGTGCGCTCAGCCATTGTCGATCGAGGTGTACAGCTTACTGTCCAGAATGCTGAACATACTAGCAGTGCGCCTATCAAAGACGCAAAAAGTGTCGGAAGCCGGATCACCTCCTTTTCTTCCCCTTCTCGCTACTCCAAGGCCATGGATGTGGCCATGGCTTGGGTACGGCCTTCTTTCTGGGATCATACTTCTGAAGCGTGCCAACGCCCCGCGCATACCAATTGATTGCGAGCGGACCGTATGTACCTCTCAGGTCCTTCGTTATTCGAGACCAAGCCGCTGCGGTCGCAGGCTCGGATAGGGAGTCGCAGAGTACCAAATTGACCACCGCAAGTTTTCTGGGTCCTCGAAGCCGTCCGATCATGTGAGGGTCAATAAGGTCTCCATTGGCAGTTTCAAATGCTGTATGGATTTCAGGGGTTCAGGGTCCAGGCAAATCGATCTGATTGTGTCCTATGATGACGAGGACCTCCGCATCCGGAGCGGCCAGTTCTCTATAACCTGCCTCCGGAGACTCAACCACCGTCACCTCTCGGGCGCGGAGGACCTGCTTGTATTCAGCCATGATCATGTTTGTGTTCTTGCGAGTATCAGTAGGTTCGAGTTCCGAGCCTCGAACAACGACGACCGCGCAAGCGCCCTCGGATCTGCCCACCCGACCGCGCCGCGGCCGCAGTACCCGGATAGGTTCGCGCCACCGGCGTCGCCAATCTAGACGCGGGTGACGCAGCGGCCGTGACCGGATCATACCAGCACGCCTGGCACGGGTACAAGCTGGCGTCGCGATCGGGTCACGAGGGCGATTGTGCGTTGGTGCAGCAGGCATTCTCGGGCGGAGAGCGCACCGGACTAGGCACTCTTTTCGGGTGACTGGGGACTTAGATCTTGGTGCTTTGCACCCATACCCAGCCAGGCATGGACTCTAGCTCGCTCCCACTGATGAGCATTACCTCGCTCGCATCCCAGACGTAGAATTCTGCCATGGAGTCTAAGTTCTGCCTATATGTTGGATCAAGGAACAACATAGCGTCCTCACGGATTAACGGACGCAGATTCGGCATGGAATCGAAAAAGTGGATGGTGAGCCAGAAGATCCAGGCGTCGAATTCGGCTTCCAGGAGAGCCTGATAGTCCCACAGCACATAGCCATCGGCAGGAGTAGCGTCTTGGGCGTGGATTATGAGATCCTCATTGCCTGCTTCAATGTCCAGACCAATGGCCGCAACGGAGGAACCCTTGAGGGCCCTCAGTAGGGGCGTGATGCTCTCCCACGAGAGCGGCCCGATTGGACGAAAGATCTGTTTGTACATACCAAGAGTGGCGATCCTGGCTCTGGTCTGCCCCCCGGCGGTCGCCGCTCGANNGTCGGGCTTCGCCCTCCCTCGTTCCTCCCCTCGACCTGTCCCTATCCACACTCACTGAGGAGGTCTCTTCTTAACCTGTCTTCACGAAAGGGGGCAGACCAGTGCATTCTTCAGCAGGTAGGTTGAGGCTCAGATTTATGTCGCATCATGTTAGCATCTTAACGTGAGCGATTCCCGCTCGGTCTGCCCTTGCGTAGGTAGAGAGAAGGCGGGCCTCCTGACTGCCGTCGAAGTGGGTGAGTCGCAAAGGCACGTTCCGATGATGATGTAGGCTATGCGCGTCGTCCGTGCAGTATACTGTTCTTGGAGGTAAGACATGCGAGCCAAACCAAGAGAGGTCTCGCGAAGAGCGGTCCTTAAGGTGACCGTCGGCACGGTGGCAGTGGCTTCGGTCGGGGGTCTTGGCTACTACTGGAAACAAGCACAGGACAAGTCGCGCTGGGAAGAGGCCGTACGCGCTACCGCACGAACTGGGGCTGGCGAGACCTCGCGTGACGGCGTGCTCCGCGAACTGGTTCACTGTGCCACCCTGGCGGCAAATAGTCACAACACTCAGCCTTGGAAATTCTCCGCCGAGGGAAAGCACCTTTCGATTGTTCCGGACATGACGAGGCGCTGCCCAGCGGTCGATCCGGATGATCATCACCTCTTTGTCAGTCTGGGCTGCGCACTTGAAAACATGATTCAAGCTGCACCGGCCTATTCCAAGCATGCTGACTACGTCTTTGAACCTGGTGATCGGGACGTCCTTAGGGTCAGCCTGGTTTCCGGACCTACCGCTGAGAGCGATTTCTTCCATGCGATACCGTATCGCCAGAGCACGAGGTTGGAGTTTAGCGGCAGTATGGTGTCAACAGAGGCACTCAGGAGCCTTGCGGCAGCAGGAACTGGCGAAGGCGTTCAAGTGCTCCTATTCGACGACCGTAAGGACATTGAATCGATCCTCGATTACTTGGTGCAAGGCAATACGGAACAAATGCGTGACACGTCCTTCATCGAGGAGTTACTCTACTGGATCCGCTTCAGCTATGGTCGGGCAGTCGAGACAAGAGATGGGCTATTCAGCAAATGCTCTGGCAATCCCGTTGTGCCTGAGTGGCTCGGAAGAAGAATGTTCCGACGTTTCTTTACGACGGAGACTGAAAACTCAAAGTACGTACGGCAAGTCCGGACTTCCGGTGGCATTGCCGTCTTCGTTTCCGAGGTGTCGGATAAGCGACACTGGATCGAAGTCGGGCGCTGCTTTGAACGATTTGCGCTACAGGCGACGTCTCTCGGGCTCAAGCTATCCTTCCTCAATCAGCCGGTCGAGGTGTCCTCAGTTCGGGAACAGTTTGCAGACTTTCTTCAGACGAAGGGAAGGCGACCGGATCTAGTGATTCGATTTGGCACTGGAGCGGAAGCGCCCAGATCACTCCGTCGTCCTGTCGAACATATTCTAACGCTCTAACGATCGTAACACCGTGACGCCCGGAGGACCGGGTGGGAGGCTTGTGATGAAAATCATCTTTGCAGTGATCATCATCGCCCATGGACTACTTCACCTCTTGGGTGTTGCCAAGGCTTTCGATCTTGCCCAGATTCCCCAGTTGACCGAGAGAATCTCGAAACCCATGGGTACTCTTTGGGCCGTAGCTGCCCTTCTGTTCCTTGCGACGGCGACACTATTTCTGCGCTCAAGCCAGCTTTGGTACGTCGTCGGAGCAATCGCAATCCTGGTGTCCCAGGGGGTGATCATCACATCATGGACCGACGCAAAGTTCGGCACAATTCCGAACATCATCGTTCTTATTGGGCTCGTTGCGGCTACGTGTCCCAGGGGCCTATGAGTCCGCAGTCTGTGTACACGCGTGAGGCGCGAGAACACCTGCGCGAAGCCGGTAGGTTGCCGCTGCTCACCGAGAAGCAAACTGCACACTTACCCGACGTGGTCCAGCAATACATACGTCGAAGCGGAGCGCTGGGGCAGCCGCAAGTTGCCATCTTCAAACTCATCTTCCATGGACGCATTCGCAGCGGACCGCGGGCACGGTGGATGCCTTTTTGCGGCCAACAACAGAATACCTATGGGCCGATCAGCAGGATCTTCTTGATGAATGCCTCGATGTTTGGGCTTCCTTTTCAAGCTCTTCACCGCTTCTCCGGTGCATCTGCAACAATGCAGGTCAAGATCGCCTCACTCTTTACGGTCGTAGATGCCAGCGGACCGGAGATGAGTCTTGCGGAAACTGTAACATTGCTGAATGACATGTGCCTCTTTGCTCCCGGTGCACTCATCGATCCCAACATCCGCTGGCAGGAGGTCGACGCCCATACCGTCACTGCATCGTTCACTCACTGCGACCACACGATTCAGGCTACCCTTGTGTTCAACGGCCAAAGTGAGCTCGTCGACTTCACTTCCGATGACAGAATGGCGGCCTCGCGTGACGGTAAGTCGTTCGTCAGGAGGCGGTGGTCGACGCCTGTGAGGGAGCACGCACTCTATGACTCGCACCGGGTCGTGAAGCGTGGTGACGCAGCATGGCATAGTTCCGAAGGCGAATTCACGTACCTGGAACTGGAACTCGATGCCATTCAATACAATGTGGCCGACATCGTCTCGTGATAGCCTTCGCGCTTTATGACAGTGCTTCTGTCCTTTAGTCTTCTCTCACCATCCCGTGGCGCAACGTCCGTCGGCACTGTTCTTCGCACAGCTGAGAGCGCGCACTTGCTCGCTGAGAAGACCGCTTGATTCCGGGACGGCAGCGAGCCCCTCTTCGAAGTGAGAGGCCTGATTTTCGCTGACTTCTGAAACTTCTAACCGTGATCATCGGCGCAGAATGAACTCACCCTCGGCAGTCAGGACCTTGATCTTCGGAATGCTCACTTATGGCGCCACCGCATGTGGCCCCAGTAAAGGACCCCAATGCGAGACAAAAATGCCCCGCCAGGCGGCGGGGCGAGTTGTTGGACCAGTACGTTGCGTGAGAAGTCGTGGTTAGGAGCCGCCCAGCTTTTGGCGTCGGAGGAAACTCGGGATGTCGAGCTCCACGGGATCGTCGATCTGGATCGGCGCCGGGATGCGCGGGTTCGAGTTCACGGGTTCCGGCTCGGCTCCGAATGTTCGGGCACTTCCTGCTCGAGTCACCCGATCCGGCCGACCGTGTGCTCTACAAGGCGAGCGGTTCCGCCGCCCAAGATGCCCTGATGGCCCTCGTGGTCGAAGAAGCGCTTCGGTGAAACCAGCATCGGAGGAACAAGCGAGCCGCCTTACTTGCCATCGGCCGCGTAGGGCCGACCCAATGCTGTCATCAGTGCATCCATGTCCTCGGTCCTCGCCCCCTTCTTGAGCTCGGCCTTGACATCGAGGATGGCGACCCGCGAGAAGTTCGCTTTGCGGAACAGGTACACGCGTCCTCCCTTGAGGTCGCAGACGCTCGAGTACCACGAGATCGCTCCGCCATTCTTCGGCGCCGTTCGTTCGAGTAGGAGGCGAACCGATTCGATCGAGACGGGAACCAGCAACGCTGTAGAATGGGCCATGCCGTCCGGAGCGCTGCCGACCGGAACCGTCACCTTCCTGTTCACGGACATCGAAGGGAGTTCGAAGCTGTGGGAAACCCATCAGGAGGTGATGCGTGTTTCACTGGCCCGGCATGACGCCGTTCTCCGCCAGGCGATCGGAGGAGCCAACGGCCACGTGTTCAAGACCATGGGCGATGCGTTTTGCGCCGTGTTCCCCACCGTCTCCGATGCGCTCGACGCGGTTCTCGCCGCCCAACTGGCCCTCAATGCCGAGAACTGGCCGGAATCGACGCCGATACGAGTGCGCATGGTGCTCCACACCGGTGCCGTCGAGAGCCGTGACGACGACTACTTTGGCCCAGCCGTCAACCGCGTGGCGCGCCTGTTGGCCACGGCTCACGGCGGCCAGGTGCTCGTCTCGGCATCCACTCAAGAGTTGGCCCGCGACCATCTCCCCAAGGACTGCTCGCTTCGGGGCCTCGGTGAGCACAGGCTGAAGGATCTCGGCCGCCCCGAGGGGATCTTCCAGTTACTCCACCCGGACCTTCCCGACGAGTTTCCGCCGCTCCGCACGCTGATCAGCCCCGACCTCAGGCACAACCTGCCGCAGCAGCTCACCAGCTTCGTCGGAAGGCAAGAACAAATCGCCAATGTGCGAGCGTTGATGGAGCAGACCAGGCTCCTGACGCTCACGGGGAGCGGCGGCAGCGGAAAGACGCGTCTGGCGTTGCAGGTGGCGGCGGATATGCTGAACGGCACGAACGATGGCGTGTGGCTGGTGGAACTGGCCCCGTTGACGGATCCCAGCCTTGTCCCGTCCACAATCGCAGATGTCCTGGGACTCAAGGAGGAGCCGGGCAAGCCGATCCAACGAACCCTGGTGGATCACGTGAAGTCCAAGGACCTCCTGCTCATCTTGGACAACTGCGAGCATCTGTTGACCGCGTGTGCCCAATTCGCTGACCTGATTCTGCGCCAGTGTCCCGCGGTTCTGATCATCGCCACCAGTCGCGAGAGCCTCGGCATCTTCGGAGAACTGAGTTTCCAGGTCCCCTCCTTGACGCTCCCAGACCCCGAGCAGCCGCAAACCCCGGAATCGCTGACCCAATTTGAAGCGGGGCTGCTCTTCATCGAACGGGCACGATTCCACCTGACGCAATTCGAAGTAACACTCCAGAATGCGCCGGCAATTGCATCCATTTGTCACCGGTTGGACGGAATTCCGCTTGCGATCGAACTTGCAGCAGCCCGAGTGAAGACCATGACGGTGGAAGAGATAAGTCATCGACTCGATCAGCGGTTCAGGCTTTTGACTGGTGGCTCGAGAGTCGCAATCGGACGGCAGCAGACGCTTCGGTCGTTGATAGACTGGAGCTACGATCTGCTAAGTCCACGGGAAAAGGCACTCTTCTGTCGGCTCTCGGTGTTCTCGGGCGGATGGTCGATGTCTGCTGCAGAGGCCGTGTGTGCCGGTGATCCGATCACAGACTTGGAGGTCATGGACACTGTCTCCGCGCTTGTCGACAAGAACCTCGTGATCTGTCACCAAGTCAAGGGCGCAACCAGGTATGGCATGCTGGAGACTTTTCGACAGTATGCTCAAGACCGCCTTTATGATCTCGGCGAAACGCAACTGTGGCGCGACCGACAGCTTTCTTATTGCATAGCATTACTGCAACAAGCTCCTCGGTTCATCGAGGGAGCCAGCCAACGCAAGTGGTTCGAGACCCTGGAATCTGAACACGACAACTTGCGCGCAGCTCTCCAATGGGCCTCCGATCAAGACAACCCTCTCTCTTTGATGACCCTTGTCGCCGGGCTTGACTACTTCTGGATAGCGAGTAGTCGCATTTCGGAAGGCAACAACTGGGTTGAAATGGCCCTCGCCAAGGAGACCTCGGCTCCGCCATCGATCCGCTCGCAAGTACTTGAGGGCGGCACGATGCTGGCTTTCTTCCGGGGAGATTACGAAGAGGCACGATGCAGAGCGTCCGCCGGCTGTTTGGCAGCGCGCGAAGACGGAGATCCATGGCAACTGTCGCTTGCGCTTTTCTTGATTGGCATCTCAGCGGTCCATGGGGGCAGGGATTATGAGGCCAAGGCAGCATCGGTCGAAGGGACTCAACTGGCCCTCCAAGTTGGCGACGCTTTTCTTATCGGACGTCACCTCGTCCTCTCCGGACTGCGAGCGTGGGCCGCAAGTCGGTACAGCGAAGCTCGAGACTGCTTCCGAGAGACTGTCGCGATCTCAAGAACGCTGGAAGACGATTGGCATGCCGGTATCTCCTGTGCCAATCTAGCGATTGTTACACGTTTGAGCAGCGACCTGAATGAAGCTGCCAGCATCCATGAGGAGGGACTGCATTTTTGCCGCGCCGTCGGCGACCGGCAGGGAGTCTCTTGGCATCTCGCGGGTATGGCTGGAGTCTATGCGAGTCTCGGCGAACCGGTCGGCGCCGCGTACCTCATTGGAGCAGTCCAAGCCCTTGTCATCGTTATCGGATCACAACTTCCGCTGTTTCAGCAGCGCGATTTTGATCAGACGATCGAGTTGACAATCCAGCAACTTGGCTCCCAGCGGTTCGAGGAGATCAGCGCGCAAGGCCGGGGCCTGGAGATGGACCGTATCATCGAGATCGCATTGGATTCACGCAGGGCGTGATGTCGCTTGAGGAGGTCGGAAGCTCTCTCCCGGATGGACCACGTCACCCGGTTCGCTGTGCTCACCGACCTCTCCCCAGAGGCGGAAGGTTAGTGTTGCGAAACCGGTTTGGTGTGCGTCGACACGTCCGCGCTTGATGGCACGATCAAGCTGGTGCAAGGAACAGACGAGCTTTCGTCACCTTCACTCGACACGGTCCTAGGGTAGAGGATCGCACCATTCTGGCTATCGCAGGCTAGTCGTCTGCGGCTCGATACGGCTTGCCCAGCGACGTCATCAGTGCATCCATGTCCTCNNAGGCGAACCGATTCGATCGAGACCGACTGCCCCTTCGCCAGAGATTCCGCGCATGTGCGGTAGCGGTTGCACCTGATCTCGCTCGCCGGTGTGGTGCTCGTACGGAAGTTCGTGCCGATCTGGAAGTCGATGCCGCGAGTCCTGGCCGTCACGGTGTGGCGTTCGATGATCGCCGAGGC
>DKKT01000051.1 GCA_002455425.1 Chthonomonas sp. UBA6659 | reverse complement strand
GTGCCAGAGAGGGGATGCCCCTCGGATCAGACGGTGGCGCGGGTGCGTTGGAGCACCCACTCCAGGAACGCGCCGTTCGTGGCGGTGCGCTTGAGGAGCTTGATGAGCTCGCCCGCGGCCTCGACCGGGTCCTTGGAGTTGGCGAGCATCCGGTGAAGTTGGACCACGCCTTCAAGCTGCTCCTTATCGAACAGCTTCTCTTCGTGGCGGGTCGACGATCGTTTGACGTCGATCGCGGGCCAGATGCGGCGCTCGGCGAGTTCTCGGTCGAGAACGATCTCCATGTTGCCGGTGCCCTNNGCGGTGGCGATGATCGTCAGCGATCCGCCTTCCTCGATGTTGCGCGCTGCCCCGAAGAACCGGCGCGGCCGGTAGAGGGCGGCCGGATCGAGGCCGCCGGAAAGGGTCCGGCCGCTCGGGTTGATCGTGAGGTTGCTGGCGCGGGAGAGTCGGGTGATGGAGTCGAGGAGGATGACCACGTCACGCCCGGACTCGACGAGGCGCTTGGCCTGGTCAAGGCAGAGCTCGGTGACGCGCATATGGTTCTCCGGGGGTTCGTCGAAGGTGGAGCTGATGACCTGGCCCTTGACGAAGCGCCGCATGTCGGTGACCTCTTCAGGGCGCTCGTCGACAAGGAGGACCATGAGGGCGACTTCGGGGTGGTTCTCGGCGATCGAACCGGCGATCGTCTTGACGATCGTCGTCTTTCCTGCCTTCGGCGGAGCGACGATCAGGCCCCGGGAGCCTTTGCCGATCGGAGCGATGAGGTCGATGATCCGGGCAGGGACGTTGTCCGGCGCGGTTTCCATCCGGATCGGCTCATCGGGGAAAAGCGGAGTCAGCTCGTCGAAGTTGCGTCGCACGGCCATCTCGGGCGAGCCGGTGGCGTGGCCGTTGACACTCTCGACTCGGAGCATGCCTTTGTACTTCTCGCCTTCCTTGGGGAGGCGGACCTGGCCGAAGACGACGTCGCCTTGGCGCAGGCCGAATCTCTTGACCTGGGATTGGGAGACGTAGATGTCCTGCGGCGACGGGACGTAATTGTCGCGGCGCAGGAAGCCCCATCCGTCGTTGAGGAGTTCGAGGACGCCTCGGCCGTAGGTCGCCCCGAAGTCCTCGTTGACTTTTTGGATAAGGGTCTCGATCACCGACGAGCGGCTTGATTCGAGAGGAATCTTGTGAGACTTGCACGCCTTCGCCAGTTCGGTGGCGGTCATGCGGTCGAAGTGGTTGTAATCCAGCTCGGGAAGGAGCTCGAGGTCGGTCTGCTGGTCGGTCTTGGGCAGGCCTTCTCGGTTCTTGCCGCCACCGCCTCCGCCTCGGTTGCGACGACCACCGCCGCCTCCGCCCTCGGATTTTCGTGCTCGAAACGTATGGGTCATTGGGGTTTCCGCTAGGTGGATCGGGCTCATCGCCAAAAGGCGAGGCGATCCTCATTCGTGGGAATTGCTTGGATTGGACTACTCAGCCTGGTGAAGTTTCGCGATGAACGGAAGGTTACGATAGCGCTCCGCGTAGTCCAGCCCGTATCCTACCACAAACTCGTTCTCGATCTCGAATCCGACCCATTCGATTTGGGTGTGATGAAGCCGAGCGTCGGGTTTGGATAGGAGGCTGACCACTCGCAGCGATTTCGGCCTACGCACGGCCAGCAACTCACGGAGGTGCTGGAGCGTGAGCCCGGTGTCGACGATGTCCTCCACCAGTAAGACGTGCCGATCCTCGATGTTGATGTCGAGGTCTTTGCGAATCTGCACGACGCCGCTCGATTCTTTCCGATCGCCGTAGCTGCTGACTTGGACGAAGTCGACCGTCACGTTCGGCCCGAGATGGCGGCAGAGGTCGGCCAAGAAGAGAAACGATCCCTTGAGGACGCCGACGAGGAGGAGTTCTTCGCCAGCGTACTGGTCGTGGATTTCGTGGGCCAGCGCCTCGATGCGGGCCTGGAGCTCGGGTTGACCGATCATGACCTCGAGCGTCTCGACGGTGGCGAGGCTCATCGGTCCTCTCCGGCCGGAATCAAGCGCAATGACCGCAGGTTCAGCGCCGCGCTCTTCGCGATCTTCTCGGCCTTGACCGTCACGACCTGCTTGCCTGCGGCAAGCGTCACGCTGCCGAGCTCGACGGTGGCGAAGTCGGTCCAGCCCTTGGTGGCTGCGACTTTGTGGGTGAGTTTCGTCCCCGCGACCGAGAACGCGACCTCGCTCCCGGCATCGGGAGAGTCGCAGGCGATCGCCGCCACCACCCGGAAGCGTCCCGGCTTGGTGATCTGGAAAGTCCAGGTGACCACGGTCGCCGTATCGGTCCAGAAGCCGATGCAGCGCTTGTTCTCGTCCGCTTCAAATCGGGCATTTCCGACGATTTGAGCCTCCTCCGCATCGAGTGCGACCGAGCCATCGCGTGCTTGGCCCAGCACGGGAGTCTCGACCTTGAGCGGTCCTTGGGTGACGAGGGCGATGACCCGCACCGGCTCGGTCGCGAGTCCACCGGGAATCTTGATGACCGGACCCCGCGCGTTCTTCCCGATCACGGCCGCCTTGCTCGGGTCGCGAAGGGGGTATGCGCGGACGAGTTTCCCGTCGAGTCCGGTGAGTTCGATCTCGGTCGCGCCAGGGTCGAAGACGCAGAGGTAGAGGGTGCTGCCCTTTTGGGTGACACGCCCCCAAGGCAGACGCTTCGGGAAAGGTCCGGCGCTCGTTCCGTAGATCGCTTCCCCGTTCGCCTCGAGCCACTTGCCGACTGCTTCGAGGCGCTCGACCGACGGTTGCGGGATCTCGCCGAGGTCGTTCGGGCCGACGTTGAGGAGGTAGTTGCCGCCCTTGGAGGCGCACTCGACAAGGTTCTTGATCAGGGTCTCGGCCGACTTCCAGTTGTGATCGTGGCGGCTGTAGCCCCAGGTGTCGTTCATCGTCATGCAGGACTCCCAATCGACGCCGGGGAAGCCGCTTGCCGGGATCTCCTGTTCGGGGGTTCCGTAGTCACCTTTGTGGTCGCCGGCCGTCATGCCGGCCATCCCGCCGCGCCCCTTGTCGACTCGGTTGTTGACGATGATGTCGGGCTGGAGGCCCCGAACGTAGGCGTAAAGGTCCTTGCCTCGGTCATGGGTCCACGAGGCCTCCCACTCGCCGTCGAACCAGAGAATTCCGATCGGGCCGTAGCCGGTGAGCAGTTCTTTGAGCTGGGCCTTCATGTAGGCCACGTAGCGCTCAAAGTCGGCTTGGATTCCGGGCCGCTGATCCCACGGACGGCGCGGCAGGTAATCCGGGTGCCGCCAATCCATGATCGAGTGGTAGAAGCAGAGCCGGAGGCCCTCCTTCTTGCACGCCGCCGCGAGCTCCTTGAGGATGTCACGCCGGAAGGGCGTCGCCATGACATCGTAATCGCCGATCTTGGAGTCCCAGAGGCCGAAGCCGTCGTGGTGCTTGCTCGTGATGACGATGTACTTCATCCCCGCGCCTTTGGCGATCCTGACCCACTGGTCAGCGTCGAACTTGACCGGGTTGAATTGGGTCTTCAGGGGCTCGTAGTCGGCGACAGGGATCTGGGCCGAGTACATCAGCCATTCGGCGGCTCCGGGAACGTCCTTACCCTTCCACGTGCCTCCCGGGACGGCATAGAGGCCCCAGTGGATAAACATCCCGAAGCGGGCTTCGCGGAACCACGCCATGCGGCGATCGTGGTCGGCTTTCGTTTCGAGGAACGGTTGCTGTGGCGTCATCACGAGTGCGGCGAGAAGGAGAGCGCTGGTCATGTTATCGGGCCCACGGTTTGAGCGGTCCGGCAGGGTTCACGAGTCCTTTGAGTTGGGACCACGTGACGGTGACTTCGAACGGTCCGGAAGCGTAGGGGCCTGCGATGTACGGCTCGATGAGGAACGTGATGCCGTTCGTTCCGATGAGGAAGCACTCCATCGACTCGTTGGGGATCGACTTGGTTTCGCCGTCTTTGACGAAGTCGGCACCATCGCGGTTCTTGAGGTTTTGGATCACGAGTCCGTTCACCGCGGCTTGTTTCCCGGGAAGCAGGAGGTCCTTGAGCTTGAGGGCTTTGGGCTTGCCTCCGATCATCGCAAAGGTCATCGTGTCGAAGTTCGTCATGCCGTGAGCGCCACCCATATAGGTCCCGATCGTCCATGCCCAGTTGATCAGGTTGGGCGTCGCGACTCCGACTTTGAACGTCGAGTCGTAGTACCATTCGCCGCCGGCTCCGATGTTGCCGGTCTTTCGGTAGTCGGCGAGGAACGCTTTCGTGGCGGCTTGCGCATCACGAGCGGCGGCGGCGCCGGCCGCTCGGGCGAGGGGGCCGCCGGTGAAGCTCGGGTAGCGAGCCGTGATCGTGTACTTCGACTTGACGGTGTTCGAGATCGACTTCGAGCCGGTCTTGACCTGGGGGGCCGCGACGGCGGCGAGGGAGAGAGCGAAGAGTGCGAGGACGCCGCGATTCATGCGCTCATTGTAGGCGATGATCGGGCATGAAAAAGCCCTGCCCCATGGAAAGGGCAGGGCTTCGAGAGGTTACGGGTTGACGACGACTTTCATAGTCGTCGAGTACGGCTGTTTGAGCCCGAAGACGTCGGAGATGGTGAGGGTGACGGTGTATTCGCCCGGCACGCGGAACCGTCGCTTGATCACTTGGCCTTCGGCGTCGACCTGGATGCCGTCGGCGCTGTCGAAGTCCCAGGTGTACTTGAGGACGCTCGCGCCGCCCGAAGCGGTAGCCCAGAACTCGCGCTCGTCGCCGAGGGCGAGATTCAGTTCGCGGACATTGGGCTCTCCGAAGATCGGGGTCGTATCGGAGAGGATCGTCACTTCACCGACATAGATCGTGGCGGTCGCGTCGCCGGAGATCGCGATCTCCTTGACGATCTTGTTCGTTCGATCGAAGCCCTGGATCGCGTTCAGCGGCATCCCGACTCGGCGCCACTTCTCCTTCGAAGTGCTGGTGGCGATCGGAAGGAATCCCTCGCTTCGCTTGCCATCGGTGGTGGTGATCACGAATCGGAGATTGCGCAAGGGTGCGACTTGGAAGCTACTGGCTGCGGCCCCGGCGTCGCCGCCACCGGCATCGCCACCGGCGATACCTCCTCCGGATCGTCCCCCTCCGGCGCGTCCGCCTCCACGGCCTGCGTCATCCCCGCTTGCACCGCCTCCTCCGGCTCCGGCGAGGCCGGCGCCACGGGAGGGCCCCGAGGCCGCGCCGCTGCCTTCATTTCCGGCGATGACCATGCCGGCATCGGCAACTCGGATCGTGAACATCAGGAGGCTGCCTTTGTCGGCGTACGCCTGGCTGAGGTCGATCGGATTGCCAAAGATCAGTTTGCCGCCTTGGAAGAAATTGCGGGTTGAAAGGCGCACCGAATGGGTGCCCTCGAGGGCGACTTCATCGGTCTCGGCGATCGTGCCGCTGCCCCAGGCTTGCACCGTGATCGCCTGGTCGGCGATGCGCCTTCCGGGCACGTAGACGCCGGTGCCGGATTGGGCAAGGGTTGCGGCGCTCATCGCGACCGCAGCAAGGGAAAGCAACATCCGTCTCGTTTTCTGCATCCTGGTTTCGTCCTCGTCTGTTTCGTCAGCTTCCGAAGCGCACGCGTTCGATGGCTTCGGCGCGTCCCGATTCCTTTTGGACGCGCGCGACCACCCCGGATATTACACCCGGACCGCCGCCAACCTCGAATCTTGCGGGAAGTCCAGTCCGAAATCGCCCGAGAACGATGTCTCGGTCCATCCCGATGACGCTGCCGTCCGGCCCACACATCCCGACGTCGGTGATGGCGGCGGTGCCATTCGGCAAGACGCGCTCGTCGGCGGTTTGGATGTGGGTGTGGGTGCCGACCACCACTGAAGCCCGCCCCTCGACATGGTAGGCGAAGGCGACCTTCTCGCTGGTGGCTTCGGCGTGGAAGTCGATGAACCGATGGGGGGTGTCGACGTCCTGGAGGAGGAGATCGACGCATCGGAAGGGATCGTCGTATCCTTCGAGGAAGACCCGGCCACACAGGTTCATGACCGCGAGGCGGATCCCACCCTTCTCGACGAAGGTCAGGCCGCGACCGGGAACGCCGACTGCCATGTTCGCGGGGCGGACGATCGGCCGCTCGCCCTCGAGGTAGGCGTAGATTTCGCGTTTGTTGAACGCATGATTGCCGAGGGTGATGGCGTCGATACCGTGCCCGAAGAGTTCGTCGGCGATGTCGGGGGTGATGCCGACACCCCCGGCGGCGTTCTCGCCGTTGGCGATCACGAACAGGGGCTGATAGGTGTCGATCAGGGAGGGCAGCGCCTCGCGTACGATCGCGCGGCCGGGCTTGCCCACGATGTCGCCGAGGAAGAGGATGTCGTAGGTCATCGTGCGATCTCCGACGTCCGGGTCTCACGGATCACGGTGACTTTGATCTGGCCGGGGTACTCCATTTCGGATTCGATACGCCGGGCGACTTCGCCGGCAAGGCGCTTCGCGGCGAGATCGTCGATCTCCTCAGGTTTGACGATCAGCCGGATTTCGCGTCCGGCTTGGAGGGCGTACGCACGCTCGACTCCTTCGAATTGGGTCGCCAGTTCTTCGAGGGCGGAGAGGCGCTTGACGTAGTTTTCGAGGTTCTCGCGCCGCGCTCCGGGACGGGCCGCGCTCAGGGAGTCGGCGATGATGACGGCGACGGCCTCGGGCGTCGTGGGCTCGATGTCGCGATGGTGCGCGCCGACGGCATGCAGCACGGCGTCCTTCATGCCGCATTGCCGGAGGTAGTTCATTCCGGTGACGGCGTGGGGTCCTTCCCACTCCTCGCCGAGGGCCTTGCCGATGTCGTGGAGGAACCCGGCAACGCGGGCGACATCCTGGTTGAGGCCCATTTCGGCGGCGATCATCGCGGCGAGATGGGCGACTTCGACGCTGTGATCGAGGACGTTTTGGGCGTAGCTGGTGCGAAATCGGAGCTTGCCCATCGTCTCGATCACGGATCGGGGGAGTCCGGCGATGTTGGCGCGCACGGCCGCGCGCTCTCCGGCTTCGAGGACGAGGCGCTTGACCTCGGCTTGGGCCTTCTCGTAGAGCTCCTCGATGCGACCGGGATGGATGCGGCCGTCGACCATCAGGTTCATCAGCGCGAGCCGGGCCGTCTCGCGTCGGATCGGATCGAAGCTGGAGATCACGACGGCCTCGGGGGTGTCGTCGATGATCAGGTCCACTCCGGTCACCTGCTCGAAGGCGCGGATGTTGCGACCTTCTCGCCCGATGATCCGGCCCTTCATCTCCTCGGTCGGCAGCATGACGACGGCGACGGTGGCTTCGGTCACGTATTCGACCGAGCAACGCTCCATCACGTCCAGGATCGCTTGGCGCGCACGCTTTTCGGCGACCGCAACCGTCTCCGCTTCGATTTCGCGAGCTCGGCGGGTGCCGAGTTCGCGGAAGTCGTCTTCAAGGCAGGCGAGATACATGGCCCGCGCTTGGTCGGGGGTGAGCCCGGCCATACGCTGGAGCTCCTGCTCGACCTGTTGGTGCTGGTCCGCGAGCTCCTGTTCCTTCGTATCGAGTTGTCTTGCGCGTTCGGTGAGTTCGTGTTCGCGGGATTCGAGCCGCTCGCGCCGGGTTTCGATGGTCTCGTCCTTGGCGACGAGCTTCTCTTCGAGGCGATCGAGGGCGGCTCTCCGCTCGCGCTGTTCCTCGTCGAGCACCTGCTTGACGCGCAACGCTTCCTCGCGAGCTTGGAAGAGGAGCTCCTTACGTTCTTGTTCGGCCTCGACACGCAGCGTTTCGGCGAGCTGGGCCGCCTCATCGCGGGTCGACTGGATCGTCTGCTTTTGTCGTCGGATCAGAGAAAACAGAACGAGCGCCATCACCAAGAGGGTGGCGATCTCGATCAATATAACTATATTGCCACCAGGCATAACAAACCTCTCAGATTTCAGAGAGATCCGGATAGCTTCGGCGGAGGACTTCCTCGATCGCTTCTTCGTCGTAGCCGCGTCCCGCGAGATACCGTGCCGCCTTGGCCGGCGGGTCGCCGGCGGGCCGCTTGGCGAGCAGAGCACGCATCTCCTCGATCTGCTCTTCGAGCGGTACGGTGACGAGGCCTGCGGCCTCGATCCCTTGGGCTTCGAGCCGAGCGAGGATGCGCTGCGGCCCGAGCTTACGACGGCGGAGCGATTCCACCCGGTCGGTGACGACGCGATGGTCGTCGACGAAGCCCCAGCGTTCGAGTTGGCTCATCGCCCGGGCGATCGCGGGTTCCGCGATTCCCTTGCGGTGAAGAGCTGACTCGATTTCGCTGCGGAGCCGATCGGACCGTTCGAGTTCACGAAGGGCGAGGGTCAGAGCCTTCCGAAGTTCTGGATCGGACTCGACGCTCACTCTTCGGCGACAGCCACCACGGCTTTGACCGAGGCCAACGCGATCGCGGCTCGGAGCTTGGCGTCGATCTCATCGGCGACTTCGGGGTGCTCTTCGAGGTAGGTCCGGGCATTATCCCTTCCCTGTCCGAGTCGCGTGTCGCCGTAGTTATAGTAGGTGCCGGCTTTGGTCACCAAGCCCTGTTCGACGGCGACGTCGAGGAGGTCCCCGGCGCGGCTGATGCCCTTGCCGAAGATCATGTCGAATTCGACTTGGCGGAACGGTCGCGCGACCTTGTTCTTGACGACCTTGACCTTGGTTCGGGCTCCGATCTGCTCGGTGCCGATCTTGATCGCGTCGGCCTTTCGGACCTCGAGTCGAACCGAAGACCAGAACTTGAGGGCCCGGCCGCCGGGGGTGGTTTCGGGGTTGCCATACATGACGCCGATCTTCTCGCGGAGCTGATTGATGAAGATCGCGACGGCATTGGACTTGTTGATGCCGCCGCCGAGCTTGCGCAGGGCTTGACTCATCATTCGTGCCTGGATGCCGACGAAACTGTCGCCCATTTCTCCCTCGATCTCCGCCTTCGGCACGAGGGCGGCTACGGAGTCGAGGACGACGACATCGACCGCTCCGGATCGGATGATCGCATCCATGATTTCGAGGGCTTCTTCGCCGTTGTTGGGCTGGGAAATGTACAAGCGATCGACGTCGACTCCTAGCGCTTTCGCGTATTCTGTGTCGAGCGCGTGCTCGGCGTCCACGTAGAGTGCGATGCCGCCTCGCTTCTGGGCTTCGGCGACGACGTGGAGGGCAAGGGTGGTTTTGCCGCTCGATTCGGCCCCGTAGATCTCGGTGATGCGGCCTCGGGGCAGTCCGCCGACGCCCAGAGCGGTGTCGAGGCTGAGGGAGCCGGTCGAGATCGCCTCGACGGCCTCGGGGTGATCGCCGGGCTTCATGATCGCGCCCTTGCCGAACTGCTTTTCGAGTTGGGCGAGAGCGGCATCGAGCGCGCGGTCCCTCTCCCCAAGAGTTGCTGTGTTCTTCTCGGCCATCGAAGGCCTCCTTGAGTTGCGTTTTTCGGTAGAGATGAGTGTACCAAAATCGTTCTGAAATACCAATGATTTTCCGGACGCGACAGGGCGGGGGCCGTTCATACTTGACGGAATCGTCAAGTTCAAAATGTGGCCTGACCCTCGCGATTATCCAAGCATTTATGCTAGGTTTCCTTGACATGTCCTGGGTTCTTCCTTTATAGTAGAGTCAGGTGTGCGCGGACGTTGGTCCGGATGGACTTCTGTTTGGGATTCGCTTCGGAGTGCGGGTGTGAGGTTCTGCCTTGGAAGGGCTTGATTGCGTAGGGATTTCGCGGTTTCAGTACATGGCCGATGAGGAGGTCGTCATCCTGGCGCGCGAAGGTGCTCCGGGTGCGGCGGAGTTTTTGATCACCCGGTACCGCCCGCTCGTCGAGACGAAAGCGAAGGCTTACTTCGTGCTCGGGGCGGACCACGACGACGTCGTCCAGGAAGGGATGATCGGCTTGTTCAAGGCCATCCGGGACTTTCGCGAGGAGCGCCTCAACAAGTTCCGCCCGTTCGCAGAGCTCTGCGTGACGCGGCAGATCATCACGGCTGTGAAGACGGCCACTCGACACAAACACGCCCCGCTGAACGCTTCGGTCTCGCTCAACCAGACGTTGCTCGATGACGCTCCGGACGGCTCGCTGCTCGACGTCATTCCGGATCGCTCATCGGCCGACCCCGAAGCATCGCTTTTGGAGCGGCCCCTGCCGCAGAACCTCCATGAGTTGGTGAAGAACTCGTTGAGCGACCTCGAGCAGTGTGTGCTCCGGTGCTATCTGGATGGAAAGTCCTATCGGGAGATGAGTGAAGAGCTCCACTGCCGCACGAAGTCGATCGACAACGCGCTCCAGCGGGTGAAGCGAAAGATCGGCACGCTCCTGAACGAGTAGCCGATGCGGCGCCGCGTCATCACGGCCGCGATCGGCATTCCCATTGTTCTGGCGGCGTTGTTGGCGCGGTCTCCTATCCCCTTCAGCCTCCTCCTCGCTGCGACCCTGGCGGTGGGTCTCTCGGAATTGCGCGCTCTGGGGGTACCTCGGATCAACTGGGTGCTCGTCGCGATGACGCTGTTGCTTCCGATCGCGGCGATGGTCGGCGGCGGCACGAACGGATTGCTGCTCCTCTGCCTTTGGCTCAGTTTTCTCTATGGATTGGTCTCGTTAGTTGAACAAAACGGCATCGGGGGTCCGGCCTGGTTGACGGCCCCGCTCGCGAGCCTGGCGTTCCTTCAGTGGTCGATGATGCCGGCGTCGGGGGGCGCCTTCGCGGCGAATCCGGTGCTCCTCGCGATCGTGCCGCTGTGGGGCGGGGATACGGCCGCAATCTTTGCCGGCAAGGCGTTCGGCCGGCATCCGATGGCACCGAAGATCTCTCCGAACAAGACGTGGGAGGGCGGGATCGCGAACTTCGCGGCGTGCGTGTTGGTCGGGGGTGTGCTCGGGATCGCTCTGGGGGTCGAGGCTTGGCGTGGATGGGCCTGCGGAGTGACGTGCGGCGTGTTCGGGCAGGTCGGCGACCTCTTCGAGAGTAGCTTGAAGCGTCGCGCGGGGGTCAAGGACAGCGGATCGCTTCTGCCCGGTCATGGGGGTGTTTTGGACCGGATCGACTCCATGTTGTTTTCGGCGTTGCCGGCGGCGACGATCTTGCTTCTCTAGGCCGGTGTTTCACGTGAAACACGCGGTAATCTGACGCCTCGCCATGCCCGCGATCGAGTGCCACGAGCTGAGCAAGACCTACGTCTCCCACAAGAAGCAGCCCGGCCTCCTCGGGGCGCTGAAGGGGTTGTTCACGCGCGAAAAGACGTTGGTGGAGGCGGTCAAGGGTGTGACGCTGTCGATCGAGCAGGGCGAACTCGTCGGCTTCCTCGGGCCCAACGGGGCGGGCAAGACGACCACGATCAAGATGCTCTCAGGCATTCTCTATCCGACTTCGGGCGAGGCCCGGGTCTTGGGAGTGCGCCCCTTCGATCGCCGGCCCGAGATGCTGCGGCAGATTTCGCTCGTGATGGGCAACAAGATGCAGCTTTGGTGGGACCTGCCCGCACGGGACAGCTTCCAGGTGCTGCGTGAGCTGTACGACGTCGATGCCAAGTTGTACCAATCGCGCCTCGACCACTTGCTCGAAGCGCTCCAACTGACGGACAAGGTCGATACGCAGGTGCGCAAGCTCAGTTTGGGTGAGCGGATGAAGTGCGAGCTTGTGGCGGCGCTGCTCCACGCCCCCCGCGTCGTGTTTCTCGATGAGCCGACGATCGGGCTCGATGTGGTGAGCCAGAAGCGCATCCGGGACTTCCTCAAGGAGCTGAATCGGGACGAGGGCTGCACGATCCTGCTCACGAGCCACTACATGCAGGATGTCGAGGAGCTTTGCGATCGGGTCGTCGTCATCGATCACGGCACGCTCGTCTTCGAGGGGACTCTGGATTCGCTGACGCGTCGTTACGCCGCGAGTCGGCGCTTGCGGCTAGCGTTCGAAGACGCGGCTCCGGTCGAGGCGCTGGCGGCTTTCGGCGAGATCGTCGAGTCGGCCGAGAATTCCGTGGTGCTCGCCATCCCCCAAGAGCGAACCGCGGCGATCGCGGGAGAGATTCTCGCTCGGTTCGACGTGGTCGATATCGCGGTCGAGCAGGTGTCTGTCGAGGAAGTCGTGCGGACCCTCTTCACTCGGGAGCCGACGTCGCCATGATCGTCCACGATCTTTGTGACGGGTGGGAGTTCGGGACGGATGCTTGGCTCCGTCCGGGCGCGAAGTATGGCCTGAGTAGGCTCGGTTGGCTTCCGGCCCGCGTTCCCGGGCACGTTCATCTTGATCTCGTTGACCATTCGATCCTTGCATTACCCACTGAGCGTCAGTTCGAGTTGGGCGCGGCATGGGTCGACGAGCTAGCTTGGTCGTATCGAACCACGGTGAAGGTCGAGTCCCGGCACGCCCACCAGCGTCTTCGCTTCGAGGGGCTGGACACGCCGGCCACGATCCGGATCGACGGGGAGATCGTCGCGCGGAGCGAGAACATGTTCCTTCCAGTCGAGGTGGACGTGACCGGCCGCCAAGCCTTCGAACTTCGCGTCGACTTCGAGTCGGCGGAGGCGGAAGGGGCTCGGCGGCGCGCGGCCTATCTGGCCGCGGAAGGGCTGGGCGACATCGACCTGTTCGAGGACCGTGCGTTTTTGCGAAAGGCGCAGTTCATGTTCGGGTGGGACTGGGGCCCTCGGATCGTCTCGTGCGGGATTTGGCTGCCCGTTCGACTTCAAGACTTCGATTCGCGGCTTCGAGATGTTCATGTGCGCCAGGTTTGGCGCGGATCAGGGGTGCGTCTCGAACTGCGTTCCGAGCAAGAGGGCGAAGGGCTCCCCCTTCACCGTCTTCTCGATCCAAGCGGTCTCGTTATGGGCGAGGTGCTGGGCGATGGGGCGATCGACGTCGCGAAACCGAGTCTCTGGTGGGATCATCGGCGGGGCGATCAGCCGCTCTACACGCTGGAATCGACTCTGGGTGACCATACGGTGAGGCAGCGGCTCGGCTTACGCCAAATCGAGTTGCTTCGGGAGGCAGACGCATGGGGGGAGTCGTTCGAATTCGCGCTGAACGGCGAGCGGATCTGGGCGATGGGCGCGAATTGGATTCCTCATTCGTCGCTCGGATTTGGGGGCGATCCCGATCGATATCGGGCGCTGCTCGAGCGCGCTCGGACCATGGGGATGAACATGCTCCGCGTGTGGGGTGGGGGAATCTACGAGACCGAGACGTTCTACGACCTCTGCGACGAGCTCGGGATTCTCGTGTGGCAAGACTTTCCGTTTGCGTGCAGCTATTATCCTGATAGTGAGTCGATGCAAGCCCAGGTTCGTGAGGAGGCCGAGTTCCAGGTTCGACGATTGCGGAATCGAGCTTCGCTCGCCCTGTGGTGCGGCAACAACGAGAACCAGCAGCTTCACTTCGACGGGTGGGCCGACGCGGCGCGTCGTCCGGAGAGGTTTCTCGGGGAGCGACTATACGACGAGGTGTTGCCTGACGTTGTGAGTCGGCTCGATCCCGATCGAGCTTACATTCCGGGATCGCCGATCGGAGGCGAGAAGCCGAACATGGACGACTTCGGCGACCAGCACTTCTGGGGTGTTTGGCATGGAAGCCTGGACTGGAAGACCTATGAGACCTCTCGCGCCCGATTCAGTTCGGAGTACGGCTTCGCGTCGTCGGCGGGACTGGAGGGATGGCACCTCCAGGGGATCGAAGACCTGGAATCGCAGGCCCTTTGGTGGCACAACAAGACGGGAAAGTCCCGCGTGACGTTCGAAGAGGCGGTAGAGCTGTACTATCCGACCTCGGCAAGCCTTGAGGATTGGGTGTTCTTCAGCCAATTGAACCAGCGCGATGCGCTGCAGTGCGCGATCGAGCACTATCGCTCCTCCGCGTTCTGTCGCGGTTCGCTGATCTGGCAACTGAACGACTGTTGGCACACGATGAGTTGGTCGTTGATCGACGGGTTGCTGCAGCCGAAGTTCGCGGCGTGCGAGCTGCGCCGCCTGTATGCTCCCGATCTGCTGATCCTCCGATGCGAATCAGGGCGAGCCAGGGCGCAATGGGTCAGTGATCGCGGAACGCCGGCACCGGAGTCCTGGGCTTGGGAGGTATGGGACTTCGTGCACTCCACCCCGGCAGGATCAGGTCACTCGCCTTTTGGTGAGGACGTTGATCTGACTTCCTTCGATCCGCAGCGATCCGTCTGCTTCATTCGTGCGGGCGGATTGGAGGCGTGGCGACTCTTGGCTCGTCCGAAGGAGGTGGCTTGGCCGACACCCGCGCCGATTCGGGCCGATCTCGATGGCCCCGTGACGGTTCTTTCTTCGGACCAGTGCGTGATCGACTTGGCGCTCGAGGGCCCTGTTTGGGATCGGCTCGTTTCGCTCGTACCGGGCCATCCGGTGCGTGTGCGCGGAGAGGTGCGCGCGGCGCGGTCGTTGGCGGGACCGCATCCACTCACCGTGCGGTGAGTGTTTCACGTGAAACAGGAGGTCCTGGGGCGAAATTGGCCCGGGGGTAGACTCTTTGGACTTTCACGACAGGAAAGGAGGAACAACGTCATATGGCCGACACGACCCTTTCGCCCCGTTACGATGCCACCCAGGTGGAGCCGACATGGTATGCCCGCTGGGAGGCAGCCGGGCTCTTCCAGCCCGATGCGGGCCCGAACAAGCCGCTCTACACGATCACGATTCCGCCCCCGAACATCACCGGTTCGCTGCATATGGGGCATGCGCTGTGCTACCCGATTCAGGACCTGCTCGGACGCTATCGCCGCCTTAAGGGCGACAGCGTGCTGATTCTCCCCGGCCAAGACCACGCCGGGATCGCGACGCAGAAGGTCGTGACCGAAATCCTCAAGAAGGAGGGGATCAAGGCGACCGAGCTCGGGCGCGAGGGGTTCTTGGAGCGCGTTTATGCCTGGCGGGAGGAGAGCGGCGGCACGATCTCGCGGCAGCTTCGATCCCTCGGGTGCGCCTTCGACTGGAGTCGCGAGCGCTTCACCCTCGACGAGGGCTACCACGCGGCGGTACTGAAGGTGTTCATCGACTGGTTCGAGCGCGGCGTCATCTATCGGGGCAAGCGCGTCGTGAACTGGGATCCGGTGCTGAAGACGACGGTTTCGGACATCGAGACGTATCGCAAGGAGACGACGGGCAAGCTCTATCACATCCGATATCCGTTTGTGGACGGCGGCGGTCATGTGACGATCGCGACCACGCGTCCCGAGACCATGCTCGCCGACGTCGCCGTCGCCGTTCACCCTTCGGACAATCGGTACGATGGGCTCGTCGGGAAGGCCTTGCGCTTGCCCCTTTTGGGGCGAGAGATTCCCCTCATCGCCGACCCCTACCCTGATCCCGAGTTCGGCACCGGCGCGGTGAAGATCACGCCGGCTCATGATGCCAACGACTACGAAGTCGGGGTGCGGCACGGCCTCGAAATGCCGGTGGTCCTCGATGATTCGGCCAAGATCAACGCGCTTGGCGGACCCTACGCCGGAATGGATCGGTATGCGGCGAGAAAGAAGATCGTCGAGGATCTGGAAGCACTGGGTCTGTTGGAGAAGATCGAGGAGAAGCCGATTGCGCTGATCATCAGCGATCGTAGCGGAGAGGTGATCGAGCCGCTTCTGTCGGAGCAATGGTTCGCTCGCATGAGCGAACTCGCCGGACCCGCGATCGAAGCCGTGACTTCGGGGCGTGTGACGTTCACTCCTGAGCGGTTCACACGGATCTACCTCGACTGGATGGAGAATATTCGCGACTGGAACGTGAGCCGCCAGCTCTGGTGGGGTCATCGGGTGCCGGTGTACTACACCGAAGACGGCGAGGCGTTCGCGGCGATGAGCTGGGAGGACGCGCAGTCGAAAGCCGGCGACAAGAAGATCTTGCGGCAAGACGACGACGTGCTCGACACCTGGTTCAGCAGCGGCCTCTGGCCCTTCGCGACCCTGGGGTGGCCGGCCGAAACCACGGACCTGCAGGAGCGCTACCCGACGAGCGCTCTCATCACCGATCGGAACATCCTGTATCTCTGGGTGGCGCGGATGATGATGATGGGCCTTGACTTCTGCGGGGAGATCCCGTTCGGCAGCGTGTTCATCTACGCGACCGTGCTCAACGAAAAGGGTCAGCGGATGAGTAAGAGCCTCGGGACCGGTGTCGATCCGATGGACGTCATCCCGAAGGTGGGGGCGGATGCGCTTCGATATACGCTCTTGAGTCAAGTCGGTGACAATCAGGATCTTCGCTACAGTGAGAAGCGGACGGAAGAGGCTCGGAATCTGTGCAACAAGATCTGGAACGCGACTCGGTTCGTGCTCATGAATATCGACGAGGGCGCGGTCTTTGACATGGAGGCCACCCCCGACGCGCTCGAGATCGTGGATCGATGGCTTCTGAGTCGCCTTTACCATGTGGTGAATGAAGTCGATGCGGCCTATGCTCGCTACGACCTTCAGGTGGCGGCCCAAACGCTCTATGCGTTCTTCTGGAATGAGCTGTGTGATTGGTATATCGAGGTCTCGAAGGCGCGGCTGGGCGATCCGGCCCAGCGGCACATCCCGCAGTGGGTGCTTCTCAAGGCGCTCTCGGCGTTCCTGGCGATGATGCACCCGATCATGCCCCACCTGACCGAGGAGGTCTACAGCCACCTGCCGATCACGCCGAAATCGCCGTTCTTGATGGCGAGTTCGTGGCCGACCCCGCCGGAGAGCTTCTCGCGATCCGAAGATGAGGCGCGAGTGGAGCGTTGGTTCCAAGTGACGCGTGCGCTTCGGGCGCTTCGCGCCGAACTTGAAATCACGCCGGGGCAGAAGATCAGCGTCGCTTATGCGGAGGGCGATCTGGCCGGCGGCGAGTTCGTCATCGCCACCCAGGCATGGGTCGAAAAGCTCGAGCCGACAAAGCCTGTAGGGCTCAAATCGGTCGGGACGATGGCCGAGGGCGTGGACCTTTCGATCCCGATCGAAGGGCTTATCGATCCGACCAAGGAACTCACGCGACTCGATCGAGAGCAGGAGAAGATCTTGGCCGACCTGACGAAGCTGCGGGAACGGCTCGACAACCCGATGTTCCGGGAGCGAGCAAAGCCCGAGGTGGTCGAGAAGGAGACGGCGCTTGCGGACGAGCTCGCGGACAAGCTGGGCAAGATCGACGAGCGCCGCCGCCTGTTTCAGGACTGATCCGTCGGCGGCGGCCCAGAGGCCGCGCCCTGGGTCGGATGACGCGCGAGTCCGCCTTCGCGGCCCCGAGCGGAATCCGACCCCTTGCCCCGCCGCCGCCGTGGGATGGCTTCGCGTCGTCGCGTCCTGGAACGGCGCATGCCCGCCTTGAGGGCAGTCCCCCCGGGAACTCCATGAGAACGGGTGACTCGCGCCCTTAGAACCTGGCGATCCTCGCATATCGCCATAGTCTTGCGCTCAGGTGGGACCGAAGGCGCATCCAGGGACCCTTCGAGAAAGGCGCGCGGTCGTACACACATCCCGGCAAGAGATCGGGAGAAAGACACGAGAGAGAAGGAAACAAAAATGCGAAACATCAACACCAAAACCAGCTTCGTCACCCTCGCCGCCCTGGCCCTGACCGTCGTCGCCTCCGCTCAGGAGATGCGATCGCCCCTCAACCCGAACGATCCCAAGGCCCAGCTCCCGGCCGAACTGCACAACTACCAGCCGATCCCGGCTCCCAAGTATGCCGAGAGCAACGCCGCGTCCAGCCAGCGCGTTCGCCTCGAGTTCAAGGACCTCGACAATGGCCAGATGGGTCAGTCCGGTCTCCTGCCCACCACCGCCGCGGCCACTCCCCGACTCGGGATGGGCTTCAAGGGTAAGGCGATCGCCAACCCGGCCGAGAGCAAGCTCGACCAGATGGTCCGGCCGCTCTACGTGATCGGCGCCGACAACCGCACCAAGATCACCAACACCGCCGCCTACCCGTGGCGAGCGCAAGTCAAGCTCTACATCACTTTCCCGGACGGCTCGAACTGGATCGGCTCGGGCACGATGATCCAGAGCCGGTTCGTCCTCACCGCCGGCCACTGCATCTGGGACGGCGCCCGAGGTGGATGGGCGAGCCGCGTCCAAGTCGTTCCCGGTCTCAATGGCAGCTACATGCCCTACGGATCGGCCTTCGCCTCCCGCTTGGCCTCGAACACGGGTTGGACGCAGAACGCGAACCGCGACCATGACATGGGGGTCATCAAGCTCGACCGCTTCATCGGCAACACCACCGGTTGGCTCGGCTACGGCTCGTTCTCGGACGGCACGCTCAACACGAACGGCCTGCACCTCTCGGCCTACGACGGCGACCGCGATGGCGGCACGAGCCAGCTGTACCGCAACGGCTTCCCGGACAGCCTGAGCAGCAAGCGGATCGAGTACAAGATGGACACGTCGGGCGGCTCTTCGGGCGGCGGTCTCTACGTCCTCCTCAGCGGCAACCGCTACTGCGCCGGGGTCAACGCCTACCAGAGCAAGTGGTGGTTCTTCGGATGGAACTACGTCAACGGCGGCACCCGCCTCGACAACACGAAGGTGGGCTGGATCAACAACTGGCTCAACGGAGGTCTCTGAGACTTAACCCTCGCCACCCCCCCCTCACTGGCTCCGCGGCTTCGGCCCGCGGGGCCTTGTTAGTTTCCTTTGGGGCTTGTCGACGCATGCGACCCGGGGCCCCGCCCGGGCTCGAGCCACCTCTCCGCCTCTCGATGAGGTGGTCCCCCTCGCCCCATGATCGATGGGGAGAGGGGGTAGGGGGGTGAGGGGTCACACCTCTCCGCCTTGATAGTCTGGGGTGTCCGACGGGTGGTCGTCGGCTGGACGTTGCCCGCTTGAACCGTCTACCGCATCCTTTGTCCGCCGTAAGAAGGGGACAGAGCAGACTGACCATTCAGAAGTACGTCCTGCGAATCCATAGAAGCAGGGATCGAACTTGCCGTATCTGATGGGCACTGACACCGACCAGCAAGAGGACGCGAATATACATCCCGCGCGCAGGCTTCAGGACCAAGATGTTCTCCTTAGTGCCCACGTCTGCGAGGACCAAACAGCTTGCGAACTCCGAACTCAGCTCCCAGTGCTCGACTACTTGCCATCCTTGGCGAACCATGGCAGCTTGGAACTCCCCTAACGATCTCTCCAAACGCCCATCCATAACAAGCATCATCACATCCGTATATGCGTAGACAGTGTGCCGTAGTGTTAAGCCGCTGTGCGTCAAGGCCGGAAACTGTCTCGCAATGCTCGAAACGTCAATGGTCTCAGGAGGCGGCTCAAGCGTGTTACGATGAGCGCTTCTCAAGGCCAGAAACAACAGCAGAGCCAAGAGCACAAGCGTCCATGCAAGGACTTGCAAAAAGATGCGCTGCAAATGAGTACGGTCAGAGTAAGCCATAAGAGATGCTCCACTGATTTCGCTTGCACTTAAGCGCGGCAGTACCGTACTGAAGGGGCGCTTCCGTCATAGATGTAAGCACAACGTGCCGGTCTCTGGAGTTGCTCAGCAATCGGACGCGGACTCTGCTTGAAGCCCTGATCGCAGTTTGTTGGCTGACCGCACTTCTTGCACCTGATCTTCGGGAGAAGGTCAAGATCATATTTCCGTGTCCATCATACACCGGGTACGACGCGATGCCGTCGCGGAGAGGCCCTTTGCAACTTTCGGACGTTCCTCGATCTCGAGGAGGCCTTGAACGAAGGTGCACGATCAAGAATGGCGGTGTCTGAGGGGCCGGGTGATCGCAGGTGACATCAGGGACGTCGCGTGGAACTGGCGGACCGACACTCCCGGATGCATGCCGGCAAGGCCACTCTCCTGTTCTCGTGCGTCGCAACACTTCACGTAGCAAAAGCGCCTGCAAAAGCCATCCGTCTGAACGAACCTTCGGGGTGAGCTATCGTCAATGATCCCATACACATCGGAAGCCAGTACAAGCCCATCGATCCCCTTCTCGAAGGATGAAGCGCCGAGCAGCGTGAAGAGTCTTCATCATGTAGGGTGTGCCTTTGACGATCGCGAAGCGACGACGTCTACCCCTGAAGACATCGTACACATAGGAGGCGGTCCATTCGCTCACTAGTCCCAGTAAATCTTCGACGCCAAATGGACTCGCTAGCTCCGGTTCCTCACCAACACGCCGGAGGTGTCGCACTGTATGAACGGGTGGAGTACTGTTTCCCCACGGAAAGGTCCGGCCATCTGTGCCCCGTGCCGCGTATTCCCATTCAAGCTCCGTCGGCAAGCGGCCCCCGGCCCAAGACGCAAAGGCGGCGGCATCAGCTCGATTCACACCCGTCATCGGTTCCTCATCTTGAATCTTGAGTAGGTCGTGGGCAGGCCTATTTCGACACGATTCTGCCAGGAAAGCTCGATACTCCCGTACTCGCACAGGATGAACCATCATTCGGAAGGTACGTACGAACAATTCAGCGGGTGGTGTCGCGACAAATTCCTCGCGCAGTCCTCTTGCTAGCTCCTGAACGGTTTGGGGTGCGAGACCCAGGCAAGCGAATCCGCCTTCGATAGGCACTGTCTCTAGCGCATACCGAGTCATTAGTCGCTGCCCACCATAACACCAATGCCTCGCAGTTCCCAGTCGTACAAGCGCTCGTTGCCGTGGGTAAAGTTCGAGCCTTTCCGGCTGAAGATCATGATCATGTTCCCATCTCCATCATACACCGGGTACGACGAAGTCCCGTTGCTTCGAGTGCTTGTGGTCTGCCCCCTCCGAGTGAGCCACTCGTAACTAGAGACTTCCTCCCGATAATGACATGTCGCGTGTTGCAACGAGGGAGGGCG
>DKKT01000056.1 GCA_002455425.1 Chthonomonas sp. UBA6659 | reverse complement strand
GGCGGACCCGAGCGGAATCCGACCCCTTGCCCCGCCGTCGAGACTTCTAAGGGCCAGACGGCCCGGACCGTCGGCTAGCCGCCGCCCTTCTTCTCGACACCACCTCCCAACAGTTCCTCGAGGAGGCTGCGCTGGGGGGCACCCCCTCCGCCGATCGTTTGCTCGGCGTCGAGGGCGCGTTCGATCCGCATCGTGATCTCGCGGAGGTGGATGGGCGTGTAGGCGTCCTTGGCTCGGAGTTTCGCACCGGCGATCGCCCGATGGACACGTTTGAGCTCATCCCAAGCCAGCATTTTCGCATCGTTCGGGACAGGCCCGGTGGGGTTCAAGACGACGCCGATCAGGGCGTCGACATGAGCCCGCTGGAGGTCGCGGCGAAGCGCCGAGATCGAGCGCCCGGTGCCGAGTTCGCTCCATACGCTCTGACCGACGCTCCGGAACAGGTACGCCATCGTGAGGGCCTTCGACGGATCGACCGCCTTGAACTCGTTGTTCGCCACGCGGCTCAGGACCTGCGTGCTCATGATGCGGCGCAGCGCGGCCGTCTGGATTCCTGAGAATTGGTCCCGAACCGGGAAGGTCTCGCCGCCCGAGAGCAGGCTCTGGATCATGTTTGCGTCGGGATCGGACGCGAACTTGGTGAAGTACCTTTTCGGGAGAGCGAAGGCGTTCTCGGCAAAGATGTAGGTGTTGAGCAGTTCGAGGGCACGCTTCTGTTTCGCCCCGTCGATCGGGACGATCGGATCTTTTTGGCCCGGGTCACCCTTGAAGTTGCCGTTGAGCACCAAGCCGCCGACGTAGCGGCTGGAGACCGCCGCCCCTTGGGCATACATGCCGAGAAGCGTGCGGAAGTCCCGCGTGAACTCATAGAAGCTCTTGCCCGGCTTGGGAAGGCGCTTGTCGAGGTTCATGAGAAGGTAGCGGCTGACCTCCATGGTCCGGGTCCAATAGTCGATCGGCTCCTTCGCCAAGTCGAATCGGACGACATACGGGTCGAACCCGTCCGCGGTCTCATCGCTCTGGTAAGCGTGGCCGGGGCGATTGCATTGGGAGGCGAGTGCTTTCAATGCGGGAAGCTCGGCTTCGGGGTCGGTTGCGCCCGTGATGCGATAGCCATAGTCGATCGCCCAGTAGTCGTAGGTCCCGATCGTCTGGCCGAAGTAGGGAACGCCCGGCTTCTTCAGGGCGCCGATGTTGAACGGAATGTAGTCCATCACCGAGGCGGATGTGCCCAGACGATTCACCAGGGACGCATCGCCGAGTTGGGCAAGCGAGAGTTCGGTCGAAGACACGAAGTTGTGACGGAGCCCGAGAATGTGGCCAAACTCGTGTGCGACCACCCACTTGATGAACTGGTTCACATAGGCGAGTTCGTCGATCTTGGCGAATGCCGGCATCACGCTTTCAAGGGCCAAGAGCCCGAACATCGCACTGGGTGCGACATGCTTGGAGAGGTCGCAGCACGCGCCGCGCTCATGCTTCTTGACCTGGTCTTGGAAGAACGAGGCCGGGTCGGTCACCTGGCTGTGTTCCTGCGCGAAGAACCGAACGATGTTGGTGTCGACGTTGATGCCGGCGTTCACGATCTCGCCAGTGCGCGGATCGACGCGGAAGAGCGCGATCGCGTAGGCGTTCTCCGGCGAACTCACCCAACGGATGACGTTGTAGCGCATGTCGCTGGGATCGAAGTCGGCGTTCTCGGGCATCTGCTCGACTTCGATCGCGTCCTTGATCCCGATCTTCTCGAACGCCTTGTTCCAGCCCAAGAGCGCGTCGCGGACGGCGTCGCGATACTCCTCCGGGATCGCGTTGTCCATCCACATCTTGATCGGCTTCTTCGGCTTGCTGAGGGCTGCGGCTGGGTCGGACTTCTCAAGCCGCCAGCGGATGATGTTGCGCACGGTTTGGTTGGCGGCTCGGTCGTTGGTGAAGTCCTGATATTCCGCCGTGAAATAGCCGACTCGCGAGTCCGCGCGGCGCGGCGTGTAGCCATTCGGGAGGAAGAACAGGTTGTAGTTGACGTCGATGACCATGCTGCGGCCGTCGGCGGCCGTGCCGCCTCCGAGCATATCCATGAGCGAGCGCCCTCCTCCACCACGGGCGAAGTTGTAGGTGGTCTGGACCCACATGTTCTCGGGAAAGACCTTGAACTGCTTGATGAACGTCTTTTCGCGATCGAGAGAGTAGCTGGGACCGCCACCGCCGAGGCCCGGTATCGGGAGTCCGCCGCCGGCGAACAGCGAGGTCACCTGGGCGATGTCACCCCGGAAGAGGTCACTGACGTTGATGAGGAGGCTCTTGCGCTCGGGGGAGCGCGCTTCGATCTTGTACGCCTCGAGGAATGACTCGGCGAACGATCGCTCGACCGACTTTGCGATGGGTCGGTTCGGATCGGCCCGGAAAGCGATGTTGGGTACGACCATGAAGAGCCGATCGGACTCCAGTTGCTTGAACGCGAACATGATGTCGGCGATCGGGTCGCCTTGGACCACACGATCCGAAGTGCCGGTCGCCGCCGTGGCCTGGAGGAGAAGCAACTTATCGAGCTGATCCTCACGGATTTCGAGGTAGATGGTGTCGCGACCGCTCTCGCGCTTCTTGTAGAACGTGAAGACGCCGGGCAGCTTGTCGAAGCCTTTGACGACGTCGTCGATCGTCTTCTCTTTCGGGGCCGACTCGCCTTGCCCGGCCTGTTCTTTGAGTGGCCCACCGCCTACACGGGTCCCCGAGCCCTTGACCGTCGCCTTCACCGAATCACCGGCGGGACCGAAGGGGACGTCGCTCATTTCCCATTCGGCCTTCACGGCGTCACCCGACTTCACCTCGACCCAAACGGTGCCCCGATTGGTCAGGCCGCCCGAGGCGGTCTCCTTGTAGGTGAGGCTGACTTTGGCAACATCGATGCCGTCGAGTTTGGAGATCTCGACGAGGGTGTACTCGGCGGTTCCCGGCTCGGTGCCGAGGGTGGCATCGGCTTTGAACGTGTGCGTCCACCGGTCGCCGGGGCCGACCGCACCTTCAGGGTAGACGATGTTGTTCGCCTGGCTGATCCGAATCCCGAGCTTGGTCTCGTCCGGCTCGCCGTCGCTCTTGTAGCTGACCAGCTCGTTGCGGGCGCTCACGACGGCGGTCGACTTCTCCTTGGCGTCCTCGCCCGCGTCGATCTTCTGGCCGTTCACCTTGACTTCCATCGACTCGGTCTCGCTCTCGATCGTCACCTGGCCGTTGGCATCGACCTTGGCGAAAGTGACCTTGTCGTACGACTCGACTTCGGTGTTGAATTTCTGGCCGGCCGCTTCGAAGGTCAACGTCAAGTTGGTCTTCCGACGGGCGGTTTGGCCAGCATCGGCCTTGACGCGGAGGGTGACTTTGTTCTGTGACGACGGTGCCGCCAGGGACACCGTAAACAGAAGGCAGAGGAGCGCGAGAGGCGAGGCAAGACGTTTCATGAGTGGAACCTGATTCGAAGTCGAGCCTGGTGGTCCTGCCAGATTTGGGACTTCCCAAGCAAGGAACCCAGTAAAAAAGCGGTATGAAGGACAAGGTAAGGACCTGGTGCGAGTCACAACTCGTAAACAATCCGACAATAGAGAGTGAGGGTCACCGACTTCCAAACGGCGGGGAGCTGCGGAGGGTCTACTTGAGCATGGCTGAAGGTATGAACTGCGAAGATGTGCGCGATCTCCTCTTCATGTTCCTCAACAACGAACTTGATGAGGAACTCGAAGAGGTGATCGATCATCTTGCGCGGTGCCCTGAGTGCCGACTCGCCCTTCGCGAGCACATGAAGCTCTCGGGGCTCCTGTACCGGACGATGCCCTATGTCGCGCGCACCTGCTACTCGGCCTGGAACTAGACTCCGGCCGGCTGGGGGATGAGTCCGGACTCCTGAATGCGTCGCACGACTTCGTCGAACCGCTCCCCGTTCACGTCACCGAGAAGCGTCAGCGACATCCGGACGTAGCCTTCGCCCTCGGCCCCATAGCCGACGCCAGGGATGACCAGCACGTTCGTGCGCGCGAGCATCTCTTCCGCGAAGGTCGAACTGTCCATGCCCCCAGGGACCGGTGCCCAGATGTAAAACGTCGCCTTCGGCTTCGGCACGTTCCAGCCGAGCGCATTCAGCCCATCGACCAGGCGGTTCCGGCGCTCTTCGTAGATCTTGAGCGTTTCGCGGTTGTCGAGATGGGTCAGTGCCCAGGCGCCGGCTTCGGCGATCGCGGGGAACTGCTTGCTGTCGAGATTCGACTTGAGCTTCTGGAGTGTCTGGACGGCGTCGGGGTTGCCGATCGAGAACCCGAGTCGCCAGCCGGTCATGTTGAACATCTTGCTCAGCGAGTGGAACTCGATCGTGACGTCCTTTGCCCCCTCGACCTGGAGCGCGGTCGGGTTCGTGAATCCGTCATAGGTGACGGTCGAGTAGGCCATGTCGTTCACGAGGAGGATGTCGTACTCGCGGCAGAACCGTACGGCGTCGCGATAGAACTCGGGTGTGGCGACGGCGCCGGTGGGATTGTGCGGGTAGCACACGTAGAAGAGCTTCGCCCGTCGCGCGATGTCGGTCGGAATGTCCTCCAGCCGGGGCAGGAAGCCATGCTCGGCGCGGAGCGGGGTCTCATGGACCTCGGCCCCCGCCATGAGGCTGTTCACGCGGTAAACGGTGTAGCCGGGATTCGGCGTGATGACCACGTCGCCGGGGTCGGCGTAGGCCCACGCGAGGTGGGCGAGCCCCTCCTTGGTCCCGATGACTTGGCCCACGTCCGTCTTCGGGTCGAGGGCGACGCCGAATTCGCGGCCGTACCACTGAGCCGCCGCCTCCAGAAATGGCCACCAGCCTCGCGGCGTCTCGTCGTAGCGATGCGTTTCCGGCTTCTCCACCGCCCGGACGAGGGCGTCGATCACGGCGTGCGGGGTCGGGATGTCGGGATCGCCGATCCCCAAGTCGATGACATCGGCTCCCCGGGCGATCGCTTCCGCCTTGATGCGGCTCATTTCGGCAAACAGGTAGGGCGGAATCAGGCTCAGACGCTTCGATGGGGATGGCATGGCGTCCATTTTGAACGAATCGTTCCACGTCGTTTTTGCATCGTCATTGCCCGGCGAAGGTCGCGCGCGACCGGCAAAAAACCTCTGGGGAAGTCGCAGGCTCTCCTACAAAGGGCGGTAGCTCGCCTACAAAGGGCGCCGGCGCTTCTAGGGAAAGCGCTGACTCGCCCAGAGGTGAGCTTAGAGGATGGCGCGGAGCTTCGCGGCGAAGTCGTCGATCTGCTCCTTGGTTCGTACCTCGGTCAGAGCGACAAGGAGGCAATGCTCAAGCTTCGGATAGTACGGCCCCAGAGGGAGCCCGGCCATGATTCCTTGACCGATCAGTTGATCGCGTACTTCGGTCGCGTTGCGTGGCAACTCGAGAACGAACTCGCCGAAGACACGGCCCGAGAACCGAATCCGTCCCCCGGCTTCGGTGAGCTTGGAAATCGCGTATTGAGTGTTGCGCACCGTGCTTTCCGCCACCGATCGCAGGCCGGTCTTGCCGACCGCGCAGAGATAGACCGTCGCCGCAAGGGCCATGAGGGCTTCATTCGTGCAGATGTTGGAAGTGGCCTTTTCGCGGCGGATGTCCTGCTCGCGCGTACGCAGGGTCATCGTGAAACCCGAGCGGCCCTCATGGTCGTGGGTCCGCCCCACGATCCGGCCCGGGAGACGACGAACGTACTCCCTGCGGCACGCGTAAAGACCGACCATCGGCCCGCCGAAGCCCATCGGGATCCCCAGCGGCTGCCCCTCACCGACGACCACATCCGCGCCGAACTCGCCGGGAGGCGGCAACAGCGCCATCGCGACAGGATCGGCAACCACCACGAGCAAGGCACCGGCGGCGGTCGCGGCGGCTCGAGCCGCCGTGAGGTCTTCGATCTGGCCGAAGAAGTTGGGGTACTGCACGATCAGACACGCGGTTTCGTCATCGACGTGGGTGAAGTCGGTCGTGGCGCCCTCGGGAGTCGCGATCTCGACGCACTGATGGGAGCTCGACCACGCGTAGGTTTCGAGGACCTGTCGATAGTGGGGGTGGACGGCTTCCGACACGGCGATCTTGCCCCGGCCGGTTTGGGCGCAGGACATCAGGGCCGCCTCGGCCATCGACGTCGAGCCGTCGTACATCGACGCGTTCGCGACGTCCATGCCGTACAGTTCGGCGATCATCGATTGGAACTCGTAGATCGTTTGCAGATAGCCCTGCGAGAACTCCGGCTGATACGGCGTGTACGCGGTGAGGAATTCGCCGCGGGAAATGACGGCTCCAACCGATGCCGGAATGTAGCGGTCGTACAAACCGGCGCCGAGAAACCACGTCAGCTTGGCGGAACTTAGATTCTTGGCCGCGATCTCGAAGAGATGGAGAAAGAGGTGATGCTCGTCGAGGCCCGTCGGCATGTCGAGCTCGCCCCGAAACCGAAGGTTTTCCGGAATCTCGCAGAACAGATCGTCGATGCGATCGACACCGATCGTCGCGAGCATCTTCTTACGGTCTTCTTCGGTGTGGGGAATGTACGGCATCGTCTGGTTCTACGGAGCTCAGCTCTCGAGGATCGCTTGGTAGGCGTCGGGGCTGAGCAGTCTCTCGGCAGCGCTCGCATCGCTGACCCGAATCTTGACCATCCAGCCGTCGCCAAACGGATCGGTATTGACGAGTTCGGATTGCGCGCCGAGCTTGCCGTTCGTTTCGACGATCTCGCCGGGGACGGGGGCGTAGAGATCGGAGACCGTCTTCACGCTCTCGACGGTGCCGAACGACTCTTCGGGTTGGAGGGCGCGGCCTACGTCAGGCAGTTCGACGAAAACGATGTCGCCGAGCTCGGCTTGGGCGTACTCGGTGATGCCGATGGTCGCGATGTCTCCCTCCATGCGAACCCACTCGTGCGACTTCGTGTACTTGAGATCTGTTGGAACGTTCACCTGGACTCCACTCCTTGGGATTCGGTGAACAGAGTCTACCGCGCGCCTGGCGGGCCCTACTTGCAGCCGTCGGGCGGCGGCGGAGGCGGAAAACTTGAGCTCGGCACACTGATGGCGGCGAGGGTGACGTTGCCCCCGGCGAGAGAAGGCAGCGGGGCTCGGCAGCCGGCGATCAGCGGCGCGTACCGTTTCCCGTTGAAGACGTAAGACTTGTGATAGCCCAGTGGGATCGAGACCACGTGAAAGCTCGTCGCGGACGTGACGACGTTGCCCGCGAAGTGGCCCTCGGCGTCCGTCGTCAGCGTGTCGACAAGCGCACCACCCGAATCATAGAAACGGACCTGCACCGAAGCGATGCCGAACGTCGAGCCTTCCTCGACGACCTGCCCTCGGAGTCCCGGATTCGGCCCCGGTCCCGGCCCAGGCCCGGTGCCACCGCCACCGCCGCAACCGACGAGCGACGCGGCGAGGATCGCGAGCGTCAGGCCCGCGACCCCGGCAAGTGGCCCGCGAGAAGAGCGACGCACGGCCAAGTGCGTTACTTGCAGCCGTCCGGCGGCGGGGGAGGCGGAAACGTCGAACTGGGAACGCTGATCGATCCGAGGGTGACGTTACCTCCGGCAAGGGACGGAAGCGGTGCCCGGCAACTCGGGATCAGCGGCGCGTAGCGCTTGCCGGCGTACGTGTAAGACTTGTGGTACCCAAGCGGGATCGAGACGATGTGAAAACTGGTCGCGGATCGCGAGACGTTGCCCGAGTAGTTCCCGTTGCTGTCGGTGGTGAGCGAGTTGGTTTGGGTGCCACTCGCGTTGTAGAACCGCAACTGGATCGAGCCGATCCCGAACGTGGATCCCTCCTCGACGACGCGGCCACTCACGACCGAGGTCGAGCCACCACCGGTGGTCGAGCCTGTGGTCGACCCGGTCGTTGACCCGGTCGTCGAGCCAGTCGTTGACCCGGTCGTCGAGCCTGTCGTGGAGCCCGTGGTCGAGCCCGTGGTTGACCCGGTCGTCGAGCCTGTCGTGGAGCCTGTCGTGGAGCCCGTGGTAGAGCCCGTGGTCGCTCCGGTCGTCGAACCTGTGGTCGCACCGGTGGTGTTCCCGGTGGTGTTGCCGGTCGTTGCGCCACTCGTGGCGGTCGAGCCGGTCGTCGTCACGCGATCGCCGCCTCCGCCCCCGCAACCGATGATCAGCGCGCCCGTGATGAGAAGATAGATGCCCCAGTACTTCGCCATGGATTCCGTCCCGTCGAGTTATTCTGACTGCCGAGTGTCGGTCTCGTTTTGCCGAACTTCGCCAGAGGAAAAGCCGTGGGGTAGCAACTCCTTCAGATCATAGGTCTGCATGACGCCGTCCTCCGTCGCGCAATGGACCTTGACGTGCTCGATCTTGAACGCGAACTCGGCGATCACTTGGAGGCACGCCCCGCAGGGTGTACCGCCGTCACGGGTGACCACGGCGACCTCGAGGATCTCCACACACCCCGCCAAGACCATCGCCGTGATCGCGCTTCGCTCGGCGCAGATCGTCAGGCCGTAGGAGATGTTCTCAACGTTACAACCCATGTAGAGGCGTCCGTTGCTGCCCAAAACGCACGCCCCGACCTTGTAGCCGCTGTACGGCGCATACGCCTGCCGTCGGGCTTCAGCCGCATGGCGGACGAGTTCGTGCATCCCGTCCTTATACCTTCTCGAACTTAGCGAGCGGCATCAGCGACGGATCCATTGCAAGGTATTGGCGAAAAGTTCGCGTTCGCCAATACCGCAATGGCGACGCAGTGCGAGGTCCGTGCGGGTCCGGCCAAGGAGGCGGCCGACCAACTGGGCGAAGAGCCCCTCCGAGCCAAGGGTGCGAAGCAGGTCGCCGAGGCCCTTCTCGCCCATCGACTCCGCGAGGTAGCGTCCGATCAAGCCTGCCTGTTGGTAGGCTCGCCAAACGGTCTCGGGGTCTCCGTGGGTGACGTCGAACATCCCTTCGAGTTTCGCCGGCTCGCGCCACGGCCACCGTCCTTCGGAAAACAGTCGCTCAGCTCGGGGATCGAACTGGCCTTCGCTGAGAACCGAAACGGCCTCCCCGAGCCAGTTTGGGGCGTGTCCTTGGCTCAGGTTGATGCTCACCACGTGGGCGTACTCATGGGCGACGGCCTGCCTGCGCTCGCGAGGCCGCCCCAGAAGGTGGTACGGGAGACAGATCTTCTCGTACGGGTACTTGTCGACGCAGTAGCCGTAGGGTGCCGTCGCCCACGGCGCATCGGCTTCGGCGGCGAGAAAGGCGACACGCGTCTTCGCGGAGAGATCGTAGCCGAGGCGTCGACCGACTTCGGCACACGAGGTCAGAACCTCAGCCCCGAGCGAGTCCGGGCTCAAGTCCAACCCCAGCTCGCCGGGAATGACCTCAAGTTCAAGCCACTCAGCGATCGCGAAGACCTCGCTTTGTTCACGCGTGGTAGCTTCCGCCTCGATCATTCGGAAGTACGAAAGCGATGCGCTCCGCTCCCCGATACCGGAATCCTCGACGTTCGCGAACGCTTCTTCGACCCGGTCCCATAAGTACGCCTCATCGGCCACCTTCCATGCGACTTGGGCCGGAGTGACGAAATGGGGCATACCGCCAGTGAACCCCAAGGCAAGCGATCGAGACGGCCCGTTCCTCCTGATCGAGAGCGACAGCCCAACGCAGGAGGGACGACCCAGCCCAACTACCGTGCGTTCCCGTGGGAATCCGTCGGGCTACCGTGGAAGGCGTGGCGTGAAGTCGGTGTCCGGTTTCACTTGGCGGCAGTAGGCTGCCATCAGACGGGCACAGTCCTCGACGTCGGTGATGGACAGCACTTCGCAGGGCGTGTGCATGTATCGCAAGGGCACGCCCAGAATACCGACGGCCATGCCCTCGCGGTTGAGCTGCATTGCGTTGCCGTCGGTTCCGGTACCTCCGGGGGCGACATCGACTTGATAGGGGATGTTCTCTTCGGCCGCCCCGTCCTTGATGAGGCGGAAGACGGTGTGGTTGGTGTTCGCGCCCCGCATCACCGAGGGGCCTTTGCCGACGTCCAGTTGGCCGTATCGCGTCTTGCTCACCGAAGGATAGTCGATCGCGTGGTTGACGTCGACGGCAAGACCGGTTTGAGGGGCGATGCCGAAACTCGCGGTGCGGGCGCCGCGCAGGCCGATCTCCTCTTGGACGGTGGCGACGGCGTACACGCCGACCCCGGGATCGAGGCCACCGTCGGTCTTCAACAGGCGAAGCGCTTCCGCGACGATGAAGGAGCCCATCTTGTTGTCGAACCCGCGGGCAGTGGCGCGATCGCCCATCAGCATCTGGAATTCGTATTGGAAGGTGACGACGTCACCGAGGGAGATCACCGCTTCGACTTCGGCTCGAGAGGCGGCACCGATGTCGATCCACAGGTCCTTGAGTTCTGGCTTCTTCTTGCGCTCTTCGTCTTCGAGCAGATGGATCGCCTTGCGGCCGATCACTCCGGCGACGCGCTCCGTCCCGTGGATCCACACGCGTTGGCCGACTGGGATTACGCTATCGTGGCCGCCGATACCGGAGAAGTACAGCAGGCCGTCGTCGCTGATGTAGTGGATGATGAAGCCGATCTCGTCCATATGTCCGGCGAGCATGATCTTCATCGACGCGTCGGGATTCGCGATCGCCCAGACGTTGCCGTGAACGTCGGTGTGGATCTTGTCGGCAAAGCCGCCGCAGTAGTCGCGATACACTTCGGCCGCGGGCTCCTCGTAGCCCGAGGGCGAGGGAGCGTTGACGATGGCCTTGAAGAACTCGAGGGATTCCGGACGCATGGGTGCTATGGTAGCCGATCGCCGGACGCCGAGGCGGCACGAGTCCGGGCTACAATCCGGTTACAGTGTCGCAATACAAAGTCACGATTCAGGATTTCGGAACGGTCGAAATGGCCGAAGGGACCAAGCTCGCCTACGGCATCGAGCAGGCGGGTTTCGACATCAGTCACCGGTGTGGCGGCAACGCCCGCTGCACGACGTGTCGCGTCGCGTTCAACAGCCCCGAGCCCCCGATGGGGCAGGTCGAGCACGATTGCCTCGAGGAGGACGGGGTGCTGGGCCAATTCCGGCTCAGTTGCCAGATCCGCGTCGATCAAGACATGGACGTGAAGGTGCTCATGCGCGCATCCGACCAGGGCTGGGATCCGGGCGTCGACCTCGAACCCTGACGCCTCCCAGGTATCCTTGAGCCTTCCGGAGGTTCGCGTTGTCCATTCTCGTCGATAAGCACACGAAGGTCGTTGTCGCCGGCATGACCGGCCGTGAAGGCTCGTTCCACACCCAGCAGATGATCGAGTACGGCACGAACGTCGTGGCCGGGGTGACGCCGGGGAAAGGAGGACAGACGCTTCTCGGGGTGCCGATTTTCGACACGATGCACGACGCCGTGGCCCAAACCGGATGCGATGCCGCGTTGATCTTCGTTCCGGCTCCGTTCGCGGCCGATTCGGTGCTCGAGTGTGAGGATGCCGGAATCCCGTTCATCACCCTGATCACCGAGGGCATTCCGATCCTGGACATGCTCAAAGTGGTGAATAAGCTCGAGGCGCGAGGACGGTCCCGGCTGCTGGGAGGCAACTGTGCGGGGATCATCACGCCGGGTGAGTGCAAGATGGGCATCATGCCCGGACACATTTTCGCCCCGGGTCCGGTCGGTATGGTCAGCCGCTCCGGAACCTTGACCTACGAAATCGTCTGGGAACTCACTCGCGCCGGCCTCGGCCAGAGCACGTGCGTCGGCATCGGCGGCGATCCTTTGCCGGGAACACGGTTTGTGGACGCGCTCCGGATGTTCGAGGCCGATCCGGCGACGAAGGCCGTCGTCATGGTCGGGGAGATCGGCGGCAGCGACGAAGAAGCGGGCGCGGAGTTCATCCGCTCCATGACGAAGCCGGTCGTGGCGTTCATCAGCGGGCGAACGGCACCTCCGGGAAAGCGCATGGGCCATGCCGGTGCGATCATCTCCGGGGGACTGGGAACGCCTCAATCCAAGGTGGCCGCTTTGGAGGCGGCCGGCGTGCCGGTCGCGGACAAGACCAGCCAAATCGCGGCCCTGGTTCAAGCCGAGCTCGAGCGCACGGCCGTCGCGCGATAGTGCGTCGATGACCTCGTGGCTGGCGGCGCTCGCGCTCCCGATGGGACCGGTGACGGTCCGCCTGGCGTCGGTCGATCTCACACCACCCGAGGCGCTACCGCTGGGGGGACTGACCGAGCGCCGTAGTGCACTCTTCGAGCCGGGCGGCATCCCGCTCCTCGCGCGGACGCTGCTGTTCCAACGCGGAACGACCCGTATCGCCCTCGTCTCGGTCGAGACGCTGACGATCCCTGAGAGTCTCCAGCGCGAGGTTCAGTCGCGAGTCGGTTCCGGCATCACCGTGTGGCTCGCGGCGAGCCACACGCACTCCGCTCCTGACAGCCAACTGCTCAACGAGCGGATGACGCTGGCGATCCCTGGGATCGCGACCTTCCGACGCCGATGGCTCGAATGGACCTCGGAGCGGATTGCGCAAGGCGTTCGGGGTGCGGCCGCCCAGTCACCGATCACGATCGCCGCGCTCTCGGTGCGCCGACGGGAGGTCGACCTCAATCGAGGTCGTCGTCGAGGCGCGCTTCCGGATCGGGATTTGGTCTGGGTCTCGGCGCCCGCGTGGCGCGGATTCGGAGTCTACGCGGCGCACCCTACCGTGCTTCCCGCTGCTTGGCGCAAGCTCGATGGAGATTGGATCGGACGGGCGATGGCCGTCGCTCGCGCACCGATCTTCGTGGGCTCGATCGGCGATGTCGGGCCGATCACCGACGGTACGGTCGAGGAGCGGATGGGCCTGTATGCCGAAGCGTTCGCCGAGACCATGCAAGTCCGATCGGGACGAGTCGAGAGTCCACTTCCGTTCGCGATCGCCCAGGCCCCGATCTCCCTCGATCCGGTGCAACCGCACCCCACGTTCTCACGTGGCTTCGGGATTCCCGACGCCCTCGCTCCCAGCGTCGTCGCCAAGTTCGCACCGACCACGGGGGAAATCGTGGTACTCCGGTTTGGAAAGTTAGCGTTGGTTGGAGTCCCGGGGGAGCCGACGGCTGCACTGGGACGCCGGATCGCCCTTCTCGGACGAGGACTAGGGTTCGAGGAGGTGCTCGTGCTCAGCCATGTCGGCGGCTGGATCGGTTACATCCTAGAGCCCGAAGATTATGATCGGGGTGGCTACGAATCCCAACTCGCCTTCCACGGACGTTACGCGTCCGAGCGCGTCTTCGACGCGGCGCGACGCGCGCTTGTTCAAGTGAGAGACGCGAAGCCTGGCCGCTGAAGAAGCTTGCGGGCATGACGGAGCTGGATACCGATCGCGGCCGCGCCTGGACCCCCGAGGGAGTTGCGCTGTCGAACGCTCCGTTCCACCGCCAGTCGCCGCAAGGCCTCGTCGATTTCGGCTTTGGTCAGTCGCTCGTGGAGGACCTCGGCCACGATCGGGGGTTCAAAGGCGCCGCTCGCGCACCGTTTCACGAGCGTTCCGACCAACTCGTGGGCCTCGCGGAACGGCATCCCCGTCGAGGCGAGGAAGTCGGCGAGGTCCGTCGCCGTGCTGAAGCCGTGTCTCGCGGCGTCGCGCATTCGCTCGACTTGCCAGTCCGCCCCTCGAATCATCAACTCGGTGAGCCCGAGAGCGTCCGCCACGAGGTCGAGCGATTCGAACAGCCCCGGCTTGTCGTCCTGGGTGTCGCGGTTGTATCCGAGGGGCAGCGCCTTCATCGTCGCAGCGAACGCCGTCCAGTTGCCGATGGCCCGACCCGTCCGCCCGCGGATCAGTTCGGCCATATCCGGGTTGCGCTTCTGGGGCATGATGCTCGATCCCGTCGTTACCGCATCGGCGAGTCGCACGAATCCGTACTCCGCGCCGCTCCAGAGGACCAATTCCTGGGCGACACGGCTGAGGTCGATCATCGCCGAGGCCGCCCAGTGGAGGGCGTCGAGCACGAACGAGCGGTCCGACGTTGCATCGAGGGCGTTCGGAATGGGTGCCGCAAATCCGAGCGCGGTCGCGGTCGAGTCGCGATCGATCGGGAAGCCGGTCCCGGCCACGGCCGCGCTCCCCATCGGCGAGAGGTTCACGAACTCGCGGAGGTGGATCAGTCGACGCCCGACACGCTGAAACGCCCAAAAGTGGCCCAGTTGGTGGAGCCCGAGCGTGATCGGCTGCGCCGGTTGCTGGTGGGTGTATCCCGGCATGACGGTGCTTCGGTGGCGTCTCGCGGTGTCGTAGAGGGCGCCTTGGAGAGACTTGATCGCGGGTATGAGCTCGTCGATCCGCCCCCGGAGGAAGAGTCGGGTGTCGGTCGCGACCTGGTCGTTGCGGCTCCGAGCGGTGTGGAGCTTGCCGGCCACGCCACCCACCAACTCGCCGAGACGGACCTCGACCGCGGTGTGGATGTCCTCGACGTCGACCGGGAGCGAGTCCGGACCTTCGTCCAGAATCCGCTGCAATCCTGCGACGATCGCTTCGGTTTCGGTGGAGGCGAGGATGCCGGTCCGGCCAAGCATCTGCGCGTGGGCGATGCTGCCGAGGACGTCTTCGCGCCAGAAGCGCAGGTCGCTCTCGATGCTCTGACCAAACCGGTCGACCAGCGAGTCGGACTCGTCACCGAAGGCACCGCCCCAAAGCTTGCGCATGGTCTCCATGGTACCGGTCGGTGAAACTCTTCGCGGTCGTCGGCGTTCGGGACCCCGAGACGTTCCTCGGGTCCGAACGATCTTGCCGAGATTCGCCTTGCACCGATCCGGGCCGAACGTGTCCGTTGGGTTAGGCTAGATCCCCAGCTTCTCCCGGAGTCGAGCCGCGGTCAGGTGCTTGGCGACGTCGAAGGGCTCGCAATTGCCGCTTGGCGAAGTGAAGGCGATCGGACCCGCGTCGAGTGCGACTTTCAGCGCAGCCTGGTTCAGCGCGGCGCTGCGCTTGCCGATCCCCATCAGGGCCGTCGCCATGGCGAGTCGAATCCGCTCTGGTTCCGCCCCGATCGTGTCGCCGATCCGCTCGACATGGTCCAGGAAGAAGGCCTCATTCGGGGCCTTCTTGCCCTTGAGTTTCGAGGCTTCGTAGAGGAGACCGTAGCCGCATTCGCGTCGGATGGGATCATTACTCGCGATCCAGTCGCCGGCAAGCTCGACCACAAACGGGGTCTTCGCCAGCGTCGCGTCGCACGACGAGAAGACGTGGGCAAGCATGCCGATGGCCACTCCTTCGACTTGGCGCTCGGCCTGCTCGCGGGTGAGGTGCCGTGGGTCGTCGATCAGGAGTGCGATGATCCGGGCTTCGTAGACGTCGCTCGCCCACAACTCCATCGCGAGCTGGTGGTCGTGCCCGATCTGTTTCGCCAGACCACGCAATCGGGTCAGACCGATCCCGACGCTCCGGAGCGTGGGTCCGCCCATGCCCATCTTCTCGAATCTCTCGATCCCTCGCTCGTCGCGTTGCGCGTCGAGGAGTGCGAGGACCTCCGCCACCGTCGTTTGAGCCATCTTCCTCCTCCTGTCGAACTGCATCATACATCGCCGGCAACGCGGTGGCTCACGGTCCAGCAATCGATGGTCGGCCGAGCCGCTAGAATGGGACATGGGTCTCGTCCATCGACTGCTCCTTCTCATCGGTTGCGCCACACTCGCCTTCGGCTGCGCCCGATCGACGTCCGTGACCGAAGTCACCCCAAGCGGTGCATGGAAGCGGACGGTCACGCTGGCGATCGTCGATCCGATGGCCCCACCCGAGACCGACGGCGCGACCGTCACGACGAGCGGACCCAAGATCGAGGACGTGTTCGAGCTCCCGACCGGCAAGGAGTGGAAGATCACCCGCAAGACGGACAAGGGCGAAACCACCGTGACCATGGTCCGGGAAATGGCTCTGGAGCAAGTCCTTCAGGACATTCGGATCCGTGAAGCCAAGAAGCTGATCCTGGAGAACGAGGTTCGGGTCCGCAAGCTCGATGGCGACCGCATCGAGTACATCGAGACCTTCCGGTGGAAAGCTCCCCGGCCCCCCGAACTCGCCGAAGCCGCTGTCGATCTCATGAACAGCCTGAAGGCGGCTCTCCCCGGCTTGTCTTCAGCCGATCTCACGCCGATCGCCAAGACGATGCAGCGTGAGATTTGGAAGTTGCTCTTCGGTCCTGGAGATCCCGCCCTCGCTCAGTTTCTGACCCAGCCCGAGCTGATCGAGCGCCGGATGCGACAGCGGCTGGGCAAAACCCTCCTCGATGCGCTCAAGACTCAGCTTGGAGATCGCCTCTCCGAGTCCCAACGCCTGACCGCCGTGCGTCAGTTGATGACCCAAGAGGCGGTGCGGGGTGTCTTCAACCCCGACAAGGAGAAAGAGAAAGAGGCCGGCGGCGACGGCAACAAGAGCCTCGTTTCGATGCTCTGCGTCGTCCGGCTCCCGGGAACGATCATCGAGACCAACGGCGAAGTCGACCCGATCGCGAATGAAGTGTTTTGGGCCCTCTACCCCGAAGCGGCCGCGCCAGAAGACGTCGTCCTCCGCGCAGTATGCCAGATCGCCAAGGACTGAGCCTGGCAGGCCAAGCACCCGTCGTCGATCGCTCCGAGCCATTCCTCCTCGGCCCTCGTCTGCCCCACCCGGTTCGCTTCGCTCACCGACCTCCCCGATGCCGGGCCCAAGACATCCTGGAATCAGGGAGGTATCTCCACACACTGATGAAGTTGCAGAGGAGCCCTTCCGGAAGATCCTCCCCTGATTCGGCGATGATTGTGCGCCGCATCGGGGGAGGTGG
>DKKT01000061.1 GCA_002455425.1 Chthonomonas sp. UBA6659 | reverse complement strand
TTGAGCGGTCGCCGCACTTCCCGCGCTATCCTGTGCCCTATGCAGCGGTGTTGGATTCTCCTCGGCATGATGGGCGCCGGGAAGAGCACCATCGGACGGAGCCTTGCCGAGGAAGCTGGGCGAACGTTCTGGGACACCGACGCCCTGCTGGTGAGGCGAATGGGCCGCCCGATCCCGCAGCTCTTCCGAATCTATGGAGAAGACACGTTCCGTGACCACGAGACCAGCATTCTTCGCTCGCTGGAACCCGCGGACGCGGTACTCGCGACCGGAGGCGGGATCGTGATTCGCCCGGCGAACTGGACCGAACTGCGCCGCCTCGGTATCACCATCCATCTCGATGTCTGCACCGACGTCCTCCTCGAACGGATTGCCAAGAGCCGGAAGAAACGACCTCTCCTCGACTTCGAGGACTGGCGAGAGCGCTACGTGCGAATCCTCGAAGGGCGCAAGCCGCTCTATGAGCAAGCCGACCTCCAAGTGCAGCTCGGCGATGAGACCACCGAAGACGCAGTCCGCAAGATTCTCACGCGTCTCAAGGAGACCGACCTTGCGTGAGCTTCTTCGCGTCACCCATCGCGGCGGCACCTGTCCAATCTTGGAGGGCTCGGCGTCCGAAGCGGTCGCCATCGAACGAGCGGTCTGGATCACGGACGAGAATGTCGCTCGCGAATGGGGACCTTACCTCCCTGCCGCGGCCCCGACGCTGGTCCTTCCTGCCGGCGAATCCACGAAATCGATGGGTTGCTTCGGACTCGCCGTTCAGTGGCTGGCCGGGCTCAAGAGTGATCGGAACACGCCGATCGTCGCCTTCGGCGGCGGGGTCATCGGCGATCTCGCGGGTTTTGTCGCTGCGACCTACATGCGCGGCGTGCCCTACGTGCAAATCCCGACGTCGCTCCTCGCTCAGGTTGACTCGTCCGTGGGAGGAAAGGTTGCGATCGACTTGCCCGAAGGCAAAAACCTGGTCGGTTCGTTCTATCCCCCACGTGAAGTCCGGATCGCCACCGAATTCCTCACGACCCTCCCCGACCGTCACTTCGTGAACGGTATGGCCGAGGTTTGGAAGTACGGCTTCATCCTCGATGCCGAGCTCCTTGAGACCCTTGAGGCACGGATCCCTCGGCCCGACGACACCCGGTTGAGTTCCATGGTAGCGCGGTGCGTTGCCCTCAAGGCGGAGCTTGTCGAGGCGGACGAGTACGACCGCCTCGGGATCCGGGCGATCCTCAACTTTGGTCACACCGTCGGTCACGCCCTCGAAGTTTTGGACGGCTACCGGAGTCTTCTCCACGGAGAGGCGATCGCGATCGGGATGGTGGTCGAGGCCCGCCTTGGCGCGCTCCTCGGTATGACACCCGCGGATGCCGTCGCGCGTGCCGAGCGCGGACTTCGCAGCCAAGGTCTCCCGACCGAGATACCCGCCTCCACCAACCCGGCGCGGTTGATCGACGCGATGCGGGGTGACAAGAAAACAACGCAGGGCCAGCTTGCCTTCAGCCTCCTGACCGGGGTCGGGACGTGTAAACTCGTGGAGCACGTGCCGGAAGACATCGTCCGGCAGAGTCTGTGGGCGACATGAATGCGATCCGGATTGCCGTGATGGCTGCAGCAACCCTCCTGGTGGGGGGCGGTTACGCCGCGAGCCAGGTTGCGTACTTTCGCGGAATGGCGCCGCAATACGCGAAAGCGATCGACACACCGAGCGTTGCCATGATCGCCGCCCTTATCCTCGTCGGGTCGATCGCTTTGGCCTGGATCCCCGATCGGACGGGGGAAGGCGAGTGATCGGCGACGTGCTCCGGATTCGATACGAACTGCTCCACGAGATCGAGCAAACCCCTCTTTTCACGGTGTATGCCGCTCGGGATCGGGTGGGTGGCAAGGAGGTCTGCATTCGGGTGATCCAGTCTCCTTACCGGAGTGAGCCCGCGTTCGTCGAGAAACTGCGCGAAGTTGTTCGGAAGCTCTCCGTCGTCCACCACCCCGGCGTCGAGCGCGTGCTCGATCTCGACGATCATGAGGGGCAACCGTTTCTGGTCTCGGAGTTGCCTGTTGGCGCGTCGCTCCAGGAGCGGATCAAGAAACTCGCCCCGTTCTCGCCGAGCGTGGCCGCAGCGATGGCGATCGGCCTCTGCGAGGCTTTGGAGGCGATACACGCGGCCGGGGTCGTTCACGGCGACGTCAACTCGGCGAACGTGACGGTCACCGCGGACGGACGCACGCGACTCGCCCTGGCTGGAGTCTGGGAGTCGTACTCGTCGAGTCGACTCGCGGGCGCGGCAATGCTCAACGCGATGGCGCCGTACCTGGCACCGGAGATTTCTGCGGGGTCGATGCCTAGCCCGGCGACCGACGTGTATGGCGTCGGCGTCCTGTTGTTCGAACTGCTCACCGGACGATCGCCGTTTCCGGGAGACACGGCGGTCTCCATCGCGGTCAAGCACGCCACGGCACCGGTGCCGAGCGCGCGGGCATTCAACCCGTCCGTACCCGTCGCGCTCGACGAGATCACGAAGAAGGCACTTGCCAAGAACCCGGCTGACCGCTATCCCGATGCTCGCTCGATGCTCTCCGACCTCCGTCAGCTTCAGGATGCGCTGAGGTTCGGCAAGACCCTCACGTGGCCCCTAAGCGGGGCTGCGGCGTCGTCCTCGACACGGGTCGAACCCGAGACCGCCGTCGCCCGTGCGATGGGTTCGAAACCTGCCGCGAAGCAACCGGTGGGTCCGCCGCCGAAGAAAGCCAGAAAGGTCCGTGAGATCGACGAGGACGCGGTTCCCCGCTGGCTTATGGCTGCGGTCTACACCGCGATCTGTGTCGTCGTGCTCATGGTCGGCGGATGGGTTTATTGGAATCTCACCAAGCCGAAGCCGGTCAAGGTGCCGAATCTGGTCGGCCTGCCGGTGACGGAAGCCCAAAAGCGCCTTGAGGAAGCCGGGCTGACCCTCCGAATCGGGGGCCGTCTCCCGAGTGAGAAGCAGCCCGCGGACGAAGTCGTCGGAACCAGTCCGCAAGCGGGGGCCGAAGTCCGGCAGGGATTCACGATTCGGGTCGACATCAGCACCGGAAGCCGATTCGTCGAAGTTCCCGATCTTCGGGGACGCACGGTCGACGAAGCCAAGGCGATGCTGTCTTCGGTAAAGCTAGGAGTCGACGATCAGATTCGCGAGGCACGGGATCGTAACATCGAAGAGGGCAAGATCATCAGCCAGGTTCCGGAGCCTCGCCGCAAGGTGGAACGCGACACGAAGATTCGGGTTGTGGTGAGCACAGGCGCCCGCGGTCGCAACGAGCGCGAAGTCGAGAACGGGATCTACAGTTACACGGTCCGGATCAAGATGCCCGACGGCGACGAGGCCGTTCTCGTCAAGGTGGAAATGACGGATGGGCGCGAAACCAAAACCGTTCACGAAGAGGAGCATCAACCAGGAGATTCGTTCGAGGTAAATGCCGAGGGGATCGGTCCGAAGGCCACGTTCCGCATCTTCTTCAATGGCGAAATCGTGAACCAGGTGACGAAGGAAGCCGACGACGCTCCCGGCGCCACCGGAGGCGAGTGATGGCACCTCAGCTTGCCCCGTCGATCCTGAGCTTCGACTTCGGCGACCTTCGCAACCCGGTGTGTGAACTCATGGCGGCCGGGGTCGATTGGATTCATTTCGACGTGATGGACGGTCAATTCGTGCCTCCGATCACGTTCGGCGCCCAGATGGCGGCGAACCTTCGACCGCTCGGTGCGACCCCGTTTGAGGCGCACCTCATGACGGAAACGCCTGACCGCCACTTCGAGGCGTTTCGAGAGGCTGGTTGCCGGCGCATCCTGTTCCATCCGGAAGCAACGCCCCACAGCCATCGTCTTTGCGAATCGTTGCGAGCGATGGGCGTCGAGCCTGGGGTTGCGATCAATCCGGGTACACCGGTCGAAACGGTGTTTCCGTTGCTCGGGGTCGTCGATATCGTCCTTGTGATGACGGTCAATCCGGGCTGGGGAGGCCAGGAGATGATCGCTTCAGCCCTGGAAAAGGTGCGCATGCTCCGTGCGGTGGCGCCCCACCTCCATATCGAGGTCGATGGCGGGATCGATCCGCTGACGTTGCACCTCGCGCTGTCGGCCGGTGCGAACGTCTTCGTCGTCGGTAGCTACCTAGCGCGTTCCCCATCCATTGCTGCGGGAGTCGCAGCCCTCCGTGCCGCATGCGCCTGAAGATCGCCACCACCTGCTTCCTGATCGCAGGAGTTCTCCTCCTCTTGGCCTGGCCGTTCGCGGTCGGTCCCAAGCCGGTTCAAGCCTCGCAGAAGGAACTCGCCGAGTACGCACTCAGGATCCTGGTCTACTTTGCGATTACCGCAACGACCTTTCTTGTCACCGCGATCCTCGCCCTCTTCCTGGTGCGGCAAGCGCGTCGAGATTTCGCGAAGGAGGCGAAGGAGAACCTCAAGGGCTTGATCGAAGGAACGCTCCGCGACCATGACCAAAAACGCAATCCATGACCGCTTCATGCGCCGGGCGATTCGACTGAGCTTACGCGGCTATCCGGCACCCAATCCGCACGTCGGCTGTGTGATCGTGCGGGACGGGTCCGTGGTTGGGGAAGGCTTCCATCAGTACGCGGGCGGACCCCACGCCGAGGTCGTCGCTCTTCGTCAGGCCGGCACGCAGGCGCAGGGTGCCGACGTCTACGTCACGCTCGAGCCATGCGCGCATCATGGCCGCACGCCACCCTGTACCGAAGCCCTCATCGAGGCCGACGTCTCACGGGTGGTGGTCGCCTGCCGCGATCGGTATGAGCAGGCCGCCGGTGGGGCCGAGCGCCTCCGGGCAGCAGGAATCGAAGTCGTCGTCGGGGTGCTGGAGGCCGAAGCAGCGGCCACGAATCGTCGCTTTATCGTCGCCGTGGCACGTGGGCGTCCCTACGTCACCGTCAAGGCTGCAATCACCCTCGATGGAATGATCGCCAACCCGGCCGGCGAGAGCAAGTGGATCACAGGTCTTGCGGCGAGAACGGCGGGACACCGACTCCGCGCCGAGATGGGTGCGGTGCTGGTCGGCCCCCGCACGGCGCTTCTCGACGATCCGCGACTCACCGCCCGAGTCCGAGGGGTCGTGAACCCACCGTTGAGGATCTTGCTCGACCCCCGAGGCGAGCTCCCGGCCGATCGGGCGGCCTACCGCGAGGCGGGCCGCACCTGGCACGTCGTGCTGGAGAAGCACGCGGATCGGGTGGGCGCTATGCCACGGGTCGACGTCGTTCCGGTTCCGGGCGAGGACGGGGAACTCGATCTCGGGGCGGTGCTCGAGCGGCTTCACGAGGATGGGCAGACGGGACTCCTAGTCGAGGGCGGAGGCTCCACCATCCGTCGGTTTCTCGAGGCGGGCCTCGTCGATCGCGTCGACTTGTTTGTGGCACCCAAGCTCCTCGGCGAGGGCGTTTCTTGGATCGGCAACCGAGTGCCCGGACGCGAGACGAGTCTTCGGCTCGTTTCGACCACGAGGCTAGGGCCCGACGTTCATCTCAGGTACGACGTGGTCCCGGGACCCTCGGAGATCGACGGAACAAGCGACTAGGGGGCATCGTCCAACGGTTCGAGGTCATTCCTCCTTCCATGCGAGGCCCCGGCTCAAGCCCTCAGAGTCCGGGGCCCTCGCAGTTTTCAGGCCTCGACGCGGAAGTCGCTGCACACTTCGACGATCGCGTCGAGGGCGGCAACGCTCGCGAGTCCGGCTCGAAAGTCGGATTCGCGGCAGCGATGGGTGAGGAAGACGATCTCGCCGAGTTCGCGTTTGCGATCGATCACCCGCATCTCCATCGCCGAGAGCCCGACGTCGTGGTGGCCGAATTCGAGAGCGATCTGGCCGAGGACCTTAGGGCGGTCCTGGACGTTGAGGCGGACGTAATAGGAGGTTTCGAGATCGGCGATCGGGAGGAGATCGATCGGTTCGCCCCACAAGATCGGCTGCCCGGATTGGCCGGCGACGACGTCCCGGGCGACGCCGATCAGATCGCCGATGACGGCCGAGGCGGTCGGATCGGAACCGGCGCCCCGTCCGCTGAACATCAGGTCGCCGACAAAGTCGCCGTGAAGCCAGACGGCGTTGTACACCCCGTCGACGCCCGCGAGCGGGTGGGTGCGTGGAATGAGGGTCGGATGAACCCGCGCGAAGAGCGTCTCGTGGGCGGGTTCGATGATCGCGAGCAGCTTGATCGCATAGCCGAGGACGTCCGCGAAGTGCATGTCGACTTGCGAGACACGCCGAATCCCTTCCCGATAGACCTGGTCCACGGGCACCTGCCGCCCGAAGGCGATGCTCCCGAGGATGGCGAGCTTGTACGCCGCGTCGTAGCCGTCGACGTCGTTGGTGGGATCTGCTTCGGCATATCCGAGCTCTTGCGCCTCTCGGAGTGCCTCGTCGAATCCGGCGCCATCGACGGCCATCCGGGTCAGGATCGTGTTCGTGGTGCCGTTTAGGATGCCGATCAGCTTGAGGACGTCATTGCCGGCGAGCTGGTGCTTCAGGGGTTGAACGAGCGGTATCCCACCCCCGACGGCGGCCTCGAAGTGCAGATCGACGTGATGTCGACCGGCAAGGCTCAGGAGCTCTCGGCCCTGCTTCGCGATCAGCTCCTTGTTGGCGGTCACCACCGGCACGCCCCGTTCGAGCGCTTGCTCGACCAGCGAAGCGGCGGGATCGAGACCCCCGATCAGTTCGAGCACGACATCGACGTCTTCGCGGCGCACAAGTTTCGGGAGGTCGTTGGTGAACAGACTCCGGGGCGCCGTACGGCTGCGGGTCAGGTCCCGAACTCCGATTCCAACCACCTCGACCGGCCGCCCGACTTTCCGCGTGATCGCCTCGCGGTTGTCTTCGAGCATTCGGTAAGCGCCCTCGCCGACGGTCCCGAATCCGAGGATCGCAACCCGGATCGCGGCGGAGCTAGGCAATGTAGAGGAGCGGGTCGCCGGGCTGGACGAGTCGGCCACTCTCGGCCGGAATCGCCGTCACCGTTCCCGAGACGGTCGCGGTGATCTCGTTGAACACCTTCATCGCTTCGATCAAGCCGACCACCTGTCCGGCGGTGACGGTGTCCCCTTCTTTCACGAACGGCGGAGCGCCAGGACTCGGGGAAGTGAAGAAGATCCCCATCATCGGACTGTTGATCGGGGTTCCCTTGGGTTTGGCAGGTTCGGCCTTGGTGGGGCGCACCGCCGTCCGGGGCACCGACGTGTCCGCGGAGACGGTCGTGGTCGGTGAGGCCGCAGCAGCCGGCGTGAGCCGCGAGAACGAAACGGACCAGTCCTCGCCTTTGAGTTTGGCCTCGGTGAGGCCAAACTCCTCCATCATCTGGGCCAGTTCGCTGACCGCACCCTTGAGATCGTCCACGTGCGGATTATGACGCGGTCAGTTCGAGCGCCGTCGAATCTCGCCCTGCATCCCAGGCGGAGGAGCTTGGACGCCGCCTCCGGAATTGCTCTTCTCGCCCGGCTTCTTCGGGATTTCGTCCTCGTCCGGCATGAAGACGCCGTCGAGATCCTCGGCTGACCACGCATCGTCGTTTTCTTTGGTCGAGACTTCGAACCACTTGGCCCGCATGTCGTCCTGGAGGGACGTCATGATGCGTGTCTCCCTCCCGTCCGGTGAGCTTTCCAGCCGAAGCGTTTCCTTCTCACCGTCGTAGATCGCCTTGTACGCCCAGATCTGCCGCCAGCGCCCACCCGGAAGCTCTTGGCGGGCCTGGGGCGATCCGGTGATGATCGCCTTTCGCTGGCCGTCGGCGTACCAGTATTCGATTCTCGCCGCGAGGAGGGTTGCGGGATACTTCCGCCGGTTCTGGGTCGATCGAACTTCCTCGTCGAGTTGTTTCTCTTCGTCGTTCTTGGTGGTCGGCGCATCCGGCCGGCTCGAGGCGATTTCGTCAGGGACGACGGGCCGGAGGGGCTGCAACTCCGTGACTTCGAGACGCTCCTGATCTTCAGGTTTGATCAGCATCGAGACGTTGCCCTCGAGAACGGCGCGTTTCTCCTTTCGGAACACCGTGACTTTCTCGCACAACAGGTTCGCTTCTTTGCTGAAGTACTGGACCTTGCCCGTCGCGGTGACGACGTCGGTCTTGACGTTTCGCTCGACCTTGTCGGCCTTCAGGATGACGTCGCCGTCGGTGGCCTCCGCGTTCAGGGACACTTCCACTTCGCTCCCACTCGGGCGGCTGACGCTCTTGGCTTTGATCGTCCACTTCGACCGTTTCTTCGCATCGCCGGTCGTGTCGACCTGTCCGACCCACGTCACCGGACCGAGTTCATACGAATTGTCGCGGAGCATGTAGGCGAAGGTCTTGGCGTCGACCGTGCCGCCCGACAGCTTGCCGGTAATGTCGCCCGGAACCTCGATCTTCCGCAGAACCTGGTCGTACTTGAACGCATCGACAGAGAGTTCGAGGTCCTTCCCCGTCATCTTCGCGCCCTTGCGCGCTTCGAAAATCTTGGTGTCCTGGCTCCAGACTCCTTCGTCTGCGATGAAGTTGAACGGGTCGCCGTTGTCGGCGTAGTAGACTCCATTCGTGATCGCGAAGGTCTCGATCGATCGCCGGTCCTGGGTGATGCCGAGGCGACCGACGTGGGCTTTGCCGACCAAGCGTTTGCCTTCGAACGTTCGAATCGCGACGTCCTCCATCTTGATCGCGATATCTCCAGGCTTCTTCGCTCCGAGATTTGCCCGATACCGAGCCATGGGGTCGAGCTTGAGCACCCCGTGGAGGTAGTACACCCCGCCGATCCCGAGACCGGTGACGGTGATCGTCGCGACGATCACTTTCCACGTGGGCTTACCACTGATCGCGAGGTCAAGCTTCGGTTGCGGGCGGGGTTTCTTCATAGTGTTAGCGGAGGGTGACGTCGCGATTCACAACCGAGTCCTGACTCGCCAACGTCACCGTTTCTTCGGGTGCGCTGAGGCCGTTGTTCGGATTCTGGTACCGAATCGTGTAGCTTCCGGCCACCACCCAGAATCCGTACCGGCTGTCCGTTCCAACCGTCATTCTACGGATCGGAGTTCCCGAGCTCAGCAACGTGACCACCGTACCTGGCGCGCTCGCACGGGGTTGGACGGTGCCAGTGATGTTGTACGGCGACCCGGGTGGCTCGTTCCCCCCTTCCGGCACGATCAAGACATCGCCGATCGTGACAATCCCGGAGACGGCCGGCGTCGAAGCGCGGAAGCTCTGGCTGAGGAATCCAGGTCGCGTTACCGAGCCGACGATATCGAAGAACGAGGTCGGGTTGGCGGTCGAGTAGGCGATCTCGGTCAGCGAGAATCGTCCGTTGGAGTCAGTCGAGGCGTCCTTGCCGGCGAAGCGCAACGTCGCGCCTGAAACGGCGGTCTGATCGTTTGCGTTGACGACACGGCCCTCGACGGTGACCTTGTCAAGGCCGACGTAGAGATCGCCGACGTTGGCGGTGCCCCCGGTCGGGGGTGGGATTGTGTAGCGGAACGAGATCGTCGAGCCGCCTGGAGTCCAAAGGACGAGAAGCGAGTCGCTCCCATCCGGGACTTGAATCGAGAACGACCCGTCGGCGCTGCTCGTGAGGACCGAGGCCTGTCCGACTTGGACCGACGCGGTCGGATTGGGTGCGCCACCGGAAGGCAGAGCGATCACCCGGCCCACGACCGTGAAGCCTGTGGTGCCTCCTCCGCCCCCTCCCCCTCCACCACAACCGAAGAGAGCGACATGCGCGATGAGTACGGCGAGCCCGAGCTTGAGTTTCATCGATTGCCTGCCTGGAAAGTGACTTCGAACGTGCGCGTGGCCGTTCGTGCTCGGACGTTCAGTGTCCCCGACCCGGAGAATGTGGTGCGCGTGCCGGTCTCCAGATCGCGGACGGTGAAACGACCGATCGTCCCATGGGCTCGCGAGAATCGAAGCGTGTAGAGCGTGCCCGGCCGGATCCGATCGAGCTGGAGTCGGTACGTCGCCGCCGCCCCGATCATGCGGCTGTCCCGGTACAGCGGGGTCGTGGTCCCGAGTCGAGCCTGCATGCCGTTGAATGCCGGCGGCAGTTCGGTGTCGACCGCCCGATCGAACCCGGTCGTACCCCGAGGATGCTGCCCGATCCGGACTTCACTCGACTCGCCGCCACCTGAGGCGACGGCCTTCAACTCCCATCCCGGCGGCGTGGACCGCGGCGACTCCGAAGATCGGGACTGGCCCGGCGTCGGCGAGAAGAGGAGCGTCGCGCCTTCCGGTGCGAAAACCCGCACGAAGTAGCCTCGTCCGGGTTCGAACGTCGTCGCGGCCCCGAACGTGCCCCCCTCGGGTGCCCCCGACACCGGGTCGGGAGCCCCGGATGTGAAGGCGAAGAACTCGGTGCCGATGGACTGGCCCTTTGCCGTTTCGTATGGCGTCGGGAAGTCTGCGGCGACCGCGACCTGAACCCGGCTTGTCGGCACGGATTCCTGGAGTGGGTTGGCAATCAGGTTCCACCCGGGTCGAAGCGCCACGGCGATCGGAGTGCTCGGGAGCGCTCGACCCGCGATGTCGACACTCTTGGCCGACTCGCCGCGCACGAAGAAGCTGAGACCCTGCCGGAACGCGCCGCACTCGGGGAAGAACTCGAATCGGCCTCGAAGCCCGTTCCAGCGGGCGGCCTGGGTGGCGTTGTCGGCGAGCTCGAACAGGTCGGCGGCAGAACTCGCGTACGGATCGACCGGGAGTCCGATGAGGCCGACTCCGCGGGGCAATCCGCCAGGAATGCTGTAGACGTCGGCTTCGTTCACGCGAAGATCGACGCCGATCGGGCCCGGGCCCTTGTTGACTTTGCGTGTCAGCACGAGGTCGGCCCGGTTGCCCTGAACGCGACGCACTTCGATTGTCAGCCGTTGGGCGTTCGCGAACGCGGTGTCTTGGACGTTCGCCCCGAAGGCGAAGTTCGTCACCGGGATGTCAGCGAGTTGCCCGCCCTGCCAGATCACTTTCACCGTGAAGCTGACCCCCGTCCCGCCGGGCGAGCCGGCGATCGTGCCGTAGAAGTTCTTCGGAATCGGATTCGAGGCGGTCGCGATCGAACCTGCCGGGAGGTAGCAGCGCGCGATCTGATCCTGGAACGGGATGTCGACGGCGACTCGGTACGGGTCATTGTTGAAGAGCGAACCCGGAAAATTGGGCGCGACGGACCCGTAGCCGGCCTGGTAGTCCATACGGTCTTCTTGGGCACTCGTAAAGATGCGGAAGAACTCCGGCGTCCAGAAGATCGGATAGCTTGTGCCGGCAAGGAGGTTCTCGTTCCCGGCGGCATCAGTCGTGAAGGCATGGGCTTGGACGCCGAAGACGCCGAAGTCGCTCCCACCGAGCCCGTCGATGATTGGGAAGGTCTGGACTTGGAGTTTCAATCCGGGGACCGTGCGCGTTTCCAGAATTCCCTGACGCCGGAACCAATCGGCGAAGGGGAGCCCTTCGATCGTGGCGTCCGGGCCGGCGAATTGGCTGATGACCGTCTGGCCGAGTCCGATCAGCGAGGAGCGCGTCTGGAAACCGTTCGGATTGGCATAGTAGCGGGCGTTGAACTCGGCCGCGAACTGCGGATACTCGACGAGGACTTTCTGCCAAGCCGTTCCCGCCATCTGGTAGCGGAGGAGATAGATCCCGCCGGTGCTGCCCCCGATCGGCAGCGGCTGGTTCTTGAGGTTGGGCGCGATGAACGTCGCCCCGCCGAGCGCGCGCTGGTTGTTCCAGTCGTAGCTGGCGTCGATGTCGTACGTGCTCAGGAGGACGCCTTCGATTGCGTCGGGATCGAGGGTTCCGAGCATCGCACTTGGGGTCCGTGCGATCTTCATCGTCGCCGCCCGGACGAGGCCTTCGGTGAACGCGTCCCAGGGGTAGGCACGGGGCCCGAGGTAGGCGAGGAGGAGGCAGTGGAGGAAGTTGACCGCGGTCACCTCGGCCTTGATCCCGAACTGGTCGGCATAGATCGGAAACCGAATCTCCTGTTCCCCGGTCCCGTTGTTCGGAACGTAGAACCCTCCGGCAACAGCGTCGCGCTCCCCGATGTCGGCCTCGAAGTTTGCGACGCGGACGTTACCGCCGACCGAAGGCGTCCCGAAAAGGGCATCGAGCGCCGGCTTCGCCCGCTGGAACGCGTCCTGGAGTAGCGTGCGATAGGCCGCAGGGAACGTGCGCGGGCCGGTCGTGTCGAAGACCAGGCTGAGATCGGCACCGCGGCCTCGACCGGAATTGCTCCCGAGAGGGGCGCCGTTACGGGTGAGGACGACCCGAGCGGGAAGGGAGAATGGGGTCACGGCGCGCTGAGCGGACCGCGAGCGGGCCGTCAAGCGGGCTGCGTTCTTCGCGAAGAGCCGGACCGCGCCTTCGGCGCGAGCCATCGACTCCTCGCGGGCGCGACTCGATCCGATCTCGACGCGCAACTCGGAAGACCAGGCTCCGGTCACCGCGGACAGGACGAACAGGGGCAAAACGATTCGCAGAAAGGTCATAGGGGTTGGTCAAGGTCCGCACACGCATGCGCGGACCTTGGGGTCGTCAGGGGGCGACGAAGTCGCCGACAGTGCTGATGGTGCGATCGACCCGGTCGTTGGCGAGCCCGAGCACCATGTAGTAGTAGCGGCGGCCCGGCTCCAAGGCGGGACCTGAGTAGGGGAGGACATTGTCGGCGGTTGGGGCGTCCGAATTGGACCAGAGCGAGTCGATGCCGACGCCGGGAAACTGGTCGAACAAGAACACGATGTACTCTTCCGCGTCCCGCACGTCGTCCCAAACAAAGGTGAGCGGATTGCCGACCACGTCGATGCCGACGAGGTCATCGAGCGGAGCCACCGTCGATGTGTTGCTCGGATCGCTTTCGGAGTTGGCGGTGCTGGGGAAGGCGGTGCTCAGGGTCGTGATCTGGTAGCTGTAGGTCTGTCCCGGCCGCAGAGAATCGTCGAGGTCGTTGTAGTAACCCGCGATCGGCTCGGTGAGAAGGTCGAGTTGGCTGAACGGTCCATTCACGTTGCGCGCCCGGTAGATCCCATATCCGAGGAGCTCGAGGCTATCGATCGGGGTCCAGTCGAGGCCGACTTCGACGAGGTTGCCGTTCACGGTCGTGCGTGTGATCGTCCGGCGTGGCTGGGGATCGAAGATCCGCTTGAGGTTGGCGATGGCACCGGCGATTTTCGGATCGCGCGTCACGACCGGGGGCGACGTCCAGCTGACGGCGTCGAGATCGTCGACGGCGGGCAGAGACGGGTCGCCCGCTTCGCTGATGGTGAAGTTGAGCGTTCGTGCCTCGCCGTCGCTGAGGATGATGCCGTCGGCATCCGAGCGGAACTCGCGTCCGCCGGCGACGACGATGTACTCGATCCCTGCGACGAGTCCGGCGAGCTCGTACTCGCCCCGATCGTTGGTGATGGCGCGGGAGCTGCTCAAGGCATCCCCGTAGGCATAGACGCTCGCACCGCGAAGGCGGAATCCGTCGCGGTCTTCGACGACGCCCCGGATGCGCGCCAATTGGCGCTCGGGTGCGACGACGATATTGACGCTCGAAGTCCGTTCGCCGACAAAGGTGACCGCGAGGTTCTGGCCTTTGAACAAGACGTTGCCCTGGCGGATGGCAGCGGAGACGATGAGATTGTCTTGGCGGACGTTCTCGATGACGTAGGCACCGGTCGTGGACGTGGTGGTCGATCCATCCCTCGTCGAAACAGTCGCGCCGCGGACGGGATCGCCGTTGACGTCGGTGACGACACCCGAGATCGAGGCCGTCCGGGCACCACCACCACCTCCACCCCCGCCGGAACCTCCGCAGCCTGCCGCGACCGCGAGGGCAGCGACGCCACAAAGGATCGCGCATCGAGAAAGCCACCATCTGAACGAGCTTTGCTTCAACTTTCTTCTCCAGGACTGTCAGGGTCGGTCCCTGCTAGTCTCTCCTAAATCAACGGGCGAGGGCAAGCGGGGTTTCGGATCTCCGAAACGTCAGTCGGCGCCGAGGAGTCTAAAGGGCGACGAAGTGTAAACTCGGAGTCTACTCATGAAATCCCGCTTGCTCGTCGTTCTGATCCTGGTCGCACTCGCGATCGTCGCGTTTGCCCAAGAAGCGGTTTCGCTCAAGCGTTCGGCGAAACTCGGGGACACCGCCAAGTACAAGATGACGGTCAAGGTCCTCTTCGGAGATCTCGAGTACTCGGTGACGAGCGCCAACGTCGTCAAAGTCACCAAGGTTGCCGAAGACGGCGCGATCACATCGTCGAGCAAGCAGACCGACATCAAAATCAAGGTCAAAGGGATGGAGGGGGACTACTCCGCTCCCGATCAAGAGATCATTGCGACCCGGACCCCGAATGGTGAGCTCCTGACGCTCTCAGCCGAGAAAGTGGACGCGACGTCCTACCGACTCGAGAACCTGGCCGCGTTTCGGGCACCCGAAGAGCCGGTGAAACCGGGGGACAAGTGGGTGGTCGATCTCAAACCCGACGAGAAAACCGGGACCGTATCGGCGAAGGCGAGTTACGAGGTGCTCGGCTTCGAAAAGGTCGGCCCCTATGCGACGGCCAAGATCAAGTGGAGCTACACCGAAACCGAGGGCGATGCCAAGGCGTCGTCGGAGGGCACGGTTTGGATCTGGACCCTTGACGGCTCGCTCGTGAAGGCCGAGGGCAAACTCAAGAACGCTCCGTTCCGAGACGCGCCGCGCCCGGTCGATGTCGATATCCTCACCGAGCGCGAACCATGATGGTGATCCTCATGCTCGCTGCGGTCGTCCCCTCGCTCGAGGACGAGGCGAAGAGCCTCCTCTATCGCGCCAAGGTTGGCGAAATCCTCCGGTATCGGGTCGAGATGTCGTTCGAGGACCAAGGGGTCAAAGCGACGCTGATCGGCAGCGGCGAGACCCGTGTCGACAAGGTCGACGTCCTCGGGCCGATCACGTTGTTTCAGAAGCTCGGTCAGATGAAACTCAAGTCGGGGAACGACGAGATGGATATCGCGAACGACTCGGAGTCCACGATGATCATCAAGGCGACCGGCGAGATCATCGAAGTCAGGGGCAAGAACGTCACCACAGACAATCTGCGAACCACCCGGGCAACGATGGTCGTCGTCCCATCCAATCCGGTCAAGCCGGGCGACACCTGGACCCACCAGATTCCGAAGTCGACCGGGATCCGGGCGATGACCTTTGAGTACCGTGCCGTCGGCACTGAAAAGATCGGCGCACGTGACACGATGAAGATCGAGTTCAAGGTCCGTGAGACGGAGGGCAACCTGCCGATCCAAGCCGATGGGACCGCGTGGCTGTCGACGGTCGACGGGAAGACCGTCCGAATCCTCGCGAACGTGACGAACGCCCCGATGGGTGCCTCGACGACCAAGTTCACACTCAGATCCGAGCGCACCGACTAACCGAAGGGGTCCGCAATGAAGAAGGGTCCCGCGCTCGCGCGGGACCCTTCTTTGCGGATCGGGCGGCCTTAGTTGTCGCCGCTCAGTCCGAAGTTCGCGATCAGGATGTCGAAGTCGTCAGAGTCGGTTACACCGTCTCCGTTGAGGTCGCCACCCGCGCTGATTCCAAACGCTGCGATCAGAAGATCGAAGTCGTCCGAATCGACCATGTTGTCGTTGTTCAGATCACCGTTCCTGAGACTGAAGTTCTGACCCGTCAGCGCGCCGCCAGAGATCACCTGATTCAGGCGCTTCTGCGCGAGCCAATGGGATGCCTTCGCCCGAACATGGTAGGTACCTGCCGGAACGTTGAGGATCCAGGTGAACTGATCGCTTCCGTTCACGAACACCGTGGTGGTCGCGACGATCGCGTTGGTGATGTTGTTGCGCAGCTCCATCGTGATCGGAACCAGCGTCTTGTTCCCGAACGGATAGTCCTGAAGGACGACCGTGCCGGAGATCGTGGTTGCCGTCACCGTGAAGTTGAGCGAGCCCGAGGTCCCGCCACCCGGTCCGCTGTTGAACACGGTGATCGGGAACGTGCCGGCCGCGGCAATGTCCGCAGCGGTGATCGAGGCGGTGAGCTGGGTTGCGTTGACGAAGGTCGTCGTCCGCGGGCTACCGTTCCATCGAACGACGCTGCTGCTGACAAACCCCGTTCCATTCACGGTCAGGGTGAAGCCCGGACCTTGCGAAACGGCCGAAGCGGGCGAGATGGACGTCAGCGTCGGCAACGGGTTGTTGACCGTGAAGTTCACGGTCCCCGAGAGTCCGCCGCCCGGGCTCGGGTTCGAGACCCGAACGGGGAACGTGCCGGCCACGAGCAGGTCGCTCGCCGGGATCGACGCCGTCAGCTGGTTCGCATTGACGAACGTGGTCGTTCGGTTGCTACCGTTCCACTGAACGACGGAAGTGCTCACGAAGTTGCTGCCGTTGACAGTCAGCGTGAACGCAGCGCCCCCGACCGTCGCGCTCGACGGCGAGATCGTCGTGACCGCCGGGACGGGGTTGTTGATCGTGAATGTCGCGCTGCCGGATGTTCCTCCACCTGGGGTCGGGTTGAAGACCGTCACGGTCGCGGTGCCGGCGGTCGCGATGTCCGTCGCCGGAATCGAGGCCGTAATCTGCGTCGAACTCACAAAGGTCGTCGTTCGGTTGTTGCCGTTCCAGCGCACCACCGACTGCGAGTTGAAGTTCGTCCCGTTGACGGTCAGGGTGAAGGCTGGGCCTCCTGCCGTGCCCGACGACGGACTGATCGTCGTCAGGGTTGGGACCGGATTGTTGATCGTGAAGGTCTGGCCGTTCGAAGTGCCGCCACCCGGTGCCGGGTTGAAGACGGTCACCGTGGCCGTGCCCGCGTTCGCGATGTCGGCGGCCGAGATCGAGGCTGTCACCTGGGTGCCGCTCACGAACGTCGTTGTCCGGTCGGCACCGTTCCAGCGAACGATCGAACCGCTGATGAAGTTGGTACCGTTCACCGTGAGGGTGAAGCCGGCACCACCGGCCGTCGCACTCGAGGGGCTGATCGAGGTCGTGGTCGGGACTGGATTCGAGCCCGCAGTCACGGTCAACAGGTTGTTGCCGGTCGCGACCTGCCCGTCGGGATTGGTGATGGTCAAGTTGCGCAGGCCTGTGGCGGCCGCGCCTGAGGCGGATACATTGACCGTCACCTGGGTCGGAGTGTTGATGGTGACGCTGTTGACGGTGAGTCCCGTGCCGCTGAACGCGGCTCCGATCCGGTTCGGGTACGAAGGGAAGTTCTCATAGAACTCGCTGCCGGAAACCGACGTGCCGGTCACCACGATGTTCACGTTGCTCGCGCCCTGCGCGATCGTGTTTGGCGCACAGGAGGCCGGAGTCGCGGGAGGAAGTGCGCGCAGCTGAACCACCCGGACCGCCCATTGGTTGGCGGTGAGACATACCCACTGGTAGGTCCAGAAGGTCATGTCGTCCGTAGGATCGACGTCGGTGTCGGAGTAGTCTCCGCACCTTTCGGGATCGGTCGCTCCGGGGTTGTATGCTGCCGTCCCGGCCGTTGCGATCGTCGCCGGCTGGGTCGCGCTCGTCGGAATGTCCGTCCGAAGACGTCCGGCGGCGGCGACGCTACCGAAACTGGTCGGGCTGGCGAACGTCGCGCCCAGAGCCATGTGACCTTGGCCGTTCATGTTCACCGAGGGGAAGATGTATCCTCCGCTCGCCGCGGGCGGAACGAGGGTTCCGGCATTGAGCAGGACCGGACTGCCCGAAGTCAGATCGATCTGATACCAGCGAGACGAATTTCGATCGCCGGCCGCCGTGCCGGTGCCGCTCGAGTTCGTTCTGATGTGATGGGAAGTCCAGAGGTTGTACTGGTTGCCCGTGGACCAGCGATTACGACGAATCGAGGCTTGGAAGAGCCGGTCATCGATGACATCGAGATTTCTCGTGCCGCCCTGGTTGGGCTGGGGCGATGCGAAGGCCGTCGTCGGAACCGTCAACGGGAGGTTTGCCGAGATCGTGGGGGTTCCGGCTGGAGTCGAAATCCGTCGGAACTGGAGGAGGCTGAATGCCAAAGTGTCGACGCCGACGAACCAGCCGACGGTCGCCGCGGGGTCGGTGTTGCTGACACCACGGGGTGAGTAAGGACCGGCGGCACCGCCTGTCCCGACCTGCCGGAACGGCGTCGCCACGATCGGGCCCGCACCGAGGACGGAGCTCTTTCGGATGACGTAGACCGTCGAACCGATGTAGGCCGTGCCGGTAGCATTGAAGATGTTCGCGCCGACGTACACGGCGTTGGCGTCGACGCCCAGACTTGGGTAGTCGCAGAAGCCCCCCGTATCCGAGTTCGGGGTGGTGCCGATGAGGTCGTGTTGGAACTGGAAGAACGTCCACGCATTCGCGTGGGGCCCGGTGCTGACGGCGAGCATCACGCGGTTGGGGGTCGAGAGGTTGATCATGACCACGTAGTAGCGCTGGCTCAGAGGATCGAACGTGACGAGCGGGTCGGACGTTCCCGACCCCCCGCCGACCGAAGCGAAGAAGTTGTTCATGTTCGTGTTCAACGAACCGAGAACGCCCGTTTTCGAGTAGCTCCGGATCCAGGTGTTCGCGACCACGACCATGTCCGTCAAGCCCGACGCACCTTCGCAATCGGGAGGGACGAAGCCGCCCGAGTTCGCCAGGGTCGCGCCCGTGAACTGAGTGCCGATCGGCTGGGGGGATTGAATCTTGACTTGGCCACCCTTATCGCCGGGAGCGGCAGTGGGAAGCGGCGGCCAAGTCGGCACCGCCGGGGCTTCCGGATTCGGTTGCTTGTCCAACTCCCACTCGTGCTCCTGCTTGGGCAGGATCGGGTAGTTGTTGAGCACCTTGTCGCGCGCCATGATTTGCGCGTTCGTTTCGGTGATGCCGACGGCCCCGACGGTCGGAACGCCCACCGTTTCCCCTTGTGGCGAAAGCGCAGGCGACGTGATCGGGGAGGACAAGCCCACCGAAGAAATCGCCGCTGCAGAAGCAAGCTTCACCAGACAGCTGAAGATCATAGTCATAACGTATTCCTCTCCTGGCACCGCACGGCACCACGACATGGGTTCGGTCGCGCCGACCCACCCTACACTATAGGGGCCCGAATCCCCACTATCAAGGCCAATACGGTGCCAACAGCAACATATCCTTCGAAGCCTGGCAATTTTGAGGGTGATAGGCCTTCCTCCCGCTGGTCTCCCTCGCTGAAAGCGTTCGGGACGGTACTCTCCGGGCCATGACGGTCCGCGTTCGCTGCCCGGCGAAAATCAATCGCTTTCTTGCGGTGGGACCGGCCGACGAACACGGCTATCACCCGATTCGGACCCGGTTTCAGGCTGTGGGGCTGTTTGATGACCTCGTCATGAGCTCCGCCGCGACCGGGATGTTCGAATCGAACGTCCCCCTGCCCGCCGAGAACACCGTCACCCGGGCGATTCGCCTCTTTTCCGAGCTGGTGCACACGCCGCCCGTGAAAGTCGGGCTGACGAAGCGGATTCCCACTCAGGCCGGCCTCGGGGGCGGCAGCTCCAACGCGGCCGGTACCCTGCGGGCGCTGCAGACCCTGACCGGAGGGCTCGTCTCTGACCACGGCCTCTGGGAGATCGCGACCGCGATTGGGGCGGATGTGCCCTTCTTTCTCGTCGGAGGAGAGGCCATGGGTGAAGGCTACGGCGAGCGCCTGACTCCGCTCTCCGACGGCCCCGAAGCTTGGATCGTTCTCGTCCACCTGGGCGTCGGCGTCTCGACCCCGGAAGCGTATCGTGCGTTGGATGCGTGGTCGCGTGCCCTGCGGGACGACGACGGGACGAACGACTTCGAGGTCGTGGCCCCGACCGAGTGCTTGACGGCCAAAGCGATGCTCGTCGAGCATGGCGCGACGCAAGCTTTGCTCTGCGGCTCGGGATCGAGCGTGTTCGGTGCATTTCCTGAGCAGGCGGACGCGCGGCGGGCGGCCGAGGGCCTCGCGGATCGATGGCGGGTCGATGTCGTGCCGACCCTCACTCGGGTGGAATCCCTCCAGATCGAGGTCGAGCGGGGGCTTTGACATGGACGTCGTGATTCTTGCCGGCGGACGCTGCCCGCCCGACCTTGCGGAGTACTCCGGAGTCGAGCATCGGGCGATGTTGCCGTTCCGAGGCAAGCCGATGGTCGAGATCGTGTTCGAGGCGACCCGCCACGTCGGCTCAGCGATCGTCGTGGGTGGGCCTGCGACGCTCGGCGAGCGCCACGTCGAGGCCGGGGAGAATTTCATCGAGAGCCTGGCCGCGGGCCTTGCCGAGGTCTTGTCCGACCGGTTTCTGCTCGTGACCGCCGATCTGCCGTTCCTGACCTCGGAGGCGGTCGATGACTTCATCGCTCGGTGCTCGCCGGGAACGATGCTGACCTACCCCATCGTCGACGCGGACGTGGCAGCCGAGAAGTACCCCGGAATGAAGCGCACGGTCGTGGCACTTCGAGAGGGCGCGTTCACGGGCGGCAACCTCGCCGTGATCGATTCGGCGCTCATGCGGCGCTCGCTGCCGATCATGCGCCGCGCCTATGCCTACCGCAAGAGCCCGCTCAAACTGGCGGCGATGGTGGGTTTCGGCACTCTCGCTCGGCTCGCCTTGGCACGGGTGTTTCCGAAGTCGCTCCGGATCTCGTCTCTCGAACGGGCCGTGAGTCGATTTCTCGACGGACCGGTGGTCGCGATCCCGACCCGGTATCCCGAGATTGGCGCGGATATCGACAACCTCGAGCAGTATCGTGCACTCGCCGCGTTCGATGCGAATGAATTGAGATAGAGCGCGGTATCTTATCTTTGTATGAAAGCGATCAGCAAAATCCTTGTTGGCGCAGGCCTTCTGTCGGTAGGAGCGTTTGCGCTCCTCACGACGGGCGGTTGGTCTCAGGAATGGAAGAAGGGCGACAGCGCCCCGGCTTTCTCGGCCAAGACCAGCGACGGCAAGACGCATACGCTCAAGAGCCTCACGGGCCAGAAGCCCCTCGTGCTCTACTTTATCGGCAGCACCTGCCCGGTCAATGCTCAAGCGGTGAAGTACTACAACCGCGTGGCAGCGGCCTACAAGGGCAAGGTCAATTTCGTCGGAGTGATCGACGCGGACGCCGCCGGCTTCAAGAGTTGGCAGGAGAAATTCAAGGCTCCGTTCCCGGTCCTTCTCGATCCGGACATGAAGATCATCAAGGCGTACAAGGCTGAGAGATCTCCGTGGACGATCATGGTCGACAAGACCGGCAAGATCCAGAAGGAATGGGCCGGCTACTCCGTCGGCGAAATCAACGAACTCAGTGCCTCGATCGCGGGAGCGACGAAGGGTGCCACCGCGAAGATCGATACTTCCGGCGCACCAACCAGCCCCCGCGCGGGGTGACCCTTCTAGCCCCGACCTCCCGGTGGGAGGTCTGAACGACGAGGCCTGGAACGGTGACGCTCCGGGCCTTTTAGTTGCTGAGGCATACTCCAGCCATGATCTTGGCCGTGCTTCTCGCGCTCACCCAGGTCCGTACGTACGGCGCCCCGGTGCCCTTCCTGACGTTGAACGATCCCCGCGTCAACGAAAGCTCAGGCGTTGCACCCTCGTTGACGTCGAAGTCCGACTACTTCACGCACAACGATAGCGGGGACGGACCCCGGTTCTTCCGATTCGATGTTCAGGGCGTGAAAGCCGTGTACACGCTCCAAGGGATCACCGCGATCGACTGGGAGGACATGGCGACGGCCCCGGTCGGCGGCGGAAAGTGGGTGTACCTCGGTGACATCGGTGACAACTTGAGGGTTCGCGCCCATGTCTTGGTCCACCGGGTCGCCGAACCGAAAGCGCTTGGCGACCAGACCTTGACCACGTTCGAAACCTACACGATCACCTACCCCGGCGGGGCCGCGAACGCCGAGTGTCTGATGGTGCGACCGGGAGTCGGCGATCTCTACATCGTCACCAAAGTCGACACCGGTTTGAGCAAGGTGTTCAAGGTCCCGAAGCCGCCCGGTACCGGAACTTACGCCGCACAGCTCCTCGGCACGATCCAAGTCGATACGACTCCAAAGGGGTCGACGAGCTCGTCCGCGAATCGCCTCGTGACGGGTGGGGCGATCTCCCCAGATGGCCGGTGGGTGGTGCTTCGCACCCTTCGGGGCGCCCTGGAGTTTCGCGCTCCCGTGAACTTCGATCAGTGGCCGACCGTCGCCCCGAATCGTGTTCCTCTCGCGAGTGAAGTCCAAGGCGAGGCGATCACCTACGATCTCGCCGGCCAGCACTTGGTCACCACGTCGGAAGGAAGTCCCTGTCCGGTGAGTCGGGGGTCGGTTTCCGGGGGTTGAGGTGTCATAATCTCGGAGAGAACCCGTCACAACATCCCCGTCCGTTTTTCGGACTGTGCCGAGTTCGGGCCGCGCTTTCTTCATTGCGCGGCGAAGGAGCATAAGATGGTACAGGCACCCCTGCCGATCGAATATGCCGACCTCGACCCTGAGGTCACCGCGGGGCGCATTCGCGCTGCGAAAGCCGCTCTTGGCGATCGACTCGTCATCCTCGGTCACCACTATCAACGCGACGAGATCATCGTCCATGCCGACTTTCGCGGCGATAGCTACAAGCTCGCCAAAGACGCCGCCGCTCGACCGGAGGCCGAGTTCATCGTCTTTTGCGGCGTCCACTTCATGGCCGAGAGCGCCGACATCCTCACGCCAGATCGGCAACAGGTCCTGTTGCCGAATCTCGCCGCAGGCTGCTCGATGGCCGATATGGCGAACATTTTCCAAGTCAAAGCCTGCTGGAAACAGCTCAAGCAAGTCCTCGGGGAAGAGCCATGCGGGGTCGCATCCCGCGCACGGGGCGTGGTGCCGGTCACGTACATCAATTCAGCCGCAAACCTGAAGGCGTTTGTCGGAGAGTTCGACGGCACCGTTTGCACCTCGACCAACGCCCCGGCTGCGGTGCGGTGGGCGATGGGACGGGGCGACAAGGTCCTCTTCTTCCCGGACCAGCACCTTGGAAGGAACACCGGCGTCAAGCTGGGAGCCGATCCGGAACGGGACATGGTCGTCTGGAACCCCTTCCAGCCGCTCGGGGGAAACACGCCGGAACGCCTGCGCGAAGCCAAGTTCATCCTCTGGAAGGGCCACTGCAGCGTTCACCAGCGCTTCACGGTCGCTCAGATCGAGAAGGCGCGAGCCGAAAACCCCGCCGTCCGCATCCTGGTCCACCCCGAGTGCCCGCTCGAGGTCGTGCAAGCGAGCGACTTCAATGGGTCGACGGAATACATCATCAAGACGGTACAGGCATCGGATGCAGGATCGGCGTGGGCGATCGGAACGGAGATCAACCTCGTGAGTCGTCTGGCCAAAGAGAACCCGGACAAGGCCATCAGCTGCCTCGACCCCCAGATCTGCCCTTGCTCGACGATGTACCGGATCCATCCGAGCTTCCTGCTTCTTCAGCTCGAGCGACTGGTTCAAGGCGAGGTGACGAATCTGATCCGGGTCCCAGAACCCACGGCGGAACTTGCTCGGAAGGCGCTGGCCCAGATGCTCCAACTCATTTGACCGGATTTGTCTACCGATCGGTCGTGTAAATGGGGAAAACTCTCTATACGTTCGTCTACGCTTGGGTGTATCCTGGACAAGGCGGAAACAAGGAGGAGCTGGTGACCATCGCCCATCTCAGCGACACGCACCTAGGATATCGAGCCTATACGAAGACCGATCCTCGTGGATTGAACCAACGTGAAGTCGACGTGGTCGAGACCTTTCGTTCGACCCTGCAAGCCATCGCCGAGCGCGACCCCGATCTTGTGATCCACAGTGGGGACTTCTTCGACAAGGTACGACCAAGTAACCTCGTCATCGTTGCCGCGTTCAAGGCGCTCTTGGACTTCCAGTGCAAGCGGGGCAACCGGCCGTTCGTGATCGTAGCGGGCAACCACGAGACGCCTCGCGTCGTGGACGCTGGGAGCATCCTGCGCCTCTTCCAGAGCATCCAAGGCGTTCACGTTTTCGATCGGGGTTCCCGAGACGACAATCGAGAGGTCTTCGACGACCTCGATGCGGAGGTTGTGGCAGTCCCGACACTCCTTCTCGAAATGGACGAGAACGGTCGCTTCCAGCCTCCCGGGACCCGAACCCACAACATCTTGGTGATGCACGGCATGGCCCGTGGCGTGATCCGTGACGCCGGTGAGTTCTACGTCGACCAAACCGAGCCGGATCGATGGACGTACATTGCGCTCGGCGACTACCACGTCCACCGGACATGGGGCGGCAACTGCTGTTATGCGGGCTCCACCGACTTCACGAGCACCAACATCTGGGAAGAAGTCGGGACCGCGAAGGGGTGGGTTTGGTTCGACACCGACCGGGGTGGTCTTGAGTTCGTGCCCGGCACCACACGTCCCGTGATCGATTTGCCACGGATTCACGCGCGCGAGATGAACGCGGTCGAGATCACCGACCGCGCGCTCGCCCAGATCGCCTGGGATCCCGACACCCGCCCGATCGTGCGCCAAATCGTTACCGATGTGCGCCCGGAAACGCGAGCCGCCATCGACTTCGCCACACTGCGGCTGGCGGCGGAGTCGGCACTCCACTACCAGTTCGAAACCATTCCGGTGCGTGCGTTCGACACGGCTCGGTCGGGAAGTCCGGAAATCCGCGGCGTCACCCTCGAAGAGGATTGGAAGCAACATATCGGGGCGGCGACGTTTGGGCCTGAGGTCGAGCGGGATCGAGTACGGGACCTTGGGTTGAAGCTGCTGGAGGAGGCGAACGATGCGACTGCGTCGGCTTGAGCTCAGGAACTTCCGGCAGCACCAGAAATCGACGATCGAATTCGAGCCGGGCATGACCGCGATCGTCGGAGCGAACGGTTCGGGCAAGTCCACGATTCTCGAGGCGATCACCTTTGCGCTTTATGGCGAGTGCCGATCCAACCGGGAATCGCTGCCGTTCTTGTGGCGCGACGACGACGACAAGAAAATGTCGGTGACCCTCGAGTTCGAGCTCGGTGGGCGCACTCTGCTTGCGGAGCGCAGGGAAACCACCGCCCTGCTCAAGGAGATCGTCGAAGGGAAGGAACATACGCTGGCGAGCCAGGTTCGCCCGGTGAACGGTGAAGTCGTCCGCCTCCTCGGTCTCACGTACGATCAATTTGTGAACAGCTTCTGCGCTGAGCAGAAGAGCCTCGCGTTCTTGGCGGGCAAGAGCAAGGAGACGCACGAGGAGATCGCGCGGATGCTCGGCTTTGATCGCCTCAAAATCGCCGGCGACAAGGCGAAACAGGAGGCGGTGGTTCAGAAGCGCATGGGCCAAACCTACGAGGCTGCAATCGCTTCGAAGCCGCTCAAACTGAAATCGCTCGAAGAAGCGCGAACCGCGCTCTCGACGAAGAAGAGGGAGCTCGACAAGGCCGAAGCGGATCTGAAGGCCCTGATCGCCCGCGAAGACGAAGTTTCCAAGGGTCGTGAACTCGCGACCCGATGGCGCACGTTGCGCGATGCCGTCGTCGAGATCCGGGCCCAGGGTGCAGCAGCCGAACGGGCCGTGCAAGGGGCTCAAGAAGCGGTCACCCAAGCTCAGGCGAAGGTGGCGGAACGCGAATCGCTCCTGCCCCAAGGGAGAGCGTACGACGAGGCCCATCGCGCTCACGTGGACTGGGAGGGCAAGCGCCGCCAAGACGCCGAGCGACAGGAGAAGGCGACTCAAGCCGCGACGAAGCGCGAGGTGATCGCACAGCGTCGCCCAGCCGAGCCGATCGACCTAGCTGGGCTTGAGCAAGTCGTCCGCGCGGCTCTGGATGCCTCGAACGCCGCCAACAAGGGGTACGCCGACGCCGACGCCGCCCATCGCGACGCTGAGCGTGCCGCGGATCGTTCGCTCGCGGACGCCGAAGCGGCCGCTAAGCAAGCACGCGTCAGGCTCGAGCATGCGCAGAAGCTGGTGGCCGAGGGGAAGTGTCCCGAGTGTGAGCAATCGATCGGCGACGCCTTCGGAGCCAAGCTCGATTCCCTCGTCGATGAAGTTGCAGCACGCGGCAAGTCCCTCGAAGAGGCCCGCGCTCGGGTCGAGGGGCTGGTGCGTCGCCCGCAAGCCCTCGTCGAACTCGAGCGCAAGCGCGACGAGTGCCGCCAAGCCTACGCCGATGCACAAAGCACCCACGAGCGCGCGAAGGCGACGGCCGAGGCACAGGCTCGTGAGGCGGCCGAAGTCGACATCGTCTTACGGCAGATCGAGGAACTCGAACGCTGGCTGGAGGCCCATCCGCCCGCGTACGATGCTGCCGCCCACGAAGCGGTGCAAGCGACACTCAAGAGCCTCGAGCCCGCGTACAAGCGGCTCCTCGCCCTTGCGGACGCGCCGACACGGCTCGCCGACGGCGAGGCACGACTCAGCGCGGCCCAGCGGGAGTTCGCGAGCCTGAAGGAGAAGCACGACGCGATGAAAGCCGAGATGAGCGTGCTCTCGATCGACGATGAAGTCGAGGCCCAACAGCTGCTCGACGCATACTCGGTGTGGGTGACCCAGCGTGACGCTCAGTCGAAGCTCGCCGAAACTCACCGCGCGGACCTCGCGGCTCGGGAAGCCGCGGTAGTCGCCCTCGAACGCGAGATCGCCGAAGTCGAGGCGGCGGAGGAACAGTTGGCCGCGTCGCGGCGCGATCAGATCCACTACGAAGCCACGTCGACTCAGATGAACCGGCTCCGCGAATCGCTCAACGCGCAGCTCAAGCCAGATCTGGAAGCGCGGGCGAGCAGCCACCTGGCCGCGCTCACCGACGGGCGTTACCCGAACTTGTCACTCAACGACGATTTCCAGCCCCAGATCCAGGACGACATGCGCTACAAGGCCGTGTTGTCCGGAGGCGAGGACGACGTCGTTGCGCTCGCGATGCGGATGGCCCTGAGCGAACTGATCCAGGAACGGCACGGCAATCCCCTCACCCTCCTGATCCTCGACGAGGTCTTTGGGAGCCTCGACGCGCAGCGCCGCAGCCATCTCCTCGACCGCCTCGGGGCTCTTCGTGGCCGATTCGAGCAGGTGCTCATCATCAGCCACATCGAGGAGATCAACGAGGTCGCGGATCGTTGCCTTTACGTGACGCGCGACCCTCGCACGCGGAGTTCGGTCGTCAGCGACGTCCCTCCCGACGGGCTTCCCGTTTCGGCGCTCGACCTTGGGCCCTAAGCCGGCGGACGGATCGTCACCCGGCGCCCGGCAACTTCGGTTGCGATGTCGATTTGCCAGCAGTCCTCGGGGTCGGCGAAGCCGACCGCCCGCGAAGGCCACTCGATCGCGACCACGTGGGTATCGGCTAGGTCCTCGAGCCCGATGCCGTGCCACCCGGCGAGCCGATAGAGATCGGCGTGCGCCACCGGCGGATTCGTTGGATAGAGATGCAGTAGGTTGAAGGTCGGAGAGCGGACCGGCTCCGTCAGCCCGAGGGCCTCAAGGAGGCCTCGAACGAGCGTCGTCTTCCCCGCTCCCAGCGGCCCCTCGAGCAAGAGCACGTCACCGATCCGAAGGCTAGGGGCGAGGGACGCCCCGAGTCGTCGCATCGCGGCTTCGTCTTCGATCTCGAAGACCTCGGGGTCAGGCGTAGGCCAGCTCCACGATCGTCTTGGCCGCTTCCTGCATGGTTTCTGCAGGGTGAAGCTTGGACCCCTCGAGAAGCGCACGACCTTCCTCTGCCGCCGTGCCTTCGATCCGGGCCACGACCGGGATTCTGATCTCCAGGACATCGAACGCCGCGAGGATGCCGCGGGCGACTTCGTCGCACCGCGTGATGCCGCCGAAGATGTTGATGAGGAGTCCCTTCACGTTCGGGTCCATAAGGATCAACTCGACACATTGCTGCACGCGCTCCGCCTGGGCACCGCCCCCCACGTCGAGGAAGTTCGCCGCCTTGCCGCCGGCGGCATTGATCTCATCCATCGAACACATGACGAGGCCGGCGCCGTTGCCGATGACGCCGATATCCCCGCCCAACCGGACATATGCGATGCCTCTGCGGGCCGCCTCGGCTTCGATCGGGTCCTCAGCTCCGTCGTCCGCGGTCGACTTGTACTCCGGGTGCCGGAACATCGCGTTTTCGTCGATCGACACCTTGGCGTCGGCGGCGATCAGCTTGCCCTCAGGGGTGAGCGCGCACGGGTTGATCTCGATCAGATCGGCGTCGGTGTCGAGGTAAGCCCGAACGAGCCCCTTGATCATCGAGACCATTTGGCTCTGCGCTACCTTCGGGATCCCGGCCTCCCGGATCGCCGAACGAAGTTCGAAATCGGCTAGCCCCCAGGCCGGATCGACGTGAAGTCGGACGATCGCGTCCGGCTCGTTTTCGGCCACTTCCTCGATGTCCATGCCGCCCTTGGCCGAGATCATGACGAGGAGCTTGGCCGCCGCGCGATCAAGGAGTACGGACAGGTAGTACTCCTCGGCGATGTCGATGAGCTCGCCAACGAGAACCTTTTCGACGACCATGCCCTGCGGGTTCTGGATGCTCACAAGCTTCTTGCCGATGAGCTCGCCGGTGAAGGCGGCGGCGTCAGCGGCATCGTCGAAGAGCTTGACCCCGCCGGCCTTACCGCGGCCGCCCATGAGCACCTGGGCCTTGACGACGACCTTGCCTCCGAATCGGTCGGCGATGATCTGGGCGTCGGTCGGATTATCAGCGACATCGCCGCCGGGAACGGGGACGCCGAACCGGGCCAGGACGTCCTTGGACTGGTACTCGTGGAGCTTCATGGACGGTTCGATGGTACCGCGTTCGTCGATCGCCTGGATTCTTCGGTGCGCGGGGTTGGCGAATTCCAAGATTGCTTGTATACTGGGAGGACCATTGGGCTTGGGCCCGGGTTCAGGAGGAGTCTGTTTTGCTTACCGGTCTGGTCCTTGCCACACTGTCTGCGGTCTATCCGAACGACCTATTGCCAGACATCATCGTTGTCCAAAACGACTTGAACGACTGGGCGATCGGCACGACGTCGTCGAGCGAACCGCCCGCGGGTCGACGGTGCATCCGATTCAGCACCGCAACCGCGAACATCGGTGCCGGTCGCTTCGAGGTTCGAGGCGGGACGGTGGTCGGTTCCTCCCAAGAGGTGTTCCAACGGGTCTTCCGGTCAGATGGAACGTTCTGGGATCGACTGGCGGGTAGCTTCGTGTACCACTCGGGTCACGGGCACATCCATTTCAACAATTGGACGCGGTTCTTCCTGCGCGAGGTTCTGCCGGGCGGGGGCGTTGGCAACGTCGTCCGAACCGGCCAGAAAACCAGTTTCTGCATCCTCGAACTCCGAACCCACAACAGTTCGCTCCCCGGCTACAACGACCCGCCCGCCTACAGTTCCTGCGGGCAGATCCAGGGACTCCGTCCGGGCCGCGCCGACATCTACTCGAGCGGCCTTACCGACCAGTACATCGATATCGAGGGTTTGCCCGACGGCGACTACTGGCTTGAGGGCATGGTCGATCCGGATGGCAACGTCTTGGAAAGCGACGATACGAACAACACGGCCCGCATCCAGATTCGTATCGGGGCGGGGCCACCCCCCACGCCGGATCCCTACGAAGAGGACGACTCCAAGGCGATCACCGACGCCCGGACCGAAGGTGCCGCGAATAGCCCGAATCTCGGCACCGTGAACACGGCCCGAACGATTTCCGGCTTGTCGATGGAAGACTCGGCGGACTGGTTCCGATTCCGATTGAACGCGACCGGAACTGCGAACGACTTCGTCCAGATCCAATCGACCCAGAACACCGGCGACATCGACCTGCGCCTGTGCGACGCGAACGGGAACGTGCTTGCCTCCGCGACGGGCACAACGAACTTCGAGCAGATCAGCCTCAGCAATCGCACCGCGGGCTACTATTACGCCAAGGTGGAGCGCAAGGGAACGACGGCGATCGGCACGTACCGACTGACGATCGATCCGTCGGCGAACCGACCGCCGAACCTCATCCTCACCTCGCCGACCGCGCCGGGCATTTGGGTGGAGCGGTCTTATGCGACCGTGCCGGTCTCGTGGACCGGCGGCGATCCCGACGGAGATCCGAAGGTGGTTTCGCTCTTCATCGATCGCAACCGGGCTATCGGGCCGACCAACGTCCCGTTGGCGGGCTACCAGAACATGCCATTCGGCGAACTGTCGGTCAACGTGAACACCGCGGAGATGCCAGTCGGACGCTGGTACCTGTACGGCCGTGGCTGGGATGGCGGTCTTGCCGTGGACGTCTGGGCGCCGGGCTGGTACACGCTCTACGTCAAGGGTGACGTCAACTACGACGGCGTGTGCAACCTCGCCGACTGGCGCCTGGCTCAGGATTACAAGTCGAAGAACGCAGCCCTCTATCCGGAGGGCTGGTTCTACATCATCGACTTCGATCGCGACGGAGCGCTCACGCGTAGCGACTGGGAAGAGTTCCGCGAGCACGCCGGCAAGTAACGACACAGCGACAAAGGCCCCGATCCTCGGATCGGGGCCTTTGTTTTTGGAGGGGGACAAAAACGGAAAAGTGCTGGTGCGCGGGAAAGGACTCGAACCTTCACGCCTTGTGAGCACTACCACCTCAAGGTAGCGTGTCTACCAATTTCACCACCCGCGCACACGGGAGAGTCCCATTGTACCAAACGCCGTTCCCGAAGTGGGACCTCCGGTCGGATCGCAACGCGGATGACAGGGTCGCGTAGGAATCTTCACGATGAAACGCCGCAAGTTCGACGGAATCAGTTCCGATGCGTTCGTGGCCGACAACGATCGTCGCGCACTCGAAGCCCTCAAGGCGGTCCCGCTCCTTCCGACCCTGATCAAGAAGTTCTATGAGGTCGGGCTCGATCGCTGGCTCTATTGCTGGAACATGGCGATGAGCGTCCGATGCGGCCCGAAGCAGTACCGAACCCTCCACGAGATCCTGCGCGAGTCGTGCGCGGTCCTCGACATGCCCGAACCGGAGCTCTATGTCACGAGCAACCCGTTTCCGAACGCGTGGACAAGCGGGGTCGAGCGGCCTTACATCACGATCCGATCTTCGATGATCGACACGCTTTCCGACGAGCAACTGTATCACCTCATGGGTCACGAACTGGGCCACATCAAGGCCGGCCACACGCTCTACAAGTCGGTGGCTTCCGTGCTTGCGCCCCTTCTCGAACTCATCGGTCGACGGACACTCGGCCTGGGGGACGCCGCGAGCATCGCGCTCGTCCTTGCGATGGCGGAGTGGTCCCGGCAAGCCGAAATCACGGCAGACCGGGCCGGCCTCCTGGTCAGTCAGTCGCTCGACACCTCGATCGACGCCAATCTCGCGCTGTGCGCCGGGCCGAACCGTCTCTCGCACGAGATGAGCCGCGAGGCGTTCATGGACCAAGCCCGCGCATACCAGGCCATGAACGCGCTGGACGCGCTCGGCAAGGTTGTCGTGTTCCTGCTCCTCAGCTCGACGTTCACTCATCCGATGCCGGTCCACCGCACGCACGAGCTCGATCGCTGGGTCCTTAGCGGCGCCTACGACCGTATTCTTGCCGGGGAGTACCCCAGGGTTGAAGAGCCGGCGGGAGCCGCCCGCTAGGTCCAGGGAATCGGGGACCCTCAGCCAGGCGTCATACTGGGGTAGCCGTGGCAGTTTCCACCGCCGGTCGTGTTCGGCCGAATAAGAAGCGCTCCCCTTGGAAGCGCCGCCTCAAGATCGCCTTCGCGCTCGTCTTCTTGATGACGCTGGTGCTCTTCATCGTGGGTGGGCTGATCTGGTCGGGCGAACTGAGCAAAGCCCAGGAGAAGATCCCGAAGCTCGAGTCGTTGCTCGGCCAGTATTCGAACCAGCCGAGTGTGATCGTGAGCGCGGACGGACAGACCCTCTTTACGATCGCCTCGGAATACCGCAGGCCGATCAAGGACTTGCGGAAAGAAGTGCCCGACTCCGTCCGCAACGCCACCATTGCGGCCGAGGACAAGCGGTTCTACGACCACGAGGGCATCGACACGATGGCGATCATGAGGGTTCTCTTCACGAACGCCAAAGAAGGGCGCATGGCTCAGGGGGGCAGCACCCTGACGATGCAGCTTGCCAAACGACTTTACTCGGATGGCTCCCGAACCTTCCAGCGCAAGCTGGAAGACATGGCGATGGCGGTGCAGATGGAGAGGGTCCTGAGCAAGGACGAAATCCTGCGCCTCTACTTCAATCAGGTCTACTACGGTCGCAAGGCCTATGGCATCCAGGCCGCGGCGGATATCTACTTCGGCAAGAAGCTGGACCAGCTGACGATCGGTGAAGCGGCGATGCTTGCTCGCTGTGTTCGACGCCCGAGCCAGGAGAACCCGATCGACAATCCGAAGAAGGCGATCGAGAATCGCGACGTGGTGCTGTCGATCATGCGCTCGGAGAGAATGATCTCCGAGGAAGAGTACGAGAAGGCGCTCCAGGAGCCCCTCAAGGTTCGGAAGACCGCAGTGCGCGCGGTCGCCGGGGTCAAGCTCGCGCCCTATTTCGTCGACTACGTCCTCGAAGTCCTCCACGATGAGTTCCCCCACATCGACCTCGGGGCGGGCGGCTATCGGATCGAGACGACGCTGAACATGAAGATGCAGACGAAGGCGGAGGAGGAAGTACGGAAGCTGGTGCGGAACAACCGCTCCCGCCGCGTCACGACCGCTGCGTTTCTGCTCATGACGCGCTCAGGTGAGATCAAAGCCATGGTCGGCGGGGTCGACTACAAGCGCAACCAATACAACGTGATCACCCAGGGTCGCCGCCAGCCTGGCTCCGCGTGGAAACCGTTCGTCTACGCGTCGGCCTTCGAGAGCGGGCGCCTCAGCCCTCGCGACACCCTGAGCAACGCCCAATACGTCTTTCGCGACCCGTATACCGGCTACCAGAAAGTGTTCAAGAACGCATCCGGGCGTTATGGCGGTCAGGTCAGTATCCGGACCGCAATCTCACAGTCGCTCAACATGCCGGCGCTCCGCGCGATGGAGAGAGCGGGGCCTGCGACGATGGTCGGCTACGCCCACAGAGCCTTTGGCTTCGAGAGTGAACTCGATCCCGTGATCGCGCTCGCCCTGGGCGCGGGTGCGGTCTCGCCGCTCGAGATGGCCCAGGGCTATAGCGTTTTCGCCCTCGAAGGAGACCGAGCGACCGCCTACGGAATCCGGCGGATCGTCGGTCCCGACGGGTCTGTCGTGCGGGAGTTCCGGCCCGACATCAAGGTCAATGTCATCAGTAAGTCGACGGCGGAAGCGATCTCAAGCTTCCTCCGGGCCGTCGTGACGAGCGGAACGGGGCGTATCGCTCGAAGCGTGAACAACGCGCGGGGAAAAACCGGGACGACGAGCGAAAACCGCGATGCTTGGTTCTGCGGGTACACGGACGAATTGGTCGGGATCGGGTGGATCGCCAACGAACGGCCCAATCCGAACCCGAACGCGGCACTCAAGTGGGTCTACGAGCCGATGTCGCGCAGTGCGTTCGGCGGCACCGTCACGATCACCATGTGGCAGCCGATCATGGCGTACGCGCAAAAGCTGATGGGCGAAAAAGCGCGACGCATCGAGGAGAAGTCGTACGGCGGTGGTGACAGCATTCCGGCCGGCATCCGCAGCGACGACACCGGAGATGAAGTGCCGGCCCCCGGCGACGTGCCGGCGAATCCTGACGATGGCCCGGTGACCAGTCCCGATGGCACTCCGGTCGGCCCGCAACGTCCGGCCGAAGATGGTGGTGGGGGCGCGGACGGCGTGAGACCCGACGAGGACAGGGGGGGCGATGTGATGGTCGAGATCTGCGCCGACTCCGGGGCCAGGGCGACCCGTTATTGTCCGGAGACGGTGGTGCGGCCGTTCAGACGTGGCACGCAGCCACGGAGGGCTTGCTCACTCCACGGACCCTAACTCGATTTCGGGAGCGGATTCTCGATGTGGGTCAGGACTTCCTGGACCGCTTCCAGTTGACGGTCGATCGGCATCTCATCGACCGAAGGAACGTGGAGGAAGCCGACTTTCTTCTCCCTGAAGCGCATGAGGGCTTCGAAGTAGATGTAGTTGCAGAGGTAGTTGCCTGCGCTGAAGCTGTGGACGAGGCGGGGATGGTCGGCGAGATGCTCCGGTTGCAGGAGCTTGGTTTGATCCCAAAGCGTTCCGCCGAGCACTTTCGGCGCACCGGCGCGGATTTCGGCCGGTCCTAGGGTCTCTCCGCGCACGTCGGGCTGAGCACCGATCAGGTTGCGAGCGAAGAGCTCGACCCGACACTTGGTGGCGTATGCGTTGACGCCGAGGAGAAGCAGGCGGTCGAAGCTGTCGGGATTGAGGCGACTGAGGAAGTCGCGGACCCCTCGGTACGACACTTCGAGAAGCTCATGGCTTCGGCCACAATTCTCGGCGAGAAATGTCGAGGGGTTCTCGTTCACCCCCGAAAAGACTCCGAACCCCGTAACCAGGGTTCTTGTCGCTGCGGTCGGCTTTGTCGAGCGTTCCGGCTCCACTGTGGTGGCCCGGGACGGAGAAGCGGCGGTGCCCTCGCTCTTCTGCATTCCAAGACTATCGTACCAAAGGATGGGGAGGGACCTAGGTCCAATGGGCCGTCCTGGCCGTTTACTGCTCGGCCCCGGACATGCCATACTGTCCGTTCGCATCCTTTTTGGGAGCAGTACGAGAACAAACATGAGTGATATGACCACCCCGTCGCGGGCCGAATCAACCCCTGGCGCCGCGCCGACTACCGGTGGGGAAGACCGGGGTCCAAAGAAATTCAATCGTGAGAAGGAACTCGCATCCGTGCCGGGCATGGAGGGCAAGTTCCGAGGTCGGCGACGCCGCAAGGTCAGCTACCTGACGATCAACAAGATCGACACCGTCGACTACAAGGAAGTCAACATCCTTCGACGGTTCCTCAGCGACCGCGGCAAGATTCTGCCGAGCCGCCAGACCGGCAACACCGCCAAGCAGCAGCGCATGATCGCCGAGGCGATCCGCCGAGCCCGCGAAATGGCGCTTTTGCCGTTCGTGGTGACCGAGCCGCCGCCCGAGCGGCCGATGCGTCCGCGCTTTCGAGACGGCGATCGCGACTATCGTGATCGAGGCGATCGGGGTGACCGAGGCGGGGATCGTGGTGGCGATCGCGGCGAGCGACCCAGCGCCCCCGCGCCGGCCGCCGAAGCGCCCGCTTCCGAGTAGCTCGATCCAATCCTGCGGCTGGGTACCCTCTGCTCGTGGCCAGCTTCGGGCCGATCGCGCCTCACTACGACAGCTTGATGTCGCTCGTCCCGTACAAGATGTGGGCGAGCTACTACCAGCTTCTCTTGGCGCATCAGGACCTCAGGCCGCGCAGGCTCCTCGACGTCTGTTGCGGCACTGGGATCCTGGCCGAGCAGTTCGCCCGAGAGGGCTACACGCTGGCCGGCATCGATCTGAGCGCCCCGATGATCGAGGAAGCCCGCCGCAAGGCTGAGCGACATCATCTCGCGATTCGCTATGAGGTGGCCGACGCGGCCACCTTCGATCTGGGCGAGCGGTTCGATGCCGCCTACTCATTCTTCGATAGCCTCAACTACATCGTCGATCCAACCCAGTTGGCCGAAGCGATGCACCGTGTGGCCGAGCATCTAACGCCGGGCGGAAGCTGGATCTTCGACCTCAACACCGCGTACGCCTTCGAGACGAAGATGTTCGACCAGCAGGATACGCGCAACAAGACCGCGGTCAAGTACAACTGGGTCGGCGACTACAACGCGGAAACAAGGGTCATCGAAGTCGCGATGGAATTCTGGGTCGATGGCGGGCATTTTCGGGAGATCCATGTTCAACGGGCGCACTCCCACGACGAGATCGTCGAGATGCTCGAGGATGCGGGATTTGGGGCTATCCGGGCCTATTCGAGCTACACCCTCGATCCTCCACGGAAAAAGGCCGATCGTTTGCACTACACGGCGATCCGAATCTGAGGATTACCGGAAGACTTGCCGTACAATGGCATTGGAGCTGTGACGTACGATCTCTCGGCGGCGACTCTGCTTTTCGGTCTAGCTGGAGGACTGATCGTCCTCGGGGCGGCAGCATATGGCTTCTTCGTGCTCGGACGCGCCCTCGGTGATCGCCCGGCCCGGCCCGGTCACACGACCCTCCGGCTTGTCGGAGTCGGCTGTGGGTTCGCGCTCGTCGTCCTTCTTTGCACCGCGGCCTTGCGTCGCCCGGTCGATCGCGCGTTCATCTCGCTGATCGGCTGGTTCGCGACCGCCGTTCCGACCGGAGCGGGCTTCCTGGCCGGGGTGGACGAGTACCGGCGGCGCGTTGCCGACGCCATGCATCGGCGCGCGGATCGGTGGCTGGCGGATTGGGAGAGCGAGCGGTTCGGCCCGACCGAGATTCCCGACGAGTAGCCTTCCGAATTCGGCAAGTCTGGTGTATGATGGAGGGTGCGCCGTGCCTCGGCGAAGGTGTTCTATGACTTCTCTGTTGCTTGCCATCTCGTTGTTCCCCGCGCTTGATTCGGGCCCGTCGGTGTGCGCCATGACCGGCAACCCCATCAGCGACGACGTATCCCGCGTCGACTATGCGGGCGTCCAATTCGGGTTCTGCGGTGTGAACTGCGTCATCGCCTTCGAGCGAAACCCGGCGACCGTTCTGCGGAATCTGCCGAGTGGCGATAAGCCGCGCGGCATGTACCTGTTCGACCCGGTGAGCGGCGCGAGAATCGACCTTCATCGTCAAGGTGAGGTGAAGTTCAAGGATCTTGGCGGGGTTCGGGTGTATTTCGAATCCAGCGCCAATCTCAAGACCTACGAGGCGAACGACAAGGCCTATCGGATCACCGCCCCCCGTGAGTGCCTCGTGGACGCCGTGACCCGGACCCCGCTGGCGACCTATAGCGACGCGGTCGGGTTTGTGAACTTCGGTGGGGTTCGCTACTACTTCTCGGACGCCGACACGATGAGCCGCTTCAAGGCGACCCCGAGGAGCTATATCCAGGCCGTCGGTAGCTTCGTCACCGAACCGAGATCCATCCGCGTCCCGCGTTGATCCCGCCTCGCTCCTTGCTCCAGCTTCCGGTTGGGGCAAGGAGGTCGGCCCCACGCAGAGCGGGTCGACAGACTTCATGAACGTTGCCCACGTGCCCTTGAGCTTCGACGTTTTCGACGCGGGCGTGATGGGCTACCAACCTTGCTGGGACCTCCAAAAGCAACTTGCGGCCGAAGTCGCCGCAGATGCCCGGCCCGAAACGCTTGTCCTCGTCGAGCACCCGGCTGTTTTGACCCTGGGTGCGAACTTCCACTCGGAGAACTTGCTGCATCCCGAGGAGTGGTACGCCGAGCGCGGGATCGATATCGTGGTGACCGATCGGGGAGGCGACGTCACCTACCATGGACCGGGACAGCTTGTGATCTACCCAGTCTTCCGAGTGGACCGGCATGGACGTGACCTCCACCGCTGGCTCCGCGACCTCGAAGAGACGATGCTCCGGACGCTGGCGGCGTTTGGGTTGGAAGGGCGTCGATTTCCTCCTCACACCGGCGTATGGATCGGGGAGAAAAAGGTCGCGGCGATCGGCATCAAGGTACGAAAGTGGGTCAACCTTCACGGCATCGCGCTGAACTGCGAAAACACTCTGGATATCTATGACGAGTTCGTACCGTGCGGGATCCGCGATTACGGCGTTACGAGTCTTTCCAAGGCGCTCGGGCGCGTATTTTCGGTCGCGGAGGCAAAATCGCCGGTCCTACGCTCGTTCCAGGCTGTTTTTTTCGCGCAACAATAGGACGCAACGAACGCATGCCGAAGTACACGGTTCGGATGATGGGGGCGCTGGAGGTTTCGGGTGGTGAGCGGTCGACCGATCGCTTCGAGACCCGGAAGACCGCCCTGCTCCTTTCTCTACTTGCACTGGAACCGGGCCGAGCGCGCTCGCGCGATGAGCTGGGAGCGATCTTGTGGCCCGGCGACGAGCCCGAGGACGTGCGGCCCCGCCTTCGGCAGGCGATCGCGGCTCTGAAAAGGACCTTCAGCGACGATGCCGATGCGGCGGTGGTCGCGGACCGCCTTACCGTGAGCCTCAACCCCGAGTGGGTGACCTCAGACACCGAACAGTTCCGATTCCTTGTGAAACGGTCCCAGCTCCTGGCGGAGGGGCCGGATCGGGCCAAGGCGCTCGAGTCTGCGAACGAATGCTGGCGTGGAGAGTTTCTCCCGGGCTTTGCCGACGAGTGGGTGCTTGCCGAGCGCGCACAACTGGCGACGGAGCGCAGCCAAGCGCTCGAACTGCTCGTCGAGGCTTGGCTTGCGGCCGGGAACCAGGACGGCGCGATCGACGCCGCATCGCGATGGGTCCAACTCGACCCGCTGCGGGCCACGGCCGTCAACCGAGCCATGGAGATTGCTGCGGCGCAAGGACGCCTTGCCGAGGCAGTGATCTTCTATAAGCTCCATCGCGACCGGCTTCGCGACGAATTGAAGATGGACGCCGCGCCCGAGATGAAGTCCTACGCGGCCCAGCTGCGCAAAGAGGCTCGTCTCAAGGGCATCGATGTCGACGACCTCGGAGAATCCGAAGTCGCAACGACGCCGGCACCACCCGTTTACTCGACCCGTCACTTGCCTCAACGGTTGACGGCGATCTTCGGTCGGGACGCCGACCTTGCCGTGCTACGCGATCTGACCGAACCCGGTTCGGGAACTCGCTTGGTGACGATCACCGGCATGGGCGGTGTCGGCAAGACGCGGATCTCGTTGGAACTCGCTTGGCAGCAGATCGAGCGCTACGAGGGCCGCGTCTGGTTCGTGCCGCTTGCCAACGTGCGGGACCCCGAGTCGATCGGAGGTGCGATCCTCGACAGTACGGGGACCAAGCGTGCTGCGGCACTCGATCTCGACCAGCTGGTCACCACGTTTGGCGACTCGCCCCACCTCCTGATCCTCGACAACTACGAGCAGATCGTCGACGGGGGGGCTGAGTTTCTCCACGAGCTTCTGGAGCGCACGCCGGCGGTCACGGCCGTGGTCACGTCGCGCCGGATGCTCGAACTCGGCTATGAGCGAGAGTTCCCGCTCGTGCCGCTCCCCACGCCTTCTGGCAAGACCATCGTCGAACAGCTCCTCACCTTCTCGAGTGTCCAGATGTTCGTGGAGCGTGCTCAGCAAGCACTCCCCAGCTTCGAACTCGATCAAGAGAATGCGCTGGTCGTGGCCGATCTCTGCAACCGCCTCGAAGGCATCCCGCTGGCCCTTGCCCTGGCGACGTCGCGTTTGCAGGTGATGTCGCCGAAAGAGATCTTGGCGGGTCTCGACGCCCGGTTCGATGTGCTCACGACTCGGCGTCGTGATCTCCCGGATCGGCATCGAAGCCTCCGAGCCTCGTTCGAATGGAGTTTCGACCTGCTTCCTGAAGCCGCGCGCCGGGTCCTCGCTCAGATGAGCGTGTTCCGGGGTGGGTCGAGCATCGAGGCTCTGAAAGACGTTTGCGCGACTCAAGAGGTGCTCGACTCGATCGAAGTCTTGGTCGAGCATGGTCTCATCCAAGAAATCGAGGCGGACGGCGCGCGCCGGTTCGATATGCTCGAGTCGCTGCGCGAATTCGCGGCCGAGCACCTGGAGGCGGAGGAAGCGGTCGCCGCGCGAAAACGTCACTGCGATCACTTCAGCGGCTTTGCCGTGGGCATCCTCGAAGGGATCCGTTCCAAGGAGAGACAGCAGGTGGTCGCCCGTACCGACCAGGAGCTTGACAATCTCCGCATCGCCATGCAGTGGGCGCTTGAGCACGACCCGGTCGTGGCCCTCAAGCTGGCCTGTAATCAGGGCCAATACTGGCATCTCCGCGGGATGTTGCGTGAGGGTCGCGACTGGTTTGAGCGCGTGATTGCCGCGAACACGCTGGAGAGTTCAGGCGCGGATTACGGCCGGGCGTTCAACGGCATCGGGATCCTTCTCGACCGACTCGGACTCGTCGAAGAGGCAACAAGCGCGCTTGAACGAAGCGTCGAGGTTTTCGACCAAATCGGTGCGCACCAGCTCGCCCATAACCCGCTGAATAACCTCGGCAACCTCTCTCTCAAGGCAGCCGACTATGAGCGCGCTGAGGGCTACCTCTCGCGAAGCCTTGCGATCTTCGAGTCCGATAATGATCTCAACGGCATCGCGATGGTCCTCGGCAACATGGGCAATCTTGCCTGCGCGCGAGGCGACTTCGACACGGCTCGCGAGCGACTCGAACGCGCTCTCGCGATGAACCGCGCCTCCGGGAATCAGCCCTGGGAGGCGAACAACCTCGCGTCGCTGGGGATCGCGGCCAGCTACTCCGGCCATCCTGAAGAAGCCGTCGAGGTTCTGAGTCAGGCGCTTGCGCTGCAAAAGCAGCTCGGCTACATGATGGGGATCTCGAACGCATCGATCCAACTCTCGGAAGCGCTACGCCGTCGGGGCACACCGTCCGAGGCGCTGGCGCGAGTTCAGGAAGCGCTCGCGGTCGGCCTCGAAGTCGACGCAAAAGAAGTCATCACACCCGCCCTGCGCGAAACGGGCATGGTGCTCGAAGCGTTGGGTCATCCGGGGCTCGCGGCCGAGTTCTGGGGAGCTGGTGAGGCCTTGGCTGAGATCACCAAGGCCGGTATCCATACGATGGAGCGCCGCATCTACGAGACCGCGAAGGACCGCGCTCGCACCGCGCTTGGGCCGACCTTCGACGCGCGCTTCGAACTCGGCCGGATCGAGCGGATCGAGGACCTCGTGCAGAAACTTGAGGCCACGATCGGGATCGGGTCCTGATCCATCCGAACCCAATGTATGCTGGCGTTATGTCGAACAGCATCGTCATCCTTGTCGCGATGGCGGTGGCGTTCTCGGTCGTGCTCTCGATCGTGATCACGGTTGTGGTTCGTATGGCGATGCGGCGTCCGTGAACGCCGTGTCGGGTAGCGTAGGACCATGAAGCGACTCTTCTGGTTGATCGCCCTCGTCACCCTCCTCGCCGGGTGCCAGAACGCGAAAGGCGAAGACGCGAACGCCGTTCCCCCGAAGGACGCGAGTCCGCAAGCCGAATCGAAGGGCTCGGGTTCCGGGGGCGTCGCGCCGACCAATCCCGCTGCTGGTGGCCTCTCGCCAGTGACCGGTTCGGAGAGCGTCACCGGAAGCGGAAGCGGCGTCGGACAAGCGGCGAAGGACAAGGCACGCCAGGTCGGCGGAGGAACGAGCGCGGATAAGATGCCCGCCGACGACCAGTAGCCATCAGCTTTTCGGCTTGCTGCCCCGGTATTGCTCGATCATGCTCCGGAAGCTCTCCTCGGCTTGAAACGCCTGCTGATACACGGCATCGACGAGGGCAAAAATCTCAAGAAGGTTGTTCAGGCGTTCGCGGAAGAGTGCGGCGTCGTTGCCTTGCTCGCCCGGGGGAAGACGCGCGACGCATTCGCGAATCGCGGTCGCCGTCGGATCGAGTTCGCGGCGCTTGCGCTCTCGGACGACGCGCGCGAACATCTGCCAAATGTCGCCCTCGCTCAGATAGATGTCCTTGCGGTCGCCGGGCCGCCGGAATCGATGCACAATCCCCCACTCGATGAGGTCGCGCAGGTTCATGCTTGCGTTCCCACGGCTGATGTGGAGCCGGTCCATGATCTCGTCGACACTGTGGGGCTTGCCCGTGCAAAGGAGGAGCGCATGGATCTGCGCCATCGTCCGGTTGATGCCCCAACTGGAACTCATCCGTCCCCATTCGAGGATGAACTGATCCTGCGCCGCGGTCAGCGGATCGCGTTCGAGCTTGGGTTCGGTTGCCACAGTCTATTGTGGTCCTGAAGAGGCGTGGTTGCGCGAAGTTCGACCGTTGTTCGTCTGCTGGTTTGACTTGCGATCGGCCGAGCTTGATCCGCCGACAAGAAACCGGTGACAATAGGGTCATGAACATGGTCCAGGTCGGCGCCTTGGTGAGTCGTGCCTTGGCGGTGTGGGTCGCAACGTATAGCGTTTACTACTTCGCCTATGGCATCGAAATGTTCGTGACCGGCACAGGCCCGAGTTATTGGTTCGATATTGTGGCGTCGGCGAGTCTCATGGCCTTGGCGGTCTTCTTGTGGTTCGGGGCGCGCCTATTTGGCAGTGTGCAAGGGCTGGGGGCTGACCCGGATCAAGACCACGAAGTGCCATCCAAGGCGGGCCTGGCGAGCGGCCTCGTTCAAGCCGTCTGCCTTTATTGGCTTGTGGTCGCGACGGCGGGCTGGGTTGATCGGATTCTGCGGCACTACGGCGACGATGTGGGAAGACCCCTTGCCGAAAGGCTCTTCACGATCCCCTCTTTCGTCTCGATCACGTTTTGGGTGCTTGCCCTCTTCGGTTTGATCCACGCTCGTCGATTGGGGCGCCTCCTGTGAACGGCCTACGCCCGCGCGCGGCACTGGCTCTGGGCTTTCGCGCCGTGGCTGTGGCGACCTGGCTCGATACCGGAAACGTCGCGAGGACCGCACGGTACCTGACCTCGGTCGTTCCGGAGGCCGCAGGTGTCCAGAGCCTCGCGGTCGCTGCGGGCCTCGCCCTTGGAACGGCCCTCTGGTTCGGTGCCGGCCTCTTCACGCGTCTGCTGATGGTTCGGTCCGAGACGTACTCCGTGGTTGCGTTTGCTTTGGTCGGCTCGCTGATCGTCGGGAATCGCACCCTCGCGCTCATCGCGTCGTTGGGCTACGAAGGCGATCCGGCATGGTTGGCTTATATTGACTGGTCCCACGGAACGAGTTACAGTGTCGTCGCACTGTGCTTGGGAATCGTGCTCCTTGTCGCGGCCCCGTTCGTCGCCGACCTGTTGGGAGCGGACCGCACCGTCGATGAGGAAGAGGAGAATGGTCTGGACAAGGGATCTCGGTGAGTCCACGGCAGTAGGTGATCGCCACGGTTCTCCATGCGGGTACGGTCAGCGCTCTCAAAGAGTATCAGGCGGGAATGTAAGCACCGTCATGCCGAGAACCAGGCACATATGACTCAACCCGTGAACAAGCAGATGCTCTTAGCGCGTGAGGGGTGGATAGCCCATGCATCGGTGCAACCTTGCCAAAGATCTCGGCTTGGGCCCATTTCTTTGCCTCCTTCGGGTATTGTTCGGGACGGAAGATCGAGATGAATCCGCTAACGCAAGCTCAGAAATGGGGACTCCTGATGTTTGCAGTGGCTCCCCTCATCCTCGTTCTCTTTAAGCTCCTGTCCACATCGAAGATCTGGTGGCAACAGTCGCTTCCGATTGTCGTCCACCTTCACAACGCAACTCCTGAGGAGATCACGTTCGCGAGCGGCGATGGCACGTTTCGCCGACTGCCGCCGCGCGGTCAAACGACCGTTGAAATCGAGGTGAGCAAAATGGGACTTCCTGTCAACGTGATCGAAATCGGATCAAGCTCCGATCTGCAGCGGTTTCGAATTCTGCCCAGGGTGGACCGTGGCGTCTATGTCAATTGCCAAGTCACGACATCAGGTGTGCTCTGGTCCGGCGATGATGCGCTTCCTCCCATTCTCAAAGAAACTGCCCGAGTGGGGAAGGCCTTCCGTGGCGACCAGTGACCGGCGACGAGACCTGTGGGTCTTGACCATTTTGGTCCTGTGCTGGTGGCCCTGTATGGTCCTGCTCTTGGGACATTCAGCGTCGCCCGCGTCGAGTGTGTCCGTAACGCTGTCGATCAGCAATATGTCCGGTCGTCGAGTGACCCTCATCCAGCCAGGTCGTCTTGCGAGAGTTGTGCCGGCGCAGAGCTCGGCAGTCGTCGATCTCAGTCTCACGCTTCTCGCAACCGATCGCAACGTCTTAGACGTGAGAACGGTCGGTGCCGTGCGATCGTATCGCCTTGTGCCGCAGTCCCTTCTCCCCGAGAGGCTCCACCTGCTCGTCGATGAAGACGAGATCGAGTGGAGATGTCCGGGAGACTTGGAGGTCTTCGAAGACGATGTACGGCCCGCGGAGGCGCACGGATCAAAACGGTGACGGATCCACAAGGCTTGCACCGGTACCAGAGTAGCCCCACGATCTGATTAAGAACGAGCGGGCCGGGTATGCTACCGATGACAGACACGACATCTGTGATGGTGCCGATCTCTTCGCGTTAGTCTGTCAGCAATGAATGCTTGGGCACAGGAGCGAAATACGAAGAACAAGATCAAGTCGATGGGGAAGGACCCGATAAGGTCCTGCCTGCACGTAGCCAAGGAGTGAGAACATAAAGGGCAGCATGATCGCTGCGATCGTGGCGGTTGTACTCGGTACGGTCGCACTTTGCGTTTACCTATACATTGGCGACCAGAATTCTCGTGAAAGGAAATTCGAATTGACCTTTGCCTCTTACGCACAAGAGTACTACGGCGCACACGGCACGTTTCCCACGCGCATTAGCGACGTCCGGACATTCATGGGCGCGGAGGGAGATCATTTCGATGAAACCGTTCGAAGTAGTAAGCCGGTCCTGCGACTGATAAGCTCGAGTAATGAAGAAGCGAAGTATTCGGTGACGTTCAACTGGTTCCTGCGCAAGAGGACGAGAACTTTCTCCGTGGTGATTGAGGATCCGCCCCAGAGTCCCGTAAAGTCGAGACCTTGACCATGGCAAAGGGATGGCACATGCAGACTCCAGATACAGAGGACCCTTTGCAGCCGGTCGACTACCCGAAAGGCGGGATCGAGTCTCCGGAATGGACCAAGGTCACTCCGGACGATCCTAGTGCCTGGAATGCCTTCACCTATTCTGGCAAGGGCGGCTGCACGAACTATTTCTTAGGTGCGGGTGAAACGGATCTTGAGGTGAACATCGCTCTGGGCACAGCTTGGATCAAGTGCCTAAAGGGGTACGTCTATCTCATTCAACGTGGCAGAGTAATGGCACTACCCGCGCAGGCTTTGGGATATCTCCAGTGCTTGACATCCGAGGGAATCGTGGCATTTTGCGGCTTCTCGGACCTGCTCGTCATCGATTCGGACGGAGTTATTCGATATGATCCATCCGCTGCGATCGACAATCTCACGATACTTGACATCCATCATGGCTACATCGCTCTCTCGGGAATGAGGCAGTATGTTCTCCCAGAGGAAGGCTGGACAGTCAAAGTCGCTGATGTTCCCCATTTTGTGGACCTGGAGAGCTGAGCGGTTTGGGCGCGTGAGCAGGTTGGCATCCTTCCGACGCCTGCAGTCAATCCCAAGTTCGCAATACGCGGGAAGGCTCGCAGGGCCCGAAACGAATGCGACTCCGTCATGAGCCCGCCCGTACCACGGAGATCCGCAGATTCGAAAGGAAACCTGGTAGACCAGTGCGATGAAGGTCGCCACGGATTACCTCTGGTTTCAAACAGCCGAGCGCGAGCAGTTCGTGCGGATCACCGACGAAGTCGCCCGATTTGTTGCCGATTCCGGCATCCAGGAAGGGTTCGTGCTCATTTCTGCGATGCACATCACCGCCGCCGTGTACGTGAACGACTGGGAGGAGGGCCTCATCGAGGACATCCGCGAATGGCTCGACCGTCTCGCTCCCAAGCGGGACTATCGCCACCACCGGACGGGCGAGGACAACGGCGAAGCCCACCTGAAGAACCTGATCATGCATCACCAGGTGCTGATCCCGATCACGCAGGGTGAGCTTGACCTCGGCCCATGGCAGCAGGTGTTCTACGCCGAATTCGACGGCCGGCGCAGGAAGCGAGTCGTACTCAAGGCCATGGGTGTCTAGGCGTGCCAGACTCCGATCATGACCGCGCCGCGCATCACCGGGACGTTTCTCGACGAGATCACTCACGACATCCCGAGCCAAAACTGGGGGCGGGACGACTGGGATCGCGAATTCGCCCTCTACCAGGCGATCGGGATCGACACCGTCATCATCATCCGCGCGGGCTATCGCAATCGATGCATCTTCCCGGCCCGATCGATTCCCGACTTGCTCCCGGTGTACGACGATCTCGGACGGGTCTTCTTCGACTTGGCTGAGACGTACGGGCTCACCGTGTTCTTTGGAACGTACGACTCCGGATGGCACTGGATGCGCGGCGCGTGGTGGTACGAGGTGGACATCAACCGGGCGTTCATCGACGAGGTCGTCGAGAGGTATGGCGATTCACCGGCCTTCGGGGGATGGTATCTGTGCCACGAGACCAGCCGGCATGACATGCACATTGTCGAGATTTTCCGAGAGACCGGGGGGCATTGCCGTGAGGCGCTGGACCGCCCGGTCCTGATCTCGCCGTTCCCGCAGGGCGCGAAGCAGTTCGGCGGCGGTTCGGCGTTCAGCCTCACGGAGTCGCAGGACCATTGGGAGCGGATCTTCGCCGAATCCAAAGGAGCTTTCGACATCTGCGCGTTTCAGGACGGCCAGATTCACTACCAGGAGCTTCCCGCGTTCCTCAACGGAATCGCGGACCTGGGCAAGCGGCATGGAGTCACCATCTGGTCGAACCTCGAGACGTTCGATCGCGACATGCCGATCAAGTTCCCGCCGGCTGACTGGCGCAACCTGCGCCACAAACTGGAGTCGGCCGCGCGCGTCGCCGAGAAGATCATCACGTTCGAGTTTCCGCACTTCATGTCGCCCCACTCGTGCTATCCCGCGGCCCACAACCTGTTCCGACGTTATGCTGAATACGCGGGGCTCCCAGGTTAAGCTCGGGCTCGAAGCGCGACGACGGCACCGAATGTGGCGGCGGCAGTTGGGATAGCCAGCCACCACCCACCGGCGACGACCCCGAGCGAACCGATCAGGAAGAGGTGGGCGCAGGCGACGAAGGCTCCATATCGCCATGAACCGGGTCGCGGGGGGGTCTTCGCGAGGACCCAGGCACCGATTGCGGCGGTCAGCGCCCATCCGAAGGCGTTCACGAGCGGTGCCCCGAGGATCGGGCCTCCGATCGGCCAGGAAAGATCGGTCCATTTCCAGTAGCCGAGGACGTCAGTCATGACCGGCTCCTTGAAAAGGTCGAGGAGTGCGGCGAGCAGGCCTGCCGCCAACGCCGCGACCGGGCGAGCGAGCGAACTGCCGACCCAAAGGGTGCAAGCGGCCGTGATCATCAGCCACGCGAACGGCAGCGCGATGGGAAAGGGCTCGCCCCCCGGAAGGCTGACGGTGGGCCACCACGCGGTGGTGTATTCGTAGCGTCCGAACGGGATCCCCGTATACAGACCCAGCACTTCCGCGGCAAGGCCGACGGCGAGGACGGCGGCAAGACGGGCCCGTCCACCCTCAACGAGCGGGCGGATCGCGAGAACGAGCCCGCAGGCGAGCGTCGCCAAGGACGCGGCGGGGGCGACGATTCCGGGAGACAGGCCCGTCATCGACGTCAAGAGGCTCCCCGCGATCGAGAACGCGATCAGACCGAGATAGATCCTTACAAGCCGGTCCGCGAAGAGGGGTCGAGAACGGGCACGATGCCGAATCACGAGGCTCTGAGGTCGGGACGACGAGGCGATTCGGACGGGCACAGCTTAGTATGGGCTGAACCGAGGCTGTGGATTCCGGACGTCATCGTCCGACAATGTTCCGTAGACCCACTTCGGGTATCGGTGGAGGACGTGTGGGTATCATCAACCTTGCTTCGGAGAGATGGCTGAGTGGTCGAAAGCGCCCGCCTGCTAAGTGGGTAAGGGAGAAATCCCTTCTCGGGTTCGAATCCCGATCTCTCCGCCAGCCTAAATTGCCTATGAAACGATTTGTCTGGGCGGCGTTCGTCGCTCTGGCCGCAGTCGGTGCGGCAGGGGCGCAAACATTCGAGCAGTACGTTCAACTTCGGAAGAAGCTGAACGTCAAGGAAGCGGTGGGAGCTTCAGCGATGAAGAACCTGATCGGCACCAAGACGCTGGAACTCAAGGGTGTCGTGACCGGGCACGTCAAGACCGGGACCGGCATCGTGATGATCCTCGACACGCCCTCTGGCGGTGTCGAGGTGGAAGCGGCGGAGCTTCCGGATTGGCTGAACGGCAATTCGGTCTCCGTTCGGATGCTGGTGACGGCCGGCCGGTCGGACGAACTCGCTTCGCCCCAGGTCAAAATGCTCGGCGTCGCGGCCGAAACCCAAGTCGCGAACTGGGAAAAGGCCCAACCGAAGGCGGTCGCTCGGACGTCGACGCGCTCGACCCGGACCAAGTCCGCCGTGGCGTCTCGCAAAGGTGGCCGTCCGGCCCCGTTGTCCGGTTCGTTCGTGCCCCGAAGCGACTGGCAGGTGAACGCGAACGACGCGGTCCCGATTTACGCTCAATTTATCCGCCGTCAAAACTCGCGTCTCTCCCTGGATGAAGCGACACGCATCGCCGCGGGAGTCGTGGAGTTCAGCGTCGCGCAGGGCGTCGATGCCCGCCTGATCATGGCGATGGTCATGGTCGAGAGCGGCTTCGACCCGAATGCGAAGAGCCATGCCGGAGCGATGGGGCTTGGCCAGTTGATGCCAGGAACCGCCAAGGGTATGGGCGTGGGGAACCCGTACGACAGCATCGAAAACCTGAACGCGACGGTGCGGATCGTCCGCGGGCATCTTGAAAACTATCACCGAAAGACCGGTGATGCCTGGGATGCCTTGGTCCTGATGCTCGCGGCCTACAATGCCGGCTCGGGCGCGGTCCGACGGCATGGCGGGGTACCCCCTTACAAGGAGACCCAGAATTACGTGCGGAAGGTGACGGATCTGTACCGACGCCTTTGCGGTGCCTAGGAACTCCCGAATCGAGCCCGGATTTCGTTCGAAATCCGGGCTCGATTCGTTTGTCAGGCGGGTCCCTTGGACGCTTTCAGCCTGAATCGGGTATCATTGAGGTCGCATCCAAGTTGGAGTTTTCTGGAAATGGGCCTCGAAATGTCGGGAATCTTCTCGCCAAATCGCTCGCAGGCCTCATGGAACGAGGCGGATCGTGCCATCATTAGTAGCAAGGTCCGCGTGACTCCTGAGACCTAGAAGGCTCAGTCTCCGCCCTCGGAGCGTGAAAATCGGGGAAAATCGGGTCGATCAGACTCGAAAAACCCTTGATTGTCGCGCTCGGAGGTAGTATATTTGCGGTAGAGCCTTCCGGAAGAGAGGGATCTCTGGCGAAGGAGGCACGTCAAGCGACAGCTTCGGCCAAGGACGGGCGAAATTGAAAGACAGCCCGACCCGAAGTCCAAGTTCCGCGCTTGAGGACATCTACGGCCCCGGAAGGGGAGTTGAGGAGGTTGTACATTGAAGCGTACGCTTTTGATTCTCATGACGCTCTTGGCACTCATTACGGGGGCCATGGCGCAAAGCGGCGAGCGCTCCTACGATAACGCCACGGTCATCGTTCGATACGATGGTGGCTCTCTCGGGGGGAATCTCGACGCACTCAACGCTTACATCGACGCCAACTGCCAGGACGGCCTGCCCGTTCCTGAGGGTTGCGACTTCATCGATGTCGTCGCCGAGTCCGACCCGTTCTTCGATGAGGTCTTCGGCTATCGGCAGATCCGCTTCCGCATTTATTGCGTCACCCTCGATGGCGAAGGCAACGAAATGCGCGAAGAGTTGCCGATGTATCTCGAAGATTACGGCTATTCCGTCATCGACTGCATCACCGAGTACCTGAACATGGGTGGCGAGCAGGGCGAGATCGCGGAGTGGTTCTTCAACGAACTCGGCGAATACAATCAGTGGCCTGTGACGGATCCGTTCTTCAACGAAGGACGACAGCCTGCCCTGAATCGCGCCAACTTCCCGGCCGCGTGGGCGAGCAACGCGACTTCGAACGCCACCGTTCGAATCGGCGTGGTCGACACGGGTTGGGAGAACGGCACGCTGTTCCCGTTTGTTCCCCATGAGGACCTTCGCAACAAGGTCTTCGCTGAGGTCAACTGGACCGGCTTCCTCGGCATCAACAATGCTCTGGACATCGACTACAAGTCGCACGGCACCCGCGTCGCCGGTCTTGCCGCTGCCGACACGAACAACGCCATCGGCGTTGCCGGTGCCGGCTACGACGCTCAGATGGTCATCTTCAAGACTGGCCACTTCTCGGCCGGACCGCTCCCGCCGGCTCCGATCGGCGCCACCTGGTTCGGCACCGTTGCGAGCATCTTCTTTGCTCACAACTTCTTCGGTTGCCAGATCATCACGATCCAGAGCAACATCAACATCGGCGTGCTTCCGCTCCCGCTTCAGATCCTGAGCGAGCTCGTGATCCGCGACGCCACCATGGGCAACCTGCCCGGCGGCTCGGGCCTACCGCCGAGTCTCATCATCGCCTCGTCGGGCAACGGCATTGGCATCACGACGCTGCGCTGGCCGGCGGTCCACCCGATGGTGATGGCCGTTGCCGGTACGAACAACCTGGCCGGCAAGTTCGCCAACGGCGAACTCCGCGAGGGCCTGGCGTTCTACAGCCGCAACGCTCCGAAGTGCGAAGTCGCCGCTTCGGCCCAGAACCTGTACTCGACCGAGAACTACAACTTCTTGGCTCAGTTGCTCGTTCCGCCGGCCTACGATGGCGATGGCTCCGGTTACACCCTGTGGCCGTTCGCCGGCTTCGGTGGCAACTTCGGACCGCCGCTCTTCGGCAACGGTACGTCGTTCGCCGCTCCGCAAGTCGCGGGTCTCGCGGCTCTCGTTTGGGACTTCGCCGAGAATTCGGCTCCGGCCCTGAACATCAACCCGTTCTCGATGGCTGACTATGTCCGCGCCCGCATCGGTAACAACACCGACCAGATCCAGTCCGACGGTCCGCGAGTGATCTCGCAGGGTCGCCGAGGCCGAATCAACGCCGGTCGCTCCGTTGCCTATGTCGCGTCGGTCAATCTCCCGTCGACGAACGTAGCCACCTCTCGACTCGGCACCGCGTTCAACGCTCAGGTCGTCCTCGATCGTCCGGCTCCGGTCGGCGGCGCGGTCGTCCGCATCTCGAGCTCGAACGCCGGCCTCGTCCGGCCCCGCGTGACCTCGGTCCGCGTCGCTGCCGGTCAGACCACGGCCACCTTCGGTATCACCGTGGCGCGCGCTTTCAATGCGCCGCTGACGAACAACCGACAGAAGGTCGAGATCTACGCTGACTTCCGTGGCACCCGCCAGGTCGGCCAGCTCTTCGTCGTCCGCTAAGGTACACCCCTCAACGGACAAAAGCCTCCCGGCTCTGCCGGGGGGCTTTTTCTTTGCCTCGGAACGGCGTATCATGAAGTGCGCACCATGCACGACCTCCAACCGGCCCTCCATCGTCCGATCGGTCGTGCCCTTCGCCGCGCGCCTGAACTAGCCGAAGCTTATGACAGCCTCGGGCGTTGCCTCCAGAATCTCAGGGAAACGTCGGCCCCGTGCGTCGTCGTCGTCCAGAACGGCGTGCTCCTGGGGATCGTCGAAGAGCGTGAGGTCGTCCAATCGCTCCTCCAAGGAGATTCGATCCATGCTCCGATCGGCACGCTGGTGCGCGATCCCGAGGTAGTTCTGCGAAGCCACGAATCCGGGGCATCCGCCCTGCGCTTACTCAACGAACGCGGGGCGGCATACGCGATCGTGGTCGACGAGGACGACCGTCCGCTCGGCGTTTTGACTTGGTCGGATGTTCTTACGGTGCCGGACGAGCCGCTGCGGCCACGCATCGTGGGGGGGATGGCAACGCCGTTCGGCGTGTACCTCACGGACGGGATGACGCGCGGCGGCGTGGGCCCTTGGGCCCTTGTCGCGACGGGGGCACTACTCTTCGGGCTATTCCTGCTGGCCAATCTCGTGGCGTACGGGCTCGAGGTCGTCTCCCAGTCCTGGGCCATGTCCGACGCCGTTCGTGCCAACCTGCTCGGTGCGGCGAGCCTGCTTGTATTCCTGGGAGGCATCCGAGCGCTGCCACTCGCCGGTACCCATGCGGCCGAGCACATGGTCGTCCACGCGATCGAACGCAACGAGCCTCTTACGCCGGAAGTCGTCGCCCGGATGCCCCGTATCCATCCGCGGTGCGGCACCAATTTCGCGGCCGGCGCGATGCTCTTCATGGGGATATTCAGCTCGCCGTGGCATTCCGACCCTCAGCTGCGGATGCTGATCGCGGCCCTCGCGACCTTGATCTTCTGGCGCCCGCTTGGTTCGATGCTTCAGTTCTTCGTGACGACGAAGCCCCCGACACCTGCCCAAATCGAGAGTGGGATCCGATCGGGTCAGGACCTTCTCGCCAAGTACCAGACCGCACCCCGTACCTACGGCAGCGTGTGGTCTAGACTCTGGAACTCCGGCCTTCCTCAAATCATGGTCGGATCGACCGGCATGTCCCTCGTCGCCGAGGGCCTCGCCCGGCTCACCGGCTTCGATGCGCTGGTGCGGGTATACTTTTAGCTTCTCCGAGGTTTCACCTTTGAACACCGTCTACAACGTACTCATGGTTCTCGCCGTCATCGTCGCGCTTCTGTTCGCGGGACTGATCTTCGTCACCGGAAAGGGCGATGCGATGTCGGGCGGGGGCGGGTCGATTCGAACGACGTTCAAGGGTCGGGCCACGTTCGACGACAAGATCTCGAACGTCACGATGTACTTGGGCGGTGCCTTCTTTGCGCTCATGCTGATCCTGGACTATCTCGGGACGCGCCTCTTCACGAACTAGCCCTAGCACCCTTCGCGCGGAGAAGGATCACGACGCCGATCACCGCGGAGACGAGAGATCCGAGGAAGATTCCCACCTTGCTGGTGTCGACCGCTTCCGCCGACTCGAACGCCAGAGACGCGATGAAGAGGCTCATGGTGAAGCCCACCCCGCCCAACACAGCGACGCCGGTCAGCTGAGCCCAAGACACCCCGCGGGGGACGTTCGCGAGTCCCAAGCGGACAACGAACCATGCGGCGAGGAGTACCCCGAACGGCTTGCCGAGCACGAGGCCGAGACCGATGCCCAGAGTGACCGGACTGCGGAGCGCATCACTGGGGAGCCCTGAGAAGGCAACGCCCGCATTCGCGAACGCGAAGATCGGCACAATCAGGAAGTTCACCCACCCGTGAAGCACATGCTCAAGCCGTTGGAGGGGCATCTGCACTTGCTCGCAAGAGTCCTCGATGCCCTGCAGGAGGCTGATCCGGTCATCCGAAATGACCCCACCCCGGCCCTCGGATTCCTTCGCGCGGAATCGGTCGAGCAGGCTCTGGACGCTTTCCCCAAATCCCCGCGCGTCGAGTCGGACCTTGGTCGGAATGGTCAGCGCGATCAAAACGCCGGCAACCGTCGCGTGGACGCCACTCTTGAGCACGGCGAGCCAGAGGAGCGCGCCGATCGCGAGATAGGGCCCCAGCATCCGAACCCCTGAGGCGTTGAGGGCAATCAGCGCGACAAGCAAAGCCCCAGCAATGCCGAGTGCAGTGACGTCGAGTTGGGCCGTGTAGAAGAGGGCGATGATGAGGACGGCACCGAGATCGTCGACGATCGCGAACGCGGTTAGGAAGATCTTCAAAGCAAGTGGAACTCGCGAACCGAGGAGCGCCAAAATCCCGAGCGCGAATGCGATGTCGGTGGCCATGGGAATGCCCCACCCGGGAAGGGAGGGCTGTCCCCAGTTGAGTGCCACATAGATCGCGGCCGGCACCGCCATGCCTCCGACGGCGGCCGCGATCGGCAGCATGGCGTGTTTGGCACTCGAAAGTTCGCCAATGAGGAATTCGCGCTTGATTTCGAGCCCTACAAGGAGGAAGAAAACCGCCATGAGGCCGTCGTTGATCCAGAGGAGCAGCGGCTTCTCGAGCTGGAAGTCGCCGATTTTGAATCCTGCCGGCATGTCTCGCCAGCCGAAGTAGCTCGCGGCGAAGCCCGAGTTGGCGAGGATCAGCGCGACAACCGTCGCCGCGATCAAGACGATGCCGCCCACCGCCTGCGACTGCATGAACTCGAGGACAGGCCGGATCAGGCGCTTACGGATCACCTGCGGCAGTGGACCCCTCGACTGGCCTTCCTTCCCCATCGGTGACGTCCATCATGGCACCCCGACGCCGTCGCCGGCGCGACAAGGGCCGTAGAAGCAGTGAAATGGCACACGGTTAAGATCGCGTTCTGCAATTACCAGAATTCGGAACAAGGGTAGCGCTGTGGCTGGGAGAGGGTGTATCGTCTCTGGTGAATTCGTGCGCATTCATGGCGCAAGTAGTTGGTGTTAAGGCCTGCACGGCAGGCACTGGCGGAGGATCAGTGAAGATGGTGAGAGGGATGTGGACCGCCGCAACGGCGGCCCTTTTTATGACGGGGGCGTTCGCCCAACAGACGTGCGACGGCACCGCCGACTGGCGCTACAACGGCCCGCAGGTCATCCAGAACGTTCAAACCAGTTTTGGCGACAATTTCAGCGAGCTCAATGTCGGCTACGCCTACATTGCGGATGGGAATCTGAACCTCGTCTTGGCCGGGAACCTCGAGAACAACGGCAACAAGCTGAACGTCTTCATCGACTCGGTCGACGGCGGCCAGAACCGGCTTCGCGGCGACAACTGGAAGGACACGATCGGCAACTCGTGGTACCTGACTCGTCTCGGCGACTCGGGCGGCCCCAACGGTTTCACGTTCGAGTCCGGGTTCACCGCCGACTACTTCTTCGGGCTGAACCGCAGCGGCGGCAACCTGTTCGTCGACTTCTCGGCAACACCGGACACTGCGAACAACCTCGGCTACTATCTCGGCCAGTCCAACCTCACGGACGGAAATCTGTCCGGCGGGAACAACTTGATCGGAGTCAAGGCGAACTACAACGGCGCGAACACTGCCGGCGTCTCCGGTGGTACGGGTACCGGCTACGGTCTTGGCGGCGTGGTGAATACCGGCGTGGAGCTGGTCATCCCACTTTCCGCGATCGGATTTCCCAGTGGTCCCATCCGCATCGTGGCGTTCGTCGCGAGTAGCGATAACAGCTTCCTCTCCAACCAGTTCCTTCCCGGCGTCGGCTACAACGGCGGTACGGTCGGGAGTTACGGGGAGCCCCGTGGCCAAAACCTCGGCGGCACCGGCGCGAACTCGGGTACCCAGTTCTTCCTTGCCCCAGTGAACGGGAATGGGAACATCGTGGTGAGCCGAATCAGCACGACGTCCACGTTCGTGAGCAACCAAGCGTACCAAGTCAATGTCGACGAGTACACCACGGGCGGAACCCTGGTCCAAACGCTCGCGATGCCGACGACGACTTCGGGCGCTAACTACCGCCTCACCATGACCCAGAGTGCAACGAGCGAGGGCTTCCTCACTCGGTCGACCGATGGTCGATACCTCACGATCGCCGGATATGACGCGGCGATCGGAACAGGATCGCTTCCGACGACCTCATCTATCGCCCGCGTGCTCGGGCGCGTCGCAGCGAACGGGGCGATCGACACCCGCACCGGCCAGGCCTTCGGCACCGCGACCAACCCTCGATCGGCGGTGACCTTTGACGGAGACAAGCTCTGGCTGGCCTACGCCACTCAGGGCAGCTACTACTTCCCCCTCGCAGGCGGGGCCGGTGTTCAGGTCAACAGCTCGGCCCTCAACTCCCGCGTCGCGAACATCTTCAACAACCAGCTCTATGTCTCTATCGCCGCGAACATCTCCGCGGTCGGCGCGGGCTTGCCTGAAAACTCGTCGGGAGTCCCGACACTTGGCCTCACCGGCGTGCTAAGCGGTTACGACTTTTACTTCGCAAACGCGAACACGCTGTACGTGGCGGACGACGGGGCCAGTACCGGCATCCGAAAGTTCACCTACAACGGCGCGACCTGGACCGCGCGGTACACGATCAACAGTGGCCTTACCGGATCGAATGCAACGCGTGCCCTGGCAGGGGTTTGGACAAGCGACACCAACGTGCGTCTCTACACCGTCCACTCAGACAACACGGTGCGGTGGGTCGACGATAATCCGACCCTGACCTCCAATCCGAACAATCCCTTCACCACGATCGCGACCGGTAACTCAACGAACACGTTCCGCGGTGTGGAGTTCTCGATCTTCCCCGCCAACACGGCCCCGACCCTCACGGTTCCGGCCAACGCGACGATCAACGAGTTCCAGTCCTACAGCGCCTCCGCGACCGCGACCGATCCTGACGCCGGCCAGACCCTGACCTTCTCCAAGGTTGCCGGCCCTGCCGCGCTCACGGTCTCAGCGGGTGGCGCGATCGCATGGACGCCCGGCGAGTTGGACGGCGGCGGATCCTACACCGTGACCGTTCAGGTCACCGACAACGGATCACCTCCTCTGAGCGATACGAAGTCGTTCACGATCTCCGTCAATGAGACCAACCAGGCTCCGACGCTCGATGACCCCGCCGACGGCTCGGTCGACGAGCTCGTGGCGATCAGCCGAACGCTCGTGGGTGCAGACGCCGACCTTCCCGCCCAGACCCTGACCTACAGCCTCGTNNGTTTCCGGCCCTGGCTCGGTGACCGGCGACGTCTGGTCCTGGACCCCGGGTGAGGCCGATGGCCCCGGGACGTACACGGTGACGGTCCAAGTCAGCGACGGCACGGCGAGTGCTCAGCAGAGCTTCGATGTGACCGTCAGCGAGGTCAACCAAGCTCCGACGCTCGACGACCCGGCCGATGGCTCGGTCGACGAACTCGTCCTCACCAGTCGCACCCTCGTCGGAACCGACGCCGACCTCCCCGCCCAGACCCTGACCTACAGCCTCGTTTCCGGCCCCGGCTCGGTGGCGGGCAACGAGTGGTCCTGGACTCCGGGCGAGACCGACGGCCCCGGCACCTTCACGGTGACGGTCAAGGTTTCGGACGGCACCGCCGAGGCTCAGCAGAGCTTCGACGTCACGGTCAACGAAGTCAACCAGGCTCCGACTCTTGAAGACCCGGCCGATGGCACCGTCGATGAGCTCGTCGCGATCTCGCGAACGCTCGTGGGTGCGGACGCCGATCTTCCCGCCCAGACCCTGACCTACAGCCTCGTTACCGGCCCCGGCTCGGTGGCGGGCAATGAGTGGACCTGGACTCCGGGTGAGGCCGACGGGCCTGGCACTTACACGGTGACGGTCCAGGTCAGCGACGGCACCGCGAGCGCTCAGCAGAGCTTCGACGTCACCGTCGCCGAGGTCAACCAGGCGCCGACGCTCGATGACCCGGCGGACGGCTCGGTCGACGAACTCGTCCTCACCAGCCGCACCCTCGTCGGTGCGGACGCCGACCTCCCCGCCCAGACCCTGACCTACAGCCTTGTTTCCGGCCCCGGCGCGGTGACCGGCGACGTCTGGTCCTGGACCCCGGGCGAGACCGACGGCCCCGGCACCTTCACGGTGACGGTCAAGGTTTCGGACGGCACCGCCGAGGCTCAACAGAGCTTCGACATCACTGTCAATGAAGTGAATCAGGCTCCGACGCTGGAAGACCCAGCTGACGGCAGCGTCGACGAGCTCGTCGCGATCTCGCGAACGCTCGTTGGCGCGGACGCCGATCTTCCTGCCCAGACCCTGACCTTCAGCCTCGTCACCGGCCCTGGCTCGGTGGCGGGCAATGAGTGGTCCTGGACTCCTGGCGAGACCGATGGCCCTGGCACCTTCACGGTGACGGTCAAGGTTTCAGACGGCACCGCCGAGGCTCAACAGAGCTTCGACATCACTGTCGCCGAAGTCAACCAGGCTCCGACGCTTGCCGACCCGGCCGACGGCTCGGTCGATGAGCTCGTGGCGATCAGCCGCACGCTTGTCGGTGCGGACGCCGATCTTCCTGCTCAGACCCTGACCTACAGCCTCGTCTCCGGCCCCGGCTCGGTGGCGGGCAACGAGTGGTCCTGGACCCCTGGCGAGACCGATGGCCCTGGCACCTTCACGGTGACGGTCAAGGTTTCAGACGGCACCGCCGAGGCTCAACAGAGCTTCGACATCACTGTCAATGAAGTGAATCAGGCTCCGACGCTGGAAGACCCAGCTGACGGCAGCGTCGACGAGCTCGTAGCGATCTCGCGAACTCTCGTTGGCGCGGACGCCGACCTTCCTGCGCAGATCCTGACTTACAGCGTCGTTTCCGGCCCCGGTTCGGTGACGGGCAATGAGTGGTCCTGGACCCCTGGCGAGGCCGACGGCCCCGGCACCTACACGGTGACGGTCAAGGTCTCGGACGGCACCGCCGACGCTCAGCAGAGCTTCGACGTCACGGTCAACGAAGTCAACCAGGCTCCGAC
>DKKT01000035.1 GCA_002455425.1 Chthonomonas sp. UBA6659 | reverse complement strand
CTCCCGCGGGACGGAGGGGGTTCCCCTCGCCGCCGGAATCTCCCGAATGCGGAGCGCTCAGGGCGCTTGAGCCACGACCGAGGCCTGCTTCAGGATCTCCTCGCTTAGCTTCGACGCACGTTTCGGGTCGAGTGCCGCGAGAAGCGCCGTCGACTTTTCCAGGTTCATCTTGGTAAGGATGCGGGCGAGATCAGGGTCCGGCCACGTCGCGACCATCTTCACCAACCGGTCCGTCTCGATCTCATTCCACAGTTTCGCGACCTTCTTCGCGCCGGTGTCGAGGTCGAGCGGCGTCTCGGCCGGCTTCGGTTTCGGCTTTGGCAACTCTTTCTTAGCGACGGGAGCGGTTTTGGCATCCTTGGGCTCGCCGTAGAGCGCGGCGGCGCCCGCCAAGGCCTTCGGCTTCGTCGGCGAAAGGCCCGGGATCGGCACGATTCCCAACTTGCCCAACACCGCCACCGACCCGATCAGCAGGACCGGAACCACTGCGAACAGCACGATCTTCAGGCCCTTCCTACCGGCCACCGACGACCCCCTTCATCGACTCGTACCGGCTCAGGATTCGCCGAACGTACGTCTGGGTTTCCTTGTAGGGTGGAATTCCACCATGTCGCTCGACCGCTCCCGGACCCGCGTTGTACGCTGCGAGCGCGAGCGAGACGTCGCCGCCAAAGCGCTTGAGCATTTGCGAGAGATATTTAGCGCCGCCTCGGAGGTTCTGTTCGGGATCAAACGGATCCGTCACGCCCAGCGCTCGCGCGGTCGCCGGCATCAACTGGGCTAAGCCCCGTGCTCCCGCGCTTGAGACCGCGGACGAATCGAACGCGCTTTCGGCCGCGACCAGCGACTCGAAGAGCTGCGGATCGAGATCGTGCTTTTCGGCTGCCGATTGGATCATCGAGCGGATCGCCTCCGGCGCCGGGTTCATGTTCACGCGGACGCTCGCCCCGAACGGGTTCATCGGTCGAAGCGGGCCTGACGAACCGATCGCCCCGGAAAAGTCGCCGATAGGAGGGCGGGTCACCTCGGTCGGCGGAGCCGGGAGCTCCGGGCGGCCGAACACGGCATCCATTCGGGTCCGAATCTCGCGCATTCGCTGTTCGACTCCGTCGCGCCCCAGAGGCTTCAACGTCATGCCGCTCTCCGCAGAACCGCCCACTCGTCCAACACTCTCTGCTCTTCGCGCTCGGCTTCGAGCGCCCACTCCTCATATTGGCTTTGCCGCAGCTTCTCCAGAGCTTCGGCGTCTTGGCGTCTCTCGACCCAAGACGTCCGAGCCGCTTCCTCTTCGTCGATGAGAATCGCGATCAAGGCGCGCTGATCTCGCTCCTGATCGTCGAGTCGAACCAGGTAGCGATCGAGGGTCAGGAGCCGGTCCACCGAATCCGGCCGCTCCCCGAGGGCCGCCGCCCGCCGTTCAAAGATCGGGGTCAGGTCCGCTTCGGCCTCAAGACGGCGAATGCGGGCTTCGAGATAGGCGTGCTTAGCCCATTCCTCGACCATTCGGCGGTAGTCGAGAACGCGCTGTAGGGTGAACTCAAACGGCTTCATCGACAATCTCCTCCAGTGCCTGCAGCGTCGACGTCGGGTCGGCGATTTCCGCTCGATCCTGCCGCAGAAAGCCCTGAATCTGGTCCCAGCGTCCGATCGCCCGATCCGCTAGGGGATTGGCTCCTGGCTTGTACGCCCCGATGTTGACGAGGTCTTCGACGTCGCGATAGGCGGCGACCAGCTCGCGCAGTGCGTTGGCGCGGCGCACGTGCTCTGCCGTGGTGACCATCGGCATGACGCGGCTGAGGCTCTGCATCACGTCGATCGGTGGATAGTGGCCGCGAGAGGTGAGTTTCCGATTCAAGACGATATGGCCGTCGAGGATCGAGCGTGCCGCATCGGCGATCGGCTCGTTCGTATCGTCGCCGTCGACGAGAACGGTGTAGATCGCGGTGATCGCGCCGCTGGGTCCGCATCCGGCTCGCTCCATCAGGCGCGGTAGGAGTGCGAAGACGCTCGGCGTGTACCCTTTCGTGCTCGGCGGCTCGCCGACGGCAAGCCCGACCTCACGCTGAGCCATCGCGAAACGCGTCACCGAGTCCATCATGAGCATCACGTTGAGGCCTTGATCACGAAACGACTCGGCCAACGCGGTCGCAGCGAGAGCGGCCTTGATCCGAAGCAGCGCCGGCTCATCCGAAGTCGCGCAAACCACGATGCTTCGAGCCAAGCCCTCCGGCCCCAAGTCGTTCTCCATGAACTCGCGAACCTCGCGCCCTCGCTCACCGACGAGCGCGATGACGTTGACGTCGGCACCGCCGTTGCGCGCGATCATGCCGAGGAGCGTGCTCTTGCCGACTCCGGAGCCGGCGAAAATCCCCATCCGTTGGCCGACACCCATCGTCAGAGAGCCGTCGATCGCGCGGACGCCGGTCATGAACGGCCGTTGGATCATTTGCCGCTCGAGCGCGTTGGGCGGCGCTGCGGTCACGGGATAGGTGCCGGAAGCGTCGAGTGGACCAAGCCCGTCGATCGGGTGTCCGAGGCCGTTGACGGCCCGCCCCAGAAGCCCGCGTCCGACCGGCATCCGGAGCACGTGCCCGGCGGCACGAACCGTGCAGCCCGCCTGAATGCCCTCCAGTTCGCCGAGCGGCATGAGGAGCACTCGGTCCCCACGGAACCCGACGACCTCGGACTCGATCCGCCCGCTCAGCGTTTCGATGAAGCACAGGTCCCCGATCTTCGCAGGCGGACCGCTCGATTCGACGACCAGGCCGACGACCTGCCGCACCTGCCCCAGCACCTCGTAGGTGGGCGTCGCCAACAGGGCCGACTCGACCCGGGCGAAGGTCGGAGCCGACATCAGCTCGCCTCCCCGGTCGCCTGGCGCAGCATTCGCTCGAGGGTTGCCTCGATGCGCGCGTCGACCGACCCGGCGTCCGAATCCAAGACGCAGCCGCCCGCGATCGTGCGGTCGCCGATGACCTCCACGCCTCGCAGTCCGGAACAGGCTTCGAGAAGTTCGTTCTTGCGGGCTTCCAGCAGAGGAAGGTCGAAGGGGTTCACGCGAAGTCGGACTTCGCGGGCGGGCAAAATGTCGGCGAGGATCTCGCGAGCGATCCGGAGCGCCGTCTCCCGGTCGTTCTCAAGAGTCTTGCGAACCAGACGTTCGGCCACGACGAGCCCGATCAGACCCAGTTTCTCCTCTTCCTGAACTCGGAATTCGGCAACGGCCGGCTCGATCCGATCGTGAGCCGCTTGAAGGGCCTCGGCAAACGCCGCGATCTGGGCGATCACCGTCTCCTCAAGCTCCTTTCGGGCTTGGGCAGCCCCGTCGAGGAGTCCTTGCGCGAAGCCGGACTGATACCCTTCGGCGTGGGCTTCGGCGAGGAGCCGCTCGCGCTCGCGTTGGGCCGCGTCTTGACCGCGGCTCCGCTTCGGCGGCGCCTCGCGGTCGAGCGGGGTCAGGACTTCGAGAAACGACCCGATCTGAGGTGCGGTCGGCTTGGCGATCGGTCCGAATGGGCTAGACAAGCACGTCCTCCTCGCCGCGTCCGATCTGGATTTCGCCCGACTCCTCAAGCCGTCGGATCGCTGCCACGATCTTCTGTTGGGCCTCTTCGACGACCCGTAGCTTGACCGGCCCCATGAACTCCATGTCCTCCTTGAGCATGCCGACCGCGCGTTCCGACATGTTCCGGAAAATCTTGTCCTGGACCGCACCGCCAACCCCCTTGAGTGCCGTCGCCAAGTCCTTCGCATCGACCTCCTTGAGCAGCGACTGGATCGCGCGGTCGTCGAGACCGACGATGTCCTCGAAGACGAACATCATGTTCTTCACCGTGTCCGCCATCTCGGGGTTGTTTTCGCTCAGGGATTCGAGAATCAGCCTCTCGGTGGACCGATCGACCCGATTGAGGAGCTCCACGAGGGCCTTCGGGCCGCCCGCCTTCGTCATGTCCTGACTGAGGAGGCTGGAGACCTTCTTCTCGAGGACCTGTTCGACCCGTCGAATCACCTCCGGCGGCGTCTGGTCCATCATCGCGATCCGCTCCGCGACCTCAGCCCGGAGTTCGGGCGGGAGTTTCGTGAGAATAAGGGCCGCCTGGTTCATGGGCAGATAGGAGAGAATCAGCGCGATCGTCTGAGGATGCTCATCCTGAATGAAACCGAGCAGCTGCTGGGGATCGGCGCGCTTCAGAAACTCGAACGGAACGACCTGCATCGCCGCAACGATCTTCTTGACCATCCCATCGGCCTGCTCGTCGCCGAACGCCGCCGACAGCACCTTGCGGGCCTGCTCCACGCCACCCTCCGAGATGTAATCCTGGGCGACGGCGATGTCGTGGAACTCGTTGACGATCGACTCGCGTTGCTCGGACGTCACCTTCTCGAGCCGCGCGACTTCGAGCGAAAGTTGCTCGACAGCCTCTTCGTCGAAGTGTTTGATCACCTCGGCTGCGACCTCCGGGCCGATCGCCATCAAGATCACGGCCGCCTTGCGGCGGCTACTCAATTCGCCTGTCTTGCGCATCTTAGCGTCGCTCCTCCAGCATCCAGCTCTTCAGGAGCATGGCTACCGTGCTCGGCCGTTCCTTGGCCAGCTTCTTGATCTGTTCGAGTGGGACGTTGACCTTGCTTCGAATGCTCCGGATCGGTTGCCCGGTGACCGGATCGAATCCTTCGACCTCAGGTTCTTCGTCGAAGTGCATGGCTGGATCGGATCCTGGAGCGAGGGCCTGAGCCCCGCCCGGTGCCAAGCCGTGCGTTCCGGCCTGGGCTCCCTGAGCTCCCCGAAGGGCCACCTGTCCGCCGGGGCCGTAGGCACCACCTGCTCCCATGGGTAGAACTCGGCCATCCGGCAACGCCGTCACGAGGACGTCGGGACGCGCGGCCTTGCCGATCGCTCGCACGACCAGAAAGCCGACGATGATCAGAGCCAGGACCGGGAGAAGGGAAATGATCTGCCGGCTACGGTCTTTGCCGGCGGTGGCCGCGGCCGCGGTCTCGATCGCCTTCTGCGCCGTCGTGTCGAATTCAAGACTCGTCACGTTGACGCTGAAGCTCGGGTCGCCGAGCTTCGGACCGAGATAGCCGTTCAGAAACGAGGTCACCGGCGCATCGTCGGTGACCTTCGTCTTGTTGACGAGGACGTTGATGGCCATCGACTTGAGTTCGCCGGCCGATTCCTCGATGCTCGTCTGTGTCACGTTTCGGTCATACCGCTCGGAGACCTGCTTGCTCGTGTAGTTCTGATCGCCGTCCGAGCCAGAACCGGCTGCGGGGGCGCCCGGGTCGGTTGCGGCCCGGAACGGATTGCCTCCGGCACCGTTCGCACCGCCCGACATCTCTTCGGTATTGAGTTCCTTGTTGATCGGCCCTTCCGAGGGCGTGACCTCGACCTTCTGGATCGACTTCGGATTGAAGTCCATGGCGAGGTCGACGCTGACCACCGTATTGCCGCGTCCGAACGCGACATCGAGCTTGTTCTGAATCTCCTGCTCGCGGCGCTTGCTTTCGGCGATCTCGGCCTGGACCTTGCGCTCGGCCCGACCGCCGCTTCCTTGATCCTCTTGACCGTCCCAAAGGGTGCGCCCATCGGAGCTGATCACGGCGACGTTCTGGGTCGTGAGCTTCGGAACCGCGTTGGCCACCAACCGCGAGATCGCCCGCGCCTGATCCACGCCCAGCGCCCCGTCCGCCGTCGGCGTCACGAAGATGCTGGCGGTCGGCGGTTTTCGCTCACGCATGAAGGGCGAATCGTCGCCAAGGGTGATGTGCACGCGAGCCGCGCTGACCCCGGTGACCTGTTCCACGCTTGCCGACAGCTCCTGCTCGATGCCGGCCTTGATGCGCTCCTGCTCGACCTTCGGTGTGTTCATCATGCCGATCTTGTCGAGCTCGGCGTAGCCGCCATGCCCCGAGTTCGGCATCTTGCCCGCGACCGCGAGTCCGGCTCGCGCTTCCGCGACTTGGCTCGATGGCACCAACACGGTGCCCCGGGCGTCGTACTGGTTCGCGATGCCGAGCTTCTGAAGCTCGGACACGACCATGCCCTGGTCAGCGGGGCTGAGGCCCCCAAAGAGGATTTCAAACTTCGGTCGACTCGCGAAGTAGAAGGTCAAGACCAGAAGCACGATCAGGAACGTGCCGCCGACGGCCGTAACCAACCGCTGCGTGCGGTCCGCCGTTTCCCACCAAGTCCGTATGCGAAGGATCAAAGAGCCCATGATGCGATCAACCTTCGCCCTCGTTGTGCTTCATGCACCGGAGGGCGTTCGGCTACACCTGCATCCTGGCGATCTCCTGGTAAGCCTCAAGTGCCTTGTTTCGCACCTGCATCGTCAGCTGCATAGCGACGCTCGCTCGCTCCATGGAGATCATCAGGTCGTCGATGTCTACCGATTGATTCGTCATGAAGGCGTTCTGCTTCGAGCGGGATTCCTGCTGCGAGGCATTCACGTCCTTCAGGACGTCCATCAACATCTGACCAAAGTCCTCGGTCGGCTCGGCGTTTGCCGGTCCTGCCGGATTCAGGGCTTGGGTCAGATTGGGTTGAGCTTGGATACGCATGTCGATTAGGCTCGTCCGATGTTCATGGCGTCTTTCATCATGCCTTTGGTGGCATTGAACGCCGCGATGTTGGCTTCATAGGCTCGGCTTGCGCCGATCATGCTGACCATCTCTTCGATCGGATTCACGTTGCTGTACGTCACGATGCCGTTCACGGCATTCGGGTTGCTCGGATCACGCTCTTGGCGCAGCGGACGGCTGTCGATGACGATTCGGCCGATCTTCACCCCATCGGGGCCGCCGATCAGCTCGACGTCGCGACGCCGATAGGCGTCCTGGGTGGGTGTGCGCATCGAGTTCGCGTTCGCGATGTTCGCAGAGATCACGTCCATGCGGAAGCGTTCGGCGACCATTCCGCTCGTGCTCAGACGCATCGAGTTACTGAGGGTCATGGCTTAGCGTCCCTCCCGGATCGCGCTCTTGAGGCCGCTGAAGTACCGATTCGTCATTTCGGTCAGCATCTGGTACCGAAGCTCAGTCTCGGTCAGAGCCGTGACCTCCTGTTCGAGGTCGACGCCGTTCCCATCGACGCGCACGCCCCCCGCGGCTCGAACCTCGGCCCCTTTCGAGCCCCGCTCCGACTCGTTGGCAAGGGTGATCGCAAAGTCGACGTCGCGGCGCTTGTAACCGGGCGTGTTGACATTCGCGAGGTTATTGATCAACAGCCCGTGCCGCTGCGTGGTGCGTTCCAACGCCTGGGACAGGTTGTCGAGATGACCGGAAAACAGATTGTTCAGTATCGGCACGGCGTTTCTCCTCGCCGCGCGTCCCTACGCGATCTCGGGTTCCTTCCTGGAGCCCGTGGGTCGAAGTTCCATTTCGGCCCATCGTTTGTTTCGGCGTTTTCGGAGGAATCTTCAGGGGTGGGAACGTTCGCGAGGGTCGGCAATCTGCTCGTATACTCCAATCCATGCACCCGAGCATTCCGGAGAGTCCGTTCGGTGAGCACCTGGACCTGGCCGCGGTGTTGGAGACCGCTCCGGTGGGGATCATGGTCTTCGATACCGATGGCGTGATCACGTATGCCAACACCCGTTTTGCGGACTTGCTGGGCTACACTCGGGCGGACATGATCGGAGCCTCGGTCGCCGACCATGTCGTCGAACAGTTCGTGGGCCAGACCGAAATCTGTCTGGAACGGCGTCGGCGCGGTATCCAGGAGGAGTACGATCGTCGGCTGAGACGTCGTGACGGAACCGAGGTCTGGGTTCTTGTCGGCTCAAGTCCGGTCATTCGGGACGGTTGCGTGGTCGGCTCTCTCGCGATGATCAGCGACATCACCGAGCGCAAGCAAGCCGAAACCGCCACCGCAGAAGCCGAGGCCCTCTACCGATTCCTTACCGAGAACACGTCGGACATGATCTCCCGCCATGCCCCCGACGGCCGATATCTGTTCGTCTCGACCGCGTGTCGCCGGCTTCTCGGCTACGAGCCCGAAGAGCTTGTCGGTACCGATCCCTACGACCTTTTCCACCCCGACGATCTCGCCACCATCCGCCAGAGCCACGACAATGTCCTGATCGGCCCTGCCGTCTACACCCTGACATTCCGAATCCGGCGAAAGGACGGCAGTTACATCTGGTTCGAGACCATCACGACCTCGATCGCACCCGACGGCGATTCCGTGCCCAAGGAGATCGTTGCCGCCTCACGCGATGTCTCGGAACGGATCGAGGCCCGGCATCTGCTGGAGCAGAGCGAGGCCCGCTTCCGATCGCTCGTCGAAAACGCCGGTGAACTCTTCGCGATCGTCGACGAGAATCTGGTCATCCGTTACATGAGTCCAGCGTGCCACAGAATCTTGGGTGTGCCCGCGGAGAAGACCATCGGTCTTTGCTCGAACGACCTCGCCGATCCCAGCGATAAGGAAGCCGGCAACCTCCTGCGACGTCTCGTCGGCGAAGGGCCTGGGTCGCGCGGCAGTCGCGTCGTTCGCATACCCCGCCCGGATGGCCGCTTTGCGTGGATCGAGTACGCGGCCGCCAACCACCTTGACGAACCAAGCATCGCCGGTATCGTCGTGAACGGGCGCGACATCACCCCCCAGAAGGATGCCGAAGCCGCGATCACGGCCTTGAATCAGCAACTGGAGCAGCGAGTCCAAGAGCGCACCGCGGAACTCGAAAACGCCATGAAGGAGATGGAGGCGTTTTCCTACACGGTCTCCCACGACCTTCGGGGTCCTTTGCGGGCGATCGACGGCTACGCCCAGATGATCCTCGAGGATCAGATCGGGTCGCTCTCGGAGGAGGGGGTCCGGTGTTTCCGGATGATCAGCGAAAACGCGACCCGCATGGGCAGCCTCATCGACCACCTTCTTGAGTTCTCAAGGCTGGGGCGCAAAGAGCTTGTCTGCAAGCCGCTCGATATGGACGCCCTGGTCGACCGAGCTTGGTCCGAGGTCAGCGCCGGATCGTCCGCCGACATTCAGCGCGGGGGTCCACTCCCTCGGGCCGAGGGCGATCCAGCCCTCATCGGCCAGGTCTGGACGAACCTACTCGGCAACGCCGTCAAATTCTGCGCCCCGCGCGAGCACCCCGAAGTGAAGGTCTGGGCTGAAACCGTGAGCGGCCGGACGATCTACCACGTCGAAGACAATGGAGTCGGCTTCGACCCTCGATTCCTCAACAAGCTGTTCGGTGTGTTCGAGCGACTTCACCGCCAAGACGAGTTCGAGGGCAGCGGAGTCGGCCTTGCGATCGCCCGGCGCATCGTTGAGCGCCACGGGGGCCGCATCTGGGCCACGTCCGACCTCGATCGCGGCGCACGCTTCTCGTTCACGTTGGGGGAGCCGCCTTGACCGTCGACGTCCTCGTCGTCGAAGACAATCCCGCCGATCTCGAGTTCACCCTCCGGGGGCTCCACGCCCTCGGCTACGTCACCGAAATCGATGTCGCCCGGGATGGCGAGGAGGCTCTCGACTACCTCCTCAGGCGTGGCGACCACCAACACCGGAAGTCGTCGCCTCGGTTGGTACTCCTCGACCTCAAGCTCCCCCGAATCGACGGCCTCGAGGTCGTTCGCACGGTGCGCCGGGAGCCTCATCTCGCGATCGTCCCGATCGTCGTCCTGTCTTCGTCGAAGGAACCGAAGGACGTGCAGGATTGCCTAGCGGCCGGGGCCAACGGCTACGTCGTCAAGCCCGTCGACTACCAGTCCCTGCGCGAGGCCCTCGCCCATGTCGCGGAGTACTGGCTGCGCCTGAATCGGCTCCCCGGCGATTGAGTGGGACTTTTGGGGGAGCTTGCCACCGATCGGACGCGGTTCCGTATCTTGGAGTAGCTGCGTGCAGCTGGAGCAAAGATGTCCTCAACCACGAAATTCGTGCTTTCCGCGATCGGAGTCGTGATCGGCCTGGTCCTCATCTGGAAGTTCGTCGCATGGCTACTGAGCATCGCGATCCCGATCGCGATCGCCGGGGCGGTGATCTACGTCATCTACCTCGCGGTGTCGCGCAAGTCGATCAGCGGCCGAGGCGGGCGTAGCCTCCCCTGACCCAATCCGGAAGTCGATCGAGCCGGGTGTCGAGCGGTCGGGTGTGCGCGGCGACGGGGGTACCGTCGCGAACCGCCTCATAAAGCCCGACCATCTCGCGCCCGACCCGATCCGCGTCGAATAGGGTCCGCATCCGCTGACGCGCTGCCAGAGCATCGCCGCGAGCCAGGACCTTCACAGCCCGGGCGAGTTCGCCGGCCACGACTTCCGACGGTTCTCCGACGTTCTGCGCGATCTGGTCTCCGAAGTTGCACGCCACCGCCTGATCGAAATTCTCAGAATCGACCGCACCGAAGCATCCCGAGAAGCCCATCCCGACGACTGCCGCTCCCGCCGCGATCGCCTCGAGCGCGACGTACCCCGCCCCGCACACCACGTCGAAGTCCGCGAACCGCTCGGACGCGTCGGGCAGCATGCCCGCCCACTCCACATCGAGCCCGAGCGATACCGCGAGCCGCTCGAGCTTGGGGCGCTCGTCTCCATCGCCGATCACCGTGATCCGGTCGACGTCGAGGCCGGCTTCCGCCACGCCTCGGAGCCACGCGGCGCACTTCGGCGCTTTGTTCCCGCTTAGCCGGGAGCAGTACGCGAAACTCCGCGCCGGGCGAGCCTCGAGACGAGCTCGTTCGGGGAGCACCACCGGGAGTCGGCTTAGCACGATCCGCTCTTCGGGCACACCGACCTCGCGGAAGAACAGAGCGAGACGCTCGTTCATGACGACCGTCGCCCGCGCTCTTCCCAGGATCGGTCGGTACTGTACTTTTCGCCTTGGACCGATGCCGCCGTGCATCGTGACGACCAACGGAACCCTCGCGAGTTGGCAGGCTCGGTCGGCGATCCGCGCCTGCGTGAACGCGTGGGCGTTCACGACGTCGATCCGATGTCGCCGCAGCGCCAGTGCGAGAAGGGGAGCTTGGAGCGGGTGGTAGAGCGGCACGACCTTCGCAGTTCGGAAGCTTTCGCGAAAGCGAGGAAGCCACGCACCCCCGCTCGACACCAGGATCTCCGCCCGCGCCCCCAGCACGCCAAGGGTACGACCCAGATGCACGAGATAGGTGTTGCCGCCGCCGACGATCGTGTCGCGGTTGACGAACAGAACCCGCATCGGCTACTCGGGAACGCGGCGGATCGGCAGCTTGCGAAGACGCTTTCCCGTGGCGGCGAAGATCGCGTTGGCGACGGCTGGGCTCATGGCTGGAAACCCGACTTCGCCCATGCCGCCTGGCTCCTCCCCGCCCACGATGCGATGGACTTCGATGACGGGCGTGTCCGCCATTTCGAACCAACCATAGTCGGAGAAGCTCGTCTGGCGGATCTGACCGTTCTCGATCGTGATCGCAGCCTTCAGCGCGGTGGACAACCCATCGATCGAAGCACCCTCGACCTGCTGTTCGACACCAAGCGGGTTGATCGCAAGCCCACAGTCGATCGCAGCCACCACACGGAGGACCTTGACCTCGCCGTCCGTGACCTCGACCTCGCAGACCTGGGCGATAAACGAGCCATACCCGGCGAAGCATGCGATGCCGCGGCCCTGGCCCTTTTTCATGGGCGTTCCCCAACCCGACTTTTCGGCGGCCAGCCGGACGACCGCCTTCAGGCGGTCCATACCGAGCATTTCGAGCCGCATCGCCACGGGGTCCTTCCCGCCGGCGACGCAGAGTTCGTCGAAGAAGCACTCATTCGCGAACACGATCTGGGTCTCGTTCACCGAGCGCCATGGGCCGGTGGCGATCGGAAGCCCCACCAGGGCCGCTTCCGTCGTGCCCTCGATGCCATACCGATTGCGCGCCTGACTCGCCGGGCCGCGCTCGCTCATCGCCTGGTCTCGTCCCGAGGCCAAGGCGAACCGCTGATGCCACGCGATCGGCTTCCCGCTCGTGTCGACTCCGCCACGGAACACATGGATGCTCGCGGGCCGGAAGTTGTCGTGGCGCATGTCGTCGTCGCGCGACCACTGGAGCTGGATCGGGCCTTCGACGTCCTTGGCGATGCGGGCCGCCTCCGCCGCATAGTCCGCAGAAATCCGCCGTCCGAATCCGCCCCCGAGAAGGGTGATGTTCACTTCGACGTTGGCGGCCGGAATCCCGAGGACGTTGGCAACGGTGTTCTGCACGTTGCCGGGGTTTTGGGTGGGGACCCACACTCGGGCGCGGTCGCCTTGGACGTGAACCGTGCAGTTCATCGGCTCCATCGTCGCGTGGGCGAGGTACGGAACTTCGTAGACCGCTTCGACGACTTTAGCCGCCTGCACCGGTGGCAGCTCGGGGATCGCCGCCCGAAGCTGCTTCGAAATCGCTTCGGAGTTCAGGTTGGCGTGCGGACCGTCGTCCCAGACGATCTCAAGCGCATCCCGCCCGGCCAGGGCCGCCCAGGTGTGGTCCGCCACGACCGCGACTCCGTTCCCGGACGCGACCACCTGACGTACGCCCGGCACCTTCTTGGCGGCAGAGTCGTCGAACGACTTCAGACTTCCGCGGAACTTCGGCGGGCGTGCGAGCACGGCATGTCGCGCTTCCTTGGGAGCGGCGTCGGCTCCGAAAACGGCGGCACCGGTGACCATGGCGTTCAGGTCGACGCTGGGGGTCGCCTTGCCGATGATGGTGAACCGATCCGGCGTCTTGAGCGGAACGGCGTCCGCTTCCGGCACCGCAACCTTCGAGGCGGCCACTGCGAGTTGCCCGAACGTCGCCTTGCGTTTGCCGGCGTCGTCGTACACGACCCCGCGTTCGACCCGGAGGGACCCGGGAGCCACTCCCCACTGCGAGGCGGCCGCGGAGACGAGCATCGCACGGGCCGTGGCGCCGGCGCGGCGAAGTGGACCGAAACTGGAGCGAACACTCATGCTTCCGCCGGTGCCCTGGTTTCCGAATCGGGCCATATCCGCCGGGGCTTGGACGATTCGCACTCGACTCCAATCCGCGTCGAGCTCGTCCGCCACGATCATGGCGAGCGAGGTCCGCACGCCTTGTCCCATGTCCGGCCGACCGGCGGTGATCGTCACCCAGTTGTCGGGATCGACGCGGACCCAAGCGTTGGGCTCGAATGGCGCCGTCCACGCGAGGCCGTTCTCTCCGTGGACACGCACCGGCAAGCAGAGTCCGAGCACCAGACCGGTACCGGCAAGCGCCGTGATTCGAAGCACATCGCGTCGCGACAGGGTCGCGCCACCTTTGGCGCCGAAGGCGAAGTCCTCTTCCTGCAGATCGAGCCAATCGACTACTCCGTCTTCATTGAGCCTCACTTCTTCACCCCTGCCGCTCGTTCGATCGCTTTGAGTATCCGCGGGTACGTTCCGCATCGGCAGTAATGCTCCGCCATCGCCTCGCGGATTTCGTCGCGGCTCGGACGCGGCGTCTTCTTGAGCAACGCGGCCGCCTCCATGATCTGACCGGGCTGACAGTAGCCGCACTGGGGCACGTTCTCCGCGATCCACGCCTTCTGGACGGGGTGGCTCCCGTCCGTGCTCAGCCCCTCGATCGTCGTGATCTTCCGATTCCCGACCGCTTGGACGCCGACCATGCACGATCGGACGGGGTCGTCGTCGAGATGGACCACGCAAGCCCCGCACACTCCGACGCCGCAACCGTACTTGGTCCCGTGAAGCTGGATGAGGTCGCGCAGCACCCAAAGGAGGGGCATGTCCGGTTCGGCTTCGACCGTCACCTTTTTGCCATTGACGCTCAGCGCAAAGCTCGCCATGGTTCCAGCTTACCGGGATGACTTGGTTCTGTTACGATCGATCAAGCACAATCGTCAGAACCTTTTCGAGGTCTCACGACACTCAAGATTGGAAGCGACCCATGCGGCCGTTCTGGCAACGAGAATCGCGCGAATCACGCGAAGCGATGGAGGACATCGTCCGGCGCTACTACGAGGACGTGTGGCGCTTCTGCGCGCGGCGAATCGGACCGGAAGCCGCCTCGGACGCAACCCAGGAGACGTTTGTGACCGCCCAGCGACGCATTTCGGATTTCGAAGGACGATCGGAGTTGAAGACCTGGCTCTTCGGCATCGCCCTGAATCACTGTCGCAACCTTCACCGTAAGGCCCGAAACGAGGGACCGGTGGAGTGGCTGCGCACCGACGGCCGCGAGCCGGCGATCGACGGGCTCGACTCCCAACTGATCGACCGCGAAGCGCTCCGGACCGCCCTCGCCAACCTCAGTGAGGAGCACCGTGAGGTCGTCCTGATGCACGAGATCGACGGCCTCACCTACCAAGAAGCGGCCGATCTTCTCGAAATCCCTGTCGGAACCGTCAAGTCTCGGTTGCACCATGCATTCGCGAACCTGAGAGCCGCCCTCCGCGGCCAAGAGGAGGCCTGGCGATGAGCGACATCCGCGAAGACCTCAAGGCATTCGTTGACCACGAATTGCCCCCTGCACGCACCGACGAGGTCGCCCATGCCATCCAGGGCGATCCCGCACTCCAACGTGAAGTCGTCGAGATCGAGACGCTCTCAAAGGAGATCCGCGCCATCGCGCCCGCATACCGGCCAGTCGGCATCGAGGACACCCTCGCCCGCATCGGCGCGAAACCGCGCTCGGGTCGCTCGGCGTTGCCCCGACTGGCCTGGGCCGGGCTTGCGGTGACCGCCGTGCTCACCGGTTTCCTTGTTCAACGCGGCGGGCAAAACGCCGACTCGGGCGCGTCCGTTCTCGTTCGGGGCGAAGAGGGGCGCGTGACGTTCGACAAGAGCGTCGCCCGAGATCCCGAGTTTCGTGAGACCGGAGGGTTGGACGAAGCGCCGATCGAGTCCGCACCGATGGCGAAGGAACCGGGCACCGATCTCGAACCATCCCGCCCGAAAAACGAGACGCCCGCCGGAGTCATGCCTTCGGGCGAGCCCAGCGTGGGCGCCGCAAGCGCAGACGATGCAAAGCCGATGCCGACGGAAGCGACTCCGAATCGGCGACAGGACGAGAAGAGCAAGTCGGTCGGCCCTCCCCAGGCGGTTACCCCCGCCGATGCGGGAAGTGTGGCCGGAGGACAGGCGCCCAGCCCCGCCGCGGCGGCCGAGTCCGGTCCGCGTGACCAGCCAGTGGCCGGGCGCGTCGTGGTCCTTGTCGATGACATCGACAAGGCTCGTGCGGCGGCCGAGGCGCTGACATCGTCCCTCGGCGGGCGACCCGACGGCAACCGCAATCGCCTCGGCAAAAACGAGCTCGTCGTGACGGTCGCCCAAGATCGCGTCGGCGAAGTCGTCGAGTCGCTGCGCCAGCTCGGCAAGGTCACGCAGGATTCGACGCCTCCGGCGTCCGACAAAGCTGGGCTGTCGCGGCCTTCGGCCGGGGGCGCCTCCGGCACAATGGGACGCGGCTCTCAGGGCGGACTTGGCGGTGGTGGCGGCGGACTCGGCGGGGCCGAAGGGGGTGCTCCGGGCGGCCGGGTCGCTCCCGATGCGACCGCCAAGGCGGGCGTGCCGGTCAAGGTGACGCTCAGGATCGTCTTCGTGCAGAAAAAGGCGCCCTCCCAGAACGTCCCGTAGCGATTCCGTCGATCTCGGCGTATGGTGGCGTAGGCAAGCATCCCGCCCTCGCCTGCTATCCTGAGGGCTCAGGAGTAATTCATCGAAATGTCGGATTCCATGGATCGTCGTGACTTCCTCAAAGCCGCCGGCATGGCCGGCCTCGCCGCCGCGACCGGAGCTATGCCCGGACTGGCCCAGGCCGCGCCACTTCGACCCCAGCGAGGGAAGTCTGTGATGGGGCTCAAAGCGCCCAAGCTCGACACCGTGCGCGTCGCCCTCATCGGCGTCGGTGCCCGCGGCGGGGGCCACCTCAACCAGCTGCTCGACATCGAAGGGGTCAAGGTTGTCGCGGTCTGTGACAACCATCAGCCGACCGCCGAGCGTACGCTCGGACAGTTCAAGAAGCGCAACCTACCCAATCCCCCGCTGTACACCAACGGCGATTTCGACTACCGCCGGATGCTGGACCGCGACGATATCGACGCCGTCTTCATCAGCACACCCTGGGAATGGCACGTGGAGATGGCGGTCGATGCGATGAACGCCGGCAAGCATGCCTTTGTCGAGGTCCCGGCCGCGTTGACGATCGAGGAGTGTTGGCGCCTCGTCGATACTTCCGAGGCGACGCAACGACACTGCATGATGATGGAAAACGTCAACTATGGCCGCGAAGAGTTGATGCTTTTGAACATGTGCCGGCTCGGACTCTTCGGCGAGCTCCTGCATGGCGAGGCCGCCTACATCCATGATCTCCGCGGGCAAATGCACGAAATCGAGCACGGCACCGGCTCCTGGCGCACGCTCCACTATGCTCGCCGGAACGGCAATCTGTATCCCACCCACGGGCTCGGCCCGGTGGCCCAATACATGAACATCAACCGAGGCGACCGGTTCGACTACATGTCGTCGGCGAGCTCACCCGCCCGAGTGCGCGCCCAGTACGCCGCCCAGAAGTTCCCCGAAGGCCACTCGCGTCGAAAACTTAAGTTTGTCTGCGGAGACATCAACACATCGATCATCAAGACGATCCGGGGTCGGACCATCATGGTCCAGTGGGATGAGCAGTTGCCGCGCCCCTACACGCGCCACAACTTCGTCCAAGGGACCAAGGGTGCCTTCGGAGGATTTCCGAACCGCATCGTCGTCGAGGGGCGCGGCTCGACCGACGACTGGCAGGAAGGGAAGGACCTCGACAAGTGGTTCGCCGAGTTCGATCACCCCCTTTGGAAGCGGATGGGTGAGCTCGCGCAGCGGATGGGCGGGCACGGAGGCATGGACTTCCTGATGCTGTGGAGAATCATCGACTGCCTCCGGAACGGCGAACCGCTCGATCAGGACGTCTACGATGCCGCCGCGTGGTCAGCGGTCACACCGCTTTCCGAATGGTCGGTGGCGAACCGCAGTCAGTCGATCGACTTTCCCGACTTTACGCGCGGTATGTGGCGGACGGGCGAGCCGCTCGGGATCGTCGGATCGTAAGGAGCGCCGCGCCGGGGCAAGGGACGGAATCCGAGGCCCGGGCCTGACCGGGACGATGGATGCCGTCCAGGGCTTGGCCTCTGGGCCGGCGCGGCAATCGGAACAGCGATGAAAGCGATTGGCGATACGATCGTCGCCCTGATTACCGGGCGACCGCCGGCGGCGGTCGCCACTTTGCGTCTCTCCGGACCGGATGCCTGGCCCATTGCGAGCCAGGTCTTCCGGCCCTGGCCTGAACCGGTCGAACCTCGTCGAGCCCTGTTCGGCCAGTTTGTCCACGGCGACGACGGGATCGCTCTGCCGTTCGCCGAGGGCCACAGCTACACCGGCGAGGCCACCGTCGAACTCTCCATCCACGGGTCCCTTCGGTCGGTTCGAGACCTCCTTGAAGCTTGCCTTCGCGCCGGTGCCCGTCATGCCGAACCGGGCGAATTCACTCTCCGGGCGTTCCTGATGGGGCGGATCGATCTGACCCAGGCCGAGGGAGTTCGAGCCACGGTCGAAGCCGCGACCGAAGCCCAGCTCCGTGCCGCCGACCACCTCCGCCGCGGCACGCTCCGCGTAGCGATCGAAACCGCCCGAAACGAGCTTCTCCGGGTGCTCGCCGCGATCGAAGCGAGCGTCGACTTCGGCGAAGAGGTCGGCCCCCTCGATCGCGAATCGGTCCGCGCTCGCGTGTCGATGGTCCTTGCCGGCATAGAGCGGCTCTTGGCCCAAGCCCCGGCCGAGCGAATCCTCCGTGATGGGCTGCGCATCGCCCTCGTCGGGCGTCCGAATGCAGGAAAGTCCTCCCTCTTCAACGCCCTGCTCCGCTCCGACCGAGCGATCGTCACCGCGATCCCGGGAACCACCCGGGACACGGTCGAGGAGTGGGTCGATCTGGCAGGAGTTCCTTGCCTGCTCATGGACACCGCCGGCCTCCGTCCGACCGACGACCCGATCGAAAGCCTTGGGGTCGAGCGTACGCGCGCTGCGATCGCCACCGCCGACGCTCGCTGGTACGTCTTCGACGGCCACCTCGGTTGGAGCGCAGAGGACGAGGCCGAGTGGACCCGTCTGCCCGAGCCGAAGGTCCTGATTCGAAACAAGGCCGACCTCGAGCCCAACGATGCCCGGGGCCTCCCGATGGTCGCGATCCGCTCCGAAGGGCTTGGTGCCCTCGCCGACTGGGTTAGGACGACGCTGGGTGACGTCGAGGCCGCCGATGGGCTCGGCATCCAGGCCCGCCATGTTCCGCTCCTCGAAGCCGCCCGCGACGCCCTCGTCGATCTTCTCGCGACGCTTGATGCCCCGGTGCCCGACGACCTCATCGCCGTCCATACCCAGCGTGCGATCCAAGCTCTCGGAGAGATCGTCGGCATCGAGGTCGGCCCCGACCTCCTGGATGCGCTCTTTGCGGAGTTCTGCATCGGGAAGTAAGCTGACCGGCGGATGCTCCTGCTCTACAACCTCCTCATCACCCTCCTCTCCCCGATCTGGGTGCCTTGGATGCTGTTGCGCGCACGCCGCCGTGGGGAGCAGCCGAACTGGAAGGAGCGGTGCGGCGACTATCCGATCGAGTCCTCCAAGACCGTGCGGCGGATTTGGGTGCACGCCGTGTCGGTTGGCGAAGTCGTGGCCGCCATGCCGATCCTTCGCGATCTCCGCACGAAGCTCCCGGAGCACGAAATCGTGCTCAGCGTGACCACGTCGAGCGGCCACCAGACCGCCCGCGAGAAGGCGGCGGACCTCTACGATCACCTCGTGTACTTCCCGATCGACGTTCCCAGGTTTCAACTCGCCGCGATGCTGCGGGTCAAGCCCGAAGTGGTCGCGATCATGGAGACCGAGCTCTGGATGAACTTCTTGTGGGCAGCCAAGACCATCGACGCCCGCACGCTCCTCATCAACGGTCGCATCAGCGACCGAAGCTACCCGCGCAGCCGCCGCCTCAAGTTTTTCTATCGAGCCCTCCTGCGCGACCTCGACGAAGCGCTGATGCAGACCGAGACCGATGCAAACCGGATTCGGGATCTCGGGGCCCGAAATGTCGCGGTCTTGGGCAACTGTAAGTTCGACGAAGCGGCCACGGAGGTCGATGCCGATCCCGATGCCGTTCGCGCCGACCTGGGCATCCCCGCGGATGCGTTCGTGATCGTGGTCGGCTCAACCCGGTCGGAGGAGGAGGAGTGTTTCGTGCTCGACGCGCTGAGCTCCCTCGCCGGCGATCTCTGGGTGGTGCACGCCCCGCGCCACCTCGAACGGGCCACCGACCTCGCCCAAGCCGTGGCCGCTCGCCTCGGATCGGTCGCGCTTCGCTCGAAGGGCGAGTCCGGGCGCTACCTGCTTCTGGACACCTACGGCGAACTCGGGCGCGCCTACCTCGCCGCCGATGTCGCCATCGTGGGGGGAGGATTCGGCAACTTTGGGGGACAGAACCTGATTCAACCCCTTGCCGCCGGCAAACCTGTCCTGCACGGGGTCCACATGCAGAACTTCGCCGAAGCGACCCGCCTTGCCCTAGCCGCCGGAGCGTCGATCGAGTGCCTGACCTCGGACGCATTGAGGGACGCCGTGGAGCGACTCCGGAGCGATCCGGACGAGCGGGATCGACGCGGTGCGGCCGCCCGCGAAGTGGTTGCGGGCCATCTCGGCGCAAGCGAGCGGTACGCCTCGGCGATCGCCGAGGCGACCGAAGCTAGCCACCCTTCTTGAGCTTGTCGCGGTACTTCTCGCGGAACTTACGCACCTTGGGCTCGATGACCGCTGAGCAGTAGCCGGAGTTCATCTTCGACCGAACCACGACGTCACCCTTTTCGAACTTCTCGAAGTAGTCCTGGTGGTAGTCCTCGGCCTTCGCGTAGTTGCGGAGGGGTTCGATCGTCGTCACGATCTTTCGCGGCCAGATCTTGGCGTCGATGACTTCCTGCCGGATCTTCTCGGCCAGCTTCCGCTCAGTTTCGTTCGCGTAGAAGATCACCGACCGATACTGCGTCCCGTAATCGTTCCCCTGCCGATTGAGCTGGGTCGGATCGTGGGTCGTGAAGAAGATGCGAAGCAGGTCGCCTTCGGACACGACTTTCGGGTCGAAGACGATCTTCACGACTTCCGCATGGCCCGAGTCGCCCCGCCCGACCATCTCGTAGGTCGGATTCGGCTGACTGCCGCCCGCGTATCCCGATTCGACCGACGTAACGCCCTTCAGGTCCTCGAAGATCGCCTCGACGCACCAGAAGCACCCGCCCCCGATCACGAGTTCCTGCATGCCAGGCGGGGTCGGCTCGCTCGGCTTCGCTGTCGACGCCGGGTCGGGAGTCGAGGTCGCCATTGTCAGTCCGAGAACGGCACCGAGCGCGAGCACGGCGAGCAAGCCTAGTTTCACCATCATCGTATCCATGTACTACGCGTAAAGGCACTGCATCCGTCAGCGGTTCCCATGGGGGCTCACGGCCTGACGGCAGTTCGCTTTCCCCCGTCTGGATCGGGGGACACGGGCAGGCAGGACAAGACCGGCCCAGCGCGAACCGAATTCACCATGCGCACTGGAGGCCGTGCCACGACTCTGAACACTACGCTGGCGATCGTTGTCGCCGCGCTCGGCTACTTCGTCGACGTGTTCGACATCTGGCTCTTCTCGTCGGTCCGCAAGCAGAGCCTCGAAGGCCTCGGGCTGATTGGCGACGACGTCACCCGCGTCGGGGCCGCGCTCCTCAACTGGCAGATGGCCGGTTTCATCCTCGGAGCGATCCTTTTCGGGATCGTCGCCGACCGGCGCGGACGCCTCACCGTCCTCTTCGCCTCGATCCTCACTTACTCGGTCGCCAACGTCGCGAACGGCTTCGTTCACGGGGTCGCCGAGTACGCGGTCTGCCGGTTCGTCGCCGGCATCGGTTTGGCGGGCGAGCTCGGGGCCGGGATCGCGCTCGTGAGCGAGCTCGTCTCGACCGCCAAGCGAGGCTGGGCAACGACATTCGTCGCCACCGTCGGCGTCCTCGGGTCCGTGGCCGCCCCCTTGGTGGCGGGGGCGGTCGACTGGCGCACGGCGTACTTCATCGGCGGCGGCATGGGGCTGCTTCTGCTCCTGATGCGGGTCGGCGTGTTCGAGTCCGGCATGTTCGAGGAGGTCAAGTCGCGCGACGACGTCAAGCGGGGTGACTTTCGGCATCTGCTCGAGACCGGGGAACGGCGCAGGCGCTATCTCGCCATCATCCTCGCCGGCGGGCCGGTCTGGTTCTTTGCCGGACTGATGATGACGTTCTCTCCAGAAGTCCAGGCCGCGCTGAGCATCCCCGATCCGAACCCGGCCCCAAAAGTCATCGCGATCGCAGCACTCGGACTGTGCATCGGCGATCTGATCTTCGGAGGGCTCAGCCAGCTGTTCAGGAGCCGACGAGTCGCGTTCTGGATCGCGTACGTCTGGATGGCGACGGCGGTCGCCGGGATCTTCCTCTTTGCACGAACCGCGACGGCGTTCTTCTGGCTGATGTTCTTCGGCGGCCTCGGCGCGGGCTATTGGGCCGTGTTCGTCACGACATGCGGCGAGGTTTTCGGCACCAACCTCCGCGGAACCGTCGCGACGACCGCGCCGAGTTTCGTTCGGGGGCTCGTGATCCCGATGACCCTGGGGCTCGGGGTCATCGAGCCAAGGGTGGGCAAGATCGGCGGTCTCACGGCGATCGGCCTCGTGGTGCTCGGTCTCGCCGCGTGGTCGGTCGCGGCGCTCCCCGAGACGTTCCACCGCGACATGGACTACCTGGAGCATTGACCGGGACGAACGACCCATTCGACTGAACCGGGTTTCCGGAGCCGACGTTTCATCACCCCATGAAGAACCTCTTTCAGATCCTCGTCCTCACCGCCTTCGCCTTCTGTCTGGCCGCCGCTTCCTTCGCCGCCGACCCGGCGCCGCAAGGCAAGCAGAAGCGATCCGCACCCCAGGTCGCCGTCGGCGACTTCAACCGCGACGGCCTCGAAGTCGTCAAGATCGAGCGCGCTCCCCGCGGCAGCAACTTCCTGATCATCATCACAACGGTCAAGGACGGCCAGTCCAACACCATCGCCGTCGTCGACAAGACCAAGTTCACGGCGAAGAACGACGCCGGCCAACGCCGACCGATCTCGCGGCGCCAGGCCTTGGATCAACTGAAAGTCGGCTCCGTCATCTCGGTCCGCGGCAAGACGACCGCCAACGGCATCATCGCCATCCTGATCGGTCTCTGAGCACGTTCACGGTCCGAGGTCGTCGACCTCGGCCCGGATCGCACGGATTCGGTCCGGATCGGGTCGGAACGCAGGCGCCCCGGGATAGGCCGGGGCATCCGTCGTGGTGCGAAACGAAAAGTGCAGCTCGTCGCATCCTGTCGCTTCCACGAGTGCACGCGCATTTCCCGGTCGGATCCCGCCTCCCGGGAGGATCGTGATGCGCTCCGCCGCCTGTGCGACAAGCGTGCGAATCGCGTTCGTCCCCTCCGGAGCTGAATCGGCCCCGCCGGAAGTGAGCACCCTGCGAAAGCCCCAGCGGACCAACTGCTCCAGCGCCTCATGGGGCTGGGGGACGCGGTCGAACACGCGGTGGAAGCAGCAGGGTCGGCCCGCGGCCGCATCGAAAAGTCGAAGGACTGCCTCCTGGTCGATCGTGCCGTCCGCGCGCAGGATTCCAAACACGAACTCGTGAGCCGGGAGGGCGCGAATGTCCCTCTCCATCGCCGCGATCTCGGCCTCCGAGGCCGTCAGGGCACCTTCGTGGGAGCGGATCATCGCGACGATCGGAACGCCGACGCGATCGCGAATCGCCTCGATCATCCCGAGGGAAGGGGTCACCCCTCCGGTTGGGAGTGCCGCACACACTTCAAGCCGGTCGGCCCCTGCCTCGACCGCCGCCAGCGCCTCATCGACCGATCCACACACCGCTTCGAGAACGACACCCATCCTCCGAGCTTACGCGACCGGCTATCCTGAGCGATGCCCGACCCCGAACGCATTCGCACCCAGCTCGACGCGATCGTCGCCGAGATGGACGCCAACGGCATGAACGAGGTGCCCGCGCCTCCCGAAGAGGCGTATCACGACATGGGCGCGTTCGGCACGAACACGATGGCGTTCCCCCAGTGGCTGAAGTACGTGCTCGTGCCGATCGTCACCGGGCTCCTCGAATCGGACGGTCCGTGGCCTGCAACGAGCATGGTCGCCACCCATGCCGTGCGTGAGTTCGACGGGATTCCTGGAACGGATCGGCTTTGCACCCTCCTCGCCGAGTTCGACGCACTGTTCGGACCCGCGACCGAGTAGAAAGAAGGCGATGGCCGAATTTGCGACGATTCCCGAAGCGCTCGACGACCTGAAGGCGGGCAAGATGGTGATCGTGGTCGACGACCCCGATCGCGAAAACGAAGGGGACCTCATTATGCCCGGCGAGACCTGTACGGCCGAGGCGATGAACTTCATGATCGTTCACGGTCGGGGCGTACCGTTCATCCCCACGACCGCAGAACGTCTCGCCGAGCTTCAGATCCCGATGATGACGAAGCAGAATACAGCCCGCCTCGGCACCGCGATGGCGGAGACCGTCGACGCCCTCCATGGCACGACGACCGGCGTGAGTGCCTTCGACCGTGCGAAGACCGTCGCCGTCTTTTGCGATCCGCTTGCCCAGCCCGGCGATCTCGCGCGTCCGGGCCACATCATCCCGCTCCGGGCCGAGAAAGGGGGCGTTCTCCGGAGAGCCGGGCACACCGAGGCAGCCGTCGACCTTTGTGTGCTGGCCGGGTTCAAACCCGTCGCGGTGGGCGTCGAGATTCTCGCCGACGATGGAACCATGATGCGTCTCGAGGGGCTGACCCGATTCGCCAACACCCACGGGCTGAGGATCATCACCATCGCCGATCTGATCGCGTACCGCCGACACACCGAGAAGCTCGTCGAGCGGGCCGCAGGCCCGATCGACTTCCCGACCAAGTTTGGCGAGTTCAAGCTCTACGGTTACGAGACGAGCGTCGAATCGCATCCCTATGTCGCGATCGTGAAGGGCGATGTCTGCACGGAGGAGCCGGTGCTCGTGCGCGTCCACTCGAGCTGCCTCACGGGTGATCTCCTCGGCTCTCTCCGTTGCGACTGTGGCGATCAGCTCGCGCTTGCCCTCGAAATGATCGAGAAGGAGGGTCGAGGCGTGGTGCTCTACATCGCTCAGGAGGGCCGCGGGATCGGCATCCTGAACAAGCTCAAGGCGTACAGTCTCCAGGACCAGGGCATGGACACGGTTGAAGCCAACCAAGCGCTCGGGTTCAAGGCCGACCTGCGCGACTATGGTCTCGGGGCACAAGTGCTCGCCGATCTCGGGCTGCGACGACTTCGGCTCATGACGAACAACCCTGCAAAAATTGCCGGATTGCAGGGATACGGCCTCGAAGTGGTCGAGCACGTGCCTCTGATGGCATCCCCCACCGAATTCAACGCTCGTTACCTTCAAACGAAGCGGGAGAAGCTGGGACATCGCCTTCCCGATGAGGACGTGCAGAATTGACGACGACCTAGCGACTTTGCCGAATCTTGGCCGAAAATCGCGTTCTGGCCGCCAAGCTGTGATATCCTAGGTTCCGTTAGGTTGTCAATCTGATGGTCGCCGTACCAGGCGGCGTGCAGACTGCCGTGAGCGGCCCCCACCTTACGCCTGCGGCTTCATGAGCGAATGATCGAAAGGATTCTTGTCCCGCTGGGGAAGAGTAGACGCAGATCGGTGAACGATCAGCGTTTCGCTTTCGTCCTTCCTTGCACGTTCAATCGGTGTTGGAGCCATTCCAACCTGCATCTTTTCTGGAGGTAGTGCAATTCCATGAAATCCAATTGCTTCAAGTTCGCTGCTTTTGCTGCCGCTGCGCTCGTCGCGGTGCCGGCGATGGCCCAGACGGCCCGCGAACTCGCCGTCACCCCGCGAGCGGAGACGCTTCAGCCCGTTCGAGCCTGGCGCGTCGATCGCAACATGCGACCGATCGGCCCGGCCATCGACCTCACGAATCGGCAGCGTGCCGAAGTCCCGTCCTGGGCCAATGGCTATGACGGCCTCAACTCGAACCCGGCCGCGATCGACGGCCTCGGCGGCGGCCACGACGTCAGCTTCTACGGTCCGACGTCGACCGACGTGGCCTATGGCCCCGGCTACAGCTGGTGGTTCGGATGGCTCTACAGCGCCCCGTACGCGGTCAACGACGTGCGGGTGAACCCGCCGTACGCCCAAACGAGCGCCCAGTACTCCGCCTGGATCGCAGTTTGGAACCCGGCTGCCACGAACCCGGCCAGCGGCTCGCTTCGCTGTCTGACGTTCGTGGGCAACTCGAACTACTTCGATCGACACCCGTGGGCCTACCTCAATCCTGCCGGTCCGGCCACCGGAATCGCCAGTTCCGATGACCTCTACGGGGTGATCGTCGACTGGGGCGTCGTGCCTGGCGGATTCTATATCTTCCCGGTCGACCTGAGCGGTACGAACCTTGGCTTCCCGCTTCCGCGGAACGGCAACGGTTCTTCCAGCTTGGTCTGGCTGACTGTCGACGGTAGCGGCAACATCGCTCCGCTCGGCGCCACCCAGTATGCCTACCAGGCGTTCAACAACTGGTGCAGCCCGGGCGACGTCGCCTATCCGGGAACGAACCCGTCCGGTTCGTCCTCCTTCCAGTACGACGACGACTTCCCGTCCGATTACAATCTGGTCGCCGCCGAGTACTACGACTACGGTGGATATGCCGGTCCGATTGGCCCACTCGGGACCATGAGCCTCCGCCAGTCGATGTTCGTGGATGACAACCGCGCCAAGATCACCGGCACGCTCGGTCTCGGCGATGTCATCGGTGCGGGCGGCAACCGCCAGATCACGTCCGCTCTCTTCCAGATGCGCGACGCGGGTGGCAACCAGGTCGACGAGCAGCTCGTGGCCATCGGCCCGGGCGGCGAGTTCGAACTCCTGATCGACCCGGCTTCCTCGACTCCGGTCGTCGAAGTTTCGGTCAAGGTCCGCAACATCGCTGAAGACGGCCCCGGTCACTGGTGCCGCATCACCCGACCTGTCTCGGGCGGCACGGTCGACTTCAGCCAGCTCACCGAGTACAACGGCGACGCGACGAACGACAACCTCATCGACTCCGATGACTTCGACGTTCTCGTTGCCAACTTCGGTGGCGCGTTTGACAGCCCGAACAACGCGGTCACCTCCGCTCCTTGGGATGCCGGCGCTGACCTCAACAACGACGACATGATCAACTCGGACGACTTCGATATCCTGGTTGCCAACTTCGGCAAAACCGGCGATAACTAAGCTCGCCTGAATTCGATCCCAGTCGGGGCCTACTCTCTGCAGAGTAGGCCCCGTTTTTTGGAGGGCAGTTGCGCGATAATCGGGAGATGGCTCACCCCGCCCGCTTCAGCCTTGCCCTCGCCTTCCTTTCGGTGACGAGCCTAAGCTGGGCCGACCGACTGATCCTGATCCCGACCGGCAATAAGCTCCGATTCGGCCAAGTTCGAACGGAATTCATGTGGTCCACTCGGGACCGAGACCATGTCCAGGGCTTTCTCGGCGCCGGGATCGGGCACTCCTTCGACGCGGAACTGCTCTACGAAAACCTTAGCCCCAACGCTCAAATCGGCTCGTTCAACTTCGCTTACAACTACGTCGTTCCGGTCACGGACCTTACTCCCGGACTCAGCGTCGGCGTGCGCGACGCCCTCAACAAGACCCGAGACGGACGCTCGATCTACGTTGCGACCACTTTCCGCATCGCTCCCGACGGCCTCTACAACGAGAACTCGCCCCCCGAACTGACGCTGGGCTTCGGGACCGAGAGCCTCCGTGGACTCTTCGTCGGCGCCTCGCTCCCCTTCACCGATCACTTTCGGCTGCTCGCCGAGCATGACTCCTTCCGCATGACGGCCGGCTTTGAGATGAAGCCGCTCCCCGGCCTTGCCCTGCGCATGCTCTATCGACAGGACGAGACGCTTTTGTCGGTTGCGTACTCGGTACGGTTCTGAGTGGACGACGTCCCGGATGAGGTCGGAACCGGTACCCGCAAGATCCTCCCGTGGGTCTGGGTAGCCTGCCTCCTTCCGCTCCTCGGTTTCTGGACGTACGGCTTGTTCGACCTCGACGAGGGCTTCTATGCCGGCGCAGCCGCCGAGATGCTCCGGCGCGGCGAATGGACCACGCCCTACTTCAACGGACAAACTTGGTTCGAAAAGCCGATTCTCCTCTATTGGCTCTCGATGCCGACGATCGCCCTGTTCGGTGGTGAGTTCGGCGCCCGACTTCCCTCGGTGCTTTGTGGAGCGGGGACCTTGGTGGCGGTCTTCATGGCGGCAAAGCGGTGGCTCGGGACGTCGAGCGCCATCTGGTCGATTCTGGTTCTCGGATCCAGCGTCCTCGCCGTCGGTGTGAACCGGATGATGCTCGCCGACCCACCGTTGGTTCTTGCCATGACGCTCTGCCTTTTGGCCTTCTACGCGTCGCTCAGCCTCGATGACGGACG
>DKKT01000030.1 GCA_002455425.1 Chthonomonas sp. UBA6659 | reverse complement strand
TACGACCCCGTCTTGTTGCGCTCGTCCGTGACGGTCAGAACGTTGTCCTCATGATCGTACGTGAGCTCGACGGGTCATCGTTCTCCATTCGGCACCGCATCACCGTACTCCCTCTCATGGTACTCAAGTTCAACGCGCTGAGTCTCCCCGTCGCTGTACACAACGATACACTCGAACGTAGAGGGTGTTTGCCGGATGTCTCGGATTGTCGGCTTCATTTTCAACAGATACTCTCTGCCCGCTTCATCGGCGTTGTACTTCGGACTGATGTAAACCGCAAGACCTGAGAGGTCTTGCGGCCATTGGCCCGTCTTTGCTCGTTCTTCCAAGAGATACCCTTTGATCAAAAGTCTTCCGCCAACTCTTGGCGATGAGAACTGGACCTGTGCTAGCCAATACAGGGTGACACAGCCTAACGCCACGAAGCCTGCGACGATGAGCAGAAGCAACCCAACGTGGAACTTCCTCGAAGACCTGCTATTTGGCACGCTAGCCTACCCGTTGACCCCTATTGTTGGACTTCTTGGTGCTTGGAAAAGAAGTTGGGTCGCTGATGCCCGAAGAAGTCGCGCTGNNGTTCACAGTTCTCTCCGTGCGATAGTGCTCTGATGGGCACAGCGCGTGTGAATGAGTATTGACTGATGTTTACAGTACGGTACATTTTGCGGGATGCCAACCCTTCTCCTTGTGCTTCTTTGCGCAATGGCCATGGCGCAGCCCAGGTCGTCGCAAGGGTGGATTGTTCGGAAGGTCGGTGAGTTATGCGACCCGGACGCTGTCTCGGTGCCGAGAAATGGGGACCCCCTCCGTCCCGCGAGAGNNCCACCTCCCCCGATGCGGCGCACGAACATCGCCGAATCAGGGGAGGACCTTCCAAGGAAGCCTGTTCAGAGGTGAACAAGCCTATCAGCTTTGAACAAGCCTATCAGCTTTGAACAAGCCGATCAGCTCTGAACAGGCCGATCAGCGGTGGACAAGCCTATCAGCTGTGATTCAGCTGTGGATGCAATGCGTGAGATATCTCCCTGATTCCGGCACGGCGATTCCCGACACAACTACCGGTCCGGCCAACCGGCCAGGGTGGAACAACCAACCCGGCGATGCTCACGGGTGACGTATTTGTAACGGAGGGCTTGATCAGTCCCGATCAGCTGCGGCTTGCGGAAGACAAGCAGCGCGAACTCGGCGGGACCGACCCGATCGCTCGCGTCCTCGTGACGATGGGCCTCGTGTCCGAACGCGACCGGGTCCGCTGCCTCGGCAAGGTCTGGGGCATTCCGTTCGTCGACATCGCCGATGTCGTCCCGGAGCCCGAGGCGCTCCACCTCCTCAGCGCCCAGATCGCGAAGCGTTTCCGCGCGATTCCCCTCGAGCGTCATGACAAGAAGCTCCTGGTCGCGATGGCGAATCCGCTCGACGTGTTCGTCGTCGATGAACTGCGCATGACGACGGGGATGGACATCGAGCCGGTGATCGCGGTCGAAGAGGACCTGCTGAACGCCCTCGGAGCGCACTACAAACTCGAAACGAACGTGACCGACGCAATTGCCGGCGTCATGCGGGATTTCGACGGCGACCTCGAGATCTCGACCCAGGAAGACGACGAGCTCAGCGAAGCCCAACTCCGCGAGATGGGCGAAGATGCGCCGATCATTCGCCTCGCCAACCTGATCGTCAATCAGGGGGTCACGGACAAGGCGAGCGACATTCACATCGAGCCGCGCAAGGATGGCGTGTGCGTCCGGTATCGCGTCGATGGCGTGATGATCGAGGGGATGAAGCTCCCGAAGAAGGTGCTCGCCCCGCTCACCTCACGCTTCAAGATCATGTCGAACATGGACATCGCCGAGAAGAGGGCCCCCCAGGACAACCGCATTTCGGCCGTGATCGGCGGAAAGGACTACGATTTCCGGGTTTCGACGCTTCCCGTCGTCTATGGCGAGAAGATCGTCATGCGCATCTTGGACAAGGGCGGCATCAACGTCGGCCTATCCAAGCTCGGTTTCTTGCCCCACAACCTGAAGATCATCGAGGACATGGCTGCGCGCAGCTTCGGCATCATCCTCGTCACGGGGCCGACCGGATCGGGCAAATCGACGACGCTCTACTCGATCCTGAACAAGCTCTCGACCGGGGACAACAACATCATCACGATCGAGGATCCGGTCGAGTACGAGCTCTCCGGCATCAACCAGTGCAACGTCAACGTCCGCGCCGGCATGACGTTCGCCGCCGGCCTTCGCGCGATGCTCCGCCAGGATCCGGACGTGATCATGGTCGGTGAGATGCGCGATCAGGAGACGGCCACGATCGCGATGGAGGCGGCTCTGACCGGCCACTTGGTCCTCAGCACGCTCCACACCAACGACGCGCCTTCGGCTCCGACCCGCCTGATCGACATGGAGGTCGAGCCGTTCCTCATCTCCTCCTCGATCATCGGGGTTCTCGCCCAGCGTCTCGTCCGCCAGATCTGCCCCAATTGCAAGGAATCCTACACCGCCAACCGCGAGAGCCTGCTCCGGTACGGCTTCCCGGTGCCCGAGGAGATCGGCGCCGACACCCACGGTGAGATCACTCTCTTCAAGGGAGCGGGGTGCGACACGTGCAAGGGGACGGGCTACAAAGGCAGAACCGGCGTCCATGAGCTGATGGCGCTCAACGACCCGATCCGAGACGAGGTCCTGAAGAAGTCGCCGAGCCACATCATCCGGCGCCTCGCGATCGAGAACGACATGCGCAGCCTTCAGATGGACGCGGTCCAGAAGATCCTGATGGGGATCACGAGCGTCGACGAAGTGCTTCGCGTGATCTACGCGTAGCCGTCATCGACCCGGGAGAAGTAGATCACGGTCACCAGATGGGCGGGCGTGATGAACTCGCCATAAATGCGGCTGAGCATCGAGATCACCTCGTCCTGCCCGCGAAGCTCCGGATTCTCGCGCTCGATGTCGCGGGGCGAGAGTTCCGCGATCGGCTTGACCTCGACGCGGTCGATGATCGCGTTGTAGAGCTTCTGGCGTCGTCCGAACCGGGGCCCGACCGTGATCCATACGATCATGCCCGTCTTGTATTTGTCGGACTTATCCCCGAGTCGGATCGTCGCCGCCTTGCGACCGTTCCGGAGGACCTCTTCGTACAAATCCGTGTAGAAATTGAGGGCAAACATGGCTGACCGGCCCGTATTGTAACCCAAAGTCGATCCCTGGCAAAATGAGGGTATGCAAATTCTCGTCAGCGTGGACGCTCAGTCCCGCTGGGAGCCGGCGGCGAGGATGCTCAACCGGCTCTCGTTTCACGACAGTTCGGCTTCCCTTCTCCACATCGTCGAGTCGGTGTTGCCCGACGGCTCGTTCCCGGATCTCCCTCAAGACAGCCCGGTCGCGATGATCATGGCCGAACGCCTGAGGCAGGGCAAGGAGGCTCTTGCTCAAGCGGCCGAGACCCTTGCGGGCCACTACCGGATCACGGCGCAAGACGTAATCTACGGCGCCCCCGTCGAGGTGACGATCGATCGAGCCGACGATCTGGGGGCCGATCTCACCGCCGTCGGCTCCGCGCAACAAGGCTTCTGGAGCTCCCTCTTCTTCGGAAGTATGTCGAAGGGGCTGGCTGTCGGAGCCCACAACAGCGTGCTCTTCGGCAAAGGTCAGACTTCACGCGACGGAGCCGTGACGGTGATCTTCGGAACCGATCATTCCGATTACTCGATGACGTGCCTCGAGCGGTTCGTGGCCATGGCTCCGAGAGGACTCGCGAAGGTCGTGGTCGTGACCGCGAACGTCGTCGAACCCGAGCTCGCCGAGCTCATGGTTCAAGACGTGCCCAAACTCGGCGACGAGGTCAAGGGCTGGTTCTCGGAGAAGCTTCTCGACCGGACCCGATCGTTTGCCGACCGGTTTCGCACCCTGGGTTGCGCGGTCGATGCCCAAGTCATCGAGAAGAGGCCGTTTGAAGCCCTGTCGGAGGCGATGATCGAGCACCAAGCCGACCTTCTCGTCCTTGGTGCCCAGGGGCACGGCTTCCTGGAGCGGACGCGCCTGGGAAGCGTCTCATTCGACCAGGTCGTCGGCACACCCCATTCGGTCCTGATCGTGCGTGTCTGAACCGGCACGGGTACCCTTCAGCGATGAAGGTCACGGTTGCAGTCGTCGGGGCGACAGGCTACACCGGAGCGGAGATCGTGCGATTGTTGGCGGGGCATCCGAACGCCGAGGTCGCGGTCGTTACGTCGGAGCGTCAAGCGGGCCAGCCGTTGCGCAGTTCGTGCCCGTGGCTCGCGACCGACCTCGTGCTTACGCGCTTCGACCCGTGCGGATGGGAGGTCGACGTGGTGTTCCTCTGCCAAGAGAACGGCTTTGCCATGCACCACGCACCGAGCCTTGCCGAACGGTCCCGAGTGATCGATCTCTCCGCCGACTTCCGACTCACCGACCTCGCCCAGTACCCGGCCTGGTACCGCCTCGATCACCCGGGAGGTCTTGAGCCCTGGCCCGTTTACGGACTCACCGAACTCGCAGATCGCAGGGCCTTGGGTCAGGCGCGCATCGTCGCAAACCCCGGCTGCTATCCGACCGCGAGCCTGCTCGCCCTGATGCCGCTCGCAGAAGCCGGAATCGTTGCCGGCACCCCGGTGATCGACGCCAAGAGCGGTGTCAGTGGAGCCGGCCGGTCGAAGCAGGAGACCGACTTCCTGTTCTCCGAACTCGCTGGAGGGTTCAAGCCCTACGGCGTCACAGGGCATCGCCACACCCCCGAGATCGAACAGCAACTCGGGATGACCGTGCGCTTCACGCCCCATCTCCTTCCGATTCCGCGCGGTATCTGCTCGACCATCCATGTTCCGGTGACGCCTGGCGTCAACGCCGACACCGTTCGCGGGCTCTGGCGGAGCCGATATGAAGGCCGCACGTGCGTCGCCGTTCTCGATGAAGGATTCCCGAGCACCAAGCACGTGCTCGGCTCCAATCGGTGCCTCCTCGCGGCCGCGGTCGACGAGCGGACCGGCTACGCGATTCTCGTCTCGGTCATCGACAACCTCGTGAAGGGGGCAGCGGGCCAAGCGATCCAGAACATGAACCTGATGCTCGGGCTTCCCGAAGAGACCGGACTTCCTCTCGCCGGGGTGTGGCCATGATCCCGCGAGGCTTTCAACTCGCCGGAGCCCGATGCGGGCTCAAGAACCGCCGCAACGACGTCGGCCTGATCGTCTCCGACCGACCCGCGGCCGCGGCAGGCGTGTTCACCACGAATCTGGTCCATGCCGCATGTGTCGACGTCTCCCGTGAGGCTACGTCTCGGGGGACGTTGCGCGCGATCGCCGTCAACAGCGGCAACGCCAACTGCTGCACCGGCGAGCAGGGCCTGCGGGATAGTCGGCGTATGGCGACCCTTGCCGGCAACGCGCTCGGGGTCTCCGCCGAGGAAGTGGCGGTGGCTTCGACGGGGGTGATCGGTCACCTGATGGACATGGTCAAGCTCGAAAAGGGTATCGAGCTCGCCTCCCAAGCGCTCGGCGACGACCCGCGGCCGTTCATGGAAGCGATCCTCACCACCGACCTCGTCGAGAAGTCCGCGTATGCCGAAGTCGGGGTCGCCCGGATCTTCGGCATGGGCAAAGGCAGCGGGATGATCGCGCCGCGACTGGCGACCATGCTCGCCTTTGTCGTCACCGATCTCGTGGTGTCTCCTGATCGGTTGCAGCAGGCGCTGGAGCGAGCCGCTTCGCACACGTTCAACTGCCTGACCGTGGATGGCGACTCGAGCACGAATGACATGCTCCTCGTCCTCGCCAACGGCGCGAGCGAGGTCGAACCGTCGGACGCGCAACTGGACGAGGCCCTCGGGTCGGTCTGTCTCTCCCTCACCCGTCAGATCGCTCGGGACGGTGAAGGCGCGACCAAACTCCTTGAGATCCAAGTGACCGGTTCGTCCGATCCGGCTCGCATCGCGCGCACGATCGCGGAGTCTCCGCTCGTGAAGACGGCGATGTTTGGGTGCGACCCCAACTGGGGTCGGATCATGGCGGCCGCCGGCCGCGCGGGAGTCCCCTTCGATCCAAACGAAGCGCGGCTGGCGGTCCTCAGTGGGGGCGAGGAGTACTTGTTGTTCGAGGACGGCACCCCGGCCTCATTTGATGCCCGGCGCGTCTCGACCGCCCTCAAATCAGACGTGGTGCGGATCGAACTGACTCTCGGCCCGGGCGCGAGCGCAACGTTCTATACGTGTGACTTCGGCTATGGCTACGTCCGCATCAACGCCGAGTACCACACATGAAATCGGGCTGGGAGCGTCGGAACGAACGATACTTGGAGCACCGATTCGAAAGGACGTGGGTGGTATCCGGCAACGGTAACGGAGGAGGCGGTTGAATCTCGCTCTGATCACAGGGGTCTTGTTCGCGCTTTCCCCCGTCCAAACACCAGATGTCGCGGTCGTCTCGCAGTCGAGCGCCCTCGTCGGACGCGTCACCGCCGAGGCGCAGACGGGCACTCCGGCGGAAGTGGCTCAACGCCTGAATACCTCTCCCAACCTCGTTGCGTCGGTCGAAAACGGCGCGCTGATCGTGTTGGATATGGAGACCGGGGCGCTCCGACGTGTGCGACAACAGTCCGACGTACTTCGAGCCTTTATGACACTGGCCGACGATCGGTTTGGCACGACTCGATTCGGCGACTTGACCGAAAGAGATCGGGGTGCCGTCGGTCGATGGCTTGCGGGTTACCTCGCTCTCCCCAACTTGGATCGTGCCGAAGGGACGATCGGATTGTTCGCGTACCCCTATGTGACGATCGAAAAGGGAGGACGTAGCGAGACGCTCTCGCTTTCCCACGACTCACCTTGGGACGCTCAGCAGGCCGCGATCCTGCGCAGCTCCCCGCTTGTGTACCCGAAGCCGGCTCCAACCACCGCCTCGCCCGGCGACCCCGGCACCCAGTTCACGACGACGGTTTTGAACACCACGATGACGAAGCGCCAGCTGTATGCGATCGCGGCCAAGCGGGTCGACGAGCAGCTGGAAGTGGAGGCGAAGGTGAGTCGCGAGCTGGCGGCGCAGTACCTTGAGCGAGTCCTCGCCAAGGTCGGCGGCCTGAGCGCGGCGAAGCTCGGTCGGACGACGGCGTCGGAGCTGTCCGAGCCGCTACGCTCGCGACTTGAGTCAATGCTGATCGGCTCTCCAACGTTCGGATTCGAGAATGCCGCGGCTGCGGTGGACTTTCTCCGGTCGAGCGACCGAATCACGGTGGGATACACACTTGCGGTGGGCTTTTATGACACGATCCAGAGCTCGCCTCCGGCGATCAATCTGTTTGTCTTGACGCGCTTTGTCCCTTAGTGCAGGCACCAATGTCGCGTCGACACCAAGCCCCCGCAAACCCGACCTGAGCGCCACCGGCATACGCGCGCTCCCGTGCGTCGGCGACGGTCGAGCCGACAGCGCTCACCGCAAAAACGCGACCGCCGGCGGTGACGAGACACCCATCGAGCGATGCCGTCCCGGCGTGGAAGATCTCGACGCCCTCCGGCATTGGGCCGATGTCGATGGGAAACCCGGTCTCGATCGTTCCCGGATAGCCGCCGCTCGCCACGACAACGGAAACGGCCGCGTCCCGCGTCACCTCGATCGCTCCGATTGGACGGCCCTCGGCGACGTCGAGAATGGCCTGGGCAAAACCCGGTCCGAGCCGCCGAACGATCGACTGCGTCTCGGGATCGCCGAAGCGCACGTTGTACTCGAGACAATAGGGAGTTCCATCCTCGACCAGGAGACCAGCGAACAGGCATCCTCGATAGTCGAGGCCCTGTGCGGCCAGGTGCCGAACGATCGGGACGATCACTTCCCTTTCGGCGCGCGCGACGAGGTCCTCGGTCAGCCACGAGACGGGGCTGACGCTCCCCATTCCGCCGGTATTGGGGCCGTGATCGCCGTCGAGCGCCCGCTTGTAGTCTTGCGCCACGGGCAGGCACCGGACCTCCGTCTCCGAAACTAAGGCAAGGAGTGAGAACTCGCGCCCAACCAGTGCGTCCTCCACGACGACGGTTGCCCCGGCCTCGCCATGCTCTCGGTCGACGAGCATCGCCTCGAGGGCGTCGCGCGCCTCCTCATGCGTCTGGGCGACGACGACTCCCTTCCCGAGAGCGGCGCCGCTCGCCTTGACCGCGACCTGACGCCCTCCATCGAAACGGGACGCGGCGTATGCCACCGCGGCGTCGAAATCGCGGAACGACTGGTGGTGGGCCGTGGGAACTCCCGCGACAAGCATCTGTTCTTTGGCCCATGCCTTGGAGCCTTCGAGCGCGGCCGCGGCCGCGCTCGGTCCGAAGACCGAAACGCCCCGCGCACGAAGACGGTCGCCCAGACCGGCAAGCAGCGGATTCTCCGGTCCCACGAGCACCACTTCCGGTGCGATCTGCTCGCACAGGGCGACCATGCCCTCCTCGTTGTCGGCCCTGACCGGAAACGTCTCCGCGATTTGGGCGATACCCGGATTCCCTGGCGCCGAGAAGACCTCGGCCTCCTGGCTGAGCTTCCAAGCAAGGGCATGCTCGCGTCCTCCACCGCCGACCACCAAGACCCGCATGGCCGTGATTGTGCCCTAAGTTCGCATGACAGCGGCAGGATTCGCGACGTTGGTCGCGAATCAACACATCAGGGGACTCGACGTGTCAGGGAGGATCATGAAAGTCGGAGTCGTCAGGGAATCCACGCCTGGGGAGCGGAGGGTCGCGCTGGTTCCCGAGGTCGTCAAGAAGCTCGCCGAGTCGGGTTTCGAAATCGTCGTTCAAGCGGGTGCCGGGACCCAAGCCGGGTTCCCTGACGTCGCTTTCAGCGAAGCCGGCGCCCATCTGCTTGGAACCGAGCAGGAAGTCCTCGGAACAGCCGACTTGGTGGCGAAGGTCAACGGTCCGTCGGACAAAGACGTGGCCGAGGCCGCCACGTTCCGTCCGGGGCAAACGCTGATTGCGTTCCTTTCCCCGAGTTCCAACCTCAGGTGCGTGGCCGCCCTCGCCGAGCGCCAAGTCACGGTCTTCGCGATGGAGTTGATCCCGCGGATCACCCGTGCCCAGAGCATGGACGCGCTGAGTTCCATGAGCACGATCGCCGGCTACAAAGGCGCGCTCCTCGCCGCCGACAGCTTGCCGAAGTTCTTCCCGATGCTCATGACGGCGGCGGGAACGCTCCCGCCGGCAAAGGTCCTCGTCATCGGTGCCGGTGTCGCCGGACTCCAGGCGATCGCGACGTCCAGGCGCCTGGGCGCGATCGTCGAAGCATTCGACGTGCGCCCGGCAGTCAAAGAGCAGGTCGAGAGCCTCGGCGCCCGCTTCGTCCAGATGCAACTCAAGGTCGACGACGCCGAGGATGCGTCGGGATACGCCAAGGAAGTCTCCGCCGACACCCACGTCAAGGAGCTGGAGCTGATCGCTTCCAGGCTCCCGAAGAACGATGTCGTCATCACGACGGCGCTGATCCCTGGCCGGCCCGCGCCGGTCCTCATCACGCGCGAAATGGTCAAGAAGATGCCTTACGGTTCGGTGATCGTCGATCTCGCTGCCCCGAACGGAGGCAATTGCGAGGCGACGATCCCTGGTCAATCCGTGGAGGTTGACGGAGTGAAGATCCTGGGTCCGACAAGCCTGCTCAGCGATATGGCGACGGACGCGAGCCGAATGTACAGCAAGAACGTCGCCGAACTCCTGCTCCTCCTTGCGCCCGGCGGGCAAATGAAGCTCGACCTCGAAGACCAGATTCTCCGAGAGACGCTCGTGACCCATGAGGGTCGCATCTACCACGAACCCACCCGGTTGAGCCTCGAAAAGGGAGGTTCCTCATGAACGAAACGCTTGCCGCACTCATTCCCATCGTCACGGTTTTCATTCTCGCGGTCTTTGTCGGTCTCGAAGTCATCGCGAAGGTCCCCCAGACTCTGCATACGCCGCTCATGTCGGCTACGAATGCGATTCACGGCGTGATCCTCGTCGGAGGCCTTCTGGTGCTCGGCAAGGCCGAGAACCTGCTCATGACGATCGTGGGGGTCTCTGCCGTCCTGTTCGGCACTCTGAACGTCGTCGGCGGATTCGTCGTCACGGACCGAATGCTCGAGATGTTTCGATCACGCAAGGGGAAGAAGTCATGAGCCGCGAACTGATCGACATCGGCTATCTCGTGGCCGCCGTCTGCTTTATCCTCTCCCTGAAGCTGATGAACTCGCCGGTCTCGGCCCGGCGCGGGAACTGGGTGGCCATGTTCGGCATGGCCGTGGCGCTGGTCGTGACCATGTTCTCGCCATCGATCCAGCCCGCGAATCTGGCCTGGATCGGAGCCGCGGTCGGTGTCGGAGCGATCGGTGGTTTCGTGTCCGCTAAGCGGGTCCAGATGACGGCCATGCCCCAGATGGTCGCCCTTCTCAATGGGCTCGGCGGCGGAGCCGTGGCCCTCGTCGCGCTCTTCGAGTTCCTCGAGGCCGATGCGCTCGGTCACCACGCGGCAAGCGTCCAAGGCATCACGACCGTGTTGAGCGCGATCATCGGCTCCATCTCTTTCTCTGGGAGCTTGATCGCGTTCGGCAAACTCCAAGAGCTCCTGCCGGGCCGTCCGCTCACGTTCAAAGGCCAGCAGGTCTTCAATCTGCTCCTCCTCGTGGTGACGCTTGCGATGGCGTTGGCGATCCTCGCGTTCGGCCAAGCGACGATTCCGATCTTCGTCGGGCTCGTGGTCGCGTCGCTTGTTTTGGGAGTGTCGGGGGTCCTGCCGATCGGCGGCGCGGACATGCCCGTCGTCATCTCGCTTCTCAACTCGTTCACCGGCTGCGCCGCCGGGCTTGCCGGCTTCGTCCTCACCAACAACGCCCTTCTGATCGGCGGCGGTTTGGTCGGCGCGAGCGGCTTGATCCTCACGCTCCAGATGTGCACGGCGATGAATCGTTCGCTCGGCAATGTGCTCTTCGGAGCGGTCGGCTCCGAGGTCTCCGCGGGAGGCAAAGCGATCTCGGGCAAGCAGCCGAAGAGCTACTCACCGGAGGACGCCGCAATCCTCCTGACCAACGCAAACACCGTCGTGATCGTCCCCGGCTACGGCATGGCCGTCGCGCAGGCGCAGCACCAGACGAAGGAGTTGGCGGGCAAGTTGATGGGCATGGGGATCGACGTCAAATACGCGGTACACCCCGTTGCCGGACGGATGCCCGGCCACATGAACGTGCTCCTGGCCGAAGCCGACGTCCCCTATGAGCAGCTGTTCGAACTGGAGCAGATCAACCCGCTCTTCCCCGAAACCGATGTGGTGCTCGTGATCGGAGCAAACGACGTCGTCAATCCGGCCGCGCGGTACGACAAGACGAGCCCGATCTTCGGAATGCCGATTCTCGACGTCGACAAAGCGCGCACGGTCATCGTGAGTAAGCGATCGATGAATCCTGGCTTCGCCGGTGTCGATAACGAATTGTTCCTCAACGACAACACAGTCATGGTGTTTGGGAACGCGAAGACCTCGATCGCAAAGATCTCGACCGCTCTCGACACCTACGCCTAGAACATCGCGGCGATCATTCGATAGGCTCGAACGCTCGCGGCATCTTCAGCCGCACGTACGTCGCCATTGCGAATCGATCCGTCATGCCTGCGACATAGTCGATCGCCCCTTGGACCCCCACGAACCCGTCTGGAAGCGCGAACGGTGTGAGATAGTGCACGAACAGCTCTTGCACCAGGGTTTGGGCTTTGGGAATGTCGGGGTACAGCTCGGGGTAGCGCAGATAGACTCGTTCGAACAGCCACTCTTTCAGAGCGTTCAGTCGACCTAGCATCGAAGGCGAGAGCACGATCGCGGGCTTGTCGAGGCTCTGGACGATCGCATCTTCGACCATCGCCCCGATCCGCTGACTGTGAGTGTCGCCGATCTCGGCGAATTCGTCGGGAATCGTCGAGATGATCCCCGACCGCAAGGCATCGTCGAGATCATGGTTGAGGTAGGCGATCCGGTCGCTGATCCGGCAGACCGCCGCCTCCAGCGTCGAAGTCGGGATGCCGTCGTGAGCCGAGAGGTCCTTCCGCCCCTTGCTGTGCCCGCCGATGCCGGCCCGGGTTTCCTGGCTGAGGTTGAGCCGTTCGAGGACATCGACCACCCGCAGCGACTGCTCGTAGTGCCGGAAACCGTCTGGCCGATCCCCAGCGGGCAGGGCCCGAATCGCGGCATCCAGAGCCGACTCGCCGGCATGGCCGAACGGCGTGTGACCGACGTCGTGACCGAGCGCAATCGCCTCGATGAGGTCCTCGTTGAGGCGCAGCGCCCTCCCGATCGTGCGTCCGATCTGCGCCACTTCGAGGCTGTGGGTGAGGCGCGTCCGATAGTGATCCCCGGTCGGATCGATGAAGACCTGGGTCTTGTGCTTGAGCCGTCGAAAGCTCTTGCAATGGAGGATCCGGTCGCGATCGCGCTGGAAGCACGTTCGAACGGGATCCAGTTCCTCGGGCACCGGCCGACCCTCGCTCTCGGCCGCCTTCGCGGCGTAGGGCGAGAGGCTATCGAGTTCACGCTGCTCGGTCCATTGGCGCACTCCCTTGGGCATACGTGTTTGTGACGATTGGCACGGCTTGGAGGCATCGCCTCGGACCAAAGCCGTACCACTTCGTCGACCCCGGACGTGTCTGGCCGCGGGGTCTAGAGGGGTCAGGCCCAAGCCCAACCCCTGGTCGACACTTTAGGCGGCTTTGCGGTTCGTCTTCTGCCCGCCGAGCTCGACCGAGAGCGTCACTTGCTGAACGCCGATGACCTGCATCTCGGTTGCCTGCCCGGTCGAAGCATTGACGAATCGGTAGGCGGCGGCATAGTGACCGGGCGGAACCGTCACGTCCTGGCTCAGGCCGCCAATCGGAAACGATGCGAACGCCTTCGAGCGATACGCACCCTTCTGTGGCTTGCGATTGGCACTGGCGAGCTTCTGCAGGAGCAGCTCGGCCCGGACGGTCGCCGGTAGCGGTCCGCTTGCCGTGAACGTCACCTTGCCCGAGGCGCCGACGGCCGTGAGCGTCACGCCCGGCGCAGTGAACGGAGTCGCGGGAGGCGACGTCGGCGCCGTACCCGCCGGTGTGACCTGCAGGTACTTCGTGGCTAACGCGACATAGGCGTTCATTCCATCCTTGAATCGTCGCCCCCCGGTGATCGCGTCACGCTCGGTGGCCGCCGCCGCGTAGTCGTCCCACGCCGCCACCTGTGCCGCGCTGAACGCCTTGTAGGCTCGAGAACTGGTCGTGAACCGGCTGCGAGCGGCTTGCTGCCCGGCCGTGCTCGGATTGGTCGGCGACGTGCGTTCCGTGATGAACGTCTGACCCCGGACGAGCTTGAACGTTACCGGGCCGCTGCTGCCGCTGGCCCCGCCAATAATGACAGTACGCTTGAGTTTAGCCATGCTTGGGACACCTTGTCCGTTAAGATGGCGCCAAACCGTGGAAACGCCCGATGCCTCACTCCTAGCCATCGGCGTATTGATCTGAAAACTGGAGCAAATCGAGGCGCGTTGACTCCCGATCGCTTCAAGGGCCCTCTCATCGAGGTTCAGGGTATCGGATCGAGGCCCAGTTCGGCAAGGAACACGTTATGCCTTGCCTTGGCTTCCGCGATGTCGGCCTCGATCCTAACCAACACGGCGTGAGTCGCGGTCAAGTCGACTTCGGCTTCGGCTTGCGCAGTCGAGACGTAGCGGCTGATGTTGAGGTTGAAGCCGTTCTTCTCGATCTCGTCCATCGAGACGCGGCGTGAAAACTGAGGTTCCTCACGCCGGTGCTGGTAGGTGCCCACGATGCGGTCGATCTGCTCGTCGGTCAGGACGTTCTGCCGCTTGCCCTTCACGAACTGCTCGGCGGCGTTAACGATCAGCACGTCGTCCGCCTTCTTGCACTTCTTCAGGACCAGGATGCAGACCGGGATGCCGGTCGAATAGAACAGGTTCGCGGGCAGCCCGATCACGGTGTCGATGTGCCCGTCCTTGAGCAACTTGGTGCGGATTCGCTCCTCGGCCCCGCCACGGAAGAGCACGCCGTGGGGCAGGATGATCGCCATCACCCCGTCCTCCTTCAGATAGTGGAACCCGTGGAGCAGGAAGGCGAAGTCGGCGGCGGACTTGGGCGCGAGACCGTAGTTCGCGAACCGCATGTCCTCGCCCAGCGCCTCGGTCGGGTCCCAGCGGTAGCTGAATGGCGGATTGGCGACTACCGCGTCGAAACGTGGCTTCTTGGCCGGGTTCTGCTCGCGCAGCATGTCCCAATCGTTGGTGAGGGTGTCGCCGTGATAGATTTCGAACTCGCTGTCCTTGACCCCGTGCAGCAGCATGTTCATGCGCGCCAGGTTGTAGGTGGTGATGTTCTTCTCCTGGCCGTAGATTCTGCCAATGCCGTGGTCGCCCATGCGGTGCCGCACGTTCAGCAGCAATGAGCCGGAGCCGCAGGCGAAGTCGAGCACGCTGTCCAAATGGCTGCGCCGACCCTGGGTGGGGTCCTGGCTGTCGAGGGTGACGATGCCGGAGAGGATGGACGAGATCTGCTGGGGGGTGTAGAACTCGCCCGCCTTCTTGCCCGACCCGGCCGCGAACTGGCCGATGAGGTACTCGTAGGCATCGCCCAAGGTGTCACTATCGGTCGAGAACTCGGCCAGGCCGTCGGCGATCTTGCCGATGATCCCCCACAGGCGCGTGTTGCGGTCGGTGTAGGTGCGGCCGAGCTTGTCGGAGGCGAGGTTGATCTCCGAGAAGAGACCCTGGAAGGTGCTCTCGAACGACTGCTCCTCGATGTACTTGAAGGCGGCCTGCAGCGTATGGAGCAACTCCGGGTCCTGGCGTTTTGCCATGTGGGCGATGCTCGTCCAGAGGTGCTCGGGCCGGATGACGTAGTGAACCTTCGAGCGCATCTGCCTCTCGAAAAGCGCCACGTCGTCCGGGTTCTCGGCGTACCAGACCGCCAACGGCGTCCGTTTGCTCTCCGGCCCCGCCGGCGGGTAGTCCCCGCCTAGCTCACGCTTGGCCGCTTCCTCGTAGTTGTCGGAAAGGTAGCGCAGGAAGATGAAGACGAGCATGTAGTCGCGGAAGTCGTCCGCGTCCATCGCCCCGCGGAGCTGGTCCGCGATGCCCCAGAGTGTCTTGCCGAGTCGGTGGTTTTCTTGGGTGGTCATGGGACTTTCTGTTCCGTCACGCCCGTCTTGGAGTTCACCTGGATGACGCGGACGCTACTGGAAGGAAGCCGGATCAGGTCGGCATCCGTCGTGAGGACGGTGGCGTCTACCGCATTTGCGGCGGCCGCGATCCAGAGATCGTTGTGGCTGATGTTGCGCCCCCGTGCGCCCTTTTCGGCCAGCTCCTTACCGTCGGCAGAGAACTTGTGCAGCCTCGCGTACTCACTCAGGACGTCGTCACGGTGGATATCGATCACGAGAAGCTCGTCCAGGATCGCCTCCAGACTTTCGACCCGGTCCGCGGGCCATCCCTGAGCGAAAGCACGCATCTCGCCGAGAGTGACCGCGCAGATCATGGGCCGGAAGCGAGCGGCACGGATGCCGTAGTCTGCCTCGACCTGCGCGGCTACAGGGCTGTTCTTCCGCGAGTAGTGGAGGACAATGTTCGTGTCCAGCACGAAATCGGTCACGCCCTGCTGAATTCTTCCACCATCCTCGTGAACTCTTCATCGCTCACGCGCCCGTCGAGGATGCCGCTCAGCCTTTTCAAGGGGTTGGTCTCGCTTGGCTGAAGCAGGCGAGACTGACGAAGAAGCGCGGGTGCGGAGCGCGGCAGTTCGCTCCAGGCATCGTCCCTCGCCGTCGCCTCACGAACGCGATCAGCGACCAGAATGAGCGGTTGACCGTTCGGACGGAACTCAAGCTTCCCTTCTAAAAGGACTTGCCTTCCTAAAAGGGACTTGACTTCGTCGATGTCCTCCGGCTCCCAGAGGACGCGCAGCCTCTGACCCTCATCCAAGTTGAGTGAGAGGCTCCGCTCCAGATAGGCCATCTGATTCAGGAACCCCTTGATGCGGGCAATCTGGGTAGGCGGGGTTTCGTGGACCAGTCCCTCCGCCCGAGTTCCGAGCTCGGAATTCACCTGGACAGGGGTTGCCCGAAAACGCCGGGTGCTAATCTCAGCTTCTTCGAGACCCTTCTTTTCAGCGCCTTTGTACTTCGCCACTTGGGTCAAGAGGGCACTGTCGAGCAGAGTACTGTCGCGCTCTTCGCGCCAGATCGCGGTCGTGACGTCGCCTAGCCAATCGAGTACCGTGTCTTCCGGATTGAGTGGGTCTCCGAAGAGCGACCGCTGTTCAAACAGCTTCGGGGCGGCGTCCCCGATCATCGGCAAGAGCGCGACGAAGACCCGTCCGCCACGCTTGGTGTCCGGTCCCTCATCTTCGATGCGAAGGGCCCAAGCCTCGGAAAGCTCCTTGATCGGCCTTCCCGTTCGGCGCGAAGAGCCGAAGACAGTAATGCGTGCTGTGTCGTAGAGCGACTTCTCCAGGTTCTTCCAGAAGAAAGCGCTCGCACCGGGGTCATATCCGCGCCCTTCAAAGGCGCTGCCGGTCAGCCGTATGGGATGCTCGATGGTGTTGAAGGCGGTTCTCCTCGGGCTCTATTCTAGCGTTAAAGGGGGTCCAAGGATTGCGGGCACCGAACCAGGTCCGCGATGCTCCAGAGCGTCTTGCCGAGTCGGTGGTTCTCTTGGGCTGTCATATGTGTTATATGCCAATTGCAGATAGAGATGCGAGTTTCTCAAGGCCTCACCTTACGCCACGGCGCAATCTTGAACTTGATCGGGAAAGGCTTGAAGACAGCCTTATCATCGAGGTCAGGAACGTTCGCGGACTGGAATGATCGCAGGTTGATGGGGTCGATCTCCCCGACCACAAAGTAATCGTGGATCCCACCCTTCAGCTGAATCACGTCGCGCTTGTAGGATTGCTTCATCGGACCGCGAATCCTTCCGTCGCCATACTCTCTGTTGTTCGTTTGGACAATGTATGCGTGCACGTCTAGGGCCGAGGCCTCGATTAAGCTGTTGAAGGAGGCTATGTCCGGATTCCATTCCAGAACAAACAGCGCATCGATCAAGCCCTGGAAGTGGGAGCGATAGCGCGGGTTGGTGAGGTCGCTGCAGATCAACAACCCGAAGTACAGGCCGCGAGAGCGGTAGATAGGAATGTCGGGAGTCCCTCCTTCAGGCCCCACCACATGAGCGTCGTGCTCGGCGGCCAGCTGTGCGGCCTCTTCCCAAGCCGCAGCATTTTTGGTCTGCCGAAGCTGGAGCTGGCCGTAGCCGCTTCCAAGGTCGATTGTGATGACCGCTTGGTTTAGGAGACCACCTCTCTTGCCCGGCGCCGGACCGTATTCTAGTCCTGCAACAAGAGCAATCCCACTTCGGCCAAGCCTCTCGACAAAAGACCGTTCGAGGCTGCGCGGCAACGAGAGCTCAGGTAGCACGAGGATATCTGGAAGCGGCTCGTGCTGGAGCACAGTATTGATCAGTCGCGTCAAGCGGGTGAATCGCTCCCGGGTTAGCATCGGTGTTCCACTGGCCGCCGAACTCCAGGCGGAAAGTTCTGTGAGCACATTGGTGATCGCGATACGAATAGGTCGGTCTGCCTTGGGGCCCACCCTGATCCCCACAGGGCCCTGGTCACTTATGAGAATCGGGCGGGGCGTCACCCATCTATTGAGTCGGACACCTCGGATGGCAAGGACCCAATCGGCGAAGCGATGCCGTCCCTTGTACCTCGCAGATCGCCTCGCATAGCCGACGATGGACTTCCATCCTAGTCGGCAGGATATCTCACTGAGCGGCATCGGTCTGGTCGGGAATAGAAGCCCCCGCCAATTTTGGTCTGACAACCGCGAGGCACGCATCTCTGCAAGAGCGACTCTCAACTTGGGGATGTGCATGGGCGCTTCTATCTCCATCGGGAAGCTGGGTTGACGGCGGGCTTGACGGGCCTTCTCCAAAAAGGGCCGATAGAAAGGCTGGCGACTCCAGTCTGCAAAATACAGGTGCTTTCCATATTGTTTGACGCGGGCTTCTGTTACGCCCTCAACGTCGATCTCCCCTACATTGCGTATCTCGTGGATTGCTTTTGTCGCAGCGCGGAGTTCTTCCGCGTTTAACCCCAAGCAGCACTTCAGGGCCGCTAGCTCGATCCGCTTCGCGAGGTTGGCGAAGATTTGGCGCAGTTGGTCCGGCTCTAGGTCAGTCGTATCCGCCAGAACTTGCCTCAGCTTTGACACCTGCGCAAGCAGCGCCCCAATTGCGTCCCAATCTCTGCTGGCCCCCATCAAGCCGACAACTCGCGGGAGAAATGTATAGAACTCGACAAAGCCGCTGGGAGCCAGAAGGTGCCGGCAAGCCAATTCGTAGAAGGACTTTCGCACATCCAGCCACTCCCCAGGAGCTAAGACTTCGGAGATCCTCTCCATTTTGCTGAGTTCCTCCGATAATCCAGCCTTCTTCAAAGTCACGAAGTCAGCCTCTCGAAAGACGGCCATGGCGAGACCCGCATCGCGATTCAGCAGGAGCGCCCGTTCCTTCATTTCGGTATCGTTGTCCGGAAGCGTTGGAAGCATCCTGTGTGCGCTCGCCTGCGTCCTCATGTGCTCTTCGATCGCCGTCAGGACGTCCTTGCCAGCTTCCCCTTCCAGCATGAACACCCGTTGCTTCTTGGAACTTAGGCGAATGTCGGAGCCTGCTGCATATGGGAGCCTCAGTTGAAGGTGATCATCCTGTTTGGTCAGCCATGGAATGCGTTTAACCAGCCAGTTCAGAAGGGTGTTGCCGTCCTTAAACGTTGTCTCGGACCTCAGGGACAGATAGATGTCATCTACGAACCTACCATAGAAGGATGGCTCTAGCTTCGCGCAGACCTCGCCGTCAAAGGGGCCGAGTAGCAGGTTTGCGATCAGACCGGAACTCGGGAGCCCAATGGGAATGCCGCATGCTCTGCCGGCTTGTGAGCACCATGTCTTACAAGACCGGATCATAGCTTCGGTAAGTGCTCGTTCTTGCTGGCTGAGCTCAACCTGCATGCGTTTCAGGAATGCCTGGGAAAGGAGGAAGGCAGGATCGATGGAGTCGTAGAAGCTTGAGATGTCGAGGGCTATGCCGACAACGCGGGCACCTGCTTCAAGGTCGGCGCGCGTGGCCTTCATTCCATCGCGCCGCCAGCGGCCGTATTGGTGGGAGAAGGACTGATATAACGAATGCGAATCCCAATTGACGGCTCCGACTTCGACTTCTTCACCCTCTGTGCCCTTCCGGAAGCGTCTTCGTAGGCGATTTGCATACACTCCCGGTGATTGCAAGCTCCGCTCGTACTTCTCACCCACTTTCAGAGCCCACAACGTTGATATGATCAAGTATTCAACTGAACTGGCAATCACAAGCCGCACACTGGCCTTGGCCCTTTTCGTTTTGTTATGAGTCCTCTTCCACTCGGTTAGCGGATCGCTCTCGCGGAAATGCGGCTCAGGCTTCCCGTCCGCAAATGGTTCCAGAGACTTCGGAACCAACGATATTCCGCCTAGGAACGCCGCATCGTCCGCCCAAGGGTGCTCCTCGTTGTGAAGTCGATTGTGCAGCTTCTCAAGGTTCGATTGGAGTTCCTTCTCGAACGCGACGAACTTCAGGCCGTACGGAGCAGTATTGTTGTAGAAGGCCTCCTTCTTCGCTTTTCGATAGGCAAGCCACACTTCGGCAAGGCTGATCCATTCCAGCCCTTCGGATGTCTCTGGTGCTGTCAATCACCCTCCGCACAGGGGAAGAGACCCTGCATGAGACCTTGTTTGTGGGTCTTGAGGGTGTCGAGCTTCTTGGCCTGGGCGATGATGAGGACGTCGAGGGAGGAGAGGCAGGAGGCGATTCGCTGCTCCTTGGAGACGGGCGATTTGGCAATGGTCATCGTAGATGCACCCGCTCTGGCTTGGTCGGGGCCTTGTCGTAATCGCCCTGAGGTTCGTAGTGCCAAAACCAAACCTTTGATCCCTTACGATGGGTTTCTAGTCGGTTCGTGCTCTCGAGCGAAACACCGAGCTTGCGTCGCCCACATTCCTCTCGTAAGTATGAAACCATCTCACGCTTCGCCAATACCGCGTCAGAAACAGTCACGTGAGCTTGCACCTCCTCGAAGCTGAAGCCCTGCTGCCCACCTTTGTGCCGATGCACCTCCACGCAACCCGCGCCGTCGTGGACGGAATGGCGAGTAGCGCCAGCCAAGAAGTCAGCAAGGCCGATCAGAGGCATATCCTTCGAGCACCGCTGCCCCACCTTGGTGAGGCGGATGGTGTGACGATACTCGCCGAATAGATTCACGGGCATCCCCGACAAGATCCTGTATCCTCGCGTGTTGTTCAGAAACGCTTGTAGTTCGGCCTGATCGAGCGCCGTGTTCTGGTCGTGATACCAATGCCACTCGATATCTCCAAACCAATCGGCAACCGACCTCAAACCGTGGAAGAGCATCCGGTGGAAGTTAGCGGAATTGTCGCGGCGTTGGACCTGGTGACGCGAATCTACGAGGTTCCAGGTCAGCGTCATGGCTCGGCAATGCGGGCAATCGAGAAAAGCACTCAGCGCTGCCTTCGCCGCATCGCGTTTTCTGGCGTCGTCGATGTCCTTAAACTTGATCTCGCTCGTGCCCGCATCCTGAACGGCCTTCCTGCACGCGCCGTTCAGGGACTTGATTGCCGAAAGGGGCCCGGCCACAAAGCACACGGACTGGACTGCCTGATCAATTCCGGACTCATCCGAAACGATGACAAACGGTTCTATTTCCTTCCCAAGTCGATTCTTCTCCTTTGAGTGGCAGAGTGATAACGACGGTGGAGACGGCCGTTTCGATTCTGTGCCGGTCATTCTCCCTCCGTTAGTGGGAACAGACCTTGCATGAGGCCTTGTTTGTGGGTCTTGAGGGTGTCGAGCTTCTTGGTTTGCGCGGTGATGAGGGTGTCGAGAGAGCCAAGGCAGGAGGCAATGCGTTGTTGCTCTTTCAGGTCAGTAGGATAGGCGAACAGCAGATTCCGTACCAATGCTTGGCTCAGGTTCTCTTGACCACCACTGTTGCTGAGGCGGCGAAGTTCGTCGTAGCGCCCGCACAGGCTCAGAAAAGTGTAGTTGACATCTATGGTCGCACTTGGAAGGATTGCGGCACATGCTTGGTTCGTAGCAGCTTCGGTTGCCAACAGAGCGACCTTGCCGCGAGTCTTGCCCTGGCCATACATTGCGATGAGGACGGTTCCCGGGGGAAACAGCACGGCTGCGGAGTTCTTCAATCCCGCATGAGTTATATGCTCATCCGCTCGGTGAATCACGTTGAAGTCAACAAGCGAGGTCGTTATCCAAGGGATTGGTAGGCCCCAGTACTCGGGCTTTCTCCTGTCTGGTGTTCCGCCGGAAGTCGTATCAAAGAGGTCACCGATCGGCTTCCGGCCCCACTCCCCGGCGGTGTGGAACTCGGGGAAGCGGAGGCGGGGGGTGGGTTCGCCTTCGCGGGGGAAGAGGTTTTGCATGAGGCCCTTCTTGTGGGTGCGGAGCGCCTCCAGCTTCCGCCCCTCCGCCGCGATCAGCTCGTCCAGCGACGTCAAGCACTCCGCGATCTTCCGCTGCTCGGCGTCGGAGGAAGGCCCGGCAGGGATCGGCACCGGCAACGCCATCAGGTCATCGTCGCTTACGTTCAGCGAGCCGTGAGCCCTTGCACCGACGGTTAGTAGCCTTCGCAACCACCTCCCATGGAGGTTTCCCGCGAACTGGAAGTCAAGAAAAGCCGGATCGACCCCACCGACGCTTATTCGGAAGCACGTGAAGATGCTGTTGGGCACCGCAGCTTGATCGTCACCTCTGAAGCGAGCGATGTATCCCTCTGGATACGCTTTGGTCGCGCTCTTGTTGTACGCGAAGTCCTCTTTGCGCAGTCGAATGTAGTTGACAAGCGACTTGCCCGCGATTGTGCGGCCGTATTTCTCACCCTGAGTGACGAGACCCGTCCCCGACGTGACTGTGTACGGTACACACTCAGCATCGCCGACCCGCTCGTTCACGATTTCGGCCACGTCACTTAATGGCACTTGCTTCCAAGCTACCTGGTACTCTGGAAACCGCAGCTTCGGCACCAGCCCCTGCCCGCTCATCGCTGCCCCTCGTACGCCTGCTGGATCAGCGGCAGAGCCGCGGCGATGTCCTGCGGTGACTTGACCTTGACCTCGAGGTCACCGGTTCCCCAGTGTCCGATCTTACGCACGTCGCGAAGGCCGTCGCGCATCGCGATGTCGTCCACGTTCACATGGAGGTAGAGGTTCAGGTTCGAAGAGCTCGCGTAGGTGACGGTGGCGAAGTTGCGTGTGCGCTTGAACGCGACGTAGAGTTTCGTCGCTTTCTCCGAAACGTCCTCGCCCTGCCCCAGGATCGCCTGCCGGAGCGACTCGAACAGGGACTTGGTCTCGGGCTTGGCTTCTTCAAGCCATTGCGAGATGGATTTGTCCACGCCCGCCTTGGCCGTCGAGGAAGGAGAGGCGGCAGCCGTGGTCTCGGTCGAGGTGATCCGCTCCAGCAGCAGGTGCGACGGACCGAACCGGCGGTACCGCACCAGGTCGATGTTGCTCGGCATCAGCTCGTAGGCGCCGAGGTCGTCGCGGGTGAAGTCGGTGGCGATGCAGATGAGCCGGATCGAGCTGTGGTCGATCGCGTCCGCCGCCTCCTTGCCGAGCCGCTCGAACACCGCCTTCCAGAACTCCGCCTTGTGGCTGCGCAGCCAGGCCATATAGGACATGCCCTGGTTGATGACGGTGCGGTTCTTATCGAGCTTGTACTCGATGACGACCGGGAAGCCGTTCTCGTCGATGCCGAGGGTGTCGATGCGGCCCCCCTGCCCGGTCGAGAACTCCGAGGCGACCATCCGCACGCCGAGCAGCTCGACGAGGTTGGCCTCGAAGAGGTCCTGCACCTCGCGCTCCAGCTTGTAGGCGACCGGGTGGCACTCCTCCGCCTTGCCCGACGTGAGCGAGAAGAGGCGGAGCTCACTCAACGGCGACCCCCCTCGTCACAGGCCCCACCCTTCGCGGCGCATCATGCCGAGGTTGCTGATGCACGCCATGCCCAGAGCGGCGCAGACGTCGGGAATGTACATGGCTCGCTTCGGCTTGCGCTTGTGTGCCGCCGGCGTTTCGGCGGTCACAACGACCGCACCTTGAATCTGAGCCAGCGCAATCACATAAGCGTCCGCTTCGTCGAACTGCGCGTTGGGGTCCTTCAGCGCAGGATACTGGCCTTCTATCGCCAATGCCTGGACCAGATGATTCTTCGTGGGGTCAAAGATGCTCTTCCGACGCTTCGCCCAACTCTGTAACGTCGCTGAACCCATCTTGGTCACCTCGTCATGCACCAGTTCCACGCTCATGAGCCGGGAATCGGCGATCAAGGAATCCACGTGAGTAACCAACGTCGGGAAGACGTCGGTCGGATAGTAGCGGTCGTGCCAGTCCATCAGTGCGCTGGTATCCACGACGTAAACCGCTCCGTTACTCATCGGGCGCCTCCGCGGCCGAGCCTTGGACCAAGCGGACTCGCAGCTTGTCGAAGTGCTCGCTGCGCAAACCGAGCGCCCGCGCCGCTTCCGGCATCGTCAGGCGGTTGGTGTCGAGCGCTTCGAACACCAGCTGCGCGTAGGTCCGGCCCCCACGGCCGATCGCCTTGCTCACTGGCGTGGCGAAGCCCGACGGCTTTGGCAGGTCGGCTACTTGGCGGCTCCAGTCGCTGCGCCAGGCGTTGTATTGAGGCCATGTCCAGAAGCCAGACTCCCGCAACCGCGTCGCCGCCGCGAGGGGGCTGACCTTGAAGCGCATCGCAAGTTCCCGGACGGCCTGGACACCGGTCGGGGCTGATTGCCCCACCGCTTGCATGAAGGCGTCCTCGGCGACAAGGGCATGACTGGCGGCGACTTCGGCGAACCGCTCCAGCCGCTCAAACTCTCCCGCCGACCGGCTCTCGGCGAGGGCGGGCTGCTCTTGGTTCGCGGCGGCCAGCATGAGGTGCACCACCTCGTGCAAGGCGGTGTAAGCTCGTGATTCGGCGAACTCCTTGGTGTTGACCGCCGCAACCGGAAGCCTTTTCTCGATGAGCGCGATGCCCCTCGCCTGTTCGAGCGGAACCTTCGGGAACATGAACACCAGCACACCGATGCCCTCGATGGCGGTTCGCCACTCGCGCCAGGCTTGCCAGGCATCTCGCCAGCTCCGCTGCTGCTCCGTTGTGATGCCGATGCGTACCCGGAGACGCGCGCCAACCTCCTTGGGGTCTTCGGTGGTGGTGGCGGTCAGGGTGAACTCCGGAAGGTCGTAGCCGAGCTCCTCGTAAAGGTCGAGCGTGGTCTGTCGGCGGGCGAGCATGTCCCGGACCGCTCGTCGAAACTCGGGCGACTCGCTGCCCGGCACGACTCCAGGTACACGCCGGTATTCGGCGGCAAGGGGTCTGAGAGCGGGTGGACTCTCCTGGAAGAACAGAGAGAGCGGCCGTTGTAGGAACTCGGCGAGGTTCATCAGTTGGCGCACGGTCGGCGGCTTGCCAGTCCCTTCCCAGCCCTGCACCTGCGCGAGCTTGACTTGAAGGCGTTTGGCCACTTGCTCTTCGCTGTACCCCGCGTCCTTGCGCGCCCAGGTGATGAGTTTCGGATTCGGGCGGGGCGGGTCGCTAACCAGCATCAGAGTCTCCTGCGGCGCTCGGCGCCCCGTACTCCGCTCGCGCTTCGTACACCTTCAGCCCGGAGATCTCCCGGTGCCCTGCTCGGCGTCGAAGGAGCGGCTCCAGGTCCTCCATGAGCGCGAGCTCGGCCTTCGTCCGCTCACGCCAGCCGAGGCCTAGGGGCTCCATGAGCCCGGTCAGGCGCTCCCCGTCGAAGATGCGACGCTGGAGCACGTCGTCCACGAACCTCTGTAGCGCATCCACCGGCAATTCGTGCTGCTCGGCGACCTCGGCCACCTCCGCCTCCTGCCGCGCTGCCTTGAACGCCTGATAGCCGGCCCGGACCTCGTCCTCTTTGAGCCCCTTGCCCTCCGCAAGCGAGCGCACGAACTCGGTGATCAGCTCCCGCTCGTCGAGGAACTGGGAGTCGGACTCGATCAGCCCGATCAGCGCCTCCCGGGTCAGCTTCGTTTTGCCCGCCGGCTGCTGGGAGAACTTGGCGATGAGGCCCATGATGTAGTCGTAGTCGATCAGGGTCGATGCGAAGAGCACTAATTCGAAGTCGAGCTGGTCGAGCACGGGGTCCGACTCGCCCCCCGTCTTGCCCTGCTTCTCCTTCAGCTCCTGGGCGGTGGCGAGGTACGCGCCCTTGAAACCCTTCAACTGATCTTTCGGCATGATCGCCTCCACCGTCGCCTTCTGCTCGTCGGTGAGGTCGGTGTACTGGTCGATCTGGGTTTGGAGGCGCTGGACTTCCTTGAACTTCTCGATGAAGGCCGCACGCGCCTGGTCGCCCTTGAGGTTCGCCACATCCTCCGGCTTGGCCTGCACCCCTTGCGAGGCCATGAAGTCGGCGAGCTTCCGGACCGCCTCCTGGAGTTTCTCGATGACGACCGGCGCCTTGTCGACGAGCCAGATCTCCTTCGGCGGCCGCGGCGACGCACCACTGAAGAGGGCGATAGCGGCGTCCACCGCGTCCTGCTGACCCCGGAAGTCGAGGATCGTTCCATACGGCTTGGTCGCGTTGAGGATGCGGTTGGTGCGGCTGAACGCCTGGATGAGGCCGTGCTGCTTGAGGCCCTTGTCGACGTAGAGCGTATTCAGGAACTTGGAGTCGAACCCGGTGAGGAGCATATCGACCACGATGGTGAGATCGATCTTCTGCTCGCGAGGCAGGTCGCTGTTGGGGAACTGCTGGTCCTTGATGCGCTTCTGGACGTCCTGGTAGTAGAGGTCGAACTCCTCGATGCGGAAGTTCGTGCCGTAGCGCTCGTTGTAGCCGGCGATGATCCGCTTCAGGTGCTCCTTCTTTCCTTCGGCGTCGATCTTGTAGTCCTCGCGCTCGTTCTCCAGGTCCTCCTGGATCTGCTTGATGTCTGCGCTGAGGTTGCCCGGCGGGGAAAAGACGCACGCGACGTTCAGCGGTTTGTAGTCCGGGTCGCTCATCTGGCGGCCCATCTGCACCGCTTCGAAAAGGCCGTGGTACTCGATGGCCTCGTTGATCGAGCCGGTGGCAAGGAGCGCATTGAAGCGGCGGCCACCGGTGGCGGTGTCGTGCTTGTCGAGGATCGCGTCCACTATCGCCTTTTTGGCGAGGGTCTCACCGGGTTGCGGTCTGCTGTCGCCCTGCGGCTCGAAGTAGTCCACGTGGAAGCGCAGAACATTGCCGTCGTCGATGGCGTGGGTGATGGTGTAGGCATGGAGCTGCTGCTGGAAGAGGTCTCTGGTGGTCAGCTTGGTCGCCTCCTCTCCTTCGATCCGCTTGGTGGGACTGTTCTCTTCAAAGATGGGCGTTCCCGTAAAGCCGAACAGCTGGGCGTTCGGGAAGAACTCCTTGATGGCTTTGTGGTTCTCGCCGAACTGGGAGCGGTGGCACTCGTCGAAGATGATGGCCATGCGCTTGTCCCGCAGGGGCGCCAGGCGCTCCTTATAGTTCTTCGCGTTGGCCGGGTCGAGCGCCAGGCCAAGCTTCTGGATCGTGGTCACGATCACCTTGTCGGCTTTGTTGTCGGACAGGAGGCGGCGAACCAGAGCGGCAGTGTTCGTGTTCTCCTCGACGCAACCTTCTTGGAAGCGATTGAACTCCTCACGGGTTTGACGGTCGAGGTCTTTACGATCGACGACGAAGAGGCACTTGTGGATCTCGTCGTTGTCCTTGAGCAGTGTGGACGCCTTGAAGCTGGTGAGGGTCTTGCCGCTGCCGGTGGTGTGCCACACGTAGCCGTTGCCGCTGTTCTCGTGGATGCACCGGACGATCGCTCGGACGGCATAGATCTGGTACGGGCGCATGATGAGAAGTTTCTGCTCACTTTGCACGAGCACGATGTAGCGGCCTATCATCTCGCCCAGGACGCATTTTGCCAGGAACTTCTCGGCGAATTCGTCGAGGTGATCCACCTTGCGGTTGTCGGGGTCGGCGAACTGGTAGATCGGCAGATAGCGCTCGTCCGCGTCGAAGGCGAAGTGGCGGGTGTTGTTGTTGGCGAGGTAATAGGTGCGGTCGCGATTGCTGACGATAAAGAGCTGGAGGAAGCAGAGGAGTGTCTTGGTATAGCCGTTCCCGGGATCGTTCTTGTACTCGACGATCTGCTCCATCGCGCGCTTGGGGTTGATGCCAAGGGTCTTGAGCTCGATCTGGACGACGGGGATGCCGTTGATCAGGAGGATGACATCGTAGCGGTGGCCTTTGTAGTCGGCGTTGATCCGGAGTTGGTGGACGACCTCAAAGGTGTTCTTGCACCAGTCTTTGGTGTTGACGAGGGTGTAGTGCAGTGAGGTGCCGTCGTCCCGGATGAAGGTGTTTCGCTCGCGCAGGGTCCTGGAGGCGGCGAAGACGTCGGGAGTGACGATCTCGTCGAGCACCCGCGCGAACTCGGCGTCGGTGAGGGTGACGCGGTTAAGCTCCTGGAAGTGCCGTCGGAAGTTGGCCTCCAGCGCGGCCCGGTCGCGGATGTCTTCGCGCCGCGTGTACTTCAGCCCCTCCAACGTGTGAAGGAGCGCCCGTTCTAGTTCGTGCTCGCTCGTCACCGCCCCCATGCCCTTCGTCGCCCCGACATTGCGCGGGCCTTACGGATTGTACACCCGGCTTCCCTACCGACCGTGAATTGGGGCGTATCCGTCATGCGGGCCTCGAATCTCGCGGGTCGGAACCCACTCGCACGCTTACCAAAGAACGTCCCCGTCGCCGGCCGGAAACGCGTCCGGCGGTCTTCGGGCCTCGGACACACCGAAGCCGTTCGATCCGGGCGGGCATTGATTCGGCCGGTCTCAAGCGTGCGTGCCGCCATCGTTGGGCGCCGGCGGGCTCGATCGCGGAGGCAACGCCGCGGCGGCGCTCCCCTGAGCCACTCGTCTCGGCTCGACCTCTTCCGTTGTCTTCGTGTCCCCTCGGCATCTTCGCTAGGTGTTTTTCAATCTTGCCGAC
>DKKT01000052.1:26230-26368 GCA_002455425.1 Chthonomonas sp. UBA6659 | reverse complement strand
CCACCTCCCCCGATGCGGCGCACGACTCATCGCCGAATCAGGTGAGGATCTTCTTCAATAAGAGTCCGCAGTTCTGAGTGTGGAATGCGTCAGATACCTCCCTGATTCCGGGATGGCTTGTGCCCGGCATCGGGGAGG
>DKKT01000052.1:0-26147 GCA_002455425.1 Chthonomonas sp. UBA6659 | reverse complement strand
CCACCTCCCCCGATGCGGCGCACGACTCATCGCCGAATCAGGGGAGGATCTTCTTCAATAAGAGTCCGCAGTTCTGAGTGTGAAATGCGTCAGATACCTCCCTGATTCCGGGATGCCTGTGCCCGGCATCGGGGAGGTCGGTGAGCGAAGCGAACCGGGTGGGGTCCGTTTCGAGTGCGCGAGCCCGCTCGCGCTTACCCCCTGGCCCGCGCGGAGCTCCGGAATCCATCAGGATCGAGCCTCGTAAAGGCGGACGGCAACATCCTCGAGATGCTCACGCGCTTCCAGGCGAATGTCAGGTAGACGATCATTCCCGTTGGCGACTCCCCACAGCGCCCCGGCCATCGCGGCGATGGTATCGACATCTCCACGGCACTTGATGACGAATCGCAACATCTCTTCAAAAGGCTCGGTGAGAAAGCGAATCGCTATGTAGAGCGCGGTTGGGCAGGATGCCGGAGCGCTCGCTCCATTTCCCAGATCCCGCACGACGTCCGGAGGCTCTGGCGGGTTGCCAGAGGTGAGCCAACCTTGGGCGGTTTCCAGGCGGCTCGACATTTCGGGCGACGCGACGCTTCGCCGAACGGCATCAAGGGTCTCATTGGCGCTGATGTCGTTCAGGAGCGCATGGGCGGCCACGCCAATGATCAATGCGCCCTCGATCCCAAGAGGATGCGCGTGGGTCACCCGCGCCGACGTCCTTGCTGATTCGATCACAGCTCGGTCGTCGTCGGGAAAGAAGAGGGCAAGGATCGGGGCTCGCATGGCGGCACCATTGCCGAGAGAACCGCCGGCGTGCCCGGCGAGAGCCGCCTCTTGCCAGGGCTCCCCGCGCCTGAGACGGCGTAAGACCCTTGCCGTGCCTGGACCATACCCGCGGCTCCAACGATAACTGGCGGCGAACCGCTGCGCGAGATCGGTCGGATTGAGATCACCTCGGGATAGCAGCGACTCCGCTAAGTCGAGGGACATCTGGGTGTCATCGGTCCAACGAAAGCAGCCCGAGGGCGTCTTCCCGATGAGTCGCCAGAGCATTCGCTCCGCCGGCCCCCCTTCATGCGGTGCGCCGAGCGCATCGCCGGTCGCCAAACCGAGAACGCAACCGAGATAACGCTCCAAGCTCCGGGATGGCTTTGTCACAGAAGCGGGGGATTCTCCCTTCACTGTCTTTTATCCACTGGGGGCTTGGATTGTACTCAGACGTGAACTCCGCCCCGATGATGGACCGATTTCGGAAGCACGATAGGTTCTTGACTCTGGGAGCGGTCCACCTCCCCCGATGCGGCGCACGATCATCGCCGAATCAGGGGAGGATCTTGGTCATTGGAAGTTCTTCTGTGAATCACGTAGCGCGAGATACCTCCCTGATTCCGGGATGGCTCGTACCCGGCATCGGGGAGGTCGGTGAGCGAAGCGAACCGGGTGGGGTTATTGCCGGGAGAGCCCGCTTGCGCCACACGGCTGCGCGAGGAGATCCAGAAGCGAGCATCGATCAAGGATCGAGCTCGTTGAGCCCCCTCTCGTAGGGCCAAAGTCCCCACCCTGGTCTTCCACGGCCGAGATGTGATCCAGATCACGTTACGCCATGGCATCACGGTGGACGCTCTCCACGCGGCAGACCGCCGCGAAGGAGAAGATGATGGCAATTCAAAAAAGATCGAGCGCGCCGCTGCTTCAGCGTTTGGCAGCGATCTTGGCGCTGTGCGCCCTTGCGATGTCGAGTTTCGGCGACGGCGATCCTCGCTTGCGGATCCAGAGCAACGTGGGCGGCCGGGACGCACCGGTGCCGAAGGGCGGGTATGCGGACGACGAGGTCTTCGGTGTCACCCAAGGGGGTGACCTCGACAACTACCTCTTCCGGAGAGACCGTCCTGGTGGGCTACGGTTTACGATCCCGATCGGCCGCGCGTTTCTCGGTTACGACGCGAGCCCCCGCGATCTCGCCCAGATCATCGTCAACGCGAAGTTCGTGATGTCGGTCTATGATGTCGACCAGGATGGGTCGCCCTGTCCCGAGGTCGACGTCGTCACGATCAACGGACACCCGATCCCGGACAAGCCCACGTTGAGCGGGTCGAACAACGGCTGGAGCACGTACTCATGGAACATCCCTCCCGACTGGTTCGTGTCGGGCAAGATTCGACTCGGGCAGTTGAGCCTGTTCGGCGGTCCGTCGCCAGGTCAGAACGAGATCAAGATCGACATCGATACCCAATGCCAAGATACTTGGGCGGTACAGGTGGACTGGGGGGCGTTCTACATCCGCGCCGTGCGTCCGATCGTGTTTGTGCACGGAATGCGCGACAGCCCCCAGAGTTGGCGGAATGTCGGCGGCCGTGCCGGCATGGCGAACTGGGTGCCGGGTCAGATCCTTCACTTCAGCCGGGCAGGGTCGTTCACGGGCATCTCGGAGAATGCACCCGACATCCGCGACGCGATCGAGTCCGCGAAGTCCCGGTACGGCGTCGATGAAGTCAATATCGTAGGCCATAGCCGAGGAGGACTCGACGCGTTCGAAGCGGTTCGCTCGACGCCCGACGATGTTCAGAATCTCGTCACGTTGGCATCCCCGCTCCAGGGATCGCAGGCCGCAGATCGGATCGTGCTCTGGCTGCTCGCGAACCCGAATGGACGGTGGTGGCTCGACCAGGTTTTCGGGACGCAGCTCGCGTGGGATCTCTCGACCTGGGGACGGACCGATTACTACACGCACGCGGGGCGCAGAGCTCCCTCGGGCATCAACTACCTGAGCTTTGGAGGGACGGCGTTCACTTCGAGACAGCTCGGGCCACGGTGGACCAGCATATCGAACCCACTGATGCGCTTGATCGCCTCCCGGACGGGGATTGTCCCAGGGACGTTTCCCGTGCGCCACGACGGCTTGGTCGCGATCGACCGCGCGATGCACCCATGGATGGGCGGCGTCAGCGGCAGCTTCGCCCTCGGTCACCACTCGTTGGATTCGAATCCGGCGATGGTCAACAGCCGAGGTGCGTTCGACGCGCTGTGGGCGACGCTGGTCGAGACCGCCCGCCAGAGTTCCTATCTGAAGGTCAACAGCGGACCCGGACCGGGCACGGCGATGGCCACGCGCGCGCCGTCGATGGAGAGTATCGGAGCGGGCGCTCCACTTGCGACGCTGCCGCTGGAGATCGCGAACCTCGGCGCGAACAGCGCGCGGACGATCGGGATTCCGATCGATCGCACGGTCGCGCGATTCGAGAGTTACGCGGCGATCGAGGTCGGTGAAGATGCCGTGATCAGCGCCCAGGTCAAGGATCCGTCCGGTCGCCTGATGCGGCATGGCATCGGGGGCTTCGAAATGGCGAGCGAGCGCCGTCCCGACGGGTCGGTCTTGATCGCGATCGCAGCGGAGCGACCTGCAGCCGGCCTGTGGACGATCACCGTCACTTCGAGTATCGCCGGGACGGCTCAGGTGGCGACCGTTCTCGACTCGCCTCTCGCCGTCTCGGCTGAGGTCAGTTCGGCGACGATCGATCGGGAGGATGCGATGACGATCCGCGCGAACGATCTCTCTTCGGGTTCGCTCCAGGTCGCCGCCGAGGCAAGAATCCGCGATCGGCGGGGTAATCGAGTCGACACGCTTCCGATGAGCCGGGTTGGCGGCCGCTGGGAGTGCGAGTACCTCGCCTCGGAAGGCGGGGAGTTCACTGCGGAAGTCGTGCAGGGCGGCGGGAACGTCAGTCGGGCCGGCACCGCGCCCTTCTTGGTTCGACCGCGCACCGGTCAGATTGTCTCGATCGGAACCGAGGGCCTGGACACGAATGCGAATGGACTCTACGATCACCTGATCGGTCATGTCGACCTCGAGATCGCGGTTCGCGGCGATTTTCGCCTCACGGGCGTGCTCGAGGCATCCGATGGGACTGTCCTTGGCAACGCCGAGGCGCGCGCGACCATGGATCCAGGCAGCCACCGGATGGATCTGGCATTCAATGGCCGGACGATTCGCAACGCCGGGATCGACGGTCCGTACCGCGTGACGCACCTTCTGCTCATCGACGACACGCCGGACATTCGGATGGAAACCGACTCGCTCGAGACGGTTCACGAGACGGCGGCGTTTCTGTCGAGCCAGTTCGAGGGTCCGGTCATCTCGCTACGACGTCCGGCGCGCGAAGCGGGCGTGGACACGAACGGCAACGGCCAGTTCGAGTACCTGGACGTCTCGGTCGACATCGAACTCGCTCCGGGTGTCGGAGGCTTGTACGGGTTCAATGCGGAACTGAGAGACCGTAATGGTCGGAGCATCGCGTTCTCCGATCACCGTGAGCAGCGTCTCGAAAGCGGCCGCAGCACCCTTGTGCTGCGATTCCCCGGCCGGAGAATCGGGGAGTCTGACGCTCTGGGGCCCTACACGGTGACCGCCCTGTTCGTGTATGCGCGTCAGTCAAGCGTGCAGTTGATCGAGGATGACGTTCTGCAGTCGCAGGCTTACGATCCATCCCAATTCGAGGGTGGGCTGGCGATGCCGACCGTCACCGCGAGAGAACCGCTGCAGTCGCAGGTGCGGGGCACGCTGGTGCTGACGCTCCCGAAACCGACCGCTTCGGCGGTGTCCTTCAACCTCTCGTCCACGGATGCGGCGGCACTACCCGTCCCCTCGACGGTGACCTTCCCGGCCGGCGGCCGGCAGGTCGAAGTCGCAGTTCAACCGGGCGCGCTCCGAGCGCCGGCGGTGGTCCAGGTCTCGGTTCGGAGCGGTTCGCGCGAGCGAAGCTACGAGCTGCAGATCGGTCTCCCGGCCGTGGAGATCGAGAGCATTCGGGCCACCCCACCGACGATCCGACCCGGTGAATCGACTCGTGTCCAGGTGACGTTGAAAGCACCGGCACCGGTCGGCGGAGCGGTGATCTCACTCACCCACAACAGTCGCTCGGCGGCAGGTCCGACGGAGTTGGTGGTTCCCGCCGGACGACGTACGGCAGTAGCCACTTACCGTGCTCATCGCGTCGGCACTGCCACCCGCGTCGACGTGACCGCACAAACCGCGCGCGGATCGAAGCAGACATCGTTCTGGATCGAGCCGTGATCCAAGGCGCCCCGTCCGCACCCGCGGACGGGGCGCCGACTCTTTTACGTCCCGATCAGTTTGAGTTGACCGGTGCTGAGGGTCTCCATTTGCCCTACGTCGGGGGGAACTTCGAACGCTTGCTTGCTCAAGTCGTCGGGGACCGGGATCGGGTAGTGCCCGTTGAAGCAAGCGAGGCAGAATTCGTGCTCAGGACTTCCGACGGCAGCCGTCGCCCCTTCGATCGAGAGATAGCCGAGCGAAGTCGCGCCGACTTTGGCGCGAATCTGTTCGACCGACATGACGGCGGCGGCAAGTTCGCCGCGACTGCACATATCGATGCCGTAGAAGCAGGGGAACTTGATCGGGGGCGCGGTGATCCGCACGTGGACCTCGGTGGCTCCCGCCTCGAAAAGCAGCTTGACGATCTGGGTCGTCGTGGTTGCACGAACGATCGAGTCGTCGACGAGAACGATCCGTTTCCCCTGGATGTGCTCGACGATCGGGGTGAGCTTCATTCGGACGCCCATCTCGCGCATGCGTTGATCGGGCTGAATGAACGTGCGGTGGATGTAACGGCTCTTCGTCATCCCCTCGACAAATGGGATGCCACTTTCTCGGCTGTAACCCAGAGCGGCGGGAATCCCACTGTCGGGAACCGGCACGACCGCGTCGGCTGCGATCGGGTGCTCGCGAGCAAGGTGCTCACCCATCCGCTCGCGCGCGGTGTAGAGAACGGTGCCGTACATTCGGCTGTCGGGCCGCGCAAAGTAGATGAACTCGAAGAGGCACATGTTGCGCCCGTTCGGGGGGGCACCCTGCGCAAACCTCATCCCTTTCCGGTCGATGATGGCGAGTTCGCCAGGCTGAAGTTCATGCTCGATCTGACCGCCGACGGGCCCGAACGCGCAGGATTCGCTGGCGACCATCCAGCCTTCGCCGACGCGTCCGGCGACGAGCGGTCGGATGCCGTTGGGATCGCGGAACGCGAGGACCATGCGGGGGGTCAAGACCGCGACGCTGTACGCTCCCCGGATCTTCCGCATGACGTGGGCGACCGCGTGCTCGGGGCCTGCGTGCATATGCCGCACGAGGAGCCGGGCGATCACCTCGCTGTCGCTCGTCCCGTCGAACGGCTCGCCTTCGGACTCCATCTCGGCACGGAGTTCGCGGGCGTTGATGAGGTTGCCGTTGTGGGCGACGGCGATCTCGCCGACGAGGCTCTGGCAGAAGATCGGCTGGGCATTGCGGAGGACACTTGCGCCGGTCGTCGAGTACCGCGTGTGGCCGACGGCCATCTCGCCGGGAAGCGCCTCCAAGTTCTCCTCGTGGAAGACCTGACTGACGAGGCCCATGTCCTTGTGCATGCGGACATCGCTGCCATCGCTGACGGCGATACCGGCCGATTCCTGGCCCCGGTGCTGGAGAGCGAAGAGGGCGAAGAAAGCGACGCGAGCAGCTTCCTCACCGGGGGTGTAGAGGCCTACGACGCCGCACTCCTCCTTGGGGCGATCGTCCAAGATGGGCTGGTCGGCCATGGTTCAGTATGGCATGGCAGGTCTCGCTTCACGGTCCGCGAGCATCTGTCGCCGCCACGTCACCCAGCCCATCACAGCCAGCACGAAGAAGACCCCATAGAGGATGGCGGTCGGATAGTAGGCACGGTAGATGTAGAGCGGCACATAGATGGCATCCGCGGCGATCCACAAGAGCCAAGTTTCCACCCGTTTAAGGTTCAACAAGAGTTGAGCGGCAAGCGAGATCCCGGTTGTGAGCGCGTCGAAGAACGGCACGTTGCCGCCTGCTTCCTGGAGGAGAGGGACGAGCGCCGCGGTGGACACCCCGATCCCGACTCCGACCGCCACCCAAGCTTGCAGCGAGATCGCTCGGATCGGGACCGGCTTATCGGCTGTGGTGCGCCGCGTCCACGCATACCAGCCATGGATCTGCGCGATCAGGAAAACGACCTGAAGCCCGGCGTTCGCGAAGTGTCTGGCGATGACGAAGAAGAAGTACCCGTAGACGAGGACGTTGAGGATCCCAATCGGCCACGTCCAGAGGTTGTTCCTGACGACCAGATATACGGCCACGATGCCGGTCACGAAGCCGACGACCTCGATCCACGCACTGACGTCGGCGGGAATCCAGACGATCGGCAAATCACCGACCCAGGCCTGGAGCGCCTGGGCGCCGACCGCGACGACCACAGAAGCCAGCGCGAGCACGACGCAGGTCCAAGCGAGTTGCCGTGTCACGTCGCGAGCGTACCCACGCCATAATCCGGCTATGGCGCGCCCTTCACCTGTGACCGGCCAACCGATGCGAACGGTGCAGTTCCTCGGAGTCGACCTCGACGTGTGCCCGACCACGGGCGGCATTTGGTTCGATGAGGGCGAGTTCGGTCGCATGCGTCGCGCGATCAACCAGCTTCCTCAGCTTGAGGGACTTGCCCAGCCTGAGGTCGAGAATCAATCCCATCGCGGGGTTCGGATGTGCCCGAATTGCGGGACCGCACTGGATTCGTATCGATTCCTGTACTCGAGCCCGGTCGAACTCGACGGTTGCGGACGGTGCAACGGAATGTGGGTCGACGATGGCGAGATCGATGCGATGGTGGCCGTGCTCCAACGATCGAAGTCTGCCCCGCCGCTGACCGAGGAAGCGGCTCAGGCCATCGCTCAAATGGGAGTGGAATCCGAAGCTTCGATCGGACGAGCTCAGGCTGTGACGGCGTTGATTCAGCTCGCCGTGACGCCCGTACGCCGGCACTTCTTCTAGCGACGCCCTCCCCGATAGGGTCGTGGGCCCAAGATTCCGCATTTTGCAAACTTTTCCCACTACGTCGCCCGTCCTCCTAAAAAGCCCTTGGAGAATAGGAATTCCAGGGGCATAATGAGGGATGGGAGTCTCGCGTAGGCTCCTGGTCTAGGGCGGCCATCGACATCCTTACGACGACCTTTCAGGAAAGGAGCGCGATATGTGTGCTTTAAGTCTGAAGGGCCTTACCGATGGCTACATGAATGCCGTCGAGAAGGCCGAGAATCTGGACGCGTCCGTGTCGCGACGCGCTCTCTTCAGCGCAGGGGCGCTCGCCTCGGCACTGATGGTTTCGGAATCTGCGTCGGCCCAGGAGGCCGACATCCAGTCGGGGGGCGGCAACCCCTGGCGCAGTGTCGAGAACCGTCTCGTACGCCGGATCACGATGGGGATCACCCAGGAGGACGCGGCAACGGCCAAGCGGCTGGGGTTCTCCGCGTATCTTGAGCAACAGCTCAATCACACGCGAATCGACGATTCGGTGTGCGAGCGATACGTGGCGTCCCGCTACCCGGCCGTGAACGCCTCGATCGCCCAACTCGACAACATGGACAGTTGGCGCGTCTGGCAGCAGTTGGGTGCGGCGACGGTGTATCGGTCGGTGTTCTCCAAGCGCCAGCTCTACCAGCGCATGGTCGAGTTTTGGACGGATCACTTCAACATCGACATCGATAAGGTCGGGCCAGCCCTGAAGGTGGTGGACGACCGCGAGGTGATCCGCAAGTACGCCTTGGATACCTTCCCCAAGCTGCTTCGGGCGTCGGCCAAGAGCACGGCGATGCTGTACTTCCTCGACAACACGAACAGCTACGTCGGCCACCCGAACATCAACTACGCACGCGAGCTTGAGGAACTCCACACCATGGGGGTCAACGGGGGCTACACGCCGCGGGACATCCGCGAGGTGGCCCGATGCTTCACGGGCTGGATGATGGAGTGGGACAAGAACAGCCCCAACTATGGGAACTTCGTTTTCAACGAATGGGCCCACGACTTCGACGAGAAGACGGTCTTGGGTCACCGGATTCCGGCGGGGCGCGGGATTCAGGATGGCGAGCAAGTCCTGGAGATTCTTCTGAATCACCCGAGCACGGCCAAGTTCATTGCCCGCAAGATGGCGCGTTGGCTGCTCATGTACGAGCCTTCGGAGTCGCTCGTGAACAGCGTCGCGGGGGTGTTCACACGATCGCGAGGCGACATCAAGGCGATGATCCGCGCGATCCTGACACGGACGAACGTGTCCCGGCAGCCGGCGAAGCTCAAGCGCCCGTACCACTTCGCGGTTTCAGCACTCCGAAGCTTGAAGCCGACGGTCCGCAGCCTGGAGCAGCTTCACGATTGGAGGCTGTACGTGCTGGGCCAACGACCGTTCAACTGGTCGCCGCCCGATGGCTACCCCGACAATGTCGAGTTCTGGGTCGGGGCGCTGTTGCCGCGATGGAATTTCGCGGGCTCGCTGATGAACGACGAGGTCGACGGCGTTCAGGTCAACGTCCGGACCCTCTTCTCCGGACTTCGGACGGCAACGCAGGTCGTGGAGAAGATCAACCAAATGCTCTTCGGAGGGGAGATGCCGACGAACGAGAAGGCCACGCTCACGACGTATCTCGGGGCAAGGGCTACCGATCCCGTTCGTCAGCGTGCGGCCATCGCGATGGCCCTGTCCGGTCCGGGGTTCCAGTGTTACTGAGGCACCCCTCGACTTCACCCCGGAGGGTGTCATGAGTCAAGAAACAGGTTGTTCGGAATACCAATCTCTCAGTCGGCGCAAGTTCCTCGTGCGATCGGCCCAGGTCACCGCGCTCGCTGCGACGCTCCCGGCTTGGGTGCCCAAGGTGGCCTTTGCCGATAGCGGGCCGGCGCGCGATGTGCTCATCTCGGTCTACCTGCGCGGCGGGTGCGACGGACTGACGTTGGTCGCCCCATACGCGGACGACCACTACTACACCCACCGACCGAATCTGGCGGTTCCGCGCCCGGACAGCAACTCGCAGTACAAGGCGACCGATCTCGACGGATTCTTCGGGTTACCGCCGACAATGCTCCCGCTGTTGCCGATCTATCAGGCAGGCGAGCTCGTGGTCGTCCATGCGTGCGGACTCGAGGAGGCGACGCGGTCGCACTTCGACGCGCAACGCTTCACCGAGGTCGGCAAGGCAAACGACTCCCGCCTCGCCACGGGCTGGTTGGGACGGCACCTCGCGTCGATCCAGCCGATGCGGGCCGACGCGTTGATCCGCGGGGTCGGGGTCGACTTCGGGATGCCGAAAGTGCTTCAAGGCGGCCCCCGCACGCTGCCGATTCCTGACCCGAGCTGGTTCACGCTGTGGGGGGATTGGCAGTCCTACGAAGATCGCAAGCGGTACATCGACGGCACGTATCGGGCCCAAACGGACCCGATCCGTACGTCGGCGATCAACACGCTGCAGACGATGCAGGTGCTGTCGAACATCGACTTCGACCATTACCAGCCGGCGGGCGGCGCTCAGTACCCCGACACGGGTTTCGGCAAGTCGATGCAGTCGGCGGCCGCGCTCATCCGCGCCGACATCGGCGTGGAGGCGATCCACGTGGACATCCACGGCTGGGACACGCATAGCGAGCAAGGCTCGGTCGACGGTCAACTTCGGGATCTCATGGCAGATCTCTCCGGCGGCCTCCGTGCGATCCATCAAGATCTCAACGGAGCGAATCGGCGGGACTGGACCCTGATCGCGATGTCGGAGTTCGGTCGGAACGCGATCGAGAACGGCAGCCGTGGCACCGACCATGGCTTTGGGAACTGCATGTTCGCGATGGGCGCCCAGATCGCGGGCGGCCAAGTCATCCGCAACTGGCCGGGCCTCCATGAGGACCAGCTCGTCGCGGGGATGGATCTCGGGATCACGATCGACTACCGGGACGTCATCGCCGAGATCGTCGATAAGCGTCTGGGGAACGGTCAAGGCTTGGCCCAGGTGTTCCCCGGTTTCGTGCCTCAGTATAGGGGGGTCGTGCGAGCGTAGCCTCGATGGATCGGCAAGGGTCCGGGCCGACAAGTCGGCCCGGACCCTTCGTTTTTAAGATTTCTTCATATCGACGCAACCTGCTTTGATTTTCTTGAGTATCCTTGTCCAGATCTTTCAAGAATTCTGAGATCCAGAGGATACCTATGGGCAAAACGAAACTCTATCCCATTCCAACCAAGGACCCGGTGAGCGGCGGCGAGTTGATCGTCACCGAACTCGCCAACGAAGACAGCGGTGTCACGGTCCGTGGCCGCTTCGAGATTCCGCGCTACTCGCGTCTCGAACCAGACCATCAACAGTTCCTGGAGACTTTTCTCCGCTGTCGCGGCATGCTGAACAGCGTCGAGAAGGAACTCGGGATCAGCTACCCGACCGTTCGCGGCAAGCTCGATGCGCTGCTCGAGGCCCTCGAACTCTCCCCCGTCAAGGAGGAGAAGGTCGAGAAGGAGAAGCCGCGCAAAGACAAGTCGCTTGACAAGAAGCGGAAGATCCTCGAGCAGCTCGAGCGAGGCGAAATCACGGCCGAAGAGGCGAAGGCCAAGATCAAAGGAGTCGAGGCATGAAAGAAGAGATCAAAAGGATCATGAAGCTCGTTCAGGAAGGCAAGCTGTCTCCGGACGATGCGGCCGAGCTGATCGAGGCGTTCGAATCGGCTCCCAGCGACGACGAGCCGGCCACGGGAGAACCCCAAAAGGCCACCGTCGAAGGCACCGACGGCGATGAGGCGGACGAGTCGGATGAGTCGGACAAGACCACGGATCGCATCGGGTTCTTCGAGGCGATCGAGAAGCTCACGAAGGACATCGCAACGGGCGTGAACTGGAGCGAAATCGCGACGCAGATCAAGTCGGGGACCAAGAAGGGGGTCGAAGCGCTCAAGCAGTCTGTCGACCAGGCACGACACGGTAAAGGCGGCTTCTTCTTCTTCGGTACGTCCGAGCGAAAGGAGGTGACGCTTCCGCTCGACGTTTCCGGACGTGTCCTGCGGATTGAGAACCCACTCGGCGACGTGAAGGTGTTCGGCGGATCGTCCGAGAGCCAGGTGATCGCCCGTGCCACCATTCACGGCAAGGACGAAGACGATGCTCGCTCGAAGGCGGAAAGCTACACGCCGGTGATCGAAGAGAGCGAGCACTTCGTGATCATCAAACAACCGGATGTGAGCGGACTGAGCGTTGACCTTGAAGTGCGCCTCTCCGGCCCGGCACCGGTCGAAGTGAAGTGCGAAGCCGGTGACGTACAGATCCAGCACACGGCGGCGAACGGACGCGTCTCGACCCGCCACGGCGACGTTCGCCTCGTCGGGCTCAACGGCACGATCGAGATCGAGACCCTGAGCGGGGACATCTGGCTTTCGGAGACGACGACGCCGTCGGCGAACGTCGAAGGCAAGAGCGGTGACGTTCGCATCGAGAAGGTCGAGGGCAACATGAACGTGCGGACCAGCGCCGGCGATGTGACCCTCAAGCACTGCTCGGGTCGGTCCCTTGCGATCGAGGCGGTTTCGGGCGATGTCTCGATGGAGTTGGAGCAACCGGTCGAAGGCACCGTGAACGTTCGGACCGTGAACGGTGACGTACGGCTCGCGATTCCGGATGGCTCGAACAGCCGGGTCGCGCTCTCGACCCTGCGGGGCTCCGTCCACAGTGAGTTGATCTTGGCCGACGAAGCGCGGCACGAGCATCGTCTCACCGGGACGCTCGGCGACGGCACGGGCACGATCGATGTCAGCGCGGTAAACGGCAACATCCATCTCGCGATGAAAAACGCGGCCGCGGTCTGACGCGACAGTTCGAAGGGTCGGCCCGGGCCGACCCTTCTACTTCTTGAAGAACATGTATGCGGCAACCGCGACCAAGAAGAGGGCGAACCCGCGGCGCATCATGACTTCGTCGAGGCCGAGCGCGATTTTCGATCCCAGGAACGCACCGACGAAGAAGGCGGCGGCGATCCACGCCCCTTTGACGAGGTCGGCGTTACCCTCGCGATAATAGTTCATCAGGGCGAGGAGTCCGACGGGGGCGAGAAGCGCGACGAGCGACGTGCCTTGCGCTTTATGTTGGCTGAAACCGAATGCGAGGCCGAGAGCGGGGACAATGATGATCCCGCCACCGATCCCGAAGAGGCCTCCGAGGACTCCGGCCGCAAGCCCGATGATGATGCAGTAGACGATCCACACGCCTCATTCTGCATCGAACTCAGGGTGCTTGCGACAAAGTGACAGGAAATCGCAGTGCTCACAAAGCGGCTTGCGGGTCGGCACGAGGAACTCGTACTCACGATGGAGGACATGCTCGCCCAGGAAGACGAGGTCGCGGGTCAGCTCTTCGGCTTCCGCTTCGCTCAAGCTGTGCGAGGCCTTTTCGCCACTCCGGACGGCCAGAAGCGTGGCCCTTACGGGTCGGTCCGGATATTCCTTGCGGATGTACAACTGATAGCAGCATAGGGCCAAGTCGGTTTGCACATCCTCAGGCGTGACGCTTGTTCGCTGGGACTTGTAGTCGATGATCTCCAAGCTCCCATCGGGATGCTCGTCGACCCGGTCGATTCGGCCGATCAGGCAAAACGGTCCGAGGTCGAGCGAGAAGCTCTTTTCGACGAGGAGCGTCTTCGCGCCCACATCGGCGACTCGAGCCCGAGCGACATGCGCCTCGATGATCGCCTTTCCCTCACCCATCGCCTCCTGCATTTCTTGGGCACTCGAGAAGCCGGCGTCGATCCAGGACTCTTCGAGAGCGGCGAGGGCTTCCTCAGTGGTGGTCACCCCGCTGTCGCCGGAGTCGTGGAATCGCTCGAGGACTCGATGGAGGGTTAGGCCAAAGCTGTAATGACTGCGGGCGCGGAGATACCACTTACCCCGCGGATCAAGGTAGGTCCAGTAGTACTTGGCCGGGCAAGCGAGGTAGGTCGTCAACTTACTTGGACTGAGGGTGGGCTTTCGGGGCACGTGCCGATATTGCCTTTTTGTCATGGCATTGTGCAATGATCGGTGCGTGAAGAGCAAATTGGCCGCGTTGTTGACCCTGGTCGTCGCCTTGGGGTTGATGTTCCCCGTCGGGTGCAAGAAGCCCAAACCGATGACTCCTGCGGACTACGTCGGCTATTGGGAAGTCGATACGAGCAATCTTGACGACGGGCTGATCCCGAACTCCGAGATGAACGACATGATGAAGTCGATCGTCGCGACGATGTTCACTTTCGACCTGCGGAAGGACGGCACGTGTACGGTCAGCCAGTTTGGCAAACCGTTGGAGGGCACTTGGAGCCTCAAAAAGGACGAGCTCGTGGTTCTCGACGGCGGAAAAGTGCCGATGACGATCAAGGTTACGGAACCCGGGAAGGCCTTTACTCTGACCGTCAAGCCGCCCGCCGACATGCCCAAGATGCCTCTCCTCTTCGATGCCGGCGACCTTGAGTACGAGATGATCAAAGTCCCCCATGATAAGAAGTCGAGACCACCCGACGACTTTTTCAAGGACCTCGAGCCCAAGACACAACCGGGCGGCGGCATGTAACGATCAGAGGGACCGGTTCGACCACCATGCTCGAATCGCCTCATCCCAATCACCGCGGAAGAAGCGTTCAACGTAGGGTTGATACCGTGCTTCAGCCTCCACATAAGCGGCCTTCAGGGCACGACGATCCGGGTCACCCGTCCATTCGACCCAGGCATCGACGGCTCGGTTCAAGAGTTCTCGACCGCGGAGTTCGGAGGCGTCCTCCGGTGGTTGCCCGACGACGGCGTCTTGCGAAATGTGCTGAAGACGCACGAGATCGGGCCGGCACGCGAGCATCTGGGATGCCTCGATTCTGCCGGCGTGATCGAGCATCGAATCGCCAAGGGGCTCCAGCGGCGCGGCAGCGAAAACCATGAGGCCCTCGTGCTCATCCATCACGGTTCGGGCGATACGGTACAAGAGAATCTCTTGGCCCTGGGCGTAATGCCCAGTGATGACGATCAGGACCTTCCAGCCGGCCCGTGCCAGGGCCGAGAGCTGGTCCGCCACGAGGGACTCGAAGGTCGCTGAGCGCACATCGAGCGAGAATCGATGCGGCAGGGTCGTCATCGGGATCCATGTGGTGGGCAGCAGCACACCGTCGAGGGCTTCGGCCAATCGCTCCGCGAACGCCGTGGAAAGCAAGCCATCTGTTCCGAGGGGCAGGTGGTCGCCGTGCCACTCGAGGGCGCCGAGCGGCCAGACGATCGGGGCTTGCCGCTCCAAGGCCCGATCGAGGTCGCACGGGAACGCTTCGGCATACCGAATCATCGGAATCGGGGCGGATTCATGAGGTCGGTGGGGTCTTGGGGGGTGGCTTCGGCCCGACGCCCGGACGTCATCCATTGCTCGAACGCGAGGAACTCGGCCTCGCGTTCGAACGCGCGGGAGGGCACGAAGAACCAAAGCTGATCGGAGATAGCGATCTCCCAGCCACCGGCGGCGGGACCGGCATCAACGACGGAACTCCAGCGGATCGAGTAGCTGTTCCCGCCAAAAACCTGAACAAAGAAGCCTTGGTCGTCGATTTCCAGAATGCGGGGTCGGAACACTTCGGCCATCGCCTGCCGACGTGCGCGGGCGATCAGCATGAAGGCGGTGCCGATCGGGAGCGCAATTCCGAGGAGTACGGCCGCGAAGGAGACCGCCATCAGTTCGCCCTTGGAGGCAAGGTCGAGGGCCTTCCCGCCGACGATGAGCAGCCCCCAGCACCACCACCAACGGCGCGCGACGCGACGGAAGGCCATACCGAAGTACTCCTGCAACGTAAGTTGGAACTCGCGGGTGACGATGCGCATCGGGCCAGATTTCAGGCTACTCGGTCAAGCAGAGTATCGGCAATGGCAAAAGCAAAAAGGCCTATCGAGACGAAGCCATTGAGGGTGAAGAAGGCCATGTTCACCCGACTAAGGTCCTCGGCGCTGACCAGGCTCTGTTCGTAGGCCAGGAGTCCAGCCGCCACCGCGACCCCGATGAAGAACCACAGCCCAGCCCCGACCAAGACTCCCCCGGTAATCAGGAACCCAATGGCCGCGACGTGACACAACCTCGAAATGAGGAGCGCCCGTGGACGCCCGACGGTCTCGGGAAGGGAGCGGAGGTGGTTCTCCTTGTCGAACACGTCGTCTTGGAGGCTGTAGATGATGTCGAAGCCGGCCGTCCAGAAGATCACGGCAAAGGTGATCGGCAGAATCGCGGGGTGGAGCGTTCCCGAGACGGCGATCCAGGCGGCGGCCGGCGCGATTCCGAGGCTCATCCCGAGCACGAAGTGGCACAGAGGGGTGTATCGCTTCGTGTGGCTGTAGAACAGGGTCACGAACAGCGCCACGGGGCTCAACGCGAGGGCCAGCGGGTTCAAGAGCGCGGCCGCGCCGAAGAAGAGCGTGCAGGAGATGATGAAGAAGAGGGTCGCGTGTCGGTGGGCCAGGATCCCGGCGGGGAGCGCCCGCATCATCGTCCGGGGATTGAGGGCGTCGATCTCGCGATCGACGATTCGGTTGTAGGCCATAGCTGCGCTTCGGCACGCGACCATCGCGACGAGAATGAGGAGAAAGGTCTCGAGTCCCGGCCAGGCCGATCGATGGGTCACGGCGGAAGCCCACATCATGCCCATCATGGCGAAAGGAAGCGCAAAGATCGAGTGCTCGATCTTAATCATTTCGCAGTAGACGCGGAATGCCCTCCAGCCTCGAACGGTGGCCGCCATTACGCTCATTTTACTGAAACGTGACGAAACGGAGCACCCGACACGTCGTATCTTTGGAGGATGAGGTCCCGCATGGCGTGCTCGATAGCCGCGCTGGTCGTCGTTGGCATGGCCAGAGCCCAGATTTCCATTGGCTTCTACACGCCGGTGGCGCCGGTGGACGCGGTGCTGCAGCGGCTCGGCAAACACATCGGCATTCCTCTCCGGGCGCAGGGCTCGATCGAGAAGGAGTTCCTGCTTGTCGATGTCGCGATGGTCGAGCCGGAAGCGCTTCTCCAGAGGATCGCGTTGACGTTGGATGCGGAATGGCGGACCTCGGACGGCGTCCGGTATCTCGTCCGCACCGGCGGGGCGGAAGCACGCATCCAGAAACGGGAAGTCTCGGTTCGGACCCAGCGTTTACGGGACGCGCTGGCGGAACTGGACAACCTTGGGACCTGGAGTCCGGAGGTGGTTCAGAAGCTGGCAACCGAATCGGTGTCGGTAGCCCGTTCTCAGCTTTCCGGGGGCCGCGTGATGTGGGACACCGTCGAAGCCGGGCGGCGGCGAACCCCCTTGGTCCGGTTGCTCACCCGGCTCGCATTGGACCAGGCCGAGGCGATCGCCTCCCAGCCAGGTTGGCTGCGCACGGTCTACTCGGATCGACCGACCAAGACGCAAATCCGTCTCGGCGGCCCAACCGCCGATCGGCTCGCGGTCTTCCTCAAGGAGCAGACTCAATGGTCGGAGGCGGTGTCGGCGGCGAAGAAGCCGGACGAGCGCCTCCAGGATTGGGGCGCCCTCGAAGGTTCGGGCACGCTGCGCGGTGTACCGGTGCGGATGCTGCTGGTAGCGATGCGATCTCCGTTCTCGGGCTCGGTCGACCTGGCCCTGAAGTTAGTGGACGCCAAGGATAGGGTGGTCGGCGAAAGTCGGCTCCCCGTCGGTGACTTCCTCCAGCGCATGGCGAAGGAGGAGATGGGTGCCACGATCCCGGACGACGACGCCGTGATTCCCTTCTCCGATGAGACGATCGCTCTTCAGCAACAGCTGACTTCGTTACGGACCGAGTCGCGGAACGCCCCCCAGTTGCCGAAGTCGTTCCTCGAGAAGGCGCTGGACCCAGCCAAGTTCGAACCGCTCGCCGGATATGCAAGCGAGCTTCTTCGTGGGATCGCGCGGGCGAGCGACTCGGATCTTGTCGCTCGCCCGACCGACATGCTCGCCCTGCTCGCTTTCGCTCCGACGCCGCGCATGACCGCCTCCGTTGCGCGGCGCTGGGTCGCGAATCTGGCGGACATGGAGATCCTGGAGGAGAACCGATGGCTTTGCATCCGCCCCCGACTCCCCCTGACGACGCGCCAGCTCCAGGTCGATCGGGCCGCGCTGGGTGCCTACCTCCGGGCGGCCCGCTCGAAGGACTACCTAACCATCGAAGAACTTATCGCTTTCGCCAAGTCTTCCGATGCCAACATGGACGAATTACCGCTCGTCTTCTGGAGCGTGCTTTTGGCCCCGGCGGCAAGCCCGGACGAGCGTCGGAATTGGGATGCGCTGCGCCTCCTCGGGACCCTTGATCCGACCCAACGGGCGGCGTTTCGAGACGCGTTCTCGATCCCTCTCGCCGGCCTCAACGCCGTTCAGCTCCAGCTCGCGAACCGGATCGTCTACGGCGGCGCGCCCGGCCTGCAGTCGACGGCTCCGCGCCCGCCCGAAGAGGCGGGCATGCCGCCCGGTCAGAGTCTTCGCTACGAGCCGACGGAAGCGATCCCCAACGGTCTCCCGAGGGGCGGCACGCTCACGTTCGGGAAGACCGAAGACGACGTGGTACTCGGAATCCGAGAGGGGGGCGACTTCACGATGGGACGACCGCGGGCGATGACGAGCGAAGCGGTCGCGCAGGAGCGCTACTATGCGGACAACCCCGAGAAGTTTCCCTGGTTCGGGCAGAACCCGCGGGTGACGCAGTTCCACGAGGGCCGCCGCATCGAAGTCAGGCTCGAGTTTCTGTTCCGGCCCGAGTTGACGCAGACCCTCGCGATCCGAGTGAATGCCTTCGACGCATCGGGGAAGCCCAAGCCTTATGAGCAACTCAGCAACGGTTTCCGGGAACGGGTCGAGGCCGAGTATCGCCGCTTGGCCGACGTGTACCGCGAGTTCCTTCCGGGCGGGATCGGGCGACCGCCACCTTAGGGTTGCGCGATCTGCTATACTTGTCGTCCGGTCAAGGACCTCAGTACAGCATGGCGAACATCAAATCGATGAAGAAGGACCTGCGGCGCAACGAAAAGGCGCGGGTCGGCAATCAAAGCGTGAAGAGCGCGCTCAAGACCTACATCAAGAAGGTCCGGGCAACGGCGTCTGCGGGCCAAGCCGAAACGGTGAAGGCCGCGGTCACGACGGCGCAAAAGATGCTCGACAAGGCCGCTCAGCGCGGCATCATCCACAAGAACCAAGCCGCACGGCGCAAGTCGCGCGCGATGAAGGCGGCGCACAAAGCGCTCGCCGCCAAGAGCTAGTTCTCGAATTCGAAGGCCCGGAATCCGGGCCTTTCGCTTGTCTCGTTCGCACAACGGCGTGCACGACCCGAGTTTCCGAGGCATGCAGGTAACCTCGGAGGCGCAATGCGGAGGACTCGTTACGCATGACCGAAGTGATCATGCCCAAAATGGGCGACGGGATGGAGGAGGGGACCCTTCTCGAATGGCTGAAGAAGGAGGGCGAGAAGGTCAAGTCGGGTGACGTGATCGGCACGATCCAGACCGACAAGGCCACCCTCGAGCTTGAGGCACCCGGGAGCGGCTATCTGGCCGGCATCCTCATCGCCTCCGGAGAGACCGTCCCCGTCGGCCGACCGATCGCGGCGCTCCTCAAGGAGGGCGAGTCCCTTCCGGCGGGCTGGGGCACGGGAGCGGCGACCTCCTCTCCGGACGAAACCCCCGCCCCCGAGCCGGTCAAGGTCGTGGCCGAGGCAGCGGCGGCAGGGATGGCTGCCGGGTCGTCCCCGCGCTCACAGGGCCGGGTCAAGGCGAGTCCCCTCGCCAAGTCCATCGCCGCCGAGAAGGGCATCGATCTGTCGGGCATCGCTGGGACCGGCCCCGGCGGGCGCATCGTGGAGCGCGACGTGCTCAAGGCGCTTGAGTTCGTCGCTCCTGCTCGGGAGTCGATCGGCACGTTCGCCGCTCCGGTTGCGGCCGAAGACCGGGTCGTTCCGCTCAATCGTCTCCGCCAGATCATCGCCCAGCGGACCCAACAGGCCAAACAGCAGATCCCGCACTTTTACGTCACCGTCGAGGTCGATTGCGAGCGGATGCTGGCGCTGAAGCAGCAGTTCGAAGACGAAGGGGCAGGCAAGATCACCATCAACGACTTCGTCATCCGAGCGAGCGTACTCGCCTTGCAGGAGATGCCGAACGTCAATGCGACTTTCAACGATAACAACACGGTGACCCAATACGGGGCGATCCATATCGGCGTCGCCGCGGCCGTGGACGAGGGGCTCCTCGTTCCCGTCATCAAGAACGCTCAGGCCATGTCGATCCGAGGCCTTTCGAGCAAGGCGCGCGAACTCGTCGCCAAAGCGCGGGACGGCAAGCTCCTTCCCGACGAAATGAGCGGCTCGACGTTCAGCATCTCGAACATGGGGATGCTTGATGTCGATCACTTTGCGGCGATCATCAACCAGCCCAACGCGGCGATCGTCGCGGTTTCCTCGGTACGCAAACTGGTGGTCCCGACCGCCGATGACGAGATCGAAATCCGGTCGAGGATGAACGTCACCGGCTCGTTCGATCACCGGGTACTCGACGGTGCGGTCGGCGCAAAGTTCATGAACGTCCTCCGCACGTATCTCGAAAACCCGACGCGACTTCTCGCCTAAGCGCCGAGGTTCATGGTCCCATAGAGCCGGTCGCCAAAGTCGCCGAGCCCGGGAAGAATGTACTTTTTCTCGTTCAACTCGCGGTCGAGCGCGGCAACGTACACGGGCACGTCCGGGTGGTCGTTTTCCAACCGCGCGACGCCTTCGGGAGCGGCGATCACGCACACCATGACGGGGTCGATCGCGCCGGCCGCTTTGACGAGGTGCAACGCCTGGGAGGCCGACCCGCCAGTGGCGAGCATCGGGTCGAAGCAGATCGTGAACCGTTCGCGCAACTGGGGGAGCTTGCAGTAGTAGCTGTGGGCGATCGCGGTGTCCTCGCTGCGTTCAAGGCCGATATAGCCGACCGCCACGTCCGGGAAGATCGCGAGCGAGGCCTCCAGCATCGAGAGACCGGCACGCAAGACCGGTACGACGGCGATACCTTGGGCAAGACGCACGCCGGGTGCCTCTTCGAGGGGAGTTTGGACGGGCGTGGGGACCGTGCGCAGATCGCGCGTCGCCTCGAGAATCAGGATCGTGGACAGGTCGCGGGTGAGGTGGCGATACTGATCCGGTGGCGTTTCTTTGTCGCGGAGCGATCGTAGGATGTGCTGGGCAAGCGGATGCTGGACGACGTGCAACGGCATGGGGGAGAACTTACCCGGCGCCCAGGTAATCTCGATGGCGTGGTAGAGCTATCCTCGCGGTACCTTCAGGCTGTCGAGTTCGCAGCAACCGTCCATCAGGGTTCCGTCCGGAAGGGCACGACGATCCCGTATCTGTCCCACTTGCTTCAGGTGTCGGGCCTTGTGCTCGAGTTCGGGGGCGATGAGGACGAAGCGATCGGCGGCCTCCTTCACGACGCCGCGGAAGATGGGGGAGGAGAGCCGACGCTCGAGGCGATCCGGCAGCATTTCGGTCCCAAAGTCGAGACGATCGTGCGTGAGAACTCGGATTCGATCACAGCTTCGAAAACCGACAAGGCGCCGTGGCGAGAACGGAAGGAGCAGTACCTCGCCGGCATCGCGGACAAGTCGGCATCGGCGTTGCTCGTTTCGGTCTGTGACAAGATCCATAACGCCCGTTCTCTGGGTGCCGACTCACGCCGGCTAGGAGAGTCACACTGGCACCGCTTCAATGCCAGCCAAACGGAATTGATTTGGTACTACGAGAGCCTGGTCGAGGCCTTCGCAGCGCGCATTGGTGACGATCCACGGCTCGGCCCCGCGATCGCGCTCCTGCGGCGCGAAGTCGATGCTCTTGCTGAGATCTAAGCGGAATTTCTGGAGCCGGCGACAGGATTCGAACCCGCGACCCGCTGTTTACAAAACAGCCGCTCTACCCCTGAGCTACGCCGGCGTTCGGATCAGGCTACCCGACATGAAAGCGGTCGGGCGGGATCTCCGCCCGACCGTCGGGAGCGTCGTTACTTGGACTTCTTGGCTCGGTTGCGGGAGCGAACCAGGCGAGGGCCGGTGGGGCCGTAGGCGAGCTTGTAACCGGCCGGGATCTTCTGGAGCGCGGCCTTAAGCTCTTCGGGGACTTCGACTTTGGCGGAAGACGCGGCCTTGCTGCCTCGCTTACGCGACTGCCGGAACGTGGCCACGGCGTTTTCGGCTTCGTCGACCTTGGTGACGGACTTGAGACCGTCCGTGGTGATCTTCATGAGGCCGGCGCTCGGGGGCACGTGGACAAAGAGGTAATCATCGGAGGCGATGAGGCGCACTTCAAACGGAAGGACGTACTTCTTGGTACCGACCCGGACCGAGAGACCGTTCTTGGCCGGCTCGGCTTTCAACTTCAAGGCTTTGGCGATTTGCTCGACTGATTTGGGCACTTGTTATTTCACCACCATGTAGACTTCTCCCGCTAAACGATACCTGACTGAGTACAGGCAAAGTTGCTCTATTCCCTTATTCTCGGCGAAATCTCTCGCTTCCGAATGGTCCGTCCGAAGATTCATGCATTTTGTGCTTGATTTAGAGCAGAACGCACCATTATTCTTCCTGAACGGGGATATTGTCGAGAAGTCGGACGCCATCGAGCCGCGCCGTCGCCATGAGCCTGCTCTCGGGTGTGGGCTTGTCGATTTCATCCATCGAAGCCGGTTCGACGAGTGCGAGATAGTCGACTTGGAATCCTGCTGTCACTAATGTGTTGATGGCCTGCTGGATCGACGCGCGGACATCAGCCCCCGCCCAGATACGGTGCGCAGTGGTCTTCAGCGTCGAGTACAGCAGCGGTGCCTGCCGGCGTGCCGATCGCGTGAGGTAGGCGTTGCGACTTGACCGGGCGAGGCCGTCGGACTCGCGAATCGTTTCGATGAATCGGAGTTCGATCGCGAAGTCGAGATCGTGGACGAGTTTGGAGACGACGGCGCATTGCTGGAGGTCCTTGCGTCCGAAGTAAGCCACGTCCGGTGCAACGATGTTGAAGAGCTTGGCGACTACGGTGGCGACACCGTCAAAGTGCCCTGGCCGGAAAGCCCCTTCCCATCGCTCGGAAACCGAGGGCACGTGAATCGTCGTCGGGGTCGTCGAACGGTAGACCTCGTCGGGCGATGGGATGAAAGCGATATCGACCCCGACTTCTGCCGCAAGTTCGCAGTCACGCGCCTCTTGTCGAGGGTAGCGCGAGAGATCCTCGTTCGGTCCGAACTGGGTTGGATTGACGAACAGTGACATGACGACGAATGCCGTATCGATCCGGGCTCGTCTCATGAGTTCGAGATGGCCTTCGTGGAGTGCACCCATGGTCGGCACGAAGCCCACATCGCTGACGCCGGCCCGCAGAGCACGTAACTCGGCAATGGTCCGTGCGATCTTCAAAAGCTCTCTCGATCGGTCGGAAAGGCGAGGTTACGAACCTCTTTCACATAACGGGAGAGTGCGTCCCCAAGAATCTGGCGACCATCGACATACGCCTTCGCATGTTTGAATGAGCCATCGCTGAGCCCGATGAGATCGTGAAAAACCTGGATCTGGCCGTCGCAATGAGGTCCGGCACCGATACCGATGGTGGGGATGTCCAGTCGCTGCGTGATCGCGGCCGCCAACTCGGCCGGGATGAGCTCGAGCACGATTGCGAACGCGCCCGCTTCCTGGACCGCGATCGCCTGATCCATGACGCGATCAGCTTCTTCGCCACGACCCTGGACACGGAAACCGCCGAAGGCGTGGACCGACTGCGGGGTCATCCCGACGTGGCCCATGACGGGAATCCCTGCCTTGGTCATCGCCGCGATCGCATCGGGATAGGCCCCTTCGAGCTTGATCGCTTCCCCTCCCTGCTTCATGAGGCGACAGGCCGATTCGACGGCCTGGGCGGTCGAGGCATGGTAGCTGCCGAACGGCAAGTCGGCGACGAGAAGCGCCAGTTTGGTGGCGCGGCGCACGGCCCGCACGTGGTGGCTCATTTCGTCCATCGTCACCGGGACGGTGCTTTCGTAGCCAAGAACGACATTGCCGACACTGTCGCCGACAAGCACGACATCGACGCCGGCTTCCTCCGCGATCCAAGCCGCAGGAAAGTCGTAGGCGGTCACACAGACGACCTTTTCCCCTTTTTCCTTCATCGCGCGAACGCGCGGTGCGGTCATCTTGGCCGGCATGGACTGAGTGTACCGGCGAGTCACGAGATAAACTGCGGGGCATGAGCCGAACCGAGCGTCCCCCGAGCATCGATCGGCTCATGCGTGCGCCTGAACTGGCGGTGTATCCCGAGCGCGTCCGGGCCCAAGCGGCGCGGGCCGCGGTGGCCCGTTTGCGGGATCGAGGCGCGTCCGCCGCATTCGAGGACTACGTTGCAGAGGCGGCGGAAGAGGGGGAGCGCCTGGCGCGGCCCAGCCTCCAGATCGCGCTCAATGCAAGCGGGGTCGTGCTCCATACCGGACTTGGGCGAGCGCGGCTCGCTCCGTCGGTCGCGACCCGTGTCGCCGCGATCGCGAACGGCCATGGCTTGGTCGAGTTCGACCCGGAGACGGGAAAGCGCGGCGATCGCCAGGAGCATGTCCGGGGGCTTCTGAGGGAGCTTTCCGGCGCCGAGGACGCCCTCGTCGTCAACAACTGTGCGGCAGCGGTGTTCCTATCTCTCTCCGCGCTCTGTTCCGGTCGAGGCGTCGTGCTATCCCGGGGCGAAATGGTCGAGATCGGTGGCTCGTTCCGGATGCCGGATATCGTCCGCCAGAGCGGGTGCCGACTCGTCGAGGTCGGCTGTACGAACAAGACCCGGCTCGCCGACTATGCGGCCGAGATGGGCGACGACGCGGCCGCCATCCTCCGGTGCCATCCGAGCAACTTCAAGATCGTCGGGTTTACGGAAGCTCCGTGGATCGGCGATCTCGCAGAGCTTGCCCACCGTCACGGTGCGCTCCTCATCGACGATGCAGGATCCGGGTGTTTCCTCAATACCGCGCGCTTCGGTCTGCCACCCGAGCCGCGCATCCAGGATTCCGTCGCGGCAGGCTCGGATCTGGTTCTCTGCAGCGGGGATAAGCTCTTGGGCGGGCCGCAAGCGGGAATCATGCTCGGTCGCGCCGAGCCGATCGCAACGATAAGACGCCATCCTCTCGCTCGGGCGCTCCGCATCGACAAGCTGAGTCTCGCCGGCTTGGAGGCGACACTTCGGCTCTATGCCGAAGGCCGCGAACTTGAACTTCCGGTCTGGTCAGCGATCGCGCGCCCGCTGTCGGATGTCAAGCGGGATGCCCAGCGGTTGTCCCGCGCCTATCGGGGAACGGCGATTGTCGAGGTGGGAGCCACCGAGATCGGGGGCGGCTCACTGCCGGGGTCGGCGGTGCCGACTTGGCGGGTCGGGATTCGGGACCGGAATCCGGAAGATCTCGCGGCGACGCTCCGACGCCACACGCCGCCGATCGTGGGCCGGATCGAGGATGGCACGTTCTGGCTCGACCCGCGAACCCTCGATGCCTCGGAGGTCCGGAGCGTCGCCACGGCGTTGAGCCAGGTAGCCTGCGAGCATGCCTGAAGAAGAACGTCTCCATAAGTACCTCGCGCGATGCGGGGTCGCAAGTCGACGCAAGGCGGAGACGTTCATTGTCGATGGACGGGTTTCGGTCAACGGAGCGGTCGTCACGATCCTCGGCACGAAGGTCGGTCCGCTCGATGAGGTCGCGGTCGATGGCGTGCCGGTCAAGCCGGAGCGTCTGCTCTACGTCCTCATGAACAAGCCGAAAGGCGTCTTGACGACCCTAAGCGATCCGCAACGGCGTCCGACCGTCAAGCAAATCCTGCCCGACCTGGGGGTGACCTTGAAGCCGGTGGGGCGTCTCGACATGGACAGCGAAGGGCTGATCCTCTTCACGAACGACGGGGAATTCGCCCAGTCGATGGCCCATGCCCGGCACGGGATCGAGAAAGAGTACGACGCAACCGTCCTCGGTGATATCGACGATAAGGACCTCGACCGCATGCGGCGTGGGATCATGATTGACGGACGCCGCACCGGTCCGGCGTACGTGGAGAAGGTCGGGTATGACGCAAAGTCCAACCGAAGCCGGCTGCGGGTGATCCTCCGCGAAGGGCGCAATCGGCAAGTTCGGCGGTTGGCCGACGCCGTCGGGCACCCGGTCGAAGAGTTGAAGCGCGTCCGCATCGGGCACCTCGTGCTCAAGAAGCTCCGGTCCAGTGAGTGCGTCCTCCTCGGCAAGGTCGACATCGATCGGCTCCGTGAGGCGGCAGCGCCCGCCGATCCGTCGATGGTCGTGGAGGAGGTCCCCGGAGCCGAG
>DKKT01000078.1 GCA_002455425.1 Chthonomonas sp. UBA6659 | reverse complement strand
GGCCTCCTCGTACCGCTCCTGGGCCTCCGCCGTCCGCCCCCGGTCGCTCAGTGCGTTGCCCAGGTTGTTGAGGGTCGTGGCCACCAGAGGGGTGGCACCAAGGGCGCGAAAGCCCGCCAGGGCCTGCTCGTACGCCTCGCAACTCTCGGCCAGCCGACGCCGCTCTTGATGCGCCCTCCCCTGGAGCGCGTAGACGAACGAGGCCGCCGGCTGATCCCCGAGCGCCCGCTCGAGAAGGCCAAGGGTCTCGAGTGCGACTTCCGCCTGGCCCTGCTGGATCTCCTGCTCCAACTGACCCAGAAGCGCGAAGAACTCTTCATCCGATCGCGGCAGCCTCACGTGACCCCTCCTTGCCTCCGGTTATGAGCGGCCGTGCCCATGGGCCTTCTTTGTTCCCGCAGATCAAGCACCCGCGCCACTCCGTCCCTCGCTTGAAAATTGGCCTCCACCATTTGCACGAGCCGGTTCTCAAGGCCCTTCCGCGCCGCCACCATCTTCTGGCCGCTCTCGTTTGCACTTTGAAGGTCAGCTTCCGCTGCCTGCCGGGCGGCCGTCCCAGTTCGGCCCCCGAACTCCGTCTCTTCGCCCCAGCTTTGAAGGAGACGCTCCAAGGCCCTCACGTCCGTGAGTTTGAGCTTGATCCGTTGGTCCAGCCGCTCGACCTCCAGCTTGAGGTCGCGCACCTCGGGGTCGTCGGTCAGGAGGGTGCGGAAGGCGGTGCGGGCCATCCGCGACTCCGCCCAGGCCTCCCCTGGCCGGCCCAGACACGCCAAGGCGTAGGCCGCCTCCGTCCTCGCCCCAACAAGCCGGGTCAAAGACTCCTCTTGCTCCGTCAGCGAGTGGACGGTGGCGAGCACACCCAGCGCCGCCTTAGCTGCCGCCCTTTCCACTTGCTCCGCCTGGAAGTGCTTGCCGACCCGGTTAAGTAGGCGTCCCTGACTGTAGAGAGTTTTCGCAACGTTCAGGCTGAACGCGCGTGGATCCTCCTCGGCCAGATTCAGGAAGGCTCGCAGGGCCTGACCGTAGATCTCGTTCGCTCTTGTCAGACACTCGCGGACGCGCTCGCTCCAAGGCTCAGGTATAGATTCGTTACTTCTCGAATCAACCTGCTGGGCGCGCTGGTGGAGACAAAGCCCCTGATCGGACAGTACGTTTGCCAAACCCAGGAGTGTCATCGCGACGCGTGGTTTAAAGGCTCGAGGCTCCGCTCTCGCGAATTGCCGGAACAGAACCAAGGCCTCTTTGAAGCACCTCTTCGCTTCCGCGTGCCGTCCTTGTCCCCGGAGGGCATTCCCAAGGTTCAGCAAGGTCATTGCGACGTCCGGCTCGGACGCCCCAGGATCCATTGTAGCTAGGGATTGATAGAGAGCTAGCGCCTTTCTCAATCGCACTTCTGCCTCCGCTGCCTGGCCCTGATAGGCAAACGCGATACCGAGGTTGTTAAGCGTCGATGCGAGGTCGGAGTTAAAGTCCTTGGGATTGCTGGCAGCGAGTGACTCGCGAATGGCCAGGGCCCTTTCGAACATCTGGATGGCCTCGGCCATTCGACCTCGGCCCCTTAGGGCCATCCCGAGATTGTTAAGGCTCATAGCAAGGTACGGATTGAACTCTGGCCCATGATTCGTTGTCCATTCCTCATAGATCGTCAATGCACGCTCGTAGTGCTTCTGCGCCTCAACTATCTGCCCTCGATCCATCAGCGCGTTGCCCAAGTTGTTCAGCGTCATAGCGAGGTCAGGTTTGTACTTTTGAGGGCTCTCTGCCGCAAGAGCCATTCTAAATTTAAGGGACTCGCCGTACACCTCTTGGGCCTGTGCCGTTTGCCCACGAACGTTCAACGCGTTCCCCAGGTTGTTAAGCACCATGCCAAGGTACGGATTGAACAAGTTAGGACTGTCGACTGCAAGGCCACGATAAACTCGCAGGGCCTCCTCAAAGCGTTCCTGTGCCGCGCCTGCGTGACCCCGATCCCAAAGTGCGATCCCCAAGTTGTTCAGGGTCGAGGCAACGACCGGCAACGCGTCGCGCATCGTTAATCCTGCCAAGGCTCTCTCGTACGCATCGGATGCTTCCGCCAGCCTGCGAAGCGCATGCAGCGCTTTCCCTCGAATTGCCTGGCAAAAGCCTGTGAACACCTCGGCTCCTGGTTCGCGAGTAATGAGATCGAGGGTCTCGAGTGCGACTTCCGCCTGGCCCTGCTGGATCTCCTGCTCCAAGAGCCCGAGCATCTCGAAGAACTCCTCCTGCGTCGCCGGCAGCCTCACCGTTCCTTCCCCGGGCGGTTCCAAAGGGTCCGGTAAACCCAGCCCGCCGCCACGCCCAAGGCCAGGGCGGCGCTGAGCTTGGCCACGACGACCCCTAACTCGGACGGGACAGCGACGTTCCATCGGAGGAGGGTCTCACCGACGTATGGCCCCACCGAGAACCCGGCGAGCACCGCCGCCAGCGTGTTGAGATCGCGATTCCGCTCCAGCATCCTTAGGTCGATCTCGTGACGGTCTGACCAGAGGTTGGCGTCCACCTCCGCCACCACCGCCTCGGAGTGGGACAAGTCCACTTCGATTTGGGCTAGGGCCAGCCGCGAGCGCCCTATGAGCACGTCCGGCGAGGGCAGGCCACCCGGGGCGTTCACGTAGTCGCGAAGGATCGCGCCGACCTTCTGTTGGTTCACTTCCAGGGTCTTGGCGAGCACCTTGGCCATCCTCACCTGCTCCCGCAGGGGGATCAGAGCCTTGTTCAGTTCCTTTGCGCCGCCCGCGACGCGCAGTGTGCCTTGGCGGGCCGGGTCTTGGTTCGCCAGCTCGGCTGCGACTTTCGCCGCGTGCGCCGCGACTTGGACGTGCCGGAAGTGGTTGGGCCGATAGATATCGCCGCCCCCACTCTCGGGTTCGGCCAGGACGTTGGCCGGAATCGGCGTTAAGTACAGGTCGGACTGATGACACAGCTTGTCGAACGCCGAAAAGAGCTTGGCCAAGGCGTACTGGACAAAGTTCGCCGCCTCCCGCTCGTTCGTGTATCCGAGAACGAAGCGGTGCGCGTCGCCAGGCTGACCGGCCCGCTGGGGCACGGCGAGAGATCCGAAGCGACATTCAAGGACGGTCGAACTGACGCCGGGGTCGTGGGCGCGGGTCGTCAACAAGGCGACGTCCACGCGGCACTGAGCTTCGTCGGTTGCCTTGAAGCACCAGACGAACCCGACAGCCGCGATGCTCGCCTTCGCCCGATCCCACGTGTTCTCCGGGATGATCTGCTTGAGGATGTTCTCGGCGTGCTCGTAGTGCGGATTGGTCAGCCGTGCGTTGATTTTGAGCGAGAACGTGCCGTCAGGCTCTTCTCCAGCGACAGCGGGCTCTCCGCCAGATGCGAAAGTCGTTCGGTCGAGCTTCGCCAACGCGTTGTTCCAAGCCTCCGCCGCCGATTCGAGGGCCCTCCTGTCCTGGACGTTCCTGGCGACATCGACTTTGCTGAGGTAGTCGACCTCTCCCGGCAGGACGATGAGGAGGACGAGCTCAGGCTCGGTCATCGCCCTGCTGCTGCGCGTCGGGCACGTTCCGGGACTTCTCTCTCTCCCGCAGGTACCCCGGCAAATCGAAGATGGTCTGCCTCCGGTCGATCTCCGGATGGGTGTCGGGCTTCTCGCCAGCCTGTTCGGAGCCCACCCACAACGTCTCTCCTGGCGGCCCGTTCACGGCTCGCTCCAGCTCCGCCTGGAGAGCGCTGTCTTTGTCGCTCAAGTGAGTGTGCAATGCGCGTACGGCCGCTTTAAGTTCCCGTTCCACGTCGAAGACCCAATCGTCTGTGTTGCTGACGACACCCAACAAGACCAAAGAGTCCCAATGGATGGCAAGAAAATCCAAAAGTCCCTTATAGTTCCGCATGTCTGCAATGAACTATACCGGCCGCGTCATCCGGGGTTGCATCGTCTCGACCCGCGGTTTCCCGGTCCGTACTCAATCTGTCAGACGCTGAAGGGAGGGTCGCCCTGAGAGCTTCGTTCAACATCCCGTCTCTCTCCTTCTCAGTCGCCAGGACATCAAAGCGAGGGCTGCCAGTGCACACCCCGGCAGGAACCGGGTTGTTGGTCGTATGATTCTCTTAGGCGTCGCGTCCTCGGACATGAGTGCCTTCGTGAATCTGAACATCGATCGCCGAATCGTCACTACGAACCTCGTAACGCCTTTCTGGCCTTCGATAGACGTTCACCATCTGATGCCCCGTCGAGAAGGTATTCTGTTCGAGATAACGAAGATCGCCGAACATCAGCCCTTCGACGTCGTGCGATGTGAACTCACTGAACTCACCGCCCGATCTGATCAACTTCTCAATCTCTCCAACCCGCCGAAGGTTCTCAATGCCCACAGTCTCATCGTCCGGCATGATCATGAACAAGTAGTCGCGTGCGCGACTGATCGCCACGTTGAGGATGTTCTGCTTGTTGAGAAACATCCGCGGGTCATTTGAGATCGTCGGGGGTGGATTGAGGACGGCGACAATGATGTCGCATTCATCACCTTGGAATCCGTGAATGGTGCCAACCTGCAGACTGACGGTGCCAGGCTTCGATTCCCACGAGTCCATAAGCTTATTCAGCATGCTTGCCTGCGCCCGATAAGGCGCGATCACCCCAATACGAAACGGATCAACCGCATCTGCCTTGATCTGTGCCGAGAGCCATCGCACGAACTCGAAGGCGAAGAGCGCCGAGTAGGTTTGATAGGGGGTGCCGCTCTCCAATCGCTTGGCTCGATAGACGCTCTCGAACTTGCTGACAGGGAACTTGATGAGATTGAGGGGTTTGACATCCAGCCCTTCGACATGCAGCGGTCGCGCGTCTCCCGCGCGCCGGTGATGCTTCAAAATGCCATCATACGTGAAGCGACTGAATACTTCGCCGATCGCCGGAGTGCTGCGGTACTGCACATCCAGGTTGGTGATCGAATAGTCGTGCGGCTCAGTCTTGGGCTTCGCGAACGACCCTGGTCGCGTCAAACCAACCATTTTGAAGATGTTCTCGTCCTTCCATTCATCGACTGCCACGATCGGCTCGATCTGGAAGGGGTCGCCCGCGATGATGAACCTGTCTGGCTGCTGCTGATAGAGCGGAAGAATGATGTTGGCCAGCGAGATCATCGATGCCTCGTCGATCACAATCAAATCCCACTTAATATCGCGAAGTTTCTTACCTCCGCCCCAAGTGAAACCGTCATAGGCGAATCGTGCAATCGTCGTTACTGTCACTGAATTCGCAAGTGAACTGAAGTCGAACGACCGATCACGCCAAACGCCCGCTTGCTCGATTCGTTCATCCGCCGACGTCCCGAACCGGATCAACCAGTTCAGTGTGTCCGATCCCATCTTTTCGATGATCCGCAAGGTCAACACGTCCGCCGCCTTGTTGGTGGGCGTGAGAACGAGCACCTTTGCCTCGTCACTCCTGTTCATCGCGGGAAGGAGCACCTTCTCAGCAAGGTGCGTCGTCTTTCCTGTCCCCGGAGGGCCGAAGACGAACTCGATGTCAGGCGTGAGGTTCGCCTTCATGTCGAAGTCCTCGGTATGCTTCATTTCGCGGAACCGTTCAAGCAACTCTTCGAGCAGGAACGACGGATTCTGAACCTCGATTCTCGCTTCCACGACCTTCGACAAGTCAATTCCCTTCAGGTCGTCAACCGACTCTAGCTTCCCGAGCAGCGAGAACTCCCTCGCGGTGAACGACTCGATGCGGAGCTTGTCTGTGCTCCCGTCTTCAAAGTCGAGATCGACACGCACGCCGGAGAGCTCTTCGATGGATTGCGGAACAAACCTGCTCGGCTCCTTGAGCACGACTGTCCTTGCCGAGTGTCCGTCCCGTTCGACCTTGCCAAAGCGGATCGAGATCGTCTTCGCATCTGAGCTCTTCTCGGTGCTTGCCATGCTTTCCAGTTCGAGGAGTGCGAGGAACCAGCCGTAGCTGTACCGTGGAAGGCTCTTGGCCTTCTCGTACAAGGCTTGCTCAAGCTCGATGCGATCAAGTTCGCTGGCCTGTCGGTCCTTTGCACGCTCGAGTTTCTTGGTGAAGTCGATGGACTTGGGTGAGAAGTCGTCGGCATCCTGAACGGCGTCCTCGCTCTCTGACCACGAAGCTCCAGGATGTTCCGACGAGGGAGTCTTCTTCGCGGATGGCCGTCGTTGCTGAATGTCGCGAATCAACGGCGAGTCAGATGCGGGGGTGTCACCATCGCCAGCCAGCTCATGCTCGACGTGTCCAGACTTCTTGCGCTTCGCCTCAGCAACCGCGTCCCTGATTTCGTCATCTGACAATCCAGACCGTTCAAGCTCCTCTGCGAGTCTGATCTTTCTCGCTTCATCCTCGCTGAGGTGTGCGGTGTCGATCGTCTCGTCATGGATTTCAAGGAACCCAATAAGTGCCCGTGCCCCTGTGCTTTGGAGATCGTACTGATCCGAAAGCGACTGGATGGTGACCCTTTGGGCGCAGGCAAGTTCTCCATCTCTCGTCAGAAGCCACTCAGCACCGAGAAGTCGCCGCTGGTCCGTCGACAGGGAATGCTCAACCCGGGGCTTGTAGAAAAACCATGTATGAACGCCTTTCAAGGTCTTTGTAATGTCGGATTGAGCCGATAGAGTACGCCAGAGAAGCAGTGATCGATCAGGATTGATAGCCGCGATCAATTCCTCGGAACCATCAAGAAACCACTCCTTGAACTCGTGATTGCGTCCTTGCTGGGCCGTCTCACTTCTAGAAATCGCGCGCGAAAGAACCCTAGGCCTCCTATTGACTCCAAGACGTTCAAGAAATTTGTCCAGGATCTCGTGGTCCGACTCGGCAATCATGCCATGATACTCATCCAACGCCACGAAACGTGTGTCAGGCTTCGGCTCGAACCACGCCCTCAAGTCGGACGTCGGAAAGTACAGGTCGGAAGCCTTTCCTCGATATACGACTGGATCATCGCAACTCGAGTACAATACGAACTCGCGATCTTTGATCAACCCAATGAAATCCGTTACCTCCTCGTTCTTGCACTCCCTGAAGTACTTGAAAAACATCAGGAAGTGACAGCCGGTATCAATCTCGCCATCGCTTTGGCAAGCCGGGAGAATGCGATTGTATATCTCGTCTCGAAGGCTCGGCTTTTTGACGCCGAAAGTCTCAACAAACTCACGCGTGGCCTTCTGTTGCAGTAGAACAGGGTGAATGGTCGTGTATCCCTCGATCTCGTCGTCCGGCAGAAACAGAACGAGCTGATTCTTTCCGTCGAAGGCTGGCACCGCATTGCCCTCGCGATCGATAAAGATTGCGCTCTGCTTCACAGTCTGCTGGTACGACTTCCGCTCCGACAAGTATCCGTATAGCTTGTGTAGCCAATCGTGTGATTGAAGAGCGATGAAGTCTGCCGTGATCTTCCGAAGCACCGCTTGCGGATCAAGGCTCGCAGCGATCAGATTCGGGGCTCGAAACGGGTATGTACGTGCATCGGCTCCGTCAATGTAATCCGCTAATTCTCGGTTCGCGTTCTGTACCTCCTTCTTGCCACGCGTCCGTAGAATCCAGCGTGCATCCTTCGTTCCAGTCAGGGCTGCCAGTTGCTCGTCTGAGAACAACTCGACAAGCTCGGTGTCGGAAGCCCAGTAGGATCGACTCTTCGTTGAGCACCCGTCTGCAGCTGGCAACAATGCGTCGGTCTGCAGCATTGTTTTGATGGCTGAGAAGAAGGGCTTGAACGAAAGCTTGCGTCGGTCTTCCAGCGCGCTGAACTTCGATTCGTCGTAGGGGATGATGTCGAACAGTCCGTCATCGATCAGCCCTTGATCGCGGAGGATCGGCATGCTGTCGGCAGCGAGATGAGCCAGTTGCTGAACGAGGTCCTGATTGTGCTTCTCTCCCGCCTTGATACCTTCTCGGCTATCCGTCAACAAGAACGGCGCGTGGATGACGAACTCGAGGTTGGTTGACTCCTTGGTCGGAAAGAAGCAGAACGCGGGCCTATCGATTGGCTTCAGCTTCCCGTCGTCGTCCAGCGCGAATCCGATGGAGTAAGGAAGCTTGGCCGGACCCCTGCGGCTAAAGATCAACATGCGATCGGTCGTCACCTCGTCATTGATGTCGAGCGACAGCGCAAGTCGCTGAACCGTCATATTGCCATGCTGACTGGGGGCTTCGACCTTCTTCGTGTATGTGCCCACCGTGCCGTTTGCTTCGAACGTCACGAGCTCCAAGTGCGAAAGGAAAAGACTTGGATAATCCAGTGCCTTGAACTTCAAGAGTATTTCGTCAAAGCTCTCGACAGGCGCCTTGTTCTCGTGATCGAATGGGAACCAGAAGACGGTCTCGGACGGCTCTCGCCACTCGAGGTCGTCGTTCAACAAGACGGGCACAATGAACCGTTCGATCTTGAAGCGGAACTGTGGGTCGTAGACGTGCGGAGTCTTGGTGTGCTGAAACACCGCTTTGAACCCCACGCCGAACTTGCCGATCGAAGCGGTCGTTTTGTTCGAGTTGGCGATCGATGTGATCGCGTTGACGTGCCCCAGCTTGCCGTTCGGCGTATCCGCGTCCTCAGTGTCCGGATCAGACACGGTGAACGGAACGGCACCATCGTGGATGAAGAACAGCCCGTCCTTCTCAAGCCGAAAGCGAGCGGTGGTCGCCTTCACGTCGTCGGCATTCTGCAGCAACTCGTAAATGAAGTGCGCCTGATCGGAGTACTTGTCGACCACGCTACGCTGAACACCGCGCATTGACGGCTTTTCGAGCATATTGGCGCTGTCGGCTCGATCGCGGTGTAGCTTATCGAACCACCGGTGTTCCTGTGCCGTCATGTATGGACCTCAATTTCGTTCCTCGCGGTTGACCAGGGTGGTGTTGAGCGGCGTCCCGTCGTCGCGGGTGAAGGTGTCGATCTCGCGCAGGCGCTTGGCGGCGGCGAAGACGTCGGCAGTGACGATCTCGTCGAGCAGGCGGGCGAACTCGGAGTCGGTGAGGGTGACCCGGTTAAGCTCCTGGAAATGCCGCCGAAAGTTCGCCTCCAGTGCGGCCCGGTCGCGGATGTCTTCGCGCCGCGTGTACTTCAGCCCCTCCAACGTCTGAAGGAGCGCCCGTTCCAGTTCGTGCTCGCTCGTCACCGCTTCCATGCCCTTCTTCCCCCCGAACGCGCGAGGGCCTACAGGATTGTACACCCGGCTTCCCTACCGACCGTGAATTTGGGCGTATCCGTCATGCGGGCCTCGAATCTCGCGGGTCGGAACCCACTCGCACGCTTACCAAAGAACGTCCCGGTCGTCGGCCGGAAACGCGTCCGGCGGTCTTCGGGCCTCGGACACACCGAAGCCGTGCGCCCGGGGAGGGGCATCCTTTCTCCACGTCTTGAGCGTGCGTGTCGCCATCGTGGGGCGATCGTAGGCTCGATCGCCCCGCTCTGCCGCCGCTGCGCCCCTGAATCATTCGAATCGGCCCGACCTCTTCCCTTGCTCTTGCGTCCCCTCGGCATCTCCGCCGCCATTGTACACGCCGCTACAAACCGGGGCCTACCCGGGGTTCGGCACACCGTCGGCACACGGTTGGCCCACGACCGGCACAGGCGGGCGTGGGCCGCAGGATCGGCGAAGAACTCGAGGGGTTCGCCCGGATTGCGGGCCGAACCGTGGCGACCGGCGGCCAATCTGCCGACACCAAGAACATGGCCAAACTCAAAACGGGAATCGGGATCAGCGGCCTCAGCGGGACGAGCGGAGGGGCGGTGTTCGTCACCCGTCGTGACGGATCGGTGCTCGTGCGCGAGCGTCCGAGCCCGACGACCACCGACACACCGGCCAAGCAGGAGGCTCGTCGCATCTTCGCGCGGGCGAGTGCGGCATGGCGAACCCTGGGCGTCGAGGATCAGCGCGCATGGCTACTCTGGGCCCGCCGCGCCAAGCCGACCGCGGGCGCGAGCGACGCCGCCAATGCGTTTCGGGCTTTGGCCGTCCGGTGGCTGGCGGCGAACCCGGGTGGGGGTTCACCCCCTTCCCTGCCGCCGGATGAGCCTTTCGGGGGTGATGCCGTACGGTGCAAGGTGCTCGGGCTGGCGGGCGCAATCCGGTGGACGGCGGACCGGGCGAATTCCCCGGGCGTCGTGACGGAACTGCTGGCGGTGCGGGTGGCTTCGGCGTTGGCCGAGCCTCGCGATCGCGACCTGCGCATCGTGGAGCGCGTCGCCTACAGCGTTGCGGGCCAATCGGTCGATGTCCCGCTGCGCACGGGAATGTACGCGGTCGCGATCCGGTTCCTGGCAATCGGCACGGGGCAGGCCGGAAATGTGCTGCGGCTCGGGACCGTCAGAGTCGGATGAGCCTTCCTGCCCGGCCGTGATCCTCCACCGTTGCGGCGTTAGGTTCGGACCTCTCAGGACTCCGTCTGACGACAAACGACCGTCCCTGCCTCAGCTCTTCAGCGCTTCGGCGCCGCCGACGACTTCGAGAATTTCCTTCGTGATGCCGGCTTGGCGTTCGCGGTTCGCGATGAGCGTAAGACGCTGAATCATCTTGCCCGCGTTGTCGGTCGCGCTCGTCATCGCCGACATGCGCGAGCCATGCTCGGACGCCGTCGACTCGAGGAGCGCTTGGTAGACCAGAGTCAAAACGTACTTCGGCAAGAGGATGTTCAGGAGTTCGGTCGGCGAAGGCTCGAAGGCATACTGCTTGCCTGCGCCGTGGCCCCCGTCCGCCGACGCCGGCGGTTCGATCGGCAGGAGCTGGACGATCTGGGGGACCTGCCGGATCGCAGAGTAGAACTTGCTGTAGCAGAGGTAGATGGCGTCGACTTCGCCCGATTCGAACAGCTCGCGGACGACCCGCGTGACCTCGATCGCGTCATCCAGGCGGGCACCGGCCGTCGGCACACTGTGTTGGTAGAGGACGTTGTAGCCTCGCTTGCCGAAGAACTGGGCGCCCTTCTTGCCGACGCAGACGAGATCCGTCGGCACCGATTGGGCCTTGAGGAAGTCGCCCGCCTTGCGGATCAAGTTCGTGTTGTACGACCCGGCGAGGCCCCGATCCGCCGTGACGAGGAGCAGACAAGCCCGGCTCACCGGCCGCTTCTCAAGGAGCGGATGGTCGGGCAGTTCACCGGCCCCCGAGATGCTCGTCATAAACTCCCGCATCTTGTCGCTGTAAGGTCGGGCTTCCAGCACCTTGTCCTGCGCCTTTTTCAGGCGAGCGGCCGCGACCAGCTTCATCGCACGCGTGATCTGCTGGATGTTCTTGGACGTTCGGATGCGCTGCCGGAGTTGCTTGAGCGTCGCCATAGATCGGGGTTCAGGCCTTCTTGAAGATTGCGGCGTACTCGCCGTAGGCGTTCTTGAGCTTGTCCTCGTCTTCCTTCGACAGGACCTGGGTCGAGCGGATGGACTCCATGACGTCCGGGTACTTCTCCTTGACGTAGGCGAGGACGCCCTCGGCGAACTCGGCGACCTTGTCGTTCGGCACTTCGTCGAGGAAGCCGCCGGTGCCGGCGAAGATCAGGACGATCTGATCGACGACGTCGTAGGGCGTCGCGAGGCCCTGTTTGAGGAGTTCGGTAAGACGCTGGCCGCGCAGAAGCTGGAGTTGGGTGGCGCGGTCGAGGTCGCTCGCGAACTGGGCGAAGGCGGCCACGTCGCGGTACTGGGCCATCTCAAGCTTCAGGCGTCCCGCAACCGACTTCATCGCCTTGATCTGGGCGTTGCCGCCGACGCGACTGACCGAGATCCCGACGTTGATCGCGGGGCGGATGCCGGCGAAGAAGAGGTCCGGCTCAAGGTAGATCTGCCCATCCGTGATCGAGATGACGTTGGTCGGAATGTAGGCCGAAACGTCTCCCGACTGAGTCTCAATGACGGGGAGTGCGGTCAGCGAGCCCGCGCCCTTCTCGTCGGAGAGCTTGGCGGCTCGCTCGAGCAAGCGGCTATGGAGATAGAAAACGTCTCCGGGATAGGCTTCGCGTCCCGGCGGCCGTCGAAGGAGCAGCGAAAGCGCACGATACGCCGCCGCGTGCTTTGACAGGTCGTCGTAGACCGCGAGAGCGTGCATGCCGTTGTCGCGGAAGTACTCCCCGATGGCGGCACCCGCAAACGGGGCGAGGTACTGCATCGCGTTGGAGTCCGAAGCCGAAGCGATGACGATCACCGAGTACTCGAGGGCGCCGGCTTCGCGGAGGGTTTCGACGACGCGGGCCACCGAGGCCATCTTCTGGCCAATGGCGACATAGATGCAGTAGACCGGGCTGCCGCCGGGCTCGTGGGTTCGGCGCTGGTTGATGATGGCGTCGACGCAGACAGCGGTCTTCCCGGTTTGGCGGTCGCCGATGACGAGCTCGCGTTGGCCCCGACCGATCGGGATCATCGCGTCGACGGCCTTGATACCGGTCTGCAGCGGTTCCTTGACCGGTTGCCGCTCGACGACGCCGGGGGCGTTGGTTTCGAGGCGTCGGAACTCGGTCGCCGCGATCGGACCCTTGCCGTCGAGGGGCTGGCCCAGCGAGTTGACGACGCGCCCCAGCATGCCCTTACCGACCGGAATCTCGATGATGCGACCGGTCTCCTTGACCGGATCGCCTTCCTTGATGGAGACGTCCTCACCGATCAAGACCGCGCCGATCGAATCTTCTTCGAGGTTCAGGGCGAGGCCCATGACGCCGCCGGGGAACTCCAGCAGTTCGCCCATCTGGCAATCGGGGAGGCCGTACACGCGGGCGATGCCGTCACCCACTTGGAGGACGGTACCGACGTGCTCGACTTCGGCTTTGCGGTCGAACTTCTGGAGCTCCTGCTCCAGAATCGAGGTGATCTCTTCAGGTCGAATGGCCATGGCTTTGTTGGGGTTCAGGTCTGTCGGAGCAAGTCGTAAACCAGCCGCTCACGCATCCGCTTGAGCGATCCGCGGACGGTCCCATCGAGCACAAAATTGTCGTACTCGACCCGGACGCCGCCGATAAGGCTTGGGTCGATCTTGAATTCGGTTTCCGCGCGACGCGCGGTTCCACGTTCGATTTTCGTGACGATCGCCGCTTTTTCGGCTTCCGTGAGAGGCACGGCCGAGGCGACCTCGACGTAAACGATCTGATCGTGCTGGCGTCGGAGCCGAATGAACTCGAGCCGCACGAGCGGGAGTTCGGTCTCGCGCCGCTTGTCGAGCAGCAATCGCAGCAGATGCATCGTCAGCGCCGTCACCCGGTCGCTGAAGACGCGCTCGACGAGCGTGAGCTTGTCCTCGGCCGCCGTCGCGGGGCTGAAGAGGAACGCTCGGAAGCGAGGGTCGCGCCCAAAGGCGTCCTCGATCCCGTTGAGGTCGTCCTCCACGCTCGCGAGGATGTTCTCCTTCAGCGCGGCCGCGAACAGCGCGCGGGCATACCGTTTGGCGACACGGCTATCCATGCGTTACTGCTTCACCTCGGCGGTGTCGATGAACTCCTGGATCAGCTTGCGATTCTTGGCATCGTCGACGTTCTCGCCGAGAATGCGTTCGGTCGCTTGGAGCGTCATGTCGACGACTCCGAGCCGAAGATCGACGAGGACCCGCTCCTTCTCCATCGCGATCTCCTCCTGAGCTTTCTTCAGGAATTCGTCCGCCTTCGCGCTGGCCTCGGCCATGAGCGATTGGCGCATGTTCTGGGCTTCCCGGATCTGCGCCTGGATTTCCTCGCGGGCCCTAGCTTCCGTCGCGTTGAGCCGCTGCTCATAGTCGCTCTTCATCTTCTGCATCTCCTGCCGAAGGCTCTCGGCTTCGGAGAAGGTGTTTTCGAGTTCGGACGTTCGATTCGTGATCGCGTCCCCAAGCGGGTTGAAGTAGAAGAGCCTCAGGAGCGGCAGCACGATCAGGAAGACGCCGATCGCCGAGATCGTCTTGCCAAGGTCCAGCGGAATGCCCTGCTTCGCGAGATCCTCGAGGAACCCGATGTGGACCTCCTTCGAGATGTAGTATCCGCCGGCCATGAGACCAAGGCCGAGGATGGCCATCCCAATCAGAGCGCCACTGGATATCGATTGCTTTTGCGAGCTCATAGAGTGTTTTGCGGGTGTGATGGATCCCGGACGGAGCTTGTCCGTCCGGGACGATGTCGTCAAGTTACGGGGTCGGGTTCGCGGCGCCTTCGACCTTCGTCGTCATCACGTTCTCGCGGAACGCGCCGGGGGCGACGAAGACGGTGAGCAGAAAGACGAGTTCGACGAACGCGAGCGCGATGAGCATCGCGGTCTGCAGCTTGCCGATCGATTCCGGCTGTCGAGCCATGCCCTGCATAGCTCCGTAGCCGATGAGTCCGAGGCCGATACCGACGCCGAGGGCGGCGAGTCCGAGTCCGAGTCCTAGCATTTCCTTCCTATCCTCCTAGTTGATGGCGAAAATCGTCGTTACGAAAAACTGTGAATCAGTGAGCGGCGGCCGGCTCTCCGTGCCCGTCGTGATCGTGCTCGTGGTCGTCGTGGTGGGCAGTGACGAGCGAGAGGTAAACGCACGTCAGCAGCGAGAAGATCATCGCCTGAACCACGCAGGTCAGGAGCTTGATCGGCAGCAAGAAGAAACCCATGGGCACATAGGGGACGAGCTGGTTCATGGACTCGACCGCTTGGTGACCTCCGTGGATGTTGCCGAAAAGCCGGAGGCTGAGCGACACGTTCTTCATCAGCTCGGAGATGATCTCGATGATGAAGATCATGCCCGTAATCGCAATGAGCCCGATCCCGAGCTTCGGACCGGCAAAGTGGGACAGATGGCCGAACAGTCCGTTCGCCTTGATACCCTCGTACTGCACGTACCCGATCGAGATCAGCGCCAGGGCGAGATTGAAGCTGAGATCCGCGGTCGGGGCGGTCGGGAAGAAGAGGGAGACGATGTTCGAGACGAAGATCAGGCACCAGAAGGTCATGATCATCGGCACGTACTTCCGGCCGTGCGCGCCGATGATGCCGACGCACATGTTCTCGATGAAGAGGTACAGCTGCTCGAGCCATTGGGTCGGCCACTTCACGAAAACCCGATCCTTCAAGCCGGACTTCGCGACGGTCAGAAACCCGAACAGCACCGCGATGACAATCGCGACGTAAAGAAAAAGCCCCTCGTAGCTAGGCCCGTGATGCCCGCCTTCGGAAGCCGCGAAAAGAGATCGTCCGATCGAGAACAACTCACCCATACAGAACTCAAGGTGGGCTCTGTTCCCTCCGAACAGCCCACCCGACCAGAGCCGAGTATACCAGAAGAATCCCGGCTGCAAAACCGGTCGGGGCGTCCCCTCCGACCCGGTGGGAAGCCATCGCGAGCGTGACGAAGACGGGCAACTTCACGAAGAAGGCGAGCACGACCCAGAGCGTTCCGAGACCCGGCTTGATCCCCGTCGCCGCGTTGGCCATCGTTCCGATGATCCACTTGAGGGCGAGCACGCTGAATGCGGTGCCGCCGAGGCCCATCGCATAGCCCTGACCCGCCGTCGAGCCCCCGACCGTGACCGCGACCACCGCCCCAAGGCCGGCAATCAGCGACCAAAGTAGCCAGAATCGCACGCTACTTATCCTGATGCCGACTGAGAATGACCAGGGCGAAAACGACCCCAAGCACGGCCCCCCCGACGGTCCCGAGTCCGAGGAACACCTTCATGCCGGTCTGTTGGTCGACCAGCCAGCCTACTCCGGCCCCGACCATCGGCATGCCGAGGATCGTATAGGCCACGCTCAAGCCGACGCCGAGGCCGCGTGAACTTTCGCCTTCACCCTTGCGCACGCGCTCCTGCTCCGCGACTTTCTTCTGATAGCCACCATGTGCGGCTTCGGCGCGCGCTTCGAGCTGTTTCAGCCGGTCGTGAAACTCATCGTCGATCCCGGCTATCTCGGCTTGCGCCTCGCGGACGCGCGCTTCGATCGCACGTTCGGTATCGACAGGAGGCTCGGGCTCATCGGGCATGTCCGAATACTACCGCTGCGGATACAGCCGCTTGAGTTCGGACTCGACATCGACACGGAGGCCGTCCCAGTAGCCCTGAAGCCCGCCGAGCGTCGCCCGCACCGCGCGTTCGTCCCGGCGGGCGATCCCATCGGCCAACTCCCGGTAGCTCGACTGGAGCTTGTCCGACGCGTGCCTGAGCTTCTCCTTCATCGCAACCAGTCGTGGCGGCACCGGCTTCGCGTCCAGTTCGTTCCACGCCGCCTGGGTCCGCCCTGTCATTTCGTCGCAGATTCCTTCGAGTCGGCTGAGATTCTCGGGGGTGAGGGGTGCGCCCGCCTGAATCTGTCGGATGAGAGCGAGATCGGCCGCCGGGGGCTGGGTCGCCCTTTCGGCCGCCTTTTGCGCGTCTTGGAGCCAGGCCAGTTCCTGCCCGAGCCCCCCGAAGAAGCGGAAGGCGAAGAAGCCACCGATGCTGCAAATGCAGCACCCAAAGATCAGAAACCCGCCGATCCACTTCGCCGCACCCTTCATATCCAGGTACTACGCGCGATCCAATCCGGAGATGCGGATATGTCAAAGTGACGCCGTGCGGAATCGTCGTGTCCTCGTCACCGGATCGTCGCGCGGAATCGGGCGCGCCATCGCTGAGCGCCTCGCTCGCGACGGTTGGAGCGTGGCCCTTCACTATGCCGAAAATCGTGCCGAAGCCGAACGGGTGGTGGCCTCGATCGGCCCGCGAAGCCAGGGGCTCTATCAAGCCGACCTCGCCAATCCCGCCGAAGCGACGCGCCTGTTTCAGGCGGCTCTCGCCGATGGTCCCATTCACGCCCTCGTCAACAACGCGGGCGTCTACCGACAGATGTCGTTTGCGGACGCAGGTGACGGCGAATTCGAAGCCACGTTGCATAAGACCTTCGCGGTGAACTTCGAGTCGCCGATGCGCCTCTGCCGAGCCGCCGTGAAGGCCTTTGCCGCCACCGGTGGCGGCCGCATCCTGAACGTCGCGAGCCGAGTCGGATTTCGCGGCGAACCCGGCGCGGCCCTTTACGCAGCCTCGAAAGCCGCCCTGATCAATCTCACCCGTTCGCTCGCGGTCGAACTCGCGCCGAAGAACATACAGATCTTCGGTATCGCCCCCGGCTGGGTCGACACCGCCATGTCACGAGACGGAATGGAGGAGCGCCTCGCCGCGATCCTCGAAACCATCCCCCTCGGACGCATGGCCTCGCCCGCCGACTGCGCGGCGGCAAGTGCCTTCTTGCTCTCCGATGACGCCGCGTACCTGAGCGGCGTCGTGATCGACATCAACGGCGCGAGCTACTTCCACTGAGTCCGCCACTGGGTACAATGGGTTCCACGGGGGAGCGCACAGAGAACGTGGGGATGTAGCTCAGCTGGGAGAGCGCTGCAATCGCACTGCAGAGGTCGTGGGTTCGAATCCCATCATCTCCACCAGGTTCAACTGCACATATATTGGTTCCTACGGTTGGTTCCTAAGCGGTTTTGTGACCAAGAACGGAAAGTCGTCCGTTTCGGCACTCAGTGCCCTCTTTTCGTTGTAGAATCTGATCATGGACCTAGGCCTCTTTGAGAGAGGGGACTGCGGTGGAGCCGTGAGCAAGCCTGTCCCTTGGCATACTCAAGTCCTTTCGCGTGAGTTTTTCCGGGCCGACGATCCAGAACTCGCAATCGAGATCGCTTGCCGAACGGAACGAAACAACTTGACTGCAGCTAGAATCGGGTTGCCAACAATCGGTCAGGAGCTTGAGAACCGGCATGGATTACGCTTCAGGGTGCAGTCCCACGTCTACTTGCCCAACGTAAACACGGCTCATAGGTGGAATTTGGGCGAAAAGGGGTTGCCGGAGGACCTGTATCCAGTTATTGAACCTCTGAACATGTCCAAGCGGTTTATGGACTTCATTGGCAAAGTGGACCGCTGCACGACCAAGGTCCTCGTCCCAGTTGACACGATGCCGGGGTTCCGCAGAGATGCTGCTCCAAGACACAATTTCCTGAACAGCGCCGACCCTCACGGCTTGCTTTTGTTTCTTGACGCTGCAACCCTCCACGAAACGATCTTTGCCCACGAAATTGGCCATGCATGGGTTCAGTACGTGGATCAATGCGAGGATGAGCGGACGCTCGCCGACGTCTCCGATCCAGCGCGCTCGAACCAGGTCAACTTCATCCAGTCGTACGTCTTGGATCTCAAGGTCAACGAGCTGCTGCGCCGCAAAGGATTCGATATGGAACCTATAGATGGCGATCAGGCCATCGCGATGAACAACATGGCGAGGCTGTTGGATTCAGGCTTCTCCCCTTCCACGAAGCGCGAAGCGGTGTTTGAAGCCTTACAGTTTGCGGAACAAATAGTGGAACGGGAGCGAGGCAACCGATCATCGCTCGTTCGGTTCGACGACGCCCTATGCAAGCTGAAGACATACGAGCCTGCAGTTCATCGCTTGGCATCGGCAATGGCAGAGGCAGTCTTTGAGCACGGCACCGAGAGCAAGGAAGGAATCTGTAGCGCCATCGACGAGTGCTTAACGCTTGCCTTTGAGTTCACCGGCGATCCGCTGGACTTGGACAATGACCTGGTTATTCCACCAACTGATGAGCCTGACTTCGACAAGTGGCCGGATTGGATTCCGGGGGCAAACGTCAGATCAAAGTGCCAGGTTGGACGCGTGATGGCACTGCATGACATTCCCGACGATTGCAAGTGGTCCCTTTCGTGCGAACGGATCAGCGGGGCGAGTTTGTCTTTTGAAATGAATGACGGCTCGATCCTTGGGCCGTGGAGGGTATCGACCCCTTACAGTGTTTGGAACCTTCACCAGATGAAGCAGCTTGACAACATGAACAAGGAAGCAATCAATCGAAATAGCAACCTTATGGAGGAAGTAATGCAGAGGAATAAAGAAAATCTAGAACGACAGCAAGCGCCGATGGCTACAGTGATGGGACCGTCTGTGCCGACTCCGCCGCTGCCTGGTTTCCCGAATCGAAGCACCGCGCCCCACGTCCCCAGTCCCGGAATGCCATTTCCAACGCATATCCCGGGCAGGAGGCCATACATGGCCGGATTAGGCAGATTCTTGACTGAAGCTCGGTTAGCCGAACGGTTGCAGGGAGAGCACCCGTATGCTTATGCGTTCAACAACCCAACCACCTATATTGACCCTGACGCTCTTTACGCAATCAAGCCCATCGATTGCAAAGGTTGTGGCAAGTCTTTGCTAATAACTCCGAGTCCTGGCGATTCCACAGGCATCGTGGTGGGTCCACCCAAGGGCAAGCCCGGCAATACTGCTTTGCTTAGCGGCAAAGACTGTGTCGCTCTAGCGAAGAAACTATATCCAGGAAAGCAGTGTATCTGCGTCAACGGCGGTTTTTTCTCGGGAACAAATCCGATGGGGTCTCTAGACCCTTGCAACTCGGGGCCCGTAAAAGGAGTCGGATCACCTGCGCCTCCAGGAAGTGGAAGGAAAGAAGTTATCATCACTGTTGGGGGCGATCACGTGACGGGAATCATTGGGATCCCTCCAAGTCCTGGCGGAAAGAACTTGCCCGGCAGAACCGGAGCGTGTGTTGACAAGAGAGGAAGACTCGTGGCGATCGTCGTCACAGCTGGGTGCTCAGCCAGTAACTTTGAACGTTGTGCCCGGTCCGCTTGTCCTCCAAACTCTCGCTTTGTTTGGCTAGATGGAGGAGGTTCCACTCAAGTGTGGGGCTCTGGTGGCAAGGAGATACTGCTGGGTAACGCCAGTGCAACTGGAAAACCTGATCGGCGAAGCGTCGATAACTGGATCATTATTTGCGGGTAGCGACTAATGATCTTGTCAACCTTTGGAGTGATTTTACTTGCTTGTAGCCCGGACCGCCCGGTGCGAACGAGCAATATTGATCAGGGACTCTACGTGTTGAGCCAGTATGGGCTCAATGAAGAAAAGGGCGCCGACACACTCTTCCTTGCGAAGAAGGGCGTGGCAGGCCATGAGAAACTGCTGAAGATTTCAGCTTTGCGATTCGACCGTGATCTTCCGGACAAGGTATTCGTTGTTGAAGATCGAGTTGTGATTCTTGTGTCAGGCGGGGCTGGACGTTATTTCCACTACTTCGTTCGCCAACAAAAGCACGGCTACGTCCTTCAAAGCTGGCCCAGTGGATCTACAGATGGTTTCCCCGGTAGCTCAAACGTTGTAAAGTTGGGCGAAAATCTCTTAGGATGTGTCTGGGTGTCTCCTGATTTTTCGAATGCTCTTTCCGGAAACTATCTCTACGTGTTCAGTCCTAGCCAACTAAAGTTCGGACGGTTACCTGGAAATGAAGAAGGATTTGAGATCTCTAAGGGAAGGATGAATGCTGACTTTGAACTCGTGCAATGGAAGGCGAACAACAGCAAACTGAAACGCTCGGCTCACACAATTCCCTTCTGGATGAAGGACGGCAAATGGCTCCTATCATTCCCTTCGAAGTGCTAAGAGTGCTGGTACGCTTGCAGCCTATTGCAGAGGTCGGTCTTTGAACGTGGTTCTCCCTGACTTGAACCTGACCACCAGGCAGAATTGGACCGCGCAGCGAACATCGCACTGCAGAGGTCGTGGGT
>DKKT01000029.1 GCA_002455425.1 Chthonomonas sp. UBA6659 | reverse complement strand
AGGACGGCGAGACCGCGCTCGGGTGGTCCATCACCAGCCGGGCGACCGACCAGGCGAGCACGACCGTCATCACCGCGGCGACGATGACTGACCAGTTCGGGCCGCCCTTCACACCACGGATCGGGCCGTTGCGGCCGGTGGCCAGCTCCGCCTCGAAGACCCNNGCATGGAGCGAAATCGTCGATCTCGATGGCCTCGATGACGTGCGGGCGGATCCGGGTCCGCTCGGCGAGCTGGTCGACCGAGAGCCGCAGTCGCTGCCGAGCCGCCCTGAGCTCCGGGCCGATGACCGGCTCCACGGCCTCCCGCGCGGCCAGGTCGTCGATCACGAACGTCGTCGCGGCGGGCGCGATCGCCGGCAGGTCGATGGACTGCGTCTGGGTGTCCCACTCACGCTCATGCTCGACCTCGGACCGAACCGCGGGCCGTACGTCGCGCAGCGGGCTCGGGGTCGGGCTGGCGACGAGTGCCGCGGCTGCGGGCGGGNNTGCCTCGTCGTCCGGAGCGGCGCCCGCGTAGTAGTCCTCGAGCCCGGTCGGCTCGTTCTCCGACGCACCAGGCAGCACCTCGACCACCTGGGATCGGCCATCGGCCAAGGACTCGAGGGCACCCGCCAGATCGCCGTGCGCGCCGAGCACCCGAGTGGTGAGCCCGAGAGGCAGCGCGAACGGCGCGCCATGCATCCGGTCGCTGGCCTTGGCGTGCCTTCGCCCGGCCGGACCGAGCAAGGCCAGTTCGTGCTCGAGATCGCGCGGGAACAGGACCAGCCGGCCGTCCCGGAACGGTCCGCGGCGGGGGGTGTACTCGACCTCCTCGAGGTCCGACCAGGCCATGCCGCGCCACGTGCGTCCCAGCCTGATCCGGACGCCGTGCGAGTCGGCGACCAGCAGCGGCATCCGGGAGTCGAGGAAGGAGAAGACCCAGGCCCAGGTGATCGCCGTGAGCCCGATGCAGAGCGCCCAGTCGAGCACGCCCAGCTGCGTGACCGCGCGGGCGAAGTACGCCGCGGCGAGCAGCGCGCTGACGCCGGCCAGCACGACCGAGATCCGCCCGTTGCGCCGGACGATGACCTCGTCGTCCTCGAGCTCGTCGGGGATGGCCCCCCAGTGCGGGTGGTCGCTGGGCTGCCCATCCGGCTCGACCACCGGGCGCTCCGCGGTGTCCGCGCCGTCCTCCGGATCCAATGCGCCCGGGTCGGCGTGCGCCCCGGTGCTCAGCAGATCGGTCATTGCAGCTACCTCCTTAGTGACCCAAACTCGAAATTCGCACGCAATCTCGCGGCCCGAGCACGCACCTCGCTTCGTTGGCAGAGCGCGAAAGACACCCAGCCTGCCAGCGCTCCGCCGCCTCGCGATGCACGCACTCGGACCACGATCTAGCGCACGACTTTCTCGTTTGAGTCACTAGATCCCGCTCTGCAGGGTCGCGATCACGGCATCGACCTCGTCGGGCTTGACGAGGACGTCGCGGGCCTTCGATCCCTCGCTCGGCCCGACCACCCCGCGGCTCTCGAGAATGTCCATCAGCCGGCCGGCCTTGGCGAAGCCGACCCGCAGCTTCCGCTGCAGCATCGAGGTCGAGCCGAACTGCGTCGACACCACAAGCTCGACGGCCTGGATGACCAGTTCGAGGTCGTCGCCGATGTCGTCGTCCAGCTCACGCTTGCTCGCCGCTGGTGCGGTGACGTCGTCGCGGTAGGTCGGCTCGAGCTGGGTCTTGCAGTGCTTGACCACGGCGTGGATCTCGGCCTCGGTGACCCACGAGCCCTGCACCCGGACCGCCTTCGAGCTGCCCATCGGCAGGAACAGCCCGTCACCCTGCCCGACCAGCTTCTCGGCACCCGGCTGATCGAGGATGACCCGGCTGTCGGCGAGCGAAGAGGTCGCGAAAGCAAGTCGCGACGGCACGTTGGCCTTGATCAGCCCGGTGACCACGTCGACCGAGGGGCGCTGGGTGGCGAGCACGAGGTGGATCCCCGCCGCCCGTGCGAGCTGGGTGATCCGGACGACGGCGTCCTCGACGTCGCGAGGCGCCACCATCATCAGGTCGGCGAGCTCGTCGACGATCACGAGCAGATAGGGGTACGGCGTGAGCTCGCGCTCGCTGCCCGGAGGCACGGTCACCTTGCCCGCGCGGACCGCCTTGTTGAAGTCGTCGATGTGGCGGAAGCCGAAGTTGGCCAGGTCGTCGTAGCGCAGGTCCATCTCGCGCACGACCCACGCGAGCGCCTCGGCGGCCTTCTTGGGGTTGGTGATGATCGGCGTGATCAGGTGCGGAACGCCTTCGTAGGCGTTCAGCTCGACCCGCTTGGGGTCGACCATGATCATCCGGACCTCGTCGGGCGTGGCGCGCATCAACACCGAGCAGATCATCGAGTTGATGAAGCTCGACTTTCCGGAGCCGGTGGCACCGGCGACCAGCAGGTGCGGCATCTTCGCCAGGTTGGCGACCACGAAGCCGCCCTCCACGTCCTTACCGAGCCCGGCCACCATCGGGTGGTGGTCGCCGCGCGCGGTCCCCGACCGGAGCACGTCGCCCAACGAGACGATCTCCTTGTCGACGTTGGGGATCTCGATGCCGATCGCGGACTTGCCGGGGATCGGAGCCTCGACGCGGACGTGGCTGGCGGCCAGGGCCATCGCGATGTTGTCGGCGAGGCTGGTGATCCGTCCGACCCGGATGCCGGGGCCGAGTTGGATTTCGTACCGGGTGATGGTCGGCCCGGTCGCGATCTCGACGACGTTGGCGTCGATCCGGAACTCTTCGAGCGTGCCTTCAATCGTCTCGATGTTCGCCTGCATCTCCTGGGCCGTCCGCTTCGGGCGAGCCTTCGGCTCGTTCAAAAGGGTGATCGGCGGGAGGGTGTAGCCTTCCTTCGGGGTCGGCGCTTGGGTCGTGCCGAGGCTCGGGCGGGTGTCGTGGACGATCGGCTTGGGCTTGAGCCGTTTCGGTTCGGCGGCCGGCTCGGGTTCGGGGGTGCGCTCACGCTCCGGCATTCGGACGACGGCCTTGGCCCGGGTCGCGGGGCGTTCGATCGTCTTCGTGAGGCGGCGTCGGTCGCGCCAGGCGATCCAGAACGCGCGAAGCGGCGCGTCGAGGCAGAGGACGAGCCCGATCGCGGCCATCGCTCCGATTCCGATCGGCCGGGCTTGACCAAGGAGCGCGTCGAGGGCCCAGGCGACGATCGCGCCCGAGTAGCCGCCGCTCGTCGAGACGGCTTCGGGATCGAAGTAGTCGCCGGAGAGGGTGCGGGCAAAGGAGGCGACGATCGCCAAGAAGACGAAGAGTGCGCCCCAGGTGATCCGGCTCATTTCGAGGCTTCGACGGCCGGCGAGGAGTGCCACCGAGAGGCCGATGAGCACGACGGGCACGGCCCAGGCACCGCGCCCGAAGAGAATCGAGAAGAACGAACCGAGGGCGGCCCCGATGACGCCGGCGTTGCCGATCGCGAGGGCGACGATCATGACGAGGGCCAGCGCGAGCAAGCCGATGCCGAGCGCATCGGTGGTGCGATGCGAAAGATCTTGCTCGGCCCGTTTCTTGCTCGAAAGGGGCGGCCTTGCGGTGGTGCGCATCCTTATGAATCTCCGCGAGGCCCTTCCTTGGGCCTCCCTGCATTCAGTATAGCCTGAGAGGTTGCGGCTTCCACAAAGCTGAAGACGAAACAGGCCCCCCGCGGGTCGCGAAGGGCCTGTTGTCGGACGGGGTTACCAGCGGGGTCGATAGCGGGAGATCTCAAACTCGACGATCGAGTAGCCGTATCGGTCCGGGGTGAGGGTGAAGAAGTGGTACACGGTGGACCGGCGTCCCCACGCATCGACGAACTCGTGCTCGGCGAGCACCTTGGCCTCTCCGCGGTCGGCGTATCGCACACGGAGGATGTTGTACCGGCGCGTCTGGGTGCAATCGACGTTGTCGGCGAGAAGATCGTAGAAATCCCGCGCGTCGATCCAGTAGCTGTAACCGTTCTCCGGCGTGATCCGGACTTCGCCGCGACTCGGAATCAGGTCTTCGATGCACCGCATATCGCGGCGCTCGAACGCCCGCTTCAGGTTGTCGACCGCTTCGCCGAGTTGGCGATCATATCCGCGGGAATAGCTCGAATATCCGTCGTACCGGTCGTATCGATCGTATCGATCCCAGCGCCCGAAGTCGAAGTCGAACCGGAATTCGATCGAAAGTCCGGGACGACCAAACGAGCACCGGTTCGGGACGATGTAGGCGGGGAGGTGCGAGTACCAGTACCAGGGCGAAACCACGCAGTTGTCGTTCCAATCGAACCGGTAGTGGGGGTAGCACCAATAGTCGTCGCGCCAGCGGTTGTCGTAGAAGTAGTACCCGCTGCGGTAATTGTTCTGGACGCGCTGGGGCACACCCTCGCGAAGCGCCTGACGCTCCAGCGATCCTCGATTCACGTTGATCGGGGCCCGATCGATCGTGATCGGCGTCGAGCGTTCGAGCTGCGTGAGCCGGTTGTTGACCGAGCCGTAGTTGGTGCGACCGCTGCGCGATTCGTTGCGGCGGATCATCGACTCGGTGTCGCCGACCCGCTCCGGTCGCCCGAGAGGGCCCTGGCTGCCCCGGTTCGGGTTGGTTCGATCGCTGCTACCCTGGTTCCGACCGGAATCCCGGTCGCGATTGCGCCCGAGAAGGCCGTCGTCACCCTGGGATCCGCCGCCGCCACGCGCGGGCGGGTTCTCTCGAGGCTGGGAGCCGCCGCCNNTGGGAGCCGCCGCCACGGACGGGCGGGTTTTCTCGAGGCTGGGATCCGCCACCGCCACGGACGGGAGGATTTTCTCGAGGCTGGGATCCACCGCCACGGACGGGCGGGTTCTCGCGGGGCTGGGAGCCGCCACCGCCGCGGGCCGGCGGATTCGAGCCGCCTCCGCCGCTCGATGAGCCGCCGCCTTTGCCGCCGCCGCCCTTCCGGCCAAGGACACCGTCATCGGCCCAAGTGGAACCGGCGAACGTGACGCTCGCCAATACTGCAACCAAAGCTATCCAACGCATTGCATTCTCCAGAGCTTGCCTAACTATGTTAGACGTTCCGGGGCGGTGACCGTTACCCTGGACACCTCTCCACCCCTGGGGGTGAGGGGGTAGGGCGGGGTCTTTTACCTCTCCGCCTTTGGGGGAGNNGCGAACCGGGTGAGGTGGCCCCTGGGCGTAGCATTCCCTAAGTTCTCCCGATGGAAGAAAACTCAAGGTCGCGATGTACGAGCCACCGTTCGCAGGTGCGTTCGTAGGTCGTCGGTACCCCTCCGGCCAGACTCCGCGGTAGAATGAAAGCTCCCGCAGGGGTATAGCTCAGTTGGTAGANNGCGGTCTCCAAAACCGCAGGTCGCGGGTTCGAGTCCTGTTGCCCCTGCCACTCCCTTCTCAGGCCAAGATCGCGTCCATCGCATTGGACGTGTTCGCGATCCGGACCATCGGATGGTGGCGATATCCGGGGATCATCTCCGCCGCGACCGGCCCGTCGTACCCGATGTCCCGCAACGCGAGGACGACCTCGGGCCAGTCGACGTCGCCTTCGAGCAGGTCAACGAATCCATCCAGCGTGCCAACCGAGCGCCGGAAATCCTTGAAGTGCACGCCGACGACGCGCTTGCCGAGATGGCGTAGCCAATCCTCGGCAAAGCCGAACGGAATCAGGTTGGCGACGTCGACGTAGGCACCGACCCAGGGGCTGTCGAACTGGTCGATGAAGGCCGCCATCTCGTGCGGGCTCATCAGGAACTTGTTCCAGACGTTCTCGATCCCCATTCGCACTTGGGAGGCCTCCGCGGTCGGGAGGGCGGCGCGGATTCCTTCGGTGGCGTACCGCCAGACGTGTTCGGTCGAGAGCGGTGCGCGGTCTGGCATAAAAAAGACATCGACGGCACCGGGGATGGTGAGGAGCGTCTTGGCGCCGAGCCAACGCGCGATCTGGAGCATCTTCTTGAGGTCGTCGAGCGCTTGGGCACGATGAGCGGGGCTCGCATCGCCGAGATTCCGGGACCAGTAGAGTCCACTCGCCACGCTCGGGAGCGCGACGCCGGCTTCGCTCGCCGCGTCGGCGATGTCGCGACAGGTTCGCTCGTCGGCGTCGACACCGAGGGCCGCTCCGACGTCACCGATCGCGAGTTCGAGGGCCGGGAAGCGATAGGCGGCGGCGTGCCGAATCGCGTCGAACGGACTGAGCGTGCCTTCGAGGCCGCCGGGGAAAGACCAGTAGTTGATCGCCTTGACCATGCCGGTGCGAGGTTACTCGGAACACGCCGCCGTCTTCTCAAGGGGTACAGGGCGAGGTGGCCTTAGTCTGGCCGTTCCCCCTCGCCCCTCAAACGAGGGGAGAGAGGGTTGGCGGTGAGGCGTCCTTTACCTCTCCGCCCCTGGGGGAGAGGTCGGTGAGCGCAGCGAACCGGGTGAGGTGG
>DKKT01000039.1 GCA_002455425.1 Chthonomonas sp. UBA6659 | reverse complement strand
CGCGGGACGGCCGCGAAGTCGCCACCCTCAGGGGGCACACGGACGGGGTCATGAGCGCCTCGTTCTCCCCCGACGGGACCCGGATCGTCACCTCGAGCCGGGACAGCACCGCCCGGGTGTGGGACGCGCGGGACGGCCGCGAAGTCGCCGTCCTCGAAGGGCCCAATAGTCCAGTCTTTAGCGCCTCGTTCTCCCCCGACGGAACCCGGATCGTCACCGCGAGCTTTGACGACACCGCCCGGGTCTGGGACGCCCGGGACGGGCGCGAGATCGCCGCCCTCAAGGGGCACGCGAACATGGTGACAAGCGCTTCGTTCTCCCCCGACGGGACCCGGATCGTCACCGCGAGCGACGACAAAACCGCGCGGATTTGGGACATCCGGGACGGGCGCGAGATCGCCACCCTCAGGGGGCACACGGACATGGTGACAAGCGCTTCGTTCTCCCCCGACGGGACCCGGATCGTCACCGCGAGCAAGGACAAGACCGCCCGGGTCTGGGAGGCGCGGGACGGGCGCGAGGTTGCAATCCTCAAGGGGCACACGGACGAGGTTCGCAGCGCCGCGTTCTCCCCCGACGGCACCCGCATCTTGACTGCGAGCTGGGAGAGCACCGCCCGGGTCTGGGACGCACGGGACGGACGCGAGATCGCCGCCCTCAAGGGGCACACGAATATCGTGTTGAGCGCCGCGTTCTCCCCTGACGGGACCCGGATCGTAACCGCGAGCGGCGACGACACCGCCCGGGTCTGGGACGTCCGCGACGGGCGTGAACTAGCCGCCCTGAAGGAGCACACGTACGGGGTGTCGACCGCCTCGTTCTCCTCCGACGGGACCCAAATCGTGACCGCGAGTTGGGACAAAACCGCCCGGGTCTGGGACGCGAAGGACGGGCGCGGGATCGCCGTCCTCAAGGGGCACACGGACTGGGTGTCGAGCGCCGCGTTCTCCCCCGACGGAACTCGGGTGGTCACCGCCGGTTGGGACAAGACCGCACGGCTTTGGGACGCCGAGACGGGTCGTGAACTCCTCCGAATGGCGCTGCCGGACAGGGCCGGTTCGGCCACGTTCTCACCTGACGGGCGCTACCTTCTCGTCGCAGCCGGCAACGAGGCCCAGATCATCCCGTTCAGCCGCGAGGCGACCGCGGAGCTGACCTTCGTCCGCCAAGAGCGGTTTGTCGCGGACGAACTCGCGAAATCGGCGAAGGCCGGCGACCTGTTCGCGTGGAATTGGCAGGTGAAGCACTGGCTGACCCCCGAGATCGCCGTCACCCGGGATGTGCGCGAGGCGATGGCGAAAGCCGGAACGAGCCTGAACCCGGAGATCGCCCGCGACGCCAAGGCCCGATCGGCGGCCGCGCCACGCCGGCCGTAGCCACCGATCGCAGGATCCCCCGAGGCCGTCCCGGGTGAAACGCGGCGTGCCTACAACCCCAGGCGATCCCAGAGGCCGTCGATCTTCGTGCGCACGTCGTCGCTCATCCGGATGAGCTTCGGATAGTCGCGCGAAAAGCCGTTCTCGCCCGGCCACTTATGGGTGCAGTCGAAGCCGATCTTGCCTCCGAACCCCTCCGCCATCGAGGCGTGGTCGAGCTGGTCGACCGGCCCGCGCGAAACGAGCACGTCCCGCCCGGGGTCACAGTTCGCACCCAGCCGGAACAGCACCTCCCCGATATCCTGCACGTTCGTGTCTTCGTCGAAAATGAAGACCATCTTCGTGAACGAAAGCTGCCCGAGCCCCCACACCGCGTTCATGACCTTGTAGGCATGGCCAGGGAACTTCTTCCGGATGGCGATGAAGGCGACGTTGTGGAAGCAGGCGTCGACGGGGAGGTTCATATCGACGATTTCGGGAACGGTGAGCTGGATGAGGGGCATGAAGATCCGCTCGACGGCCTTGCCCATCCACCCGTCCTCCATCGGCGGAATGCCGACGATCGTGGCCGGATACATCGGCTTCTCCCGCATCGTCACGCACTGGACGTGAAAGACGGGGAAATCGCCGGCGAGCGAGTAGTAGCCGGTGTGGTCGCCGAACGGTCCCTCAAGTCGCCGCTCGCTCGGATCGACGTACCCCTCAAGGACGATCTCGCAGTCCGCGGGAACCTTGAGATCGACGGTCTTGCACGGCACCATCCAGACGTTCTCCCGGCGCAGAAACCCGGCGAACAGCATCTCGTCGATCCCCGGCGGTAGCGGCGAGATCGCGGTGAACGCATAACACGGGTCGCCACCAAGGCAAACGGCGACGTCGATTCGCCGCTGCTTCGCGCCGGCATCCTCCATGTGCCGCATGCCGGTCTTGTGCATCTGCCAATGCATCCCGGTCGTGTTCCGGTCGTAGAGCTGGATCCGGTACATGCCGACGTTGCGCTTCCCCGTGTTCGGATCGTGGGTGAAGACGAGGGGGAGCGTAACGAACGGTCCGCCGTCCTCGGGCCAGCACGTGAGAATCGGGAGCTTGGTGAGGTCGACGTCGTCGCCCATCATCACGACCTCCTGGCAGATCCCCTTGTTCACGGTCTTGGGAGGAACGTTCTTGATCTCGCCGAGCAGGTGGGGCAGTTTCTTGAGGGCTTCGAGCTTGCCGCTCGGCACCTCGGGCTTGAGAAGCGCGCGGAGCCGATCGGCATGCTCCTCGAAGCTCTCGCACGAAAGCGCCATCGCCATGCGGCGCTCGGAGCCCAGCGTGTTGATCGCGACCGGCATCGAGTAGCGGACATCGGTGGACGGGCTCGCCGTGTGGATGGACGCCTCTCCCATGATCGCGCTCCTCGGGTTGGGCGTGCCGAGGCGGTGGGGCGGTCCGACCACGTTCTCGAACAGGAGCGCGGGGCCGTTCTTTTTCATCACCCGATCCGCGATCTCGGTGATCTCGAGATTCGGGCTGATCGGCTCCCGGATGCGCCGGAGTTCGCCCTTGCTGTCGAGCACGTCGAGAAAATGCTGAAAGTCGCGGTAGGCCATCGCTGCCAGAGTCTACGTCGCGACCGTGATCCTCTGCGGCGAGGCGACGGCGGCCCAGAGGCCAAGCCCTGGGTCGGATGACGCCGCGTCCGCCTTGGGCGGCCGCAGCGGAATCCGACCCCTTGCCCCGCCCGTCGCCTCGGAATCCGTCTCGATCGACCGCCGCATCGCCCATAATAGAGGAGTTCGGAGACCACGATGGCCATTGCAACTTCCTCGACCCTCGACGCGATCGCCCAAGCCCTCGGTGAGGACCGGGCACTCTTGGACTACACCTGCACCGCGATTCCGCGCGAGCAGCTCCACCTGCCCGGACCGAGGTACGTCGACAACGTCTGGATCCAGAGCGATCGAAACCCGCAAGTCCTGCGCAGCCTCCAAACGATGTTCGATCACGGGCGCCTCGCCGACAAAGGGTATCTGAGCATCCTCCCGGTCGACCAGGGCATCGAGCACAGCGCCGGCGCGTCCTTCGCCAAGAACCCGATCTATTTCGATCCCGAGAACATCGTGAAACTCGCGATCGAGGGTGGCTGCAATGCCGTCGCCTCGACCCTCGGCGTCCTCGGCGCATGCTCGCGCAAGTACGCGCACCGAATCCCGTTCATCGTCAAGATCAACCACAACGAGCTGATGACCTACCCGAACAAGTTCGACCAGATCCTGTTCGGCAACGTCCAGCAGGCATGGGATATGGGCGCGGTCGCAATCGGGGCGACGATTTACTTCGGCAGCGACGAGAGCGGACGCCAGCTTCAGGAGGTCAGCGAGGCGTTCGCGCATGCGCACCAACTCGGCATGGCCACGATTCTCTGGTGCTACCTCCGCAACCCCGAGTTCAAGAAGGACAAGGATTACCACGTCGCCGCCGACCTGACTGGCCAAGCCAACCATCTCGGCGTCACCATCGAGGCCGACATCATCAAGCAGAAGCTGCCCGAAACCAACGGTGGCTACACGGCCCTCAATTCCGGCGATTCCAGCTACGGAAAGCTCGACAAGCGCATGTACACCGACCTGTCGACCGATCATCCGATCGACTTGACCCGCTATCAGGTCGCCAACGGCTACATGGGCCGGGCCGGGCTGATCAACAGCGGCGGCGCATCCGGCAGCAACGATTTCGGTGAGGCTGTCCGGACGGCGGTCATCAACAAGCGTGCGGGAGGCATGGGTCTCATCAGCGGACGCAAAGCATTCCAGCGGCCGATGGACGAGGGGATCAAACTCCTCAACGCGATTCAGGACGTCTATCTCTGCGACGGCGTCACGATCGCTTGAGCCGCGCAGGCCACGCCAGCGTCTTGTAGTTGATCTCCAGCCGATAGAGGTCCCCTTCACCCCCGGGGATCGGCGCGTTCGTCACCGTCAGCGAGAAACTGGCCGGCCATCCCGTGGTCGGGTCGATCAGCCAGCGGCCCTCGGCGACCTGGGCCCCCACGTCACGGCGCTCTCGCCACGTCGTCGTCACCTCGTCGAGCGCAAGCCCGTCGACGGTCGAGGTCGAGCGCCACTTGCCCTCCTCCGTCCACGAAGGTAGCTGGTTACCGACGGCCTCGCCGAGGCGGCGATAGCCGCCCCCTTCCCCCCGCCGCGGGGCCGGAATGTTGAGCGCGCGGTCGGTCCGAAGGACCGCAAGCGGCTGGTAACCCACCCCGGCAACGAGGGTGCCCGTCGCCTCGCGCTGTTCGGTCGAAACCGTCTTCTGCGTCGAAAACGGTAAGTCTTGCCCGTCCATCTTCGACTCGAGATTGGTGCGGGTGCGCTCCAGCGTCAGCTTCTTGTCGTCGCCGATGGCGACGACTTTCCACTCGATCCGGTCCCGATAGACCATCTCGAAATCGCCGCGGGAGTAGCGAAGGAGGATTTCTCCGCTCAGCACGTCGCCCTTTTCGAGGCGAAGTCCCAGCCCCTGGCCGCACGGAAGTGCCAACGCCACGGCCCACGCGAGGATCATCGGGCCGGCAGGTCGAGGCTCTGCTCGCCGGGACGTCGGTAGCCGCGCTCACGAGCCAACTCCTCGCGTCCGGCCGGGCTCTCGTACCGCATTCGCTCGCGAATGAGGTCGGCGCGCTCGCGTTCGGCGTCCTTCATCTGACCGACGGCCTCGTCAGTCTCTTGCCGTTGCTCGCGATACTGCTCCCAGGGTTTGAGGCTGAGAAACACGCCGACGGCGACGGCCAGCGTAAGAAACAGCGCGTTCCATGCAAATCGTTTACCCATCGTTCCTTCGATCGGACGCGTTCATTGTACGCCACTGCACCCCGAAGGATCCAGTCGCTTGCCGTTGCGTGGTTCCTTCGGAGGATCCTCCCCCGATTTCGGCGATGGGTCGTGCGCCGCACCTCTGGCAGATCCTCCCCTGATTCGGCGATGACCGTGCGCCGCCACCTCTGGAAGATCCTCCCCTGATTCGGNNCCGGAACCCCACCCGGTTCGCGGAGCTCACCGACCTCCCCGATGCCGGGCACAAGGCATCCCGGAATCAGGGAGGTATCTTCGCCTCATTCTAAGGTGGTTTCTTCGGAGGGCCCTCCCGTGATTCGGCGATAATCATGCGCCGCAACCTCTTGAAGATCCTCCCCTGATTCGGCGATGATCGTGCGCCGCATCGGGGGAGGTGGCCCGCTCCCGCGGGACGGAGGGGGTCTCATCCCAAAGAAGCCGAACGGCCCCACCCGGGTTCGCGGAGCTGACTGACCTCCCTGATTTCGGGACGGCTGACAAGCTCCACCCCCGCCCCTACCGGTCGGAGCGCGACTTCGGATCGAGCATCGCTCGGACCCCGTCGCCGACGAAATTCAGGGCGAAGATCGTGAGGGAGAGAATCAGACAGGGCCAAAGGAGATTCAGGGGATTCGAGTTCATGTCTGAGCGGGCATTGTTGATCATACTGCCCCAGCTCGGGGTGGGAGCCTGGACGCCGATCCCGAGGAAGCTCAGCGCGCTCTCGGCAAGGATGGTCCCGGCAAGTTCGATCATGCTGACCGCCATCAGCACCCCCCAAAGGTGAGGCAGGATGTGCCAAAAGACCAGATAAGGTGTCCGCGCCCCGAGCGCCTTCGACGCAATGAAAAACTCGCGATCTTTGAGCGACGCAACCTGGGTGAAGACGAGACGAGCGACGCTCGGCCACGCCGTGATCGCGAGCGCGACGATGACGGGAAAGAGCCCGGTCGACCAGACTCCGATGATCAAGATCGCGAGCAGGATGTCGGGGAACGCGAACATCCCGTCCGTCAATCGCATGAGCGGAACGCCGATCCAACGCGGCGCGAACACCCCGAGTACCCCGACCAGGATCCCGATCGCGAGCGAGAGGATTTGAACCGTGAAGCCAACCTGGAGCGAGATCAGGGCCCCGTAGGCCAGCCGCGCGACGATGTCGCGCCCCTGCTCGTCGGTGCCCAGCCAATACACGGCGTTGGGACCGATGTTCGGCTGACCCTTTGCCTCCAGGTAGTGGTGCCGCGCCCACGGCATCGTCACCGCGAAGATCACGAGGAGCACGAGGTAGCCCACGCCGAGCCAGAAGAGGAAATCGCCTCGCCGCTTCTTCAAACCTGAGCCTCCCGAATCCGTGGATCGAGGAGGGGGAGGAGCAGGTCGACCAGAAGGTTGACGAGAATGAAGAGGGCGCCGGCGAGAAGGACCGTGGCCTGGATGACCGGCGTATCGCGCTTCTGAATCGCCTCGATCGCTTCGCGACCCAGGCCAGGAATCACAAACGCACGCTCGACAATGAACGAGCCCGTGAGGAGGAATCCGAAGCTCGTCCCGATCGCCGTCACGACCGGGAGGAGTGCGTTGCGGAGTACGTGCTTGAACACGAGCCGCAGCGGGGGAACCCCTTTGGCGACGGCCAGGCGGACAAACTCCTGCTGCATCGTGTCGACCACGCTCGCGCGGGTCAGTCGAGTGAGCATCGCCATCGGCCGGAGCGCGAGAATCACGACCGGGAGGAGCAGGTAGTAGAAGTCGGGGGCGACCCGGTTGACCTCCCACGTCTGGGGAAGCACGTCGAGTTGGAGGGCAAAGATGTAGACCAGAACCGGAGCCAGAACGAAGTTGGGCACCGTCACGCCGAGCGTACTGAGGGTGAGCACCGCCCGATCCGCAAACCGGTTTTGTCGAACCGCCGCGATCGTCCCGAGGAGGATGCCGAGTCCGGCGGCAAGCAGGATCGCTAGTGAAGCAACCCGCAAGGTCATCGAAAGACCACGGAGGATGATCTTGGAGACCGGCTCGCGGGCGCCGGTGTAGCTGTTGCCGAAGTCGAGGCGGACGGCGTTGCCGACGAACTCCACGTAACGAATCGGCCAGGGTCGATCGAGCCCCATTCGTCGCCGGAGCGCTTCGACGTCTTCAGCGCGGGCCTTCTCCCCGGCTTGGATCGTGGCGGCGTCGCCGGGCGCGACTTCGTCCGCCACGAACGTGACGAACGAAATGAACAACAAGCTGACGACGCCGAACGAGAGCCGCAGCAGGATCTGCTTCAGCAACTGCACGAAGACCGGATGTTACCGCTCTGCGCGGCTCCCCGGGGATCAGCCCCCGATCGCGGGAAGTCGATCGGGGTTGCCCTGCCTCGGCTTCGGCCCCGGCTTTGGCTTCGGCTGCGCCGGGGGCTGCTGCTCGCCGCCGGCCGGCGTCGACTTCGGAGCGTTCGGACGCATCGGGTCGACCGGCGAGTCGGGCATGCCCGCGGCTGCCGTCGGGTCGGCGGCGGGAACGAGGATGATGGTGCGTTCGCCCTGCGTGATCGGAGTGAATCCGAAGTTCCGCCCGATATCGGTGAGGACCTGGAGCGCTGGACCCCGGTAGTCGAGCACGACGATCTCGTCCTCGAGTCCGGGAGCGATGAGGATCTTCAATCCGGCCTTCGCGCCGATGCTGCGCAGCGCCCGGTGAAGCCCGATCTTGTTCGAGCGGATCGTGATCGGACGGAGTTCCGGTACGTCCTGCGGCTTGGGATCGGAAACCGGCGGGCTGAGCTTTGAGGTTCGCGTCGGCGCGGGCGGTCCGGCGAATTCGACGCGCGGCGGGTTCGATCCCCCGCGATCGGCGGTGCCGGGCGTCGGATTCTGGAAGACGAAGCGCGGCTTCAGGGATTCAGGCGGTCCCGAAGTCGTGCCGTCAGGGGTGCCGGTCGAATCGTTACGGGTGATCGGAATCGGCTTCGGCTCCGGAGCGCCGGAGTACTTCACGACCATATACGACGCGAAGCCGAGCCCGAGGAGCGCGACCGAGGCGGTAGCCGCCATCGCCCATCGGGGCAGAAACGGGGTCGGAGCCGGGGCCGGCGTTCGGAACGCAGGAACGGTGAGCGGGTTCGCGGGCGCGGGGCGTGCGCCGCGAAGCTGAGCAACCATGGTCGATCGGGCCTCGAACTCGGGCTTGAGCTCGGGATAGCTTGCCAGGAAGGCCAGGGCCGCGTCGGCGTCTCCGCCTTCGGCCAGTTGCCACAACTTCTCGTCGATATGGGTGGGAATTTTCATGCCCCTGCGTCCTCGTAATGCTGTCGGAATCGTTCTCGGGCTCGGAAGAGCCGGGTCTTTGCCGCGTTCACGCCGCAACCGATGCTGTCGGCGATCTCCTGCAGACTCAGCTCCTCCCAGTAGAAAAGGGTCAGGAGAGCGCGGTCGGCGGGTTGGAGCTTCTCCATCGAAGTCGCGATCCGAGGATCGGTCGCTTCGACCTCGCGCTCTTCGATCGGCCGATCGGCGGCCTCGATGAGCTCCACGTGCTTCGTCCGATGGCGTCCCGAGCGAGCGTGCTGGATGCTTCGGTTAACCGCGATCCGGAACAGCCAGGTGCTGAATCGAGCGCGCCGATCGAACTTATGAAGGTGGCGGTACACCAGGGTGAAGATCTCTTGGACCGCGTCGGCCGCCTCATCGGCATCCAGCAGAATGCCGCGCGAGATCGCCGTCACCTTGTCGAAGTATTTCTCGTAAATGCGCGTGAAGGCGTGTCGGTCACCGCCCAAGAAGCGATCGACGAGGTGCAAATCCTCGTCGAAAGGCGCTCCACCGGCGTGTTCGAACAATACGCTCACGGCCACATCCAGTTTGACGCCTTGAGGCGTCTCCGAGGTTACCGAGGAGGGGGCTTGCCCCCGTCTCCGCCGCCTTGGTCCGGCTTGACGCTCTCGTACGCCTTGCGCTGAGCCTGGATCAGTTCGAAGAGCCGCTTCTTGACCGACTCGGGCAGTTTGTCCAGCGGAACCGGGGTCGCATCCTTGGCCAGGGCCGCGTCCGAAAGACGGCCCTCCGACTTCAGCTTCGGACCAAGCTGAAGCGTGAGCGTGAACTCACGCTGGTTGCCGAGACGGTAGCGATCGATCAGCGAATTCTCTTCGGCGAAGGGAAACAGATCCGGTCGATCCTTGGCAAAAAGCTGCCACGCCACCGATTCGAGCGGCTCCGGCATCGTAAACTCGCGCTGACCGGCGTATTGACGCGTCGTGAAGAGCACCGGCGTCTCGATCAGGGTCATCCGGAGGTACCCCACTCCAGGAAGACCGTTCGGCAGCGCTTCGGTCGGCTCCGACGCCAGTCCGACATAGAACGTCTCACCATTGTCGCCGTCGGCGACATCAGGATCGATGTGCCCCTCGGCACCGTAGACCATCGCCGTCGCGACCGCCCGCTGCGCGGGGCTCATCGCGCGCAACTCGAGGCGTCCGTTCGCGATCAGACCCTGACGCTGGGCGGGCGAAAGCAACCCGTAGAGGCGCAGCGCGTTCCACTCTTGGAACATCGGTTGGGTGATCCCGACACCGCTGAGGCAGAGGAAGTGGATGCCGTCGTAGTTCCCACCGAACTGGATGGCGAACTCCCCCGCGTCTTCGAGGGTCGGCGGCTTGGCGAGGAACCGTTTCAGGTACGCGGCAAGTTTCACCCGATCGATGCGATCGCGGCGGGCCGAAATCGGCATCTTGGGACGAACGATCCAACCGTTCGCATCCGGACTTGAGAACGTGAGGAGCGGGGTCATCTGGCGCTGAAACCAGCCCAAGGTCGGACGCGTCGGCGCATCGAGAGTCTCCATCAGGGCCTGATCCGGGACGACCGCGATGAGCGAGCGTCCCGACTTCGCAGCAAGAGTGAGCAGCCCGTCGGAGACAAGACCCGCAAGCGGCTCGTTCCGGTCCGGCGCCACGAAATAGGCCCTCATCTCGGGAGACGCCGTGAACGGAGCCTCCTCGTCGCCAAGGAGCATGTTTCGGAGCCACCCCTGGAGCCGTATCGCCGAGGCGCTCAGCTCGACGGGAGTTGCGTCGACTTTGCCCGTCGCCGGCACCGCTTCCGTCAGATCGAGGAAGGTCGAGCCGCGCCCGATCCGGGTGCCGTTCCGGTCGACGACGGTGAGCATCACTCCAAGTGCGCGCAGGGAGCTGGCGGAACCCTCTTGGCACGAGACGATCAAGAGCGCCTTCGCTGGGGGACCCGCCCGTTGAGGGACCTCCTCGGCCAACGCGCCGAGGCTGCCGAGCTGGTCTTCGGGAATACCCGCCAGGGCCGTCCTCCACGAAGCACTCTCCCTCGCATAGCTCCGAAACGCCGCGTCGCCGCTCGACCCGAGCGGCCGCTGCATCGGCGTCGGACTCGTCGCGAACACCACGCGCCGGCCCGGCTCGATTTCTGCGAGGACAGCTGGACTGATGGACTGGAGGAGCTTGAGGGCGAGCCGGTTGCCGGGGGCGGAACGGGTGAGCTTCTCGAACCGCTCCCAGCCCTCCGGATTGGCGCCAGGACGGCTGAGCTGCTGGGCGAGCTCACGGGCTTCGGCTACGGTCTTCGTGACGTCGACCGAGTCATCGGGCACGACGCTCCGGAGAGCGCGCTGGATGCGCTCGATCCGCAGGGATCGTTCGTTCGCCTCGTCCGCCTTCGTGACCGCGGCGTCCTGGACCAGAAGCGGGGCCCCTCCTTGCGCCACCCAATGACCGCCCGTCGCCGTGGCCAGGCGCGCGAGCAACTCGCGAGCCGGCATCGCGTCCGCCGAGACCACCACGATGTCGCCGCGGAGGTTCGGTGAGACCTTGATCGGGACCCCCGTCTCCTGCGCGATCCCCGCAACGACGCTCTCAAGGCCGCTTGCCGGGAGCCGCCGTGTGATCGGGACGGCGAGGCGGGCATCGTCCAGCTGCGCCCACGCCGAACCGGCAAGGGCGACTGTGAGCAACACGCCGCATCGGAAGCCATGCATCCTCTCATTAGACCCACCAAACCCTGGCCCGGTTCGCACGTCGGGACAAAGAGCCCAGCACGCTAAACTGTCCACTATGATCGCGGTCGCTCTCGCCTGCCTCGCCACCCAATCGTCCTCCAGCATCATCCTGACCCGGGGAGGCGGAGGCGACGAGCAGTTTCGGTACTGGGCCGTCGAGGACACCTACCTCGATTCCGCGGCACCGGACGGCAACTTCGGGCGCGATGGACTCCTCACCGGGGGCGACGGCAAGACGATCCTGATCAAGTTCGGCGACCTTGATCGGATGCTCGGCGCGAAGCGGATCAAAACCGCGAAAATGGTGTTTCAGATCGAGATCGGCCGGAACCCGAAGCTGCGCTCGATCGGGCGCGTGCAGGCCCCGTGGGGCGAGGGCGGCGATCGGCGCGGCTTCAACATCCGTCGCGCCCCGGTGGTACCGGGCAAGAAGCCGACCGGACCGCTCTGGAACGCGACCTGGAAACATCGACGCGCCGGCGAGAACCCGATCGGCTGGCAGGCCCCCGGAGCATCCGGCGCGGCCGATGTCGTCCCGATCGAAGGCGCCACAGTCGACTTCACCGACTCCACCCTCACGATCTCTGGCCTCCAGAACGCGGTTCAAGGCATGGCCGATCGCTGGTATGAGAATCACGGCTTCGCCCTCCGGTTCGACACCCCGATCGACCTCGCGAGCAGCGATGCCCTCACCGGACGACCCCAACTGCAGATCGAGCTCGATGCGGACCCGGCCCCCGCGACGGGCGTCGACCTCAGCATCGAATCCCTCGTACCGACCGACTTCGACCCGGCCGCTTGGCCCGCGAACGGAGCCTCGATTCCCTGGACGGCGACGGTCCGCAACGTCGGCACCGCCCCCGTGACCGGGTTCAACTACCGCTGGCAGGTGCGCGAGCGGGACGCGGAGGAGGGCCGCTCCGACCAGACGCTTTTGCCGGGTGCCACCGCGACATTCACGCTGAACGTGCCGTTCCGCGTCAGCCCCGACCATCGGACGATGCCGACGATGTTCCGGGTGACCGCTCAGGGTGACACGAACCCCCACAATGATGCGTTGTCCGTCGCGACGAACGGCATCCCCGTCACCGTCGTCGTGCGCCGCCCCGACCTCGACGCCGTCACCCTCCAAGCCCGTGATCGTGGATTCGCAAGCCTGCTCGATGCCTTTCAAGCGGACTTTCGTTTCTGGAACGACACCGTTTGCGCTCAAAGTAAGTTCTCGTTCGCTCCGGAAGGCACGGTCGAACGGTTCCGACTCGAACGCCTAGCCATCGTCGATGGGGGAGCCCCCTGGACCGGGCAAGGAGCCTCCGTCGAAGTCGGCCCCAAAGACAACCTCCGGACGATGCTCTTCCGCGCCAGTCGAAGCGTCGGCGTGCCGGACTGGGGGCCGACCCAGTTCGCGCCTTCCGCCGAGACGCCTCCGGTCGTCGCCGGAACCCCGGTCTTTCGCGGCGGCCGCGACCCCTTTCCGGGACTGATGGGTGGGGGAGACACTCGCGACGAAGGGCTCTATCCGAACACCTTACCGCTGATCGGGGAGCCGTGGGCCGACCCCGTCGCCGACGCGACCCCGCTTTTCCCGACCGACCTCTACGCCTCGGCAGATGTCGCGGTGCTCCAGACCCTCGTCGGGGTCATCGGGCCCCAACGGGACGAGATCGCACGCAGCATGCCCCGCAGTATCATCCTCCGGGTGTTCGACGGCGGCAATCGACCGATGCCGAATGCGACGCTCGCCTTCTATCAGCTGAACCAAGGGGCCCTCCCCGCCGAGGCGACGTTCACCGTCACCACCAACGGCAACGCCCTCGCCACCCTGCCGATTCGGGAGTCCAGCCCGTTCGGACCGATCGCCCCCGATTGGAGCAACGCCGCGTTCCTCGTGCGCGTGGAAGCGAACAGTGCCGTCGAGTGGATTCCGCTCAAGGCGTGGCAGGCGCTCGCCACGGCATCGCGCGGCGCTCCCCTGACCGCGCTGAGGTTCAATTTGGTCGGTGCACCCGTCGATCCCAGCGGCAACCTCGCCAAGGGCAAGATCGTCGCCGATTCGACCGAGACGCTTCCGGCGAGGCTTGGGGCACTCGTCGACGACGATCCGACGACGACCGTCGAGCTGCCGGCCGCACCGAACTCGTGGGTCGAAATCGATCTCGGGCGCGACCGCGCGATCGGCGAAGTCCGCCTCGAGGTGCCACCCGGAACCACCCTGTGGCCACAGTTCGACGTGATGCTGTATGCGACCGGACAGAGGGCCACCGAAGCAAGACTGTTCGCGAGCGAGCGCAATCCGGCTTGGAGCCTCGCGAATCGGGCCGAGCCGGACCCGCGCAAGCCGGGCGTTCAGGTGCTTAGTTACCGCGGCATCCCGGGCCGAGCACGCTACATTCGGCTGGTGCCGCGAACAGCCGCCCCCGGCCCGGTGGTGATCGCCGAACTCCGGATCTCACCCCTCAAAGTCGAGTGAAGCTCAGCGGGTGCGATTCCAAAGTTCCGGTGAATCGTCCTCGTCGGATGCGAGTTCGGCCCGGGCCGATTCGTCGAGGCGAAGCTGATCGAGCACCGAATCGATGGCCGACGTGCCGCTCAGCCGGTCCGTTAGCGTCCGCTCGCTCTTCTGAAGACCTTCGACTCGCTCGCCCATCTCACGGAGCGCCCCGATATCCGATTCGATCTGGCGCGTGATCGAAGACCGGCTCTCGGGCATCTTCTCAAGAATCGCGACCTGGTTCCAGATCCCGATCATCGCTTCGTCGGCCGCGGCCCGGATCGACGCGCGTAGCCGGTCGATCGTCGGGTGGATGCGCGACCCATCGATCTTGAGGAGTCCGCTGAGGCGATTGAATTCGAACGCCCCGGCTTCGAGAAGCGCAAACGACTCGGGAGTGAGAACCTGGGCGCTGGTCCGCTTGCCCCAACGGCCCCATCCACCCCAGTTCCAACCCATGTGGAGATTCTGGTGCTGAGTCCAACCGACGTGCTGAAACACCCGCGTCAGCAGCTTGCGACCTTCCGCCGTCAGCCGCGCTTCCGTCCGAATCTCGCGACCGAGCTTCCGCTGAAGCAACAACCCGCCGACGATCATGCCGACGCCCACGACGAACTCCAGAGCGCCGATAACTCCGAAGGTCGTCGCCCGGGGGGCCGTCCCGAGCAGGCCGATCACCCCGAAAGCGATGCCGAGAACGGTCTGGATGACCCCCCCGATGTACAGCCCCAATGGACCGTTCTGGTCGTGGGCGTAGCCGTATCCCAGAAGCCCGGAGCCCCGATCCCAAATGAAGCGGTCGACTGAGGAGGTCTCGACGGGTTCTGCCATCGTTTCAAGTATACGGGAGGCCCGAACGGGACCTAGCCAAAGTCCCAATCCGGGCCGCACACGGACAAAACCCGGGGCGGGGCCCCGATCAGGAGGGCGTGGTCACGCTCCACTCGGCGAGGACATCGAGGACGTCGTCCGGAGCCGCGAAGTCCTCCGGGATCGGAGAGCCATGCTCGAGAAGCAGACGCGCGCACCCGGGGTAATCCGCCCCCGGCATCGGATCGAGGTTGCGCGAAGCCCAAGAGATCGAACCCCAGACGTTGCCGCCGTAGCCGTTGCGCTCATCCCAATGCCCCCCGTGCTCAAGGAGGAGCGCCAGCATCGGCGCATCGCCGTTGAAGGCGGCCTGGTTCATCGCCCCCGCATCCCAATCGCCCTTCACCGCGACCGGCCAGCCGAGGGCCAGCATCGTTCGCACCGCTTCGAGCTTCCTCAAACCGACCAAGTCCGGCAGGAGGCGCAGCTCGACCGGACCGAGGCCACCGATGCCGCCTGGCAAGTCCGCAAGAAGAAGCGTCGCCTCCGGAGCGTCGGCCCGGGCACACGCGGCGAGAAACTCCTCGACCGGCGTGAGGCTCGAGGCCCAACCTCGACGGCGTAGCTGTTCGGCGACGTCCCGGCGTCCGAGGCGCTCGGCGAGCCGGTAGGCGTTCAGCCCGTCTGGCCCCGTGACCTCCGGGTCTGCGCCGGCATCGAGAAGGATTTCGAGGATCGCGCCGGACCGCCCCCGGATCAGCGCATGGCGCAAAGGGTCGCCGTCCCGTGGGTCCGCCCCGAGTTCGAGAGCGGTTCGTACCCGGGCCGGATCCTCGTAGTCGAGGACGCGAGCGAGCGCGTTCGAGCCGGGCCAACGGGCGCCCGCTTCGATGAGCAGCCGCATGCACGTGGTGTCGGCGTACTCGGCCGAGTGATACAGCGACTCTCGATCGTTCGGATCAGCACCGGCTTCAAGCAGGAAGCGGGTCATGGCAGGAGAGTTGGCGACGCCGACCGCATAGTACAGCGGACACAGGTTGCTCCCTTCCCACATCGGGTGGATGCCACCTGCATTGGGGTCGGCACCCGCCGCGAGCAGCATCCGGGCACACGTAAGCGCCCCTTCCAACGCCCCCGGCGCGACGGCGAGCCCGGCCGCGGCCATCGCCAGCGGCGGAGGTCCATTCGGCGTCATCGGGCCTGTGGCGGCGGCGGGATCGTGCTGGAGGATCCGGGCCAGCGCCTCCGGGTCGGCCGCGAGCGCGGCCGTGCAGGCGTGAACGCCAGAAATCTCCGGTCTCGCCGCCAACAGGGCCGCGGCCCGATCGGGCCGCGGACGATCCCAGCCCTGCCCGATGAGGGCGTTCACGAGCGCCAGAGCCGCCTCGGTCAGGTCGAGCGACGCGAGGTGGGATACTTCGACCGCGTGCTTGAGGTCGGCCCACTGGCTGAAGCCGAACTCGCGGGCAAGGGCCCAGTGGACGTCTGCGAGCCGGATGCGTTCCGGACTCGGAAGTTGCGCGCCCAAGGCACGCTCCAAGCGCTCGCGGATGCCGACGTCGCCTTGGCGATAGGACTTCAGAACCTGCTTGGCCTGCTTCTTCAGATGCTCCCAGTGGGTCGGGAGCGCGATCTCGTTCATAGAACCTCCATGCGTCATGCTCGGGTCCGCCGATCGAGCCGCACAAAGGTGCTGGGCTGACGAAATACGAGGTGGTGGGCAAAGCCCTTTCCGCGGACCGGGAGGCGCCCATCACGCCGAAAATCAGTATAGCTCAAGTCTTCGCGTAACCCTGAAGCTGGGTTCGCATGACCCGAAACTGGAGAATCGCGATCGCGAGGATCAGGAGGAGCACCACGAACGACTTGGCCCCGGCGATGCCGACGAGGAACTTCTGCCATGCCTCGATGTAGATGTGGTAGCCGACGACGTCGGTCCGGTCGCCCGGACCACCCTGCGTCATCATGTAGACGGGAGTGAAAATCTGGATCGCGCCGATCGTCGAAGTCACGAGCACGAACAGCGTCGTCGGCGCGAGCATCGGGAGCGTGATGTGACGGAACGTCGACCAGCGCCCAGCCCCGTCGAGTTCCGCCGCCTCATACAGGTCGGGCGGAATCCCCACCAACCCTGCGAGGTAGAGGACCATCTTCGGACCGAGACCGAGCCAGATCGACATGAACACCAACGCCCACATCGCCCAGCTCGGGTTGTTGAGGAACTCGGTGTTGCCCGGGAGCCCGATCGCCTTGAGGAGCGTGTTGAGCAGGCCCGTCTCTGGCAAGTACATGTAGATCCACAGCATCGAGATCGCGACGCCGGAGCTTATGGCGGGAATATAGTAGGCGGTCCGGAAGAACGCCATCCCCGGCAGCTTCTGGTTGACGAGAAGCGCGATCCCGAGGGCAACCGCCATCCCGAGCGGCACACTGAGGAGAGCGTACTCGAGCGAATTCCTGAGCGCGTTCCAGAACAGCGGATCGCCGAAACTGTACGCGTAGTTGTCGAAACCGACGAAGGCCCGCTCCTCCTTCAGGAGATTCACGCGATGCAGGCTCAGCCAGAAGGTGTAGCCCAGAGGAAAGAGCGCGAACACGAAAAGATGGATCGTGGCCGGGGCGACGAACAGATACCCGATCCGTTGGCGGCGCATCGCCCCGATTGTAGCGCCGTGGCGACGCACCCGCCCATGAGGTCCTTACCGAGGCAAAGTTGTGAGGCCCCGACCGCTCAGAACGTCGGATTGTCCGGGGTCGGAGTCGTCTTCTCCGGCAGCGCCTCGGGCGTGCGGGGGAGTGTCATCGTTTTCTTGCCCTTCTCAACCCGGACCTTGTCCTTGCCGATCGCCACGACCTTCATGTTGGGCTCGATCGACTCGCCCAGGCGGACCAGACGCTGATTGCCCTGATCGTCCTGAATGATGATCGCGGGCTTCGCACCCATGACCACTCCGGAGACGGTATAGCTCGGCTCCCCGGGCTGCCGGAGCGGTGTCCCCGGCTGGATCTGCATCGCGACGGGACCGCCGCCCGAAACCCCGGGCAACTGGCCCACCATCGGGTTCATCGGCGCCAGCGACCCGCCCGAAGTCGGGGGGTTCCCCCGAACCGGACGCGGCTGAGGTCGGGTCTCCGGTTGAGGCGGTTGGATCGGCTTCGGATCGACCGGGGTCGGCTGCGGCGTCTGACCCTTATCCACGATCGGCGGATCGAGATGCGGGTTCATCTGAACCGGCATGAACGGATCGCGCTTCGGCAAGAGCCCAGCGACCATCGTCTGCAGTTCGGTGCGAACCGCGTCTTCCGGGGTCTTCGCATCGTCCTTCGGTGCCGCCTCGGACTTCTTCGCGACCGGCTTGGCCGGCGCAGGGCTCGAGCCGCCCAAGAACTGGAACGCGCCGATGCCGCAGACCACGGCGACCAAGGCACCGACGACCACGATTTTCAGCTTCTCTTTGTCTTGCTTGAGTTCGGCGAAGTTCATTGGGAGGCTCCTGAGGGCTTCTGGTCGGCCACCATCTTGTCCGCAACGTCTCGGCGGTCGGCTTTGGCGGTCGGCGTGCCCGACGTCTCGGGCTGCTGGATCGGACTCGAAAAGGCGTAGGCTCGAATCTCGACCGTGACATCGAGGATCGGAGGCCCTCCGTTCGGAGTCGAGAGATCACGCTTGGGCTGGAGCGTCACCGTACGAACGGCGACGATCTTCGGGAACTGCTGGAGGGTCTCCAGGAACGTCGCGACGGCCGAATACTGGCCGCGTCCCTTCACCTCGATCCCCAGCTCCTGATAGTCCTTCTTCTTCGGCGCGCTGCCGTCTTTCTTCGGCGGCTCGGCCGGCTTCGGCATCGGACGAATGCCGAGCACGACGATCCCCGACTCGCGACCGACGCGCTCCAGCTCGGTCAGCATCGTCGGAATGTATGCAAGGTCCGGCAGCCCCTCTTCGAGGTGGCGCAATCGGTCCGCCGATTCCTGCAGCTTCTTCGCGCCCTCTTCGAGTTGGACCTTGGTCGCACCCTCGTCGCGGATCTTCTGGCGAAGCTCGGCCGCGGCCGCCTTCTGGCCGCTCAGCGAGTTGTATTGGAAGAAGACCGCGCCGGTGCCGAACACAAATGCGGCTCCCGCGAGGATCATGAAGAGTGAAGCGTTCGGTCCGTTCTTCATGCGGATTTCTCCTTTTCGGCGAGCGGTTTCTTCTCTTCCGTGCCGCTCAGATCCGCGCTGATCTCGAATTCGATCGCCCGCTGGGTGTCGACCATCTTCTCTTGGGTCATCTTCAGCGTCGCGTTCGTAAGGTCGGCGCTCGTCTGCAACCGGATGAGGAAGTCCGCGGCGCTGTCCTGACTCGGACACACCCCGGTCAGGTTCAACTGAACCGGCTTAGTCGGATCGCTCGCGGTGCAGCGGATGTTCGTCAAATACACGTCCCGAGGCGTGTTGCGAGCCAAGTGATCGAGAATCCGATTCCAGCGCTGGGTGGCGGTCGTCGCGTCTTCGAGCGTGGTCAGGCGCGGCGTCAGATTGCGAAGGCTCATGTCGTTCGCCTTGATCTGTCGCACGATCGGCTCGGTGCGTGCGGTCTTCTTCTTGAGATCGCTGACCTCACGAGCCACCGCCTCCGACTCGAGGAACAAGAATCCGAATCCGAACACCGAAACGACGGAGATGCACGCGAACGCAAGGAAGCAGGTGCGGGCTTGACCCTCCTTCTTCTTTGCCGCGAGTCGTTGATCTTGGATCAGGTTGATCAGAGGCATCGATCTCTCCTAAGCCGCCCGGGCAAATGCGCGCATCGCGAGACCGGATGCGACCGACATTTCGAGGCCGTGGCCCTCGTCCTCGGTGACGAGAAAGCGGGGGTTGTCGAAGACGCCGAGCGGCGTCACTTCGAGGGCGAGCTTCTGGCTCATGTAACCGGCGAGCCCGTTCATCTTGGCGGAGCCGCCCGACAACAGGACCTGAGTCACCGGATTCGGCTGACCCGCGTCCGTCTGTTGTGACTGGTAGTAATTCAGCGATCGCCGAATCTCACGAATCAACTCGTCCACGTGGGGCTGGAGCACCCGGAGGGGTGGGTTCTCTTGCGGAGCATCGCTGAGCAACTCGCGAAAGTCCAACTGGGTCTTTCCAGACTCCGCGTCCGCGTCGGTGAGCTTGAAGTACTGTTTCAGCGCCCCCGTGAGCGTCGACCCTCCCTGCGGGATCGCCCGGGTCATCGAGAAGACGCCCTTCGAGACGACGCTCACGCTGGTGGTGTGGGCGCCGATGTCGACGATTGCGACCGTCTTCTCCGCCCAATCGTGCTCGGCGTCGGTCTCCACCAGCGCGCGGTAGCTCGCGAACGGCTCGAGATCGACGACTTCGACTTCGAGGCCCGCCGCCTGGCACGCCTTAACCCGACTCTCCACGACATCCTTCGGCGCCGCCACGATCAGCACGTCCATTTGGCCGTCGTCTGGGTAACCCAGGATCTCGAATTCGATGAAACTGTCCTCCACCGACGTCGGTACATACCGTCCGGCTTCGAAACGGATCGACTTGCGCAGGGTCGCTTCCGGCATCTTCGGAATCCGGACGTTGCGCACGACGACCGTCGCCCCTGCCACGCCGATGTTCGCACAAGTGGCATGGATGTGGCCAGACTTGAGCAGCCGTCGAATCGACTCGGTCACCGCGTCCCCGTCGATGACCACCCCGTCCTTGATCGCCCCCTCCGGTGTCGGGGTCGTCGAGTGGCGAGTCACCCTCCAGCCGGTAGCCGTGCGTTCCAGTTGAACCGCCTTGATCGCGTGCGAACCAAGATCGAGTCCGACGAACGACTTCTTGCGAAACGGGCTAAGCCGCATGGTCCTCCTCCGTGCCCTTCATCGCGCTGACCGCGAGCCACTCGTCGAGGGCGGGCTTCGGGAACCGCCACCGACCTTCGATCATGAATGCCGGCACCTGGTGCTCCTGGGCAAGCTTCTCCAGCTTCGAGGGGTTCATCCGCAGGTAGTGCGCCGCTTCGCGCAGCGTCATAACCGAGTGATAGCCGGCCATCACCGCACGCAGCATCGCGTTCATCTGCTCCGGAGTCAGAAACAGCTCCAGACGAACGACGTTGCCACCGGCGACCGCTGCGGCCGGAAACTCGGGCGGGCTCGTCGGAGCGGCCTGCGTCATCGCGCTGGCAAAGGTCTCGTGTTCGGATTGGTGTTCCATCGTGGTCTCGGGATCGTGGAAGTCACCCGTAACGGGTGCGGATTGCGCGGTCGAATCGCCCGGAGGCGAAAAGGCGGCCGGAACGGGGGAGTCCCCAACCGGAGGAGGAGACTGAGGCCCATCCTGCCGAAGCAGAGCGGCCCGGCGAATGGCGTCGGCGAGGTTCATGCTGCGACCCCCATCGTCTCTTCCAGCACCTTCTGGACGAGGTAGGCGTCGATCGTCTTGACCCGTTCGGCCATGCCGACCATCAGAGCGTTGTCGGCCGCCTGCGAGGTGAGTCGCGGCGTGCCGCCGGAAAACTTGTGAATCTGGTAGATCGCGTCGGGAGAGAACGGGCTGAATTCGCCCGTATAGCCCGCAACGCGCATCCGATGCAGGATCAACTCGCCCGTTTCGGTCACGTCGAGCGGCTTGATCGTGTACCGCACCGCCATCCGCTGTTCCAGCGCCGGGACTTTCGCGATCTTCTTCTTCAGTTCAAGCTGACCGATGAGCAGGAGACTGATCAGAAACTGATCGTTCATCTGGCAGTTCAAGAGGAGCCGCAGTTCCTCGAACGATCCGGCCGATCGGATCAGGTGGGCTTCGTCGATGACGAGCACGGCCCGCTTGCCTTTGTCGTAGAGGTCGACCAAGCGCTGGTGCAGCGCCTGAACGAGCACCTGCCGATTCCGCGAGTTGATCTCGACATCGAGCTGATTCAGGATCTCCTGCATCATCTGGGTCGGAGTGAGGATCGGATTGACGATCATCACGACCCGGTTCTGCAATGGATCGAGCAATTCGATCAGCTTGCGGCTGATCGTCGTCTTGCCTAGGCCGATGTCGCCGACCAGCATCGCCGCGCCCTTGTTCCGGGTCACCGCGTAATGCAGCATCATCAGCGAGTCCTCATGCGCTCGGCTCATGAAGAGGAACCGCGGATCAGGCGTGAGAGAGAAAGGTGGTTCGGTCAGACCCCAATAGGCTTCATACATGCGTCGTACTCCGGTCACTCGGACCCAGTTCTTCTATCGGTCCAGGCCACGGCAAACTTGAGCGACCGCTTGAAGTTCGGCAAGGGAGGGATTCCATGGCGGTACGGGCCGAAGGGCCCGATTTCTCACTTGATTGCTCCCGCGGGGATCAAGGATCAGGAACCGTCGACTTCGGCGAGACCGTCACCCCACCCTCAAGAGATCCTCCCGGAATGCATCAATGGGCGGCTTATTTGCGTCCATCCCATGAACCTGTGCCCATGTCCAGATCCACACCGCGCCTTCTTGCCTTTCTCGCGCCGATCGTCTTGGTCGGCTGCGCCGGAACCCCCTCGGTCACTGTCGCGCCATCCATCGCGACGAGCCCGACGGTCTCGCCGCCGAAACCCACGCCTCCGCCGAAGAAGCGCGTCACCAGCCGCAAGGCAAACCTCAAAGGCAGAGTGCTGATTCTCGAGTACCACAAGATCGCCGCAAAGGAGGCGCGCTGGGATCGCTCGATCAAGAGCTTCCGGCGCGATCTCGAAAGACTGTACAAACTCGGCTTCCGACCCGTGACCCTTGCGGAATATCTCGACGGCGACATGAAGCTCCCGCCGGGAGCATCGCCGGTGGTCTTCACCTTCGACGACTCACACCCTTCTCAATTTCACCTGCTCGAGGACGGCCGCATCGATCCGAATTGCGCCGTCGGGATCATGCAGAGCTTCGGCTTGAAACACCCGGATTTTCCGACCAAAGCGACCTTCTATGTCCTGCCGAACATGGTCTTCGGCAACCGCAAGACGTTTGACAAGAAGCTTGAATATCTCAAGGCTTGGGGGTGCGAAATCGGGAGCCACACCATGTCCCATAGCAACCTCAAGAAAATGACCGATGAGCAGGTCAAAGCCGAAATAGGAGGCTCGATCGATTGGCTGCGATCGCACGGGATCGAACCTCGAACGATGGCATTTCCTTATGGCGTTCCCCCCAAAAATGAGGGCCTTCTCAAGGGCTTTACGTGGCAAGGCAAAGAGTACAAGCTCGATGCTGCCGTGATGGTCGGCGCGGTTCCGGCACGAGTCACGTCCGACGCGAAACACCATCGCTACCGCCTCCCCCGGGTCCAGGGGATCGACGGCGCGCTCGGCCTCCACAACTGGCTCGACAAGTACAAGAAGGGCCGCTGGGAACCCTACGTCGAACCCTAGTCGACCCGCACGCCGAACACCGTCGTGCCCCGACCCGCGACTACGATCCGATTGCCGAACATCGCCGGCGAAGCCTCGATGTTGATCCCCAGATCGAGACGGTCGAGCTCCCGACCGGTCGCACCCTCGATCAGCCGCATCTCACCGACGGAGTTGCACTGGATCAAATACATATTCCCTTCCTGATCGTAGAAATCGACCGGGGAGGACCACGGGTAGTTCTTCAAAGGGAGGCGCCAAACTTCCTTGCCGGTCTTCCGGTCCAAGGCGACGACCAGGCCACCGTTGATCGACTCGAAACGCGCCAGCGAAAGAACCACAAGGTTCGAACTCTTCTTCTTCCCCAGAACCGGAGTCGCGAGCAACCCGCCATTCACCGGGTGCTCACCGAGAATCGTGTAGCAGCGAAAACTCTGTTCCCAAAGAAGCGCTCCCGTCTTGCCATCGATCTTACGAAAGAAACTTCGTCCCTTCGTTCCCTGCTTATCGACCTCACAGCCGGTGTAGATCGCAATCGAGCCGTCGTTCCCGGCATCGATGACCGTGCTCGCGTCCGTATCGTCGCTGACGAACCGATACCAGACCGGCCTCATGGTCCGAAGGTCCACACACATCAGGTCGCCGGAATTATTGTTGAAGTACGCGAGATTCCGGAACGCCGCCACCGAGTTCTCGATACCCTGCTCCTTCGTATTCGGCGTCCGATATTGGAGCGAGACCACCTCCGGATCGATCCGGATCGTGTTCTTCGTCCGGTCGTATCGCGTGTTCAACTTCACTCGGCGAAACAGTCCGTTTTCCGACCCCACGACCAGAGTGTCGGTCGACCCGTTGAACAGAGCCGAACTGTCGTTGGCCCCCCACGAGCGCAACCCGCCACCGCCTCGATTGTCGAAGAACCGCAAGAGCTTCTGGTCGATCAGGCTGTAAAGCCGAAAGCCGAACGAACCGGACTCCGGAATCCCGTCCCCGACGAATAGCATCGGATAGCCGCGCGGATCGACCGAGACGGAACCTTTGATCGGATTCCCAACCGGAATCGGAGGCCGCGTCGGCTTGCCGGTCAGCAAGTCCAGAAAATACACCTGCCCGGCCAGCGAGCCCTGGATCACCTCGGTGAAGCTGTCCAACGTCCGATAGGGCGACCGGATGTTCATCGATTCGCGGAGCGCCTTGGGCCAGCGCACCAGGGCCGGCTGCCCGGTCCAGCCCGCCCCGCCACCCCACCGGCCGCCTCGACTCACGCCGGTGCCGTACCGCCACACGAGCGTGAGGCGCTTTCGCTTGACGTCGGCGGTCCCATACGAAGGGGCCGTCCGTGTGTTGTTCCCACGGAACGTCAGGACCCCGGGAATCTTCGTGTACTGAAGCGGAAACACCTGATCCTCCATCTCCGGAGGCGTCGACACGCGCGATCCGTCCTTGAACCAGCTCGCCGACAGCCCCTTGATCGGCTTGATCGGCAGGTCGATCGGCTTNNCCCGCCGATCGACCTCGGCGACGGTCTCCTTCTTCGCTCCGCCGACCACGGGTCCCGTTGCAGCCTGACGGCGCCCTCCGCACGCGGCGAGAAGACACGGGACGACGCCGAGGACGATCCAATACCGGGGCATGGGAGCTAGCTTACCGACCTAGCCGATTTGCATCGTGTCCCAGGCGAAGTTCTTGGCGATGATCGTCATCTCGATGCCACTCGAAAAGAGCCACGTGTGGGCAAAGCCGTCTTCGACGAGGGCGAACTCGTGGTATCCGATGTCCCCGAACTTCGCCGGCCCCGGCAACGAACGGGGTTCCTGAGCATCGATTTCAAAGGAGTCGAGGCCCAGGTAAATCAGCCCCACCACCACGCCATTCGAGCACTCCACGCCCGCCATCAGCATCTGCTGCGTGGAATTGAGAGTGACGTTCAGCAGCGTCCCATCATGAAGACTGATCGCTCGGCGAAATTCTCCGATCGCAGGCGGGAGCCGCCCCTCGATGCTTGTGACGTACTCCGTGTAGGCTCGTGAAGGACCCTCGAGGTCCGGCTTCGACTCCCAGTCTTGGCAACTCACCCACCAATCCATCGTGAAGAACCGCATCCCCTGATTCTATTCCCGACGAAATCCCGTCCGGCTCGGAACGAACGTCACCGATCCCTCGCGATCCGTCCGGACCACGGCCGCCGAATGCGCTTTGACCCGCCCCAACGTCGCCTCACTCGGATGCCCGTACCGGTTCGAGCGGCCACAACTGAACACGACGAACCGAGGGGCAGACGCCCGGAGGAGCGACATCCCGGTCGAGGTCCGACTCCCATGGTGACCGGCTTTCAGGACCTCCGCCTTCCAACCTCCGCCGCGCCGGAGCATCCGCAGCTCACCCTCGAACCCGGCATCTCCCGTGAACAAGGCCGTCCCCCCGTCACCGCTCAGATGCACGAACATCGAACCGTCGTTGTCGTTCTCCAGCGGCGTACCCCGAGGCGGCCCGTCCAGTCGAAGCGTGAAACGCCCCACTCCGAGAACAAGGCGGCCGTCGAGCCACGAGACGCGGTCCATCGCGATCCCCGCCTCCTTCAGCACGCGCCCCATCTCCGCATGCTCCCGAAACACCGCCGGAATCACCACCCGCCCGATCGGAAATCGCCTCGCCAGCGCAGGCAGACCGCCCACGTGGTCGGAGTCCGGGTGCGAAAGCAGAACCAGGTCGATCGTCTCGACTCCGAGCCGCCCCAGTTCGGGGGCCACGATCCGTTCACCGGCATCGAACGTGTCCGTGAGCGGACCCGCGTCGATCAGAACCGTCGCGCCCGCATGTTGAAACACGGCGCAATCTCCCTGACCGACCGCGAGAAAGGTCAGGCGCGTCGACGAAGCGCCGCTCCGCAGAACTACGACCGCCAACAGCAGGAGCCCAACCGCGGCCCCCGCCAGCCCGACCCTCCACGTTCCCCGAGCCATCCCACCTCAGGTTTCGACAGGAAGACGACGGTATCCTATCGCCGTGCGAAGCGAGAAGGCATCGAACGGCAAACCGGCATCGCGCAAGGCCTTTCCCTGGTTGCCCCTGCTGATCCTGATCGCCTCCCTCTACGTCTTCTGGATTCTGCCGATGCAACTGGGCGATCGCCCCGTCCGCGTAGAATTCGATCGCAAAAAGCCATGAAAGTTGGACTTATCGGATTCGCCGGGGCGGGCAAGAGCACGCTCTATCGGGCCGCCGCGCGCGGCCAGGCCAAGGGCACGGTGACAGCCGTACCCGTCCCCGACCCGCGCTTCGACGCGATCGTCGAGCAGGTCAAGCCCAAGAAGATAACGCCCGCGACCGTCATCCTCGACGACGATCTCGAAAGCATCCACGGCGGGTCGACCAAACTGTTCAGCCAGCGCTTCCTCGACAGCGCTCGCCAGGCCGACCTCCTCCTCCACGTTGTCCGTGCGTTCGAATCCGACATGGTCGCTTACCACGAAACCGTCGATCCTCTCCGCGATCAACAGCTCGTCGACGAAGAGATGATCCTCTCCGACCTCCAGATCGTCGAAAACCGGCTCGAACGCCTGACCAAGTCGATGAACGTCAAATCGCCTGGCCATCCCGACTATCTCGAAAAGCAGCTCTTCGAGAAAGTCCGTCCGGTCCTCGAAGACGGCCGGCCCCTGCGCGCGATCGACCTCGACGAAGACCAGCTGACCATCACCCGCAACTACCAGTTCCTCACCGCCAAGCCGACCGTCGTCGCGTTCAACGTCGGCGAAGGCGAAGCCGCGCAGCCGAGCGAGCGCCTCCAAAGCCGGATCGGCGACCTTGCCGACCACGGCGCTCAAGCCTTCGCGGTCTGCGCCGAAATCGAAGAGGAGGTCGCGCAACTCGACCCCGCCGACCAGCCCGAATTCCTCGCTTCCCTCGGCATCGAGGAGCCCGCCGCGAACAAGGTCATCCGCGCCGTCTACGACGCCCTCGGACTCATCACGTTCTTCACCGCGGGAGAAAACGAAACCCGAGCCTGGGCCCTGCGTCGCGGCTCCAGCGCCCTCAAGGCGGCCGGGACCATTCACACCGACATCGCCAAAGGATTCATCCGCGCCGAGATCGTTCACTACGCCGACTACGCCGAAGCCGGATCGCTCCATAACGCCTACCACAGCGGCAAAATGCACCTTGAAGGCAAGGAATACGTCGTCCAGGACGGCGATCTCATCCACATCCGCAACAAGAGTTGACCGCCTACCCACGGGTACGCTCCCACGTAGATGGAGAAGGACCACCCGGTAGGGCTGACGCGGCGCTCGTTCCTCGTCTCAGCCTCGACCACCGCCCTCGGCGTCGCCGCTTGGCCGGCGCTCGCTCGAACCGTGACCACCAATCAGGAGACCACCATGATGGCGACAACCAACGAAATCAAGCTTGTGACCGTACCCCAGGCGATCCCGGAGAAGGTCTACACGACCGAGCGGGTCGGCATCTCCCGCAAGACCCACGACGAGCACCTCAAGCTCTGGCAGGGATACGCCAACCAAACCAACAATCTCAGGAAGGCGATCGCCGAACTCGACACCGATCCCGCGAAAGCGAACCAGATCTTCAGCCAGATGCGCGCGCTCAAGGTTGACTACACGTTCGCCTACGAGGGCTACATCAATCACAACATTTACTTCGAAACCCTGGGAGGCCAGGGTGGACCTGCGACCGGCAAAATCGCGGAGCTGATCGCCGAAGCGTATGGCAGCTTCGAGAAGTGGGCCGCCGACTTCAAAGCCACCGGCATTGCCGGGCGCGGCTGGGTCTACCTCGCCTATGATCACGCCGAAAAGCGCGTCTTCAACTACATCGGCGATGCCCAAAACACCTTCCCGATCTGGAACCACACGCTCGTGCTCGCCATGGACGTCTATGAGCACGCCTACTATCTCGACTTCCAGACCGCCCGAGCCAAGTACATCGACGCCTACCTCCAGTGCATCGATTGGGACGCCGTGAACAAGCTCGGCGAGCACGTCAGCATCGGTTGACCCGCTCGGGTGCGTCCGATTCGACCTCTCCGCACGCCCGGCGTGCGGAGAGTCACCTCCTCTTCAGCCTCGGAACCCCGCCGGCGAAGAGCGCCGAGGCCTACCGCCCGAACAGGCGCTGTTGACGGAAGTGTTCGTCCGGCCACCGATAGATGAAATCGATCTCCGCGGCGGTCAGCGCCCGCACGGGCTCCCCTGCCGCCAAGGCCGCGACGCGGGCACGGGCGGCCTTCACCGTCATCCGTGACGCGCTCAGCACCTCTTCCGGGGTCGCCCCGAGGGCGATCAGACCGTGATTCGCCAGCCACAGCGTCTTCGGCACGATCCCGACGTCCTCCCGAAACGTCGTGACCGCCGTCGCGATCGCGACCGCAAGCGGAAACCCGGGGGCGACATAGTCGACGAAGCAGGACCTCGGTCCGCAGCAGACAACCTCGTCCGGGAACAGCCTCTCTCCAGCCCATCGGCGCGCCGACTCCACACAAAGCAATCCGAGCAGCGGCGTCGGATGCGTGTGTCCCACGTAGCCGACTCCGGGAAGACTCAGGAGCCACGCGTGCATGAGGGCCTCGGTCGAGGGCACTTCCGGGCACTCGGGATCGACCCGCGAACCGTTCAGCAACGCCCGCGCCTCGCCATCGTTCAGGGTGGGGCCTGAGATCGCTGCGCAGAGCGCGTCCCGGTCCAGGAGCACGAACTGCGAAGGCTGAATCCCGACCATCGAACACCCGGACGCCTTGACCCAAAATGCCCCTTCTCCGACCGCCGCGCTCGTGTTCCCCTCGGCCAAGATCACGAGGTCTTCCACGGGCGACGCGAGCGCCTGGGTCATCCCCACGAGCCGATGGAGAACGTCGGCGCTGCTCATGACACCCGGATCGTCGTCGAACCGATCGTGATCGTGTCGCCCGGCCTGAGCGTCACGCTCGTGATCTTCGTCCCATTGACGTAAGTCCCGTTCGTGCTGTTCAGGTCGGTCAAGGTCGGACCGCCAGGCCCCGGAGCGATGGCCGCATGGCGGCGCGACGCCTGCGGATCAGGGATCGCGATCGCCGCTTCGCGTCCGATCTCGGTCGGACGATCGATCGGAAACACCCGTCCCGCGCCCGGTCCCGACTCGATCACGAGTTTCGGTGGCTCTACCGAAGACGGCTGAGCGACCGGCTGCGCCACCGCGACCGATGCCGTCGGCTGCGGCGTGATCGGCGCTTGGGGTGCCGGACCGACCGAGATCGGCGTCGCCCCGCCCCCGACCCGCTCCGGCGGCAGTGCCCCGGGTCGCCCCGCCTTCACCATGAACTGCAGGTTGAACGGCCCGACTTGGATGTAGTCCCCGTTCACGAGCGGAGCCGAGCCCATCACCCGCTGACCGTTCAGCCCCGTCCCGATCGGCGAGCCCGCGTCGACGAGCACGTAGCCGCTCCCATGTCGCTGAATCGACGCGTGCATCGGCATGACGTTCCCGTCTCCGAAAAGCGGAACGTGCGCCCGCTCGCTCCGCCCGATGAAGTTCTGCGGCGCATCGAGCATCCACTCCTTGCCCTCGTTCCGTCCGAGCACGAGCCGCACCCATGCCTGCCGCGTCACCCGATCGACGATCCCGACGAACAGCCCGATGCCGAGGCCCATCAGGACCGCGTACACCGCTCTCGACACGATGCCGATCTCGGTGCGCCCGGTCGATGTCGCGATCAGATTCCCGATCGCACCCCCGATCGGATCGAACAGCGCACCCCCGACCGCACCCCCGATCGCTCCACCGGTTGCCCCGACGACAAGCTGCCGTACCGTCAGCGAGCTCGCTCCGATCGCCGCTCCGACGAACAAGCCGATCGGCGTCAGCGCCAAGATTCGGGCCGTCACCTTGATCTGGACCGGAATCGTCGGGTCCATGAAAACATTGGTCCCGTACAGCGCATACGTCAACCAGCCGCCGATGCCGTAACCGATGCTCGCGCCGACCGCCCCGAAGAGCAGCGCGATCGCGGCTCCGACCAACGTGTGGCGCCGACTCCCGCGCAGCCAGCCGCCGTAGGCACCGAGTGCGACTCCGATGAGGGCGCCGAGCAGGACCACGAACGCCATCTCGTAGCGGCCCCAGTCGGCGGAATCGAAGGCGCGGCCCGCCATCGGCTCGGTCAGCGCCCACGCGGCCGTTCCCGCGACCCCGCCGATCAACGCCCGAAAGAGGATGGAGCCCACGTCAGGCCTCGACCCGGAAGCGGACGCTTCCGAACTGGATGGTGTCGCCGATCCGAAGCGTAGCTTCGGAATCGACGCGCACCCCGTTCACGAACGTCCCGTTCGTGCTCCCGAGGTCTTTGACGGTGAGGCGGTCGCCGCTGCTGACGAGCTCGGCGTGGCGACGGGAGACGGTCGTCTCACCGACGATCGCGATCGGCAGCCCCTCCTCGCGGCCGACGACGGAGGTGCCCTCCTCGATCGCGAACCGAAGGCCGCTCTCGCCTACCAGCACGGCCGGAATGCCGACGCCCACGGCCGGCACCGGCGCGACTGAGGCGTGACCGAGCGGAACCGGGGCGGCGGCGTCGAGCAGGATTTTCGGCTGGGGCTGGGGAGCGATCGGCGCCGGCGCTGGGGCGTCGTCGGGTGGGACCTGGGGATCGGGCACCTGAACGCCGAGCTGTTCAAGGTGGTCCTTGACCACCTTCGGGTTCTTCTTCATCCAGAGGAGGACTCCGATGATGAGTCCGGCGGCGACCGCGAGTCCGAACAGGTAGACGAGGACATTGCCGACGGTGCTGGGCTCAGGTTTCTTGGTCGCTGGGGCCGTCTTGACGTCCCCTTTGGTCCCGGGTTCGGGTTTCGGTTCAGGGGGCGAGGGTTCGAGCACCTCCACCGGATCGGTGATCTGGAGACTGAAGGTCGGTTCCGGCTGGTCGCGCTGGAGCTTCACCTCGAACGTTTGCGCGGGGAGGCTCTTGGTTTCGGTTCCGACTTTGTACCGGACCTCGAGCTTGAGCGGACCGGCGGGGATGGCGTAGAACGCCACCTGTCCCTGGTCGTACCGGCCGAGAAGCTGCTCTTGGCGACGCCCTCCGGCGGTGGCGGCCACGGAGGCACCGGCGACGGCTTTGCCGTCATACTCGATCTTCACGCGGACCAAGAACGCGAACTTGTAATCGGCAGCTTTCAGCAAGAAAGGTTGAACTTTTTGCAGCTCCGGGACTCTTTTTTCGGCGAGGTTTCCGGTGCTCTTGTCCCAGACGAAGACCCGATCCTGGGCCCCGGCTTGCCCGATGGGGATCTCGATTTCGGTGGCTTCGGTCTTCAGTGACGCGCTGGGGGGCGCGGTCGGAAGTGCATCGGCGATCCAGACTTCGCGCGCTCCTTCGCTCTCAAACCGCAGCCGTAAGGGCACCTGGCTCCAGCCGGCGGCCCCGAGCGCGACAAGGATCAGAGTTCCCGCAAGTTTGTGCAGCACGACGCCATCAGTTTAGCGCGGGCTTTCGGGAGGGCGTTCGCGACATCGCGAGAGAGGAATCCGATCGGGGCGATCTCCTCGGCGCAGAGGTCGCCGGCGAGACCGTGCCAGTAGGCTCCGCAGGAGGCGGCGCAGTAGGTGGGCAGTTCCTGGGCGAGGAGGGTTGCGATCGTCCCAGCGAGAACGTCGCCCATTCCCGCCGAAGCCATCCCCGGATTGCCGGTGCAGTTGACGGCAAGCGGCTGCATCGTCTCGCCGACGATGCTGTAGGGGCCCTTGAGAAGCACGGTCTTGCCGACTTCCTCGACGGCCTGGTGGACGGCGCGGAACCGGTCGGCCTGAACCTCGGCGATGGAGGAGTGAAGGAGGCGGCTCATCTCGCCGGGATGGGGGGTGAGCACGCACTCGATTTCGGGAAGCGGGACCCCGACGGAGGCCGCGTTGAGGGCATCGGCATCAACGACGCAGGGGGTGTCCCAGTTGGCCCAGACGGTCCCGAGGAGATCACGGACGGGCTCGTCGTGGGTGAGGCCAGGACCGAAGAGGGCAGCGTGGGTTCGATCACGCGCTTCGAGGAGGAGTGGCGCGGCCGATGGCGCGATCACACCGTCGACTTCGGGCAGCGGGAGGAAGATGGCTTCGGGGACATGCCCCGCGACGATCTCGCAGACGCTCGGGATCGCAGCGACGGTGACGAGCCCGGCACCGGCTCGGAGCGCGGCCATCGCGGCCAAGCATGCGGCTCCGGGGTAGCGCCGGCTTCCGGCGACGATCAGGACCTGGCCATTGTCGCCCTTGTGGCTTGCTCGAAGGCGCTCGGGAAGGAGGTTCGCGACCCAGGCTTGGTCGATGAGACGGGCGTCGGTGGGTTCTTCGGTGAGTTGGCCGGGATAGCCGATGTCGGCGACCGACCAGTAGCCGGCGTGCTCGAGTCCGATGCCTTGAAACAGGAACGGTTTCGGGAGGCCGAACGTGACGGTGCGCAGGGCCCAGACGCTCTCGCCGAGGTCTTCGCCGGTGTCGGTGCAGATCCCGCTGGGGACGTCGACGGCGACGACGGGAACGCCAGCTCGGTTCATGATCCGGATCGCTTCGAGGACGGGTCCCTTGAGGTCGCCGTATGCGCCGGTGCCGAGGACGGCGTCGACGATGAGGTCGCGGCAGCCGAGGCAATCGGCCTTGCGGATCCAGCGGGCGTCGTCGACGAACATGGGCTGGATCCCTTGGGCGCGAGTCACGGCGAGTTGGGTCTTGGCTTCTTCGGTGAGCTCGTCCTCGCGGGCGGCGACGAGGCAATCGACGAGGTAGCGATGTTCGTGGAGGAGGCGGGCGACGACGAGGCCGTCACCGCCGTTGTTGCCCTTGCCGCACATAACGGTGACTCGTCCGCCGTCCGGCAACAGTTCGCGCACGGATTCGAAGACGGCGAGGCCGGCTCGCTCCATGAGGACCATCGACGGGATCCCGAACTCGACGATCGCACGGCGATCGAGGTCGCGGATTTCGGCGGCGCTGGCGATCCACATTATTCGAACCACCACCGGAGCTGGATCGGGGAGCCGGTTCGGCGCGCCGGCATCCACTTCGCGCTGCCGTCGGCGGCGACGCGGTTCAGTCCGCCTCGGAACGAGCCACGGCCCTGCATGAAGTGATTCTGCCAGAGGCAGGTTTTGGACGGGGAAACGACGGCGCTTTCGCTCACCATGCCGGCAAACGGTCGAGCGGCTTCGGGCATGGAGTTGACGAACACGAATCCGTTCGCCTGATAGTTGGTGAGCGGACCATTCTCGGGGACGTTGCGCTTCTGGGTCGGCGAAAACCAGATGTCGGCGTTTTTGACGTAGGGATTCACGACGGCCGAAACGGGCGATCCGTCAAATCGGTTGGACGTGTCGGCAGGATTGTCGCGGGGGAACGTGTCGGAATAGGTTCCGACGAGGAATCGGGGGCCGCAATCGTAGGGGAAGTCGCCGTTTTCGTCCTGGACGTACATCAGGGTGGCCATTCCGATCTGCCGGATGTTGGAGAGGCAGGCCTTGTTCTTGGCCGACTCCTTGGCTTGGGCGAAGACAGGGAAGAGGATGGCGGCGAGGATCGCGACGATCGCCATGACGACAAGGAGCTCGATGAGCGTGAATCCTTGTCGGCGCGGTGCCGGTTGCGTCGGGATCGATGGCATGTGTCGGGTACTACGCAACCCGAGATTCTAGTGTTGCCGAGGGGAGCCGGGCGCACGGATGCCATTGGGTTCGGTGGGTGCGCCCGCACTCACCCTCGCAAGGATGAGTGTCTGCGGGGCAGCGGCGATACCGGCGCAATGCTTGCTTGCGCAACTTTCGACTGGATCGGTGCATCTGCCCTTTGTTCGCCTCTGGCGGCGATGGCTCGGGGCTCGCTCACACGGTATGGTGCGAGCGGAGCACTACCTTCGGCGCGTCGAGCACTCTTCGCGAGCCCCACCCGGTTCGCAAGGCTCACCGACCTCCCCGATGCCGGGCACAAGTCATCCCGGAATCAGGGAGGTATCTCACGTTTCTCATTCACCGAAGACTCTCCGAAAGATCCTCCCCAGATTCGGCGATGATTGTACGCCGCATCGGGGGAGGTGGCCCGCTCACGCGGGACGGAGGGGCGTGCCAGAGAGGGATGCCCCTCACCCCCTGCCCCCTCTCCCCGTCGTTCACGGGCGACGGGGAACCACTTCACCCGGTGCCTTCGGGAAGTGCGAGCGCGCCGCACCGCGGGGTCGTCATGTGACCGTTCAGCGTGCTTCTGGCACTGTCTCAGCCCCTGTGCACACACGGCGCAGTACTACTCAGGGGGTGACGGAGGTGCAGGCATCACGCAGAGGCAGCACACAGTGTTTTGGTCAACGTGACTATTGGAGTAATACAGATACTTTGGGGGATTGCTTTGATACTGGGTTCTTGAAATCCAGCGAGTACGTAGCTTCTCCTGACGCTTCTGTGGGTTCGTGCTACATTCTTCGTTCTCACAAATAAGATACTCACAGAATGCATAGGGTTCCTCACCGGCTCCGTTGAGTGCGTTACGACAAGTCCATTTCCCATCGAGGATGGGATCGGCATAAGAGCAAGTGGGAAGACCGGCACCTCCGCCGCACAGCTGATTTCTGCGGCCGTCACTCGCCAAGGGCGGGATGCAAAGGACCAGCGATTGCGAGTTTTGTCATGTCTGTTTACCTCTGAAGGTAGGGATTGGGCAGGGGGCACGTTTCGGTCGATAGCGGTCCTATTGGCCACGCGGGGAGGCGACTGATCGAGCCTCCCTCTCTCAGGATCAAGACGAATCCATCCATCTGGTTGCGGAATCCCTGCGTGCTTTCGTGATGGTCGTCCCACACGATCGGGAGCGCGACGCCTCGATTTCGGCGGCATGTGTAAAGATCTTCGTTCAACTCGCGATCTCGTTCCGAATGCTCCCGAAGTGGCCCTGCAAACAGGCAATAGTTGGTGCCGCACACGCTGCGATTCTCGCGCTGGGGACAGAGCAATGTCGTCGCCAGACGCGGGTCCCAACCCGGCCAAGTCCAGATCCTCGGTGGATACTCCCCTTGATCCTCGCGGTACAGCTGCAGGCTTGTATAGATTTGGCGCAAATTGCTCGTGCACACGGTGCCTCGCGCACTCGACCTTGCCTTGGTAAGAGCGGGCAACAGGAGCGCGATCAGCAACATGATGATCGCAATGACCACCAGAACCTCGACCAGTGAAAAAGCTCTACGCATGACGTTCATGATATCGATCCACCCAGAAAGCGACGGCCCAGCCGGCCCCTAACGTCAAGACCGCCCAGATTCGCTTGTTCGGCTCAAATTCTCCGCCCCAGACCCCAGTCCGGGCATCGTTGAAGGTTGCGATCGCCGCAATCAACCACAGCCCCCATAAGAGCACCTGGCGACGCTTGATCAATCCGTTACGGAATACAAGAGCAACGCCGGTTCCGATCGTGATCGATCCGATCAGCACAAACCAGGTCGAGACGATGCTTCGGTCGAAGAGGTTGCCGGGGTATCCGGACCAGCTCAGAGCCCCTGAAACATAGGTCAGCACAAAGTGTGTCAGGAGGAGGCCAATAGCCAAGCCTGGAAGTGCGAGTTTTCGCAGGTGCAGCGCGACCGGGCCGACCGAGACCGAAGTCAAGAGGATCATCCCAAGCCACGGCAGAACGCCTAACCAGATCATGCCGAGAATCATGCGGTCGAAAATGAACTCACGAGCGATCCACGTCGTAGCGCTTTCGGTGATCGAAACACAGAGCATCGGCGCGCCTGCCAGATAAGCGGCGTCCGTTAGGGTCAGGGACCCGGAGTCCCTATGGTCTGCGACCTGCTCCATGTTCGCCCCCTGTCACCGCTGCTTCCAGCTGCGTTTTCAGCTCTCCCAACGTCGGAGTCGAACCGGTTATCGTGCAGCCGCTCGTCTCTTCTGAAGCCGCTTGCCGTTGCACAGGCAGGCCCGTCGGCAGATAGGGCGCAAAAGCGACCACGGGCATTACGAATCCGCAAACAAGAATCGAGCCCAGCCATTGATCGAGTCTCCCATCCTCGCTAGCCATGGAATCATCTTATCGCAAGATCCGCAAAAGTCCGAGGGGGGGGCGAAAGCTAGTATTTTTACTAGCTCAAAGGGGACCCAGCGTTCACGATGCGTGAACTCTCTTCTCGCCTCCATCGACCCTCCTCCCCCTTTTCGGCCTCCTCAACCGGTTCGGGCCGACTTCTCCTCCAGTGGAGGAGAAGTTCGATGTGTCGCCGTACTCGTGTGACACTGATCGCCACAACTCGGGGCGAAATAGTCGGTTCGTGGCGGGTTCGACCCGGACTTAGGCTTGATCCCAGTGGAGGAAACTCTTGAGGTCCTCCTCGTTCACTTCCGGTTCGCAGGGGGCGACGTTGCTCAGCTTGCCCTCTTTCATCCAGAGTTCGAGGGCATCGACCAGGCTGTAGAGGTGATCGAACGAGTCGACGATGAACAGGAGGGGCTGGTACTTGTCGATTTCGAACGCCTGATTGACGACCCACTCCATCTGGATCGGGTAGCGCTGAACCTCGGGCGACTCAATGCAGTACTCGATCTCCCCGAACGAACTCAGAAGACCGCTGCCGTACACTTTCAGTCCCTGGCCCCGGGAGTCCCGCATCAGGCCGAACTCGATCGTAAACCAGAAGAATCGGGCCATCGCCCGGATGATGCTGGCGACTTGGTGCGCGCGCTCCTCGGGGTTCGGGATCTCCTGGGCGATCTCGGCTGCGGTCTTGGCGCACTCGCCGAACCGAACGAGGGTGTCGGCGAACGCCTTGTCGGTGTGCATCGGGACGTGCCCGGCGATGTCGTGAAAGATGTCCGGCTCGGGGAGGTACTCGAGCTTGTCTTTGCGGCGAATCGTGATCGTAGTCGGAAACTCCCGATTGCGCAGCGCATCGAAGAAGAGGTACGCGGGGACATATCCGCTGACCGCTTTCGCGCTGAAGCCTGTCAACGGGCAGAGAAACTGGTTGACGTCTTCGAGCTTCGGCACCGCTTCGGGGTTCAGGCAGAGGTTCTCGATGCCCTTCATGAAGTGCTCGTTGGCGTACTTCTCCCATCGGGGGAGCATCCGGGCGTAGAGGCGGCGCCACGCCTCGTGGTTGTCTTCCGAGTACAGCCCATAGGGCTGCTCGACGTACATCTCGCCCTTCGATCTCGACATCTCAATGAACGGCGCCTCGGTTGTCGTCATGCCGATCGGTACGTCCACACCCGTATCCTGAATCTGAGCCACGGAAGACCTCCTGATATGCCTTCATTGTACGGCAGGTGACGGTCCGTCGTCGCGGTCTTGAAGGTAAAACCGCCGGGTGACGGACGAGGGCCATATCGGCGTGGACGAAAGCGGAAAAGGCGACTACTTCGGTCCGCTGGTGATCGCGGCTTGCTTCGTCGGGCCCGAGCATCTCGCCGAGCTCGAAGGGGTGAAGGACTCGAAGAAGGTTACCGATCTGCAGGCGAAGCGGTTCGCGGCGACGATCAAGCGGACGTGCCCGCATGCGATCATCTCCATCGGTCCGACCAAGTACAACGAGCTGTACGCCAAGATCGGCAATCTCAACCGACTCCTGGCCTGGGGCCACGCCCGGGCGATCGAGAATGTGCTCGAGCTTCGCCCGTGCGAGCTTGTGATCTCGGATCAATTCGCGGACCCGGCGGGTCTCAAGCGGCAGCTCTTCGAGAAGGGTCGGGCGGTGACATTGGAGTCTCGGGTGCGGGCCGAAGCCGACATCGCGGTCGCCGCGGCGTCGATCCTGGCCCGGGCTGAGTTCGTGGAGCGGCTCCGTCGGATCGGGCTGGACTTCGAAACGGAGCTGCCCAAGGGAGCGGGGCCCCCGGTCGTGGCCGCGGCGAAGCGGTTCGTCGCCCGCTTCGGGGCCGCGCGTTTGGGCGAGGTCGCGAAGCTCCACTTCAAGACCACTCAACAGGTCACGTAGCCGGTTCGTCCCATTCGTCGACGAGATCCGCACCTTCTTCGCTCGGCCCTCGCGGATTCCCTCGGAACGTATCGGGCCAGACGTTGTCGTCCTTGCCCTCGCTGAACAGCCAGGTCTTGTTGAAGGCGATCTTCTCGTCGGCGGTCGCGCGTGTCTGCTCGATGCCGGCCAGAAACACGCTGTTCTTCCCAAACTTCTGGTTGACGCGGTCGACGGCGTGAGACAGCTTGCTCCGGTCGACGGTGGGCTCGAAGAGGCTTGGCGTGATCGCCTCGGCGGTGGCGATCTCGGTGAACGTGATGCCGACCATCTGGGGAACATCGAAGTCGTGATCGCGCCAGAGCTCGAGGAGCCGCTCGGTGACCGTGATGCTGTCCTGCGTCGGTGGAAGCCGGGTGTGGGTGTGCCAATGGCGCTTCTTGCCCCGAACGGTGATCGCCATCCCCGACGCCCAGAAGCCGTTCGCCCGCAGGCGAGCCGTCGCCTTCTGGGCCAGGCGCAAGAGCACATCGCGAGCCCCTTGCTCGGTTCGGAGTTCTGGAGCGAGGACGTGCGAGTGGCCCAGGGACTGGTTGTCGCGGGCCTCGAAATCGACCTCGTAGCCCCGAAGCAGGAACCACCAGCGCTCGCCGGTGATCGATCCGAACGCTCGCGCGAGGTCCGCGGCACTCGCGGCAAGCATCTCGTCCGACGTGAAGATTCCAGACGCTTGGAGCCGCACCTCCATCCGGCGGTTGATGCCGGCAAACTCGGTCAGCTTGAGGCCGCGAAGCCGATCGGGCAGTTCATGGGCCTGGATCATGACGAGGCCATCGGGCTTCTGAAGGTCGGTCGCGACCTTGGCGAGGAAGGCGTTGGGGGCGAGCCCGATGCTTGCGGTCATGCACGGACCGACATGCTCGGCGAGCGCGGCTTTCATCCGACGGGCCAACTCGAGGGCCTGCTCGGGGTCGCGCTCCTTGCCGAGCAGACGGAAGCGCATCTCGTCGATGCTGCACACTTTGTCGATCGGGAGGACGGTTTCCACCACATCGAGCACCCGCCGGTGGTAGTGGACGTAGAGCGGTGGCCGAGCCTGTACGAGCTCGATCCCCGGGCATAGATTGCGGGCGTCGCCGACCCGGGTCCCGGTTTTGACGCCAAAACGCTTGGCCTCGTAGCTGGCCGCGATGACGAAGGTCGAATCAGCCATCAGCGGGACGACCGCAATCGGGCGGCCACGAAGCTCGGGACGCTCTTCCTGTTCGACGGACGCGAAGTAGGCGTTGAGGTCCAGAAACATGACCCGCAACGGCCTGGCGTCGCCTGCGATCTTCGGTAGAGTTGCGTCTACCGCCATGGTCCCATTGTACGCGATGTCGCGATCGGGTCTAATCTTCGGACCATGAATCGACCTTGGATCGTCGTCGCTCTGCTCGGGCTACTCCTGATGACTGCCTGCAAGGGCAAGAGTTCGGCCGAGCACCGCTCCGTCGAAGGTCAATATGCGGGCCAGGGCAAGTTCACGGCCGCGGCCGGCTCGATGGAGATCAACGCAACCCTGGATATCAAGCCGGGCGGACAATACGTGCTGCGGCTGAAAGAGCTCGGCGGCCTCGGGAATGAGGTGGGTCAGTGGTCGCTGGCCGGCACTGAGTTGACGCTCACCCCGTCCGCGGACGACACCGCGAAGATGGGGGGTGGAAAGACGATGCGGGCAATGGCCGCCAACAAGCAGCCGAAAGTGCTGTCGGTCGCCGCCGGATTCCGCGAGGTCACCCTCGCGGACGGTCCGATGCAGGTCACGATGCAGCGCCAGTAGGTCAGGTCGGCTTCTTGGCGACCGCGACGACGCTGCTTCCCCAAGGAAACCCGCCGGTGCGCTGGATCCACTTGGCTTCCGCCTCTTGGAGCTTGATGAACAGGCGATTCGTCCAATTCGGTACCGGCGCGATCTGGACTTTGGCGTCGCCGCGACGGAGCTTCGCGGCGAGTCGGGTCATGACGAGAGCGGGGAACAGGAAGAACACGCTGTAGCTGATGCGCTCGACCTTGAAACCGGCGTCCTCGAGGCGCCTGCGCATTTCGCGCTTGGTATACCGGCGGAAGTGCATCAAGGCGACGTCATGAGGTCCCCAGAGGAATCGAAATGCGGGCACGCTCAGCACGAGATGGCCGCCCGGGCGAAGGACTCGGAAAGTCTCCTCGAACGCGCGCACGTCGTTCGGAATGTGCTCATAAATGTCGAGGGCGACGACCGCGTCGACGGTGTTGTCCTCCATCGGGATCTGCTCGGCGTTCGCGAGGACGAGATTCTCCAGGCCCCGCTTCCCACAGAACTCGAGGGCTAACTGCGAGAAGTCGAGACCGATCGCCTCATGCTGGCTGCTGAGTTGGGTGAGAACCGCGCCGGTTCCACAACCGATATCGAGCACCTTAAGGTCCTTCTTGGTTTGTCCGAGGAGGAGCTGCTTCGCTTGGGCCAGTAGCCGAAGCGCCAGTCGACGCCGGCCCACGAACCACCAGTAGGTGTCTTCGTGCTCGAACATGCGGGTGTACTCTTCAGTCTGCATGCTCCTCCAATCGGCGTCGCTTACCGGTCATTCGTAGTTTGAGAAGGTCGCGGAGCATGCGCATGCCGTCGCGGAACGGGTTCACCTTCGATCCTTCTTGATGCGACCATCGGATCGGGATTTCCGCGATCGGGTACCCAAGGTCCCGGGCGATCATGAGCGCCTCGAAGTCGAAGCTGAAGCCGTTCAGTTTGCAGCGCCGGAATACGTCGCGGGCGACGTCCACGCGGAAGAGCTTGAAGCCGCACTGGGTGTCCTGAATCCCGCGAATCGCGAGGAGCTGGACCGCTTTGTTGAACATCCGACCGAGCATCTCGCGGTACTTGGGTTGGCGCTTCTCAAGCCGGCTCTCCTTCATCGGGCGGCTGCCGATCGCGACCCCGGCCCCGGCTTCGATCGCCGGGAAGAGCTTCTCGACCTCCTCGATCGGGGCGGCGAGGTCGGCATCGGAGAGCAGGAGCATCTTCCCCTCGACGTGAAGCATGCCCTGACGGACGGCATATCCTTTGCCTCGATTCGGGTTGTAGGCAAGGAGATGGAATTCGGGATGCTCCTGGGCGAACGCCTCGACAATGTTCGCCGTACCGTCCGAGCTTCCGTCCGAGACGACGGTGACGGACCAGGTGTAGGGACGCGACGCAAGATACTCCGCCAACCGCTGTAGGGTGGGCAGCATCCGCGTCTCCTCATTGTAGGCAGGCACGATGACTGCCAAGTCAGGTGGCGTCATTGCAGATCGAGAGTCTACCAGCGGCCCCGTGGCCGGGCTTTGGATCATGGACACGCCCTGAACTCTTCAAGTTCCGGGCCAATCAAGTATCGGAAGGGAGCGAACGTCCCGAGACCCTCGCAACGGACGAGGGAGCGCCCGAGTATTCCCATGAAGACGATGAAACGAGGACCCGTACCGCCCAATCGAACCGGCTTGATCATGCTTGCCGCCGCCGCAATCCCCGTGGTGGTTCAAGCCGCGCGACCGATCGCCAAAGCCGTGGGACGCGGCCTGATCCGCGCGGGCCAGTATCTTCGCGAGGCGGCGGACGGGGTTGCTCGCAAGGGCGAACCCACCGAGACCGCTCCGGAGGCTTCCACCGAGGCGAGCGAGACTCACGTCGAGGCGACCACGAACCCTGAGGCCGAGACGGCGGTCGATGCGAACCGCGTCGAGGCGGCGGAGCCGACTCCCGAGGCTCCCGTCGAGAAGACGGTGGTGCTAGGGCCGGCGTCGCCGAGGAAGAAGGCCGAACGGAGATCGCCGGCCCCTGCGGGCAAGAAGGCGGATGCGAAAAAGAAGAAGGCAAGCCAACCGAAGGCTTCGAAGTCCGCACCGAAGTCCGGTGCCACCGCAAGCCCGGCTCAGGCGCCCCGAAAGCGCCGACAACTCCCCGACGACCTCGACGTGACGTAGACCGCAACGCTTCTCGTTGAGCCGTCGGGCTTCTTTTTTGCGCTCACGTCGTGCGACAATGCTGGTTGCGTGATCCAAGCTTCGGTTCTTTATACGGACGTTGTCGGATTCAGCAAGCTGGACCCAGACGATCAGGCTCGCGTCCTTGGCCTCTTGAACGCGCTGACCAAGGAGATCCAGATTTTCCGAGACCTGGAGAGCCGAGAGCTTGCATTCCTTCGAGACTCCGGTGACGGATTCGCCCTCATCTTTCGAACGGGTCCCGGTCCAGCGTTTCGGGCCACCCGAGACCTTGCCCATCGTTCGATGAGCCGTGGGATCAGGCTGCGGTATGGCCTTCACACGGGGGACCTCGACCCGTCCATTCGCGATCACCACGATTTGGTGAAGGGGAACGGCGACGCGATCATCGTGGCCACGCGAGTTATGGACTTTGGGGACGATGGGCACATCCTGATGAGCGAACCTTTCGTCGATGGACTCCGGGCGGACCTCGCGCAACTTGACGACTACATTCTGCCCTTAGGTGTGGCCCAGGATAAGCACGGATTTCCCATCCAAGTGTACAACTACTTCGACGGCTCCATCGGCAATCTCTCGCGTCCGAGAAAGCTGGGCGGTCGCCCTACGACTCGCCAAACCCACATCGCAACACCCATGAAAGTCGCCATTGCTTACAAACGAAACTCCGAAAACGATGAGCACGTGATGGCCGTACTCCGAGAGGGTCTTGAGGCGGCCGGACACCAGGTCTTCATCGACCTCAACGTCCTTGCGGGGATGCCGTGGGCGAACGAGATCCGCAGGAAGATCTGGGAGGCGGATATCTTGATCGTCCTCCTCAGCGCGCGCTCGGTAGGAAGCGAAATGGTGGAGGAAGAGGTCCTTGAAGCAAGCCGAGCTCAGGAGCAACAAAAGACCCACCCGCGCTGTATTCCCGTTCGGATCGACTTCCGTGAGCCGCTGCCGGCTCCGTTCGCTACGATCCTCGAAGGGCTGCAGCAGGCGAACTGGACCGGTCCTCATGACGACCAGCCCTTGGTAGAAGAAGTGCTTCACGCGATCGCCGCTCCCGGACCTAAGCTTGTTGATTTGGAACTCGAGCCCGTGGGGGGTGCCATGCCGCTCGATTCGAAGTTCTACATCGAGCGGGAGACGGACGCGAGCTTCATTCGTGCTGTTGAGCGACGCGAGGCCCTTGTGTTGATCAAAGGACCTCGGCAGGTGGGCAAGACATCCCTCCTTTCACGGGCTCTTCAACGGGCTCGTGACGACGGTGAGCGCGTTGTTCTCACGGATTTCCAGGCTCTCAATGAGGGCGACTTCGCCGACATTACCTCGTTCTACAAAGGGCTTTGTGCTCTCATGTTACGTCGGATGGGCCAACGGGTCCCGAGCAGCGAGTTTTGGGCGGGTTCCGGCAATCCCAACGCGGACTTCGAGGACTTTGTCGCGGCCTACGCCGTCCCCGAACGCGGCTATCTCATATGGGGGCTCGACGAAGTCGATCGGCTCTTCGGTCAACCCTACGCGAGCCAGGTGTTCGCGCTCTTCAGGGCTTGGTACAACGTCCGTGCGACGGATCCCTCCCAGCCCTATGCTCGCATCGTGATGCCGATCGCCTACGCGACCGAGGCGCACTTGTTCATCACGGACCTTAACCAATCACCGTTCAACGTCGGGACACGGCTCAAGCTCGAGGACTTCACCCCCGAACAGGTTTCCGAACTCAATGAGCGCTATGGTCGCGTGCTCGAGTCGCCATCAAAAGTGATGCTCCTCTTCGACCTCGTCGCGGGGCAACCGTTCCTGATACGGCGTGCGCTTCATGAATTGGCCGAGCGAGAGGTGAGCCTTACCGAGTTCGTCGCCCATGCGGATCGGGACGAGGGGCCCTTCGGCGATCATTTGCGGCGGATCTTGATGGGCCTTGCCCGCTCGCCCGCGCTCGCCGACACGTGCCGCCAGGTGCTGCGGCGCACTCCATGCACCGACATCGATGCTTTCTTACGCCTCCGGAGTGCCGGTGTGCTGCGAGGGGACTCCACGTCGGAAGCCCAGTTCCGATGTCGGTTGTATCAGACCTTCCTCGATCGACATTTGCGTTAAGGCTCAAGAACCACTCTGGGGAGCTCGAAGCGGCCACCGTTGACGCCTACGGAGCCTCTTCCGATCTCAGCCCCATCGACGAATACCGTGAATTCGCCTTGAGGCACGTTTGACGGGGTTGTAGAGCTTCTTCCTGGCGCGTTGAATGTGCGTTCCAGACCATTGGCGAAGACAATCTTGCCTTGGATCGCCCTCGGATTTGGGTTGCGGATTTGGAGCCGACCCCTGCCGGGCAAGCCGAGTGCCTTCCAAACGGGTTTGTTCTCTTGATCCCGAATGAAGTCACCGTTGCGCTTTTCCAGCTTGGTCATCAGTCGGCTGCATTCCGTCTGCGTGCGGATCGGTTGGTAACCTGAGAGGTATCTGAACGCCTTGCGGAGATCAGGCCTCCGCTCGAACTTGTAGAGCCTCCTCGCATAGATTTCGTTCCGCATCAGACTCCATTGGTCCCGAGGGACTCGGGCGAGGTCAGCCGTCGTGATCCGACGCTCGCGAGTCATCCGCCAGCGCTCGCCTTCGGTCACGATGTCCGGTAGCGAATCTGGCGGCGGAGTTGGGGCAGGTTCGACGGTTCCGCCATGGCGATCGCCTAAACCAGGGGGCGTGGGAGGGCCGCTATACTCCCCGTAGTTCGTCTTGTACCAATTGTTGTAAAATTCCAGCTTCTTCGTCTCGACGTAGAGCTGTTGCGCTTCATTGATCTTCGCATTCGCCTGGGCAAGATAGAGGTCGGCAGCCTGTTTGTTTTTTCGCGCGAGCGCACTCTCCTCCTGAACCCGGAACCAGAACCATGTCGCCGCCACCACTGCGATAACGCAGAATCCTCCCGTCGCGAGCATCCGGGCGAGCCATCGAAGTCGCTGCCGCCGTTCACGACGACGCACCTCGAGTTCGGGCATGGCACGGTCGAGCCACTGCTGGTTGAACACGCGCTCGTAGATGCGGTTTCGGATTCGGGCTTGACCCCCTTGGCGGCGAACCAGTCCAGATAACCGCAGGCTGCGGATCACGGGATCGGCGTCATCGTATTTGACCGCATCTCGACGCACCAGGCGCTCCAGCACCTCGCTCAACGCAAACAGGTACGCATCGCGGTCCACTCCATCCGGCACGACCTCAAAGATGCGCCGCGAGAGGTTGTCGAATCCGTCTTCGGACTCGAAGTTCGTCGCTTGCAAAAAGAGCGTGTCGACGACCCGATCGACGTCTTCGGGCTTGAGTCGCTGCCCGGCGTCAACCAGGCCGCTGCAAACTCTTTGTGTCAGGTAGGGGTGTCCGTTGGTCCAGTAGAAGATCCGTTCCAACAGTGCCTGAGCTTCCTTGCCCGTCTTCGCCACGCCTTGAGTCAGCAGCCCTTGTGCGAGCGCTCCTGATTCGGCCAGCGTCATGTCTTCCAATTCGATGCGCCGCCCGAGATTGAACGGGGTGATGTCTGGCCGACGGATCAGTTCGCTCGGCTGCGCGACACCGATCAGACAAAACGTCAACCGGGAGAACCGAGGGTCCGCTGCGCTTCGATTCGCGAGATCGCGAATTCCGGCAAAGAACTCATCGGTCGAGAAATCAAGGGCCCGAACGAAGTCGATCTCGTCGACGAACACGACGAGTCGATCCGCGTAAATTCCGATCTGGATTCCCTTGCCTGCCACGGCCTGACTTGCGCGCGCGCCGGGTTCAAGCATCGGAAGGATGACGGATTCGATCGCTCCGGACCAACGGGTGAACGGACTGAGGTCCGGATGCTCGTCCCAGTAGGCCCTTAGCGCCGGCCACATGCCGACGCTCTCTCCGAGGACGCGCAGCATCCCGAGGTACCACTGTTCGGGCTCAAGATTCGATCCAAGACGCTGAAGATCCAGATGGGCGGTCGCGATACCATTGCGCCGGAGCCGGTCGATCGTGCGCGTAACGAGTGAGGACTTCCCCTTTTGGCGTGAGTCGAGGACGTAGGCAAGTTTGCCGGCGACGAGGCACTCATACAACTCGTCGTCCGCTTGACGCTTCACGTACGAGCTTGAGTCAAGCTGAAGCGTTCCTCCTGCCTTGAAGTACTCCGAAACCGCCATGCCCACTTAGTTTGCGCCGTTCGATCACGAAATCCGCAAACAATGTGTCGAAAATCCCATTTTGATACGATTTTGTCCCCAAAACCGGCCAAACGGACGTTTTGTTGCCCGTGCCGGGCTCTTTCCTCGGGGGGTAAACCTCGGGCATGAGCCGCGCCACACAACGCATCGGCATTCTGACCGGAGGTGGTGACGTTCCCGGCCTCAACGCGTGCATCAAGGCTGCCGCCTTTCACGCGACCGAAGCCGGTTGTGAGATGATCGGGATTCGCCGGGGATGGGGCGGGTTGCTCAACCTGAATCCCGACGATCCGGAGACGTTCAGTGAATGGATCGTGCCGCTCGATCGGGTCAACACGCGCACGATCGACCGGTCCGGAGGCACGTTTCTCCACACGTCTCGGACCAACCCCGGTCGGGTCGCGCCGGACAAGGTTCCGGCTTTTCTCCGCGATCCCGATCGTCCCGAGCCGGAGGACGACGAGCCGCTCGACTTCACACCCCATGTGCTGAAAGTGCTGGACAAGCTCGGGATCCATGCTCTGATCGCGATCGGGGGCGACGACACGCTCAGTTTCGCCCATCGCCTTCACCAGGAGGGCTTTCCGGTGGTCGCGATTCCCAAGACGATGGACAACGACGTCTTTGGGACGGACTACTGCATCGGATTCTCGACCGCGGTCAGCCGCAGCGTGGAGTTCATCACGAACCTCCGGACGTCGGCGGGGTCTCACGAGCGGATCTGCATCGTGGAGCTGTTCGGCCGCAATTCGGGCGAGACCTCCCTGATCAGCGCCTATCTCGGCGGGGTCGATCGGGCGATCATTTCGGAGGTCCATTTCGACCCCGAGCGTCTTGCCGCCATGCTGATGGAAGACAAGCGGGCCAACCCGAGCAACTACGCGATCATGACGATCTCGGAGGGTGCGCAAATGATCGGGGGCAAGATCGTCGAATACGGTCAAGCGGATGCCTACGGACACCGTAAGCTGGGAGGGATCGGCGCCATCACCGGCGACGCGATCAAACGCATCACGCAGCAGAACATCATCTACCAGCAGGTGGCTTATCTCATGCGGAGCGGCGAGCCCGACGCGCTGGACCGGATGGTCGCCCTCAGTTATGGCAATCTGGCAACGGACCTTCTGCTGAGCGGCCAAACCGGGCAGATGACGGCCCTCCACAGCGGGCGCTATGCGACCGTGCCGATCGACATGATCACTCAGGGTACGAAGCGGGTCGACGTGGACGAGTTGTACGACATGGAGCGCTATCGTCCGAAGGTGCAGACCATGCTCGGCAAGCCGATGTTCCTGTATTAAACGGGACTAGAGACGCAGAAAGGTAAGCTCACCGGAGCAATCTATCACGGTGAAACTACTCTACCAATCTTGCCATAGATCAGAGAGCGCGACAAAGCTCGGAGCGGATCGACTCCAAGATTTTGGGGTTGTCGAAGACCATATGTGCGCTTTCTCGTGAGACCTCAGGAGCATCAGAGTTTGCGCCATTGACCAAACAAACGAAGAATCCAAGCTGCAATTTACTAGTATAAATACTGGCTAAATGTACTATGGGGGGGGGTAGAGTGGTGCAAGAGCCCATGAGGGCCATAGGGAGGCTGAAGATGACAGTCAAGGGACTCGTTGCTTCGTTGACGGTGTTGCACGCAAGTGCTGCGTTCGGGAGTGGGTGGACGGAAGTCCAGTATCAACTTGGGCCGGCCGTCGATCACCTTCAGATGCTGTATCACTTCGATGTGTATGTGACAGGCACCTACACCTGGTCAGTCTCAATCCAGAACCACTTCGTTGTTGCAGGCTCAACGACCCAGGCACCCGCCTGGCGAACCCGGTTTGCAAACTTAGCTGACAACGCATGGTGGGAGTCTGCAACATTCAGCAATGTACCTCTGCTCAGAATGGACCGTGTTGAGAACTGGGAGGCGTATTACGAGTTGAGCGGAACAAACTCCTTCAGTAAGACTGACCCCCCAGACTTCGCGAGTCGATCACTTAGTGAGAGGATTACCGAAGAAATCTACTACACGATACGAGCGGGCGGAGCCGCACCGCCACCTGGGGGGCCGTAGTGCGCTGGGTGCTCTTTGTCCTTGCTTTCGCGACGTTCCACTTCTCGAATGCAGGTCATCCTCTATCGGATCGAACGATTCACGGTTGCCTTATAGTCACGAGTGACCCAAAGATTGCCGAGAAGCTGGATGACAGGTTGTCGCTAGGCAAGGGTCAAGGCGCAGTCACGAAGGCCTTTCCCGGCGATCGCTTCAAGATCGTGGAGTGGGGCCGTCAGAGCCTGATCATCGTCGATATGCAGTCGGGACCGCTTGGAATGCTCGCTGAGCGGGTGCGTCTCGGGGAGGCGCTTCTCGCCGAAACGCCCAAGGACGGCGTGTTTTTGTTGCGCGAGACCTCGCGAGGGACGCGGGATCGCATCTGGAGCGAGTTGGGGAAGCGCGATCCAGCGTTGGCCGACCAGAAGGAACCGACCGGCGCCGTCGGCTTGGACGTTTCGATTTCGATGAGACTGCAGTCGGGCGACCAGTGGCGCGACTTCTCGGTCACGGTCCGTGGCGATGAATGGCGCAAAACACGGAGTCGCCTCCAGCAGAACCCGATTCCCCAGGAATCGGCGAGTCCTCGTCAGATGCAGGACTGGCTCAGCCGCCAGCGCGAACAAGACCAGATCGGTTTGAGCTTCGGCTTCCACTTCCGGGGTACCGCGATGCAGTTCGTCGAGGAGGGGATGAAGGAGGCGACGACCGTCCTCGAACGCACCTTGGCCGAACTTAGGGTCCGGGAGGTCGAGGTGAACCGGAACCTTCTGTCCAAGTTGGGCGTGGACGGCGGATCGCTTCTCTCTGGCGAAGCGCGGTTCGACCAATTGCCCGAGAAGCTACGGAAGAACTTGGAGTCGCAGTTCCTCGCGAGCTACCAAGGGCTGAGGTTCGGTTCGGAGGCAGAAGCTCGCTCGTTTCTGTATTCAAGTCAAGGCACGGCATCCGTCGGCATCGGATTGACCCGCTGCCTTCGTCCCGCTTCGGGCGGACGCCCGGCACTGCTCGCCACGATCATCTTCACGTCGACGAAGCCCTAGAGGAGCGACCGGTTCAGCGAACCTGGCCCCTTAGCGGTTCGCGATGCCGTCCCAGGTGACGCGAATCGTCTGCCCGTTCTGGCGACCGGTCAAGGCCACCGAAGTGCCGATATCGAGACGGGGCAGTCTCCGGCCACCGACCCAGGTGTGGGTCGCGCCATCCACGTGGACGGTGTAGGTCTTTCCTTCACGGGTGACCTCCATCGAGGTTTTGACCCGCTTGCCGAGGCGTCCGGCGAACGCTTCCCGACGGGTGACGGACTCGATCTCGAACACGCCCAGGTCCGGGGCCGGAAAAGTTACTGCGGTGGCAACCAAACAAATCGTGTGAAGCATCGTCATGTCTCCTCGATCGTCCTGACGCAGCACGGTTCGGGCCGGTTGTGTCTCGGGCTCGAAATCCTAGCATTGTTGCCGGGCATTGTGGTTCGAGCGTCGATGAGAGCAAGGCTCTGTTCGGGGGCACTTTGTCGAGACGGCAGGACGTAGTACCGGAGGCACCGATGGCAATTTCGATGGATCCCCCCAATTCTCCCGACGAGGGTACGCCGACCGCGACGCGGTTCGGGTTCCCGTTCGTCGATCTTGCCGAGACCAAGCCCGACCCGGCAGCGCTCGAATGCGCGCCCGGCGACTACGCCCTCAAGCACCAGGTGCTCCCGCTTCGGATGCAGGGTGACGCACTCGTCGTCGCGATGGGGTCGCCCGAGTCGCTCGGTGCGGTCGACGATCTCGGCATTCTGGTCAAGCGCCCGACCCTCGCCGTGCTCGCCGACGCAGGTTTGATCCGGGAGACGATCGAGGAGCATTTCCTCGAGAAGATCCTGAGCGGGCTACCCGGGGCTGACGAGGGTCCGATCACCGAAATCGACGAGAACACCGACCTGGCCGACCTCACCAAGATGGCGGGGGAGACGGCGGTCGTTCAGATGGTGAATCTGATCTTCGCCCAAGCCGTTCGCGACGGGGCCAGCGACATCCACGTGGAGCCTTACGAGCGCGACGTCAAGGTGCGCTACCGCATCGACGGCATGCTCGGTGAGATGATGCGCCCGCCGAAGCGGATGCACGCGGCGATCATCTCCCGCCTCAAGATCCTCGGCGAAATGAACATCGCCGAGCGGCGATTGCCTCAAGACGGGCGCATCAAGGTGACGATCGCGGGACGAGCGATCGACGTGCGCGTTTCGATTGTCCCGACCGTGTTCGGCGAGCGCGCGGTCATGCGCATCCTCGATAAGGGTACGGCGATGATCGGCCTCCCCGAACTCGGCATGCAGCCCGATACGCTCGATCGTTTTCGGCGCGTGATCGGCCTCCCCTACGGCATCATTCTCGCCACCGGCCCGACCGGCTCCGGAAAGTCGACGACGCTTTACGCCTCGCTCCAGGAGATCTGGTCGCCGAACACCAACATCCTCACGATCGAGGACCCGGTCGAATACCAGGTCGGCGGGATCGGCCAGATCCAGGTCCGCCCGGCGATCGGCTTGACGTTCGCTTCGGGGCTGCGCTCGATCGTGCGGCAGGACCCGGACGTGATCATGGTGGGAGAAATCCGCGACGTCGAGACGGCGGAGATCGCGATTCATGCCTCGCTGACGGGACACCTTGTGTTCAGCACGCTCCATACGAACGACGCGCCGGGTGCGGTGACGCGGCTTCTCGACATGGGGGTCGAGCCGTACTTGGCGGCGTCGTCGCTCATCGGGGTCGTGGCCCAGCGCCTTGTGCGGCGCGTTTGCCCGAACTGCGCCGAAGAAGATCGACCGACCGAGGAGGCGCTTCGCGCCGTGGGAATCACGCCGGAGGAGGCTCGATCGGCGACGTTTCGGCGGGGTCGCGGGTGCGACAAGTGTCAGAACAGCGGCTTCAAAGGCCGACAGGGCTTGTACGAGCTGCTGATCATCGACGAGGAGCTGCGCCGGATGACGGTCGCCCATGCCAGTTCGAGCGTGATGAAGCAGTATGCCGTCGACCATCAGGGTATGCGGACGCTTCTCGGTGACGGCAAGCTGGCCGTCTTGAACGGCCGCTCCACCGCCGAAGAAGTGCTTCGCGTGTGCCAGCGGGAGGAGATTTGACCCGACTTGCCCTTTGCGGTCGTGTCACGGCCTCGGACGAGCGCGGAGATCCCGACGCCGGGAGTCTTCCATGACGACCTACTTCTACACTGCTCTCGAGCCTTCGGGGCGACGGAAGACCGGGTATGTCGACGCGGCGACCCGGGAAGCGGCGATCGCGCTGATCGCGAAGGAGGGGCGCCACGTCCTCGAGATCAAAGAGGAGGCGCGACGCACCCGGGCCGAAGGCGACACCCGCAAGCGGGGCAAAGTCAGCAAGAGCGACGTCGCGCTGTTCACGCGGCGCATGGCCGACCTTGCGGCGGCAGGGCTTCCCTTGGATCGAGTCCTGCAGGTCGTGGCGGAGCAAAGTGAAAGCGGCACGTTGGCCGAAGTCTCCGAACAGGCGCTGGACGACGTGCGGAGCGGCCTGCCCGTAAGCGACGCGCTCGCCAAGCACCCAAAGTTGTTCGCGCCGGTGTACACGCAAACACTGAAGGCAGGCGAGGCTTCGGGGCAATTCGCGGACGTTGCGGGTCGCCTCGCGGACTTTCAGGAGAAGGAGGTCGCGCGTCGCAGCCAGGTGATCTCGGCGATGATCTACCCCGGCGTATTGACCCTCACCGCGGTCTTCGTCGTCGTCTTTCTCTTGACGTTCGTCGTGCCTCGGCTTTCGGGCGTGTTCAAGGACCTTGGCGACGATCTGCCGCTGACGACGCGGATGCTCCTCGACGGCACCGCGTTTCTCACCCAGAACGGGATTCTGATCCTGATCGTGCTGGCGGGTGCGGTGATCGGATTCCGGGCTTGGTCGGCGGCCCCGGCGGGAGCGATCGCCAAGGACCGCGCGATCCTCAAGCTCCCGATCGTCGGTCCCGTCGTCATGAAGGCGACCGTCTCGCGGTTCGCGCGCGTGCTGGGGACGCTCGTCTATGGAGGAGTTCCAATCCTGGACGCCCTCCGCCTCGCCGGCCTCGCGAGCGGCAATCGAGTCTTCCAGGTGAGCGCGGAACAGGTCGAGTCCGAGGTCCGCGAGGGCCGGCCGATCGCCGAGGCGATGCGCGATGCGGGCTCGTTTCCGCCCGTACTGACGCATATGGTGGCGATCGGCGAGCAAACCGGCGACCTCCCCAAGATGCTCGGTCGGGTTTCCGATAGCCTCGACTTCGAAGTCGACAACGGCATGCGGCGCTTGACGGCGCTGGTCGAGCCGGTGATCGTGCTCAGCATGGGTGTTTTCGTCGGTTTCGTCGTGCTGTCGGTGCTCCTGCCGATCTTCCAGGCGCAGCAGTTGGTGAAATGAGATGAATTTGGGAACCAAGCAGGCGTCAGACGGCGCAGGAACGCAGGATATGGAAGGAAGGATGACTATGAGAAGCCAGTGCTCTCCGCGCCGCGCGCCGACGCGCCGGCGAGCGGATCGTCGCCGAAGGATCGGCTTTACCCTCATCGAGTTGCTTGTGGTCATTTTGATCCTGGCGATTCTCGCGGCCCTGATCGTGCCCCGCGTCGTCGGGCGCACGAGCGACGCCAAGATTTCGAAGGCAAAGGCCGACATCTCGTCGCTGAGCGGGATGATCCAGCAGTTCCGCCTCGACTGCGGACGCTATCCGACGACCGAGGAAGGGCTGCAGGCCTTGCGCGTGCCGCCGGCGGACGTCCAGGGGTGGAAGGGACCGTACTCGACCAAAGAGCTCCCGGACGATCCCTGGAACAATCCGTACATCTACGAGTACCCGGGAACGGCCGGCTCGGAGAGCTACATCGTGATGACCTATGGTTCCGACGGCCAAGAGGGCGGGGACCCGGGTACCGAGGCCGAGGACATCTCGGAAGGCGACTAGTTGCGAAAACGCGCCTTCACTCTGATCGAGCTGAGCGTGGCGATCGTCGTCATCGGTTTGCTGGCCGCGATCATCGCACCGAACGTGATCGCGATGCGGCGCGGCCAGGACGCGCGCCTCGCCTTGCTGCGCGTCCGCGATCTGGCTCGGGACGGGGCGACGTTCGCGGCGCGCGAGCGCACCACGCTCGAGCTCCGCTACGACAGCGGGAGCCGCACGCTCCAAGTCGTGCGCCCGGCCGATCCGAATGCGACCGACACCGGGCGCCAGGAGGAGAACACACTCCGATCCTTCACGCTGCCCCCCGGCGCGGAGCTGGGCGCGATCCGGGTCGGAGGCGATGATGTCAGCGCGGCGGGGACAGGCCTCAAGTTCTACTCCGATGGCCGAGCCGATGCGGGAACGATCGAGATCGAAGAGGCGGGGGCGACGTTCACGATCCGAGTTCGCGCCGACGGTGAAGCAGAGCTGATCGAGGGAAATGCGGAAGCCGAAGTCGCTACGAGCTGGCCGGCGGGAGAGTATGAGAAGCGCCAGTAAGCGGCTCCGGGGCGCGTTTACCCTCGTCGAGGTCCTCGCCTCGATCGTGCTCTTGGGCGTGGGCATCACGGCCGCGGTCAGCGCGCTCGGCTCGATCCAGGGTTCCGAAGCCCGACTTCAGGAGAAGGAACTGCGCCTGCGGCTCGCGAGCGACCAGATGCGCGAGGTCTTGGCGACGGGCGAACTCGAGACGGGCAATCTGAGCGGCGACTTCGCGAATCGCGGCCTGGAGCGGTACCGCTGGGAGGTCGAGATCACGGCAAGCGGGACCGAGAACCTCGATCGAGTTCTCGTCCGCGTGACCGACGCCCAAGCACGCAGCGACGAACAGGCGACGACGCTCGAAACTCTTGTCTATCGACCGCCCGAAAACGGGGTGCAGCCGTGAAACGCCAGGCGGGCGTCACCCTCCTGGAACTGCTCATCGTGGTCGCGATCATCGGCTTGATCACGGCGGGAGCCTCGCGGGCACTGATGTTCGGTCTTGACACCGAACGGCGGCTTCGCGACGACACCCGGCGCGAAGACCGGATCGCGTCGTTCGAACGCCAGGTGAGCGACCTCGTCCAGCAGGCGTTCCTTTCGAGCACGGCGAACGACCCCAACACCTACTTCATCGCGACGTTCTCGGAAGGGCAGCAAGGGCTGCAGCCAGGAGGAAACGCTCAGGGTCCTGGGGCAGACGATCTGGTTTTCACCGCGGTCGGCGGCCGACTGCGTTCGGATGTGACCGAGGAGACGGGCGACTTCGAAGGGGCGAACGAACGATTCGGACCCCAAGGGGGCATGACCGAGATCGAACTGTCGACGGTCGGCTTCGACGCCCCGGCCGAGGCGCAAGGGCTGTTCGTTCGGGAGCAGAGGCCGGCGGACGGCGATCCGAGCCAGGGCGGGTTTCAGCGCGTGCTCAACCCGGATGTCGAGACGATTCAGTTCGAGTTTTTCGATGGGGGTGAGTGGCGGATGGAGTGGGACAGCCGCTCGACGGAGGCCAATCGGCTCCCGGCCGCGGTGCGGATGCGTTACAAGCTCCGCGACGAAGAGGAGGAGCGCACCCTGACGATTCGGTTGCCGCACAGCGACGTCACACCGCTCAACCCGGTGACCCAGGGAGGGGCGGGATGAGGCGGACCCGACGCACGCAACAGGGGATGACGTTCGTGGTCACGCTCGGGATCATGGTCGCTCTGGTCGCGGTGGTCGCGGCGGCGGCGGTCAGCCAGCGGGCCCGCTTCCAAGCCCTGCTCACGCGGGTCGAGAAGGACAAGGCCCGCTGGGCGGCCGAGGCCGGACTTCAACGGGCCCTCGCCGAACTGAGCCTGATTCAGGCCGGGCAACCGGCTTCGTTGGAGGACGAATGGGCTCAACTCGGGCAGAGAGGAGAGGAGCTGTTTGTGCTCGGGGACGAGTCGTTCCGAGTCGGGATCGTGGATGCCGGGTCGCGGATCAACTTGAATACGGCATCGCTCGACCAGCTTCAGCGGCTGCCGTTCACGCAGGAGCAGATCGACTCGCTGCTCGACTGGCGGGAGCCGGGCACGACGCCGCGCACGGAAGGCGCGAAGGACGAGTACTACAACAACCTCGCGAATCCGTACCAGGCCGGACTCCGGCGACTCTCGAGCTTCGACGAACTCCTGAGCGTTCGGGGCTTCACGGCTCGTGCGCTGTTCGAGCCCCAGGAGGACGTGGTTTCGACGGCGACGATCGTCCAGGGTTCATCCGACCAGCAGCCGACGCTGTATCAGCTTGCGGGTATCGACAGTTTCTCGCCCCAGACGACCCCGACGGGCCAAACCCGTCTCAACGTCAATGGCGGGGGCACGAATCCGGGCTCGCTAACCCAGCGCGGGATTCCGACCCAGATCGCGGCCCAGATCTTCCAGCGACGCCCGTTCACGCGGCTCGGGGATGTCGTCGCGGTCGCAGGTGCCAACCGGCAGGCCCAGCGTGCGATCCTCGACGAATTGACGGTGACGGGCCAGACGCGGAGCGAGGGCAAGATCAACCTCAACACCGCCGACGAAGCGGTGCTGAACTCGATCCCGAACTTACCGCCGGACGTGGTCCAAGCGATTTTGAGTCGGCAGTTGCAGGGGTTTCAGCAGTTGAGCGACATCCTCGACGTCCCCGGGATGACCGGCGCGACCCTGACTCAGACCGTCGACGCGTTCACGGTTCAGTCGGGTGCGTTCTGGGTTCGGGTCGAGGGTCGAACCGGGAGCCTTAGGGAGTCGATCGAAGCGCTCGTCACGCTCGACGCGAACGGTCCGCGCCTGATCCGGATCGAGCACCCCCCCTTCGGTGACATGAGCGTCCGCTGGGGCTGGCCGGAGGAGGCTACGACCGAGACCGATTTGAGTGGAGATTCCCGATGAGCAAAGCAGTCGTTCCGAACCGGGTCGTCGAGTGGTCGCCCACTGCCGTGCGCACCGTTTCGACCGGTGGACCTGTACAGGTGTTTCCGAACTTGGAAGCCGCGTCTCGGGCGATGGGTGGCGGTCCGGTCGTGTTGGCCCTTGGTCGGAGGAGCGTTTTCTTCCGAGTCGTGCCTTTGCCGACCGCGCCGAAGGCCGACCTCCGGCGATTGCTCGACATGCAGGCGGGGACCCTGTTCCCGCTTCCCGCGGGCGAGGCGGCCTTCGACGTTCAGCCTTCGGACGAGATCGGTCCGGAGGGCCGCCTTTCGCTCGTGGCCGCGATCGGCTCGCAGGAGTTGAAGAAGGTGTATGAGGAGGCGAAGGCCGCCGGTTTCCAGGTCGTTCGGGTGGTTCCGGCGGCACTCGGCTCGGCCCTCGTCGCGCAGGGTGCGGGCCTTGAGGCCGCCATCGTGGTCGAGGCAACCCCAGAGGGCATGGCGCTCGATGCGGTCGTCGGCGGGCATCTCCGGGCCTCGCGCGTCGTGCCGGACGAGGCACCGCTCGAAGAAGAGGTCCGCCGGACGGCGTCGATGGCGGGATTGGTCGATCCAGTGGTTCTCGTGGCCTCGGGCATGCCGGGTGCCGACGGTGTCGGGGGAGGTTTTCGGCACGCCAAGGAGACGCCTCTCGGGGCCCTTGTCGGTCCGGCCGCGGCCCGGATTCAGATGGACCTCGAACCGCGCGACGTGGTCCTGGACCGCGAGAATTCGGAGCGCGGCCGTCGACGCCGACTGGCTTTCCTTCTCGCGGTGAGCGCGCTGGCCCTCTTCACGCTGGTCGCGATGGATCGGAGCGACGCGCAAGCCACCGTCGACCGCGAACGCGGCCGGATCAACTCGGCGGTGAACCGACTGAAGGGTGTGCAGAAGGCCGTCGAATCGGACGTTTTGCGGACGGTGGGTACACAGCAATCGCTCGATCGGGCTTTCGCTCCAGCACAGTCCCTGCCCGATGTGGTCACCGCGGTTTCGAACGCGGTCGGCGACGGCATCTGGCTCACCGGTCTTTCGACGGAGCGGGGCAAGCCGGTGATCATCCGGGGGACCGGCACGTCGAGCCAAGCCGTGGCGAAGTTCGTCGACCGTCTCACCAAGAACCCACGGTTCCGCGACGTAAAGCTCATCTTCTCGAACAATGCGGCGATCGATCAGGTTCAAGTGATTCAGTTCAGTGTGACGGCTTTCCCGGTGGGGAACCTCCCTCTCGTCGACCCGAGTAGTAAGAGGCGCTCGTGATCAACTTCCGAGATCGTTCGGAATGGGGTGTTTCTCTCGTCGTTCTCGCATCGCTCATCGCGATGGCGGGCACGCTTGCATGGATGCTCCTCGTGCCGAAACCGACGACATCGGGTCTGGCTAAGGAGCGGCGGGACCGTGAATTCAAGGTCCGGCTCGCGACGACCGAGGCCCGCGAGCGGCTCATCGACGTTCAGAACGCGATCGATCGACGGGTTTGGCCCGGCGATCCGGACAACGTGGCGCCGTCGGCGCTCGACCGCGTGTCCCGACTCGCCCGCCGAGAGAATCTCAAGCTCGTCGCACTCCGGCCTCAGCGGGCCGAGACGGTCCAAGGGATGACGATGATGCCGTTCACGGTCACGGTCGAAGGCACGTTCCCGAAGGCGATGTCGTTCGTGAAGTCGCTGGAGGCTCCCGAGCATCGGATGGCGGTGACACTGATCCAGATCAACGCCACCGACGGATCGAGCGACGCCGTCACCCTCACGCTCGGTTTGACCACCTACGCTCCGATTCGAAAGGAGGAACCCGTCGCACGTGGCTAAGATCTCCCGCCCCGTCATCTACACGGTGCTTCTGGCCGTGGTCGCCTACGCGGGCGTCGTCCTCACCGAGCCGGACCCGCCGAAGTCGACTTCGAAGCCGAAACCGCGCGCGTCCGCGAGCACGCCGAAGGGGATGGTTTACACCGAGGCCGATTACCGGGCGAAGTTCGGACGCATCGATAGCGCCCCCAAGAACGCCTTTCAGCCGGTCATCGCCCGCAAGGGCGGCCCGAATTCGCTCGATGCGCTACGGCTGGATTCGATCCCCACGGCATTCACCGGGGGCGATCCGAACTGGCGCTACACCGGCAACGCCGAGCAGGACGGTGATCGCGTCGCACTCCTCGAGAACTCCTCGACCGGCGAGGGCGTGTTCCTTCGGGTGGGAGAGACGTGGAAGCAGGCCGTGCTGACCTCGATCGAAGACGACGCGGTGGTGATGGTCGGGCCCAATGGCTCGGTGCGGCGCATCCGGCTCGGCAGTCTTGATCAGGAAGCGCCGACCCAGAGTCTGCCCGGCATCATCCCCTCGACGGCGGGTCTGCAGCCGATGCGGGTCAGCCCGAACCTGACGGGACGCATCGGGCAGGACACAGGGTTATCCGCAAGTGCACAAGAAAGCAATCCGAACGTAGTGAACGAAGACCCGATCCCGGACGTTGTGCCGGGTGGGGAGTGAGGCAATGCGCAAATTACTCTTGTTGGCGATCGCTCTGGCCATGGCGGCTTGTGCCGCGATGGCCCAATTCGACTTTGGCGGGGGCGAGTCGAAGCCGGTCTGGGAACAGTTCAAGCTGAACCCGAAATCCCGGGTGAAGCTGGACTTCCGCAACGCCAACGTCGACAGCGTGCTGGCGTTCATCCAGAAGGCGACGGGCATCACGATCGTGAAAGATCCGAACCTCAAGGAGCCTCTGACGCTCACGAGCGCCGGTCAAGTCTCCCTGAGCGAAGCGCTTCAGATCTTGAATGCGGCACTTGGCTTGCGCAACTTCGAGATGCGCAAGGACGGCAACCTGCTCGTCATCCGCCAGCGCCAAACGCGGGGCGGCGCGGGCGGGCGCGGCGGTGAGATGACGGGCTTCGACCCCGCGATGCTGTCTGCGTTCGGGGCCCAGAGCCAGGGTGTGCTCCGGGTGTACCCGCTGAAGTTCGCGAATGCGACGCAGGTCGCGCGAGTCCTCAACGAAGTTTTCTCGCAACAACAGGGCGGCAGCGGGCTCGAGCAGCTGATGGCCCAGTTCGGCGGTGGCAATCGATTCGGCGGTGGCGCCCAAGGTGGCCGGGGCAATCAGGGCGGCTTCACCGGCGGACGGACCGGGTTCAGCGGCCGAAGCCAGAGCACCGTCCGCGCGAGCGCCGACGATTTCAGCAACTCCGTCATCGTGAATGCTCCGGACCGAGAGCAGGGCCAGGTCAAGGATCTGATCGACAAGCTCGACAAGGAGACGGAGCAGCCCCAGAAGGCCAAGGTCTACAAGCTGCAGTTCGCGGTCGCCGAAGAAATGGCGCCGGTCGTCCAGAACGTTCTGGTTTCGAATGCGCCGCGCGGGCGGGGCGGGGTCGGTTCATCGAACATTCCGATCGAGCAACGCTTCCAGCAGGCGTTTCGGCTCGGTGGCGCCCAGGCCGCGTTCGGCACGGTCGTGGCCGACGTCCGCACGAACTCGCTCGTCGTGACCGCGACGGATGAGAACCAGGTTCTCGTCGACCAGGTCATCAAGGAGCTCGACACCGAAGTTCAGGTTCAGACATCGACGTTCGTGTTCCCGCTGGCGAACGCTCGCGCGGACCAGATGGCGAACCTGCTCAACCAAGCGTTCGGCACCCGGCAGGGCGCCGGCGGGGGTGGCGGGCTGGGCCAGAACCGGAATCTGAACCAGAACCGCAATCAGAACCGAGGCGGCCTCGGGGGCGGAGGCGGCGCGGGTGGCCTCGGGGGAGGCGGAGGCGGAGGCGGCCGCGGGATCGACGATCCGGCGAGCGATCTCCAGCTCAACCTCGCCGATCCGGAGGCCGAGTTCGGCGAACTCGCGACCCAGGTCACGGTCGACCAGTCGCAGATGCTGGCTCAGTTCCAGGGCGGTGGCGGCGGAGGCGGGTTCTTCCGACCTCAGCAACCGACCCGCACCGGGCAGGCCGGGCGCGATGCCGATGGCCGCGTGGTCAACGTCCGCGATCTAACCGGACAGGTGACGACGATTCCGGATCAGAACACGAACTCGATCATCGTCGTGACGACGCCCGAGAATGCGGAGCTCATCAAGAACATCCTGTCCCAGCTCGACAAGATCCCCGAGCAGGTGCTGATCGAAACGATCATCGTGGAAGCGACGCTGGACGCGAACAGCAAGCTCGGAGTGGAGTGGCAGTACAACCGGGCGAACAACCAGACGAACCAGACCGGCACGATCGGACCCGATTTCGGTCTTCGCCGCGCGAATCCGCCGCTGGAGGGGCTTCGGTACACGTTGACCGGCGGCTCCCTCGAGGGCTTCTTGAGTGCGCTCGCGACGGACAAGAAGTTCCAGGTGCTTTCGACGCCGCGCATCTTCACGTCGAATAACGTGCAGGCGCAGATCAACATCAGCCAAAGCGTTCCGTACGTGCTGAGCACGCGGGAAGACCCGAACGGCAACCTGACGTTCAACTATGCGTTCCAGGATGTCGGGATCGTGTTGACGGTCACGCCCCGGGTGACGGCGAACGGCTACGTGACGATGGACGTGAGCCAGACGGCGAACGACCTCCAAGGCTTCACGACGTTCAACGCGCCGATCGTCAACCAGCGTCAGGCGGATACGACGGTATCGGTCCGGGACGGTGAGACGATCATCCTCGGCGGCATCATCCGCAGCACCGTCAGCACGACCGTCCGCAAGGTGCCGCTGCTGGGCGACATTCCGCTGCTGGGCGAGCTGTTCAAGACCACGGATAAGTCAAACGTGAAAACCGAGTTGTTGGTATTCCTCACTCCGCGCGTCGTGCGGAACCCCGAGGATGCCAAGAAACTGCGTGAGGAGCAGACGAAGCGGCTGACTCCTGGCACGCAAAAGCAAATCGAGAAGGCAACTCCTCCTGAAAAGGGAACGGGGGCGCCTCCAGGAGGAAAACCCAATGACAAGTAGATTGCTTGTTGCACTGATCGCGATCTTCGCTCTTGCCGTGACCTCGTTCGCCCAGGGTGGCGGCGGTGGTCGAGGCCAGGGCGGCCGCGGCATAATGGGCATGCGCGGCGGGATGGATAGCCCGTTGGCCCTGCTTCGCCGCAACGACGTCCAGAAGGACATCGCGCTCACCGAAGAGCAGAAGGGCAAGCTCACGAAGCTGCAGGAAGAGGCTCAGGCCAAGATGCAGGAGGCTCGCGAGCAGATGCAAGGCGGCGGTGGTGATCGCCAGGCGATGATGGACGCCATGCGCAAGATGAACGAGGATATGGGTAAGAAAGCCAACGAAATCCTCACCAAGGAGCAGCAGAAGCGGCTCAAGGAGATCGCGATTCAGCTGGGCGGTTCCCGCATCGCGTTCCGTGACGACATCGCCAAGGAGCTCGGTATCACGGCGGATCAGAAGTCCAAGTACGAGCGTCTTCAGACCGACCAGCGCAACGCGATGCAGTCGGTCCTGGAGAAGGTGCAGAACGGCGAGCTCGATCGCGAGGAAGTGCCGGCCATCCGCGAGAAGAACAACAAGGCCATGGACGCCGAGGTCGACAAGATCTTGACCCAAGCCCAGAAGGACAAGCTCAAGGAGATGTCCGGCAAGCCGTTCAAGGCTGAGGACCAGCCTCGTGGCGGCGGCGGCAACTGAGCCCCCGACCCTGACGCACAAAGAAGGGCCGCCCTATTCGGGGCGGCCCTTCTTCTTGGTTCGCTTACTGAATCTGGGCGAAGACGTCCTTGAGGGACTGGGCGGACTTGGCGAGTCCTTCCTTCTCGGCCGCGCTGACGGCGGGCTCATAGATTTCGACGACGCCGTGGCGCCCGACTCGGGTCGGGAGCGAGAGCGAGATGTCGGAGATGCCGAGCTTGCCGTTTTGGACGGCGCTGACGGGGAGGATCTGGCCGTTGTCGAGTGCCATCGCCTCGACGACGACGGCGATCGAGACGCCGACCGCACGACCGGCCCCGCCCTTGAGCCGAATGACTTCGGCTCCCGACTTCTTGGTGAAGTCGAAGACCTCGTTGCCGAGCTCCTGGGTGTAGCCGGGGAGGCTCGTGAGGGGCATGCCGTTGACGGTGGCAGCCGACCAGATCGGAACCATCGAGTCGCCGTGCTCGCCGAGGATGAGGGCATTGACGTCTTTCGCGCCCACGTTGAAGCGGTCGGCGAGGAGCGAGCGGAAGCGGCAGGTGTCGAGGACGGTGCCGAGGCCGATGACCTGCGACTCGGGGAGGAGACCGCTCTTGGCGGCAAGGTGGGTAAGGATGTCGACGGGATTCGACACGACGAGGATCGTCGCGCCGTCGGCAAGCTTGACCCCGCGCATGCTGTCGAGGATTTGTCGGAACAACACGACGTTGCGGTTGATGAGCTCGAGCCGGCTCTCATCGGGCTTGCGCCGAAGCCCGGCCGTGATCACGACGCAATCGCTGCCCGCGACGACGTCGTAATCGCCGCTGACGATCTTCTGGCTGCACGTGAGGGCCGAGCCGTGGAGCAGATCGAGGGCCTCTCCGGCGGCCATATCCGCGTTGGCATCGACGAGCGCGATCTCATTGACGATTCCGCCGAGTTGGAGTGCGAAGGCGGCGTCCGATCCGACGCGTCCCCCTCCTCCGATGATGCTGACTTTCATGCGTGCCGAATTCTCCTGTTTTGTGAGGCTGGGGCATCCGAGACGCAGTGGCGTCGATCGGGTACCGATGGATTATGACACCGGGCGGCCCGGGACTTGAGAACCGGTCTTCCCTGGTGATCGTCTCAGGCTCAGGAGGCGTAGCCGAAAGAGCTGCGATCTAACCGATGCATTTGACTTTCACGGCCCTGGCCTGGGCATTGTGCCAGTCCCCAGGTTTGATTCTTCGCCAAGAACTTGTCCTTCCATCCGGGGCGCAATTCGACGCCCTTCCGCTCTGCGCCTTGGGTACCGCGATCCCGAACGGGGATGGATCGACGCTCTTCGTGCTCCGAGAGGGGGTCGGGACCGCCGAGGTCGTCGACCGCCTGAGCAGCATGGGACTGAGCTTCACCGTGCTTCCTCCCCGGGTGATTGGTCAGGCTCGCACCGCGACGGAGGCGTCGACGATGCGGGGCCGACTCTCGGCCGCTCTCGACGACTACCGCCTCCTACCGATCGCGATCCGTCTCGGGTCGAACGACCCGAACCGGTTTCGGCCGCGCGGCCTCACCAGCCAGCAAACCCACCTCGAGTGGGTCGAGTCCCGCACCTATCCGTCCGGGCGCTTCGATTGGGATGCGGTCGCGTCGGCGTACGGAGCGAAGCGACGGATGACTTCGGGCGGGAACGTCGGCGGGCCTTGGGTGAACATCGGCCCCTACAACCTGGCCGTCGCCGAGCAAGAAGGGTTCGGGGCACCACCGGTGAACGGGCGGATCAATGACATCGCGTACGACCCTTCGAACCCGAATCGGATTTTCGCGGCGAGTGCTCGCGGCGGGTTGTGGCGATCGACCGACGGCGGCACGAACTGGTCTCCGCTCAGCGACTCGTGGGAACGGATGGAGACCTCGGTGGTGAAGACGAATCCGGGGCTGCCGAGTCGGGTGTACGTGGGGACGGGTGACCAGCCACAAGGGATCGTGAGTTCGATCGGGCTCATGGTCTCGACCGACAACGGTACGACGTGGACGGCCCGGGGCGTGGCCCAGTTCGACCAGAAGTACATCGCCGACATCCTGGTTTCCACGAACAACGCCTCGACCCTGATCGTCGCGCCCGGCGGCTCAAGCAAGCTCCACCGAACGACCGACGAGGGAGTGACCTGGTCGACGCCCCTGAACGTCAATGCGAACTGGACCGACCTCGATTCGACGGTCGTCACCGGCGGGGTTCGGCACTTCTATGCGGCCGGCAACACCGGGACCACGATGCTCCTCTATCGCTCGACGGACGACGGGGCGACATGGAACCCGATCGCCTTGCCGATGAACGGCGTGGACGGCGATCGGCTGATGGTCGCGTGCAGCAAGCGCAATGCCAACGTCGTGTACGTCGCGTACGCCCAATCGCGGCGCGTGCTGAAACGGACGGCCGGCGGGGCTTGGGTCGAGATCACCGGCAACCTCGCGACCGTGAGTCCGGATTGGGCGCAAGGGTCGTACAACAACGGGCTCCTGTGCTTCATCCGAACGGGTCCGGCGGGGACGAACGACTGCCTCGTGAATCTGAACACCGATTCTTATGCGACCGACACCGCCGACGCCCAGGGATTTGCGGGGGACCAGTGGATTCCGGTCGCCAACTCGTACGAGAACAACGCCAAGATCCACGTGGATCACCACTCGATGATCCAGCACCCATCCAATCCGAGCGTGTTTCTGTTCGCATCGGACGGCGGCATCGCCCGAGTTCAGTACGATGGGCTGAACAACGAGTTCACCTTCACCCCGCTCAGCCGGCTCCTGAACGCGGCGCTGGTCACCCGAATCTCGGTCGATCCGCTCGCGCAGGACGGAGTCCTCGCCGGGATGCAGGACAACGGAATGGGTTGGTGTGCTCAGGACACCGGAAACTGGCTGAATCTGGCCTCCGGCGACCTCGGCCACTCGGCGATTTCGCCGACCGTCCCGGGCAAGCAGTACATCATGCCGTCGAACTTCGCCCAGCCGGACGACCCGATGAAGTCTGGTTACCTGATCGGGACCGACGACGGCTGGACGACGAGCTTCAAGTCGAGCGTTAGTTCGTTCGGCGACAAGCGGCGTTCGAGCCCACCCATCGCGATGTCGCCCCAGGGGGACAGCGCGTACATCGGAACGGACTATCTCTATCGGTTCGACACCACGACCAAGACTTGGACCAGCCGTCTCGGTGGACAGCTGCTTTCTCCGAGCGGGCACATTCGCCACCTTGCGGTCGCCCCGTCGGACGCCGACGTGATCTACATCGCGACGAACAAGGGGGAGCTCTGGAGGACGAGCGACGGCGGGAGCAGCTTCCTGCCGATCTTCACGGGCAATCCGGGTCTGCCCAACGCCTCGTTCGGCTTCGTTTCGATCGACCCGACGAACCCGAACCGGGCCCTCGTCGCGATCGAGAGTTCGGGCAATGCCCCGAAGCTCTACGAATGCCTCGACACGATCGCGAATACGCGGGTGTGGTCGCCCAAGAACGGAGCCGTCCTCGGACAGCAGCTCCCCAACGCTGCAGCGAACGCGATCGGGCGGCATCCCAGCGATCCGGTCAACACGTGGTTTGTCGCGACCGACAACGGGGTCTACCAGACGCGGAATGCGGGAAAGACCTGGTTGGACTTGACACCGGTCGGGCAGTTCCCGAACGTACGGGTCACGGACATCAAGGTCCAAGCCGCGACAGGGCTCTTGTATGTCTCGACGTACGGACGCGGGGTGTGGCGTCGGCCCATCCCGAAGCTCCTTCAGATCAGCCCTTGATCCGGGCACGCGCCCCCGATGCGGAACTATAATCGGGGGCGATGTCCGATCTCGCCGCGATCTGGAACGAGATACTGCCTGAAGTCAAAAACGGGGTCACCGGCGTGGGCGTTTGGGCCGCCCTGAACGCCGCCCGGCCGGTGGCTTCGGACGGCGACGTTCTGATCCTGGGCGTGCCCCACGAAAGCGCCGAACTGGGCGGCCACCTTCGATTGCCGGCCACTCGCTCGATCATCGAGCGGCTCATGAGCGAAGTGGCGGGGGCCAAGATCCAGCTTCGGGTGATCGAGGGCGTTACGGAGGCCGACTGGCACACCGTCCAGCGTCGCGACGCGGAACGACGACGCCTGCAGGAGCAGGCGATGGATCGCCTCCGTCAAGAGTCGGAGGCGCGAACAAGCTGGGACACGATCTACGAGCAACTGAGCCGGAAGTACGCCGCGATCCAGAACAAGTCGATGCCGCAGAACCGAGCGAAGTTCTTCATCGAAGCGGTGGAGTACATCGCCGACGCGCGCAGTCGGATCACGACCGACGACGATCTGTCGGAGCGGAATTACGCGCGCTGCCTTGAGCGGGTCAGTCAGTACACCGAGCTTCCCAGCGTGCTCGTCGCCCTCAAGGTCCTTGAGGCGATGGGCGAATCCGACCGATGATCGAGGCGGTGGT
>DKKT01000055.1 GCA_002455425.1 Chthonomonas sp. UBA6659 | reverse complement strand
CCGGTTCGCTTCGCTCACCGACCTCTCCCCCAGGGGCGGAGAGGTATTGACCCCTCACCCCTGCCCCCTCTCCCCATCGATCATGGGGCGGAGAGGTCCGGGGGAGCTTGTTTCAGAAGAAACTTGATGAATCTGTGCAAGAATACGTATTCACAAGTTCGGCGGGGCGTCTGGATAACTTGTAGAATCGAGGTCTAACGATGAAAAGACGATGGCGTCTGTGGACATCTGCGTTGCTGTTGGGGCTGTGTGGCGCCGTCCTCGCCGCGCCCGAGAAGACGAGGGTGGTGGTTTGGGGTTTGTCGCTCGGTCCGGATTCGAAGGGGGACGAAGCGGCGATTCGGACGTTCGAGGAGCGGAATCCGGATATCGAGATCCGGGTGCTGAGTATGGGCGCGGGGGGGATGAACCCCCAGAAGTTGATGACGGCGATCGTGGGCAAGGTCCCCCCTGACGTCATCGTCCAGGACCGGTTCACCATTTCGGACTGGGCGAGCCGGGGAGCGTTCCGTCCGCTCGACGACCTCATCGCCAGGGATCGCGACCGTGACCCGGTTTGCCCCAGGCCGGAAGACTACTACCCGGCAGCCTGGAACGAAGCCAGCTGGGAGGGCAAGATCTACGCGATTCCGACCGGCACCGATGATCGCGTTCTCTACTACAATCGCGCGGTTTTCCGGGAGGAGGCTGAGGCGCTGCGCAAGGCGGGTCTCGACCCGGATCGGCCTCCCCGCACCTGGAGCGAGACCCTCGCCTACAGCCGTGTGCTCACGAAGAAGGACAAGAACGGCAACCTCCTCCGGGCCGGCTTTATCCCGAACTACGGCAACTCGTGGCTGTATATGTACGCGTTCCAGAACAACGCGGAGTTCATCTCGACGGATGGCCGAACCTGTACGCTGGATTCGCCGGCCGCGATCGAAGCGCTCGACTTCATGGTCGCCGGGTACGACATCCTCGGCGGCTATGAGGCGGCCCAGAAGTTCCAGGGAACGTTCCAGGGGAACGAGAACGACCCGTTCTACACGGGCAAAGTCGCGATGAAGATCGACGGCGACTGGATTCCTTACGGCATCGCGCGGTGGGTGCCGCGCCTGGATTTCGGGGTCGCGTCGGCTCCCGTCCCCGATGATCGCTTCTTCAAGCGTGGGCGGTTCGCGGACGAGGAGGACACGTTCATCACGTGGATCGGCGGGTTCTCGTACGCGATCCCGACGGGTGCGAAGCACGTCGAGGCGGCCTGGAAGTTCATCAAATTCATGGCGAGCGAAGAGGGTCGGATGATCTCGATGCGCGCACAGGATGCCTGGGAGCGACTTCGTGGGCGGCAGTTCATCGCACGCGTGCAGGCGCACATCGGCACGAACCAGACGATGTTCGAGGAGTTCAAGCCGGAGCAACCGAATCTCGCGGCGGCGGTCCAGCTGCACATCGACATGATGAAGTACGCGCGGATCCGTCCGGCGACGTTCGTCGGCCAGCTGCTTTGGAACGAGCATGTGCGTGCGGTCGAGCTTGCGGCGCTCAAGAAGAAGAGTGCCCGGGAAGCCCTCGCCGACGGGCGGGCGGTCGTGCAGCGAGAGATGGACGAGTACTACAACCGGGATCGCTACCCTATCATCGACATGCGAATCCCTGGCGCGCTCGGGTTACTCGGTGCGCTGGTCGGAGTCGCGCTTCTGTACTCCGCGTATCGTCGGGAGCGGTTGGGCGCGATCGGGCGACATGAGGCGAAGTGGGCGTACCTCTTCGTTGCGCCGTGGGCCCTCGGTTTTCTGATCTTCACCGTCGGCCCGATGATCGCCTCGCTGTTCTTCAGTTTCACCAGCTACAACGTGCTGACGGACGCCCATTGGGTCGGTATCAAGAACTACAGCGACTTCGTGAATTACGACCAAGCGAACATGTCGAAAGCGCTCCTGAACACGCTGTATCTTGCGGGGATCGGGGTGCCACTCGGGCTGTTTTCGGGTCTCGGGGTGGCGCTGTTGCTGAATCAGGGCGTGCGGGGGATGCGCTACTACCGGACGACCTTTTACTTGCCCGCGATCGTGCCGGGGGTTGCGAGCACAGTTCTTTGGATGTGGATCTTGAACTCGGATCCGAACAAGGGGATCATCAACGCGTTCTGGAACGACACGATCACCCAATGGTTCGGAGTTCTTCCCCCGGGTTGGCTGTCGGTCGAGGCGTGGTCCAAACCGGCACTGATCGTGATGGGTCTGTGGGGCGTGGGGAGCGGCATGATTCTTTGGCTGGCGGGGCTAAAGGGGGTCCCCCAGACCCTCTACGAGGCGGCGAGTATCGACGGGGCGACCCCGTGGCAACAGTTCTGGTCGGTGACCGCACCTCAGCTCAGTCCGATCATCTTCTTCAACACGGTGATGGGGTTCATCGGGGCGCTCCAGCAGTTCGACAACGTGTACATCATCACGAAGGGTGAAGGCGCGGGACCGGCGGACTCGCTGCTGATGCCGGTCTACCATCTCTTCCAGAACGCCTTCACGTACTTCAAGATGGGCTACGCAAGCGCGCTCGCGTGGCTGATTTTCGCGATCGTGTTGGTCCTGACGGCCATCCAGTTCAAGCTCGCACCGAAGTGGGTGCATTACGAGGTGGAGAAGTGAGCGCGGCCTGGTTCTACGCGGTGGGGACCCTGGCGACCTGGGTGGGTTGGATCGCCCTGATCCGAACGCTCGCTCTCGCGCTCCGCATGAAGTTCCCGATTCCTGGCCAGGAGCCTGATCGCGTGCGGCGGGGATTGATCGTGGCGGGCTCGGTCGCGGGCGTCGGCCTTCTTCTCGGGAGCACTTTGCCGATGGACCTCGGGCGTCCGTCGCCGACGCCGAACGCACTCCATGTTCCGGTCGTGTGGTTCTCGATGGGTGCCCAAGCTTGGATCGCGGTGGTCGGCGTGTTCATGGTATTTCTGCGCGCCGTCCAAGGCTGGGTCGCGGTGACGCCATTCGAGACGCGGAGTCGGTTCTATGCGTCCGGGGTCTGGCTGCTCGTGACGCTTGGCTTCGGGGCTTGGCATTTGACCTCCGGGACTCCGATCGAGATCATCCGGGGCCAGATTCCGTTGAGCTGGGGCATGGCGATCGCCTTCGCCACCTTGGCTGTGGTCGCGACCGTCGCGATGTCGCTTGCGGCGCGCAAGGTGAGCGGTCGAGGTCACTCGCGGGCGGTCGTCTCGCATGTCGCACTGCTCGTCGGCTGCGTCGTGTTCGGCCTTCCGTTCGCGTGGATGCTGATCACGAGCTTCAAGGAGGATAAGGACCTCACCGCGATCAACGGGATCATCTGGGTGCCGCGGGTGTCGGAGACCGCGCCCTACGACGACCCGAGGAATCCCTTGTTCGAGGCGGAGGTGAACCGTCAGAAGGTCGTCGCCGGTCGCATCAAGGAGTTGGCGTCCGACCGCTGGCTCATGGAGATCACTCAGCCGCTTGGTTTGCGGGGGAACACCTTCGAAGCGAGTCCGGATCGGCTCACGAAGGTGCCGCGTCAGGTGCCGGTCGTGACGACGACGTTCGACGGAAAGACGGTGACGGCCATGGTCATCGAGGAGCTTGATGGCGGTGATCGACGGGTGAGGATCCTGGAGCCGTCCGGCCTCAAGGATGTGGAGTTCGTGGGCAAGTCCGACGACTTCACGGCGGTCCGGCGCGTAGGCCTGAACTTCAAGAACTATCCCGATTCGCTCGCCTACCTGCCGCCGGAAACGAACTTCGGATTGGTGTATCTCAAGAACACGCTGATTCTGGTTGTCCTCAGCGTGATTGGAACGCTGCTGAGTTGCTCGATCGTCGCGTACGCGTTCTCGCGGATGCGGTTTCCAGGAAAGGGCGCGTTGTTCGCGATCATGCTGAGCACGATGATGCTGCCGGGAGCGGTGACTCTGCTGCCGACCTTTCTGATCTTTCGGGGCCTCGGCTGGGTCGACACCCTGCTCCCGTTGTGGGTTCCGGCGTTCTTCGCGGGGGCGTTCAATGTGTTCCTGCTCCGGCAGTTCTTCATGACGATCCCGATGGAACTCGAGGACGCCGCCAAGATCGACGGCTGCACGTATCTGCGAACCTACTGGGACGTCATGATCCCCCAGGTGAAACCGGCATTGGCCGCGATTGCGATCTGGACGTTCATGGGGGCCTGGAACAACTTCATGGGCCCGTTGATCTATATCAACTCGCCCGAGAACATGCCGATCGCCTACGCGGTGCAGCTCTTCCAAGGTCAGCGTGGGGGTGAGCAGCACCTGATGATGGCGTTCGCGACGATGGCGATGCTTCCGGTGCTCCTGCTGTTCTTCTTCGCTCAGAAGTACTTCATCGAGGGCGTGACGCTCAGCGGCCTCGGCGGCCGCTGAGGCGCTTCAGGAAGACGGGGTCCAGCCAAAGGCTGGACCCTCGGGTCCGCTCGCGACGGGGTCGAGGCTGCCGAGCTCGATGAGGGCGGTGGCGGCGACGTCCGCTTCGACCACGATTTGCCCCGGGGCTGCCGACTTCTGGAGGGCGGCGGCACGATCGATCACCGGGCTTTGGAGTTTGCCGATCGGGGTCCTCTCGGACCAGGGCACGTCGCCGACCGAGATTCCGCATCGGAGCGTGAACGGGATGCCGAGCGGGTTGTCCTTGGTATTGAACGCGTTGATCTCGGTTTGGAGTTTGCGTGCGGCTCGAAGCGCTCCGGCTTCGGAGGGGAACATGCACATCGCGCCGTCTCCGGCCGCGGCCTGGACTTCGCCTCCGAACTCCGCGGCAGTCTCGGCGATCCATTTCTGATACCGGCTGAACGCGTGCTCGATCACGAGCGCGTTGCCCGAGGCTTTCATCGCCGAGGAACCGACCACGTCGATGCTGAGGAAGGCGCATCGCCGCTTCTGGCCTTCGAGCTTGGCTTGGAGGGCGAAGTACTGTTCGAGCAGGGTTCCACGGTCATCCCCGGTCGTCTCGTTCTCCTCGCGGGGCGTCTCCGTCGGGAAATAGCGACGGCGGGTTCCCGCGCCGATTAGCGCTGCGAACGGAAGGAGCATGAGGCCGAACCCCGTCGTCATGCTCTGACGCTTAGCCCGTTCGTCGATCTCGCGCCTGCGCTGAGCGTCGAAATCCGCGGTCGGTGCGATCGCGGCACCCTCTTCGCTGAGAGTCATGCCGGGGAGAATCGGGATCGAGATGCCGCCCTCTCCCATCGTAATCTCGGGGGCTTTGCCCGTCGAGAGCGGGTATCGGGCGTCGAATGCGCGATCGAGGGAGGGGATGAGGGCAAGTCCCATCAGGAACGCCGCGACCATCGAGATCCAGCGTTTTCCAGCGAGGAAACCGAGGAGGAGCGCGACCGGTAGGGCGAGCACGGTTGTGAAGAAAAAGGCGAGCGAGGGGGCCACGAAGAAAGCCGCCGACGCGAATCCGAGCGGGATGAGCAAGGCGATCAAAAGGGTGTAGAACTCGCGGGCCGATCCCCTAGCGGTCGAACTCGGTCGCCTCTGGCGGCGCTGCTTGAGGCGAAGTTCGCGCTCAAGTCGATCTCGTTCGATTTGGGCGACGGCCTCTCGGACGTAGTCGGCGTTGAGGCCGGCTTCGTCGGCGATCTTCTCGATCTCCTCGACGGTGAGGCGATCGGCATTGTCGCGCTCGAGGCGGGAGGCGAGTTCGAACACCTTCTTCGCGGCCTCGGGATCGTAGCGCTTCTCGGTCGAACCTTCGTGACGGAGCATGCCTTCCGATACTATAGCGGATCGGGCTTTCCGTCCCGGGACTTCCCACGAGCCTGCTTCCGGTATCCTGATGATCTATGGCGCGCTGGAAAGAGAACGACCGAGTCCATGTGATCGACCGCCCCGTGACGCTGGAGGATCGGAAGAGCAACCGGTACTTCGAGCACATGGTGGGTCAGGTCGGCACAGTCCAAGCGGTTTACGGCCCCGACGAAGTCGCGGTCAAGGTCGATCCCGAGGCGCTCTCGAAGGTCGCGCGCGAGGTCCACACCGAGTCGACCAAACGGATGCGGGATCGGTTCCTGGGGATGATCAGCGAAGAGCAGAAGGGGAAGCTGACGCCGGAGGAGCTCGCGTTCCATGCCAACTACGTGTTGCTGGTGCGTTCGGACGATCTCGAGAAGGCCTAAGCCCGTGGAGGCGGCAACGGCTTGAAGTTCTCCCGACAGTTCGAGAAGCAGGCTGTGCAGCGAGCCGCCCAGTCCGCGCCGAAATCCGGCGGCGGCATGCCCACGTTTGCAGACCCGACGCTCCAGCGGGCGGGTCAAGCTTTGGCGCAAGGTCGACGGGACGAAGCCGAGCGACTGATTCGGCAGAGTCTCGCCGCAGGCGAGTCCGCGGATGGACTCGATCTTTTGGGATTCGTGACGGCCCAGAAGGGGGATCTTTCGGGCGCACTCGGACTCTTCGAGCGCGCGCTTGGGCTCGACCCGGCTCACGTCGCCGCCCACACGCACCGAATTGCGGCCTTGCGTGACTCGGGCCGCGTGGCTGACGCGCTGATCGCGGCCGAGACCTTTCTCCGAGTCTCGCCGAACTCGCATCATGCGCATCGCGAGCACGGGGATCTGCTCGCCCGGACAGGCAAGCTCCGTGAGGCCGCGGAAGCGTACGAGCGGGGAGCGAAGGCGGACCCGCGGGCCGTGTCCTGTTTGGTTGGTCTGGGGACGGTTTGGCTTCAATTGGGCGACGCGGGCAAGGCGGTCGCCGCTCTCAAACGGGCGGTCGAACTCCAGCCGGCGAATCCGAAGTTCCGGATGGCGCTGGCTCAGGCGTACGTGTCGCTCGGACAACGAAGCCAGGCGAAACAGGAGATCGAAGCCCTGCGCGCCGGCGCAACCGCAGAGACGCTCAAGGAACTGGGCGAGACGCTCAGCCAGTCGGGGTGGACGGAGGAGGCTTACGAAACCTACGCGGCGGCGTGCAAGCAGAACCCAACCGATCCCGAGCTTCAATTCAAACGAGGGCGGGCACTGCAGATGCTCCACAGGACCGGGGAGGCGAAGGCCGCGTATCAGAAGGCGATCGCGCTCAAGCCGGACCTCGACGCCGCCTACGCGAACGTCGGCGCGATCCTTGCTGAAGAAGGCCGCTATGCGGCTGCTCGCGAAGAGTACGCCAAGGCGATTCGGCACGCACGGGACGGCGCGTCTGCGCGCCGCATTCGGCGGGCGCTGTTGACACCGGTGATCGCAGCCTCTGACGAGGAAATCATCGAAGTTCGGGAGCGTATGCTCAGTGAAATCGACGAACTGACCCGCTCGTCGGTTCGGGTGAACGACCCCGCGAGCGAGGTCGGCACGGGGAACTTCTACCTAGCCTATCAAGGCCGGCCGAACCGGGAACTCCAGGAACAGATCGCCGCGCTCTATCGAAAGGCCTGTCCCGATCTCGAGTGGGTTGCGCCCTCGATTCGAAGTCGTCCCTCGCGGGGGGCGAAGATCGCGGTCGGCTTCTGCTCGGCGTTCTTCTCGGAACACACCGTCGGGCGGATCAACGAAGGGCTTCTCGATAAGATCGATCGCCAAAAGTTTGAGATATCGCTGATCAGAACCCGTCCCGCGACAGACGATCTCGGCAAGAAGCTCGACCGTGCCGCCGATCGGGTCATCCTCTTGCCGCCCCATCTGGCGGGGGCGCGGGAGACGGTCGGCGGTCTCGGCCTGGACGTGCTGTACTACACCGACATCGGGATGGACGCGTTCACGTACTACCTGTCGTTCGCGAGGCTTGCGCCGGTACAGGCAGCGGGATGGGGCCACGCGGATACGACGGGCGTGCCGAACGTGGACGATTTCGTCTCGGCGTCCGTCTTCGAACCACCTTCGGCCCAGGCGGATTACAGCGAAAGGCTAGTGACGCTGGATCGAATCCCGGACTACCACTATGCACCGCCAAGGTCGTCTCCGCCGGTCTCGAAGACCGAATTCGGGCTCGACGAGGCGACGCCGCTGGTGCTGTGCGCGCAGAGCTTGTTCAAGGTGCACCCGGACTTCGATCGTGCGGTGGCGGGAATCCTGCGGGGATCGCCGAGTGCTCGATTCGCGTTCGTGGAAGGGAGCGAAGGGCACTGGATCGAGCTTCTTCAAACCCGGTTCGCCGAGACGATGTCCGACGTTGCCGACCGAGTGATCTTCCTGCCGCGTCAGTCGCCTGACCGGTTTCGGGGTCTGCTCAAGGCCGCGGACGCGGTGGTGGACACCCGGCACTTCACCGGCGGCCACACCGCCTACATCGCGCTGGGGCTGGGGGTTCCGGTGGTGACGTGGGACGGACCGCTCATGCGGGGTCGCATGACCCGCGGTCTCTACCGTCAAATCGGGCTCGAGGGACTCGATTTTGCGGACGATGCGGGGTTCATCGGGGCGACGCTGCAACTGCTGCGCGAGCCGGATTTTCGAGAATCTTGGCGGGCGACGCTGCTCGAGCGCGCCCCGGCGCTGTTCGAGGACTTGGCCGCGGTGCGAGGTTTCGAGGCGTACCTCGAGAGCGTGGTCGACCGCACCCGTTGACGACGCAGGGGTCGGGCAACGCCCGACCCCTGCGTCGTGATTCTCGATCGAAGTGGCTTACTCCATGGTCGTCCGAATCGCCCCGACGACCTCCTCGAGATCGGGCAAGGCGGCATATTCGTAGATCGGGTTGTAGCCGATGTGGACGTCGTCACGGGATACCAGTTGGGGTGAGGCGAGGAAGAGGTTGAATCGTTCCGGCTTCGAGGTCATTTCGGCGATGACGGCCTGACCGAAGCCGCAGGTGCGGTTGTCTTCCTGGATGACGACGAGGCGCCCAGTCTTCTCGACCGAGCGGGTAATCGTCTCGTAATCGCAGGGGACGATCGAGCGGAGGTCGATGATCTCCACAGAGCACTCGCTTTCAAGGCGGGTGGCGGCCTCCTCAGCCAGTTCGAGCGTGTTGCCGTAGGTGACGACGGTCACATCGGCTCCTTCTCGAACTATGCGCGCCCTGCCGAACGGAATCGGTTCCACGCTCTTGACGTCGACGCGCTTGCGGAAGATGTGCTTGGGCACGAGAATGAAGGCGGGATCGTCGCCGTGAATCGCGGTCCAGAACAGACCGGCGGCATCTTCGGGCGTCGAGGGAATCGCGATCTTGAGCCCGGGCAGGTGCGCGATTCCGGCCTCGTATGCCTGGCTGTGCCAGAGCGAGCCACCGGGAAGGTAGGCGCCGTACGGGGCGTAGATGACCATCGGGCACTTCCAGTGCCCGAAGCTGCGCCACCGGAGCGTGCTCATGTTCGTGGCGATCTGGTTCCAGCCAGGGCTGATGAAGTCGACGAACTGGAGTTCGAAAACGGGGCGCATGCCGTAGGCGGCCATGCCGACCGCGACGCCCATGATCGTGGCTTCGGCGAGAGGCGAATTGAAGACCTGTTTGGGGAAGTTCTCGCTGCAGCCGGCCGTGATCTTGAACACGCCGCCCTTGGGGTCCTCGATGTCCTCGCCGAAGAAGATCACGTTCGGGTCGTTCTCAAGCGCTTTGAGGAAGGTCTTGTTGATCGCGTCGACCATCGTCATCGGGCCTGGCTCGATCGGGGGTCGCACGGGCGCAGGCTCCTCGCCCCAGCCGTGGAGCATCACCTCATCGGCGCGGGGGTCTTCGGCCTTTTCCGCCTTGAGGTAGTCCTCGTCGACGACGCGCGTCACATCGGCTTGAATCTCCTCGAACTGCTCCTCGGTCAGCTCGCCGGCGGCGATCAACTCGTTCTTGAGCAGGAGGATCGGGTCCCGCGATTGCATCGCCTCGATATCCTCGGCGGCGCGATAGACGCGGTGATCGTCGGACGACGTGTGGCTCGAAAGCCGGTCAAGGTCGCACCAAAGGATGGTCGGGCCTTCACCACGGCGAGCCTTTGCGGTCGCGGCTTGCATCGCCTCGTGAACAGCGTCGACGGTGCGCGCGTTCACCTTCACCATGTGCTCCTCACTGAGGATGCCGCCGATGTTGTAGGCCATGAAGTGCTCGGTCGGGGTCGAGATGCCGTACTTGTTGTCTTCGATCACGAAGATGACCGGGAGCTTCTCCTGGATCGCGAAGGCGATCGCCTCGTAGAACTCGCCTTGGCGGCTCGCGGCGTCACCGACGCTGGCCACACAGACCGAGTCCTTGCCGCTGAGCTTCATCGCCCACGCGGTCCCGCAGGCGGGGATCAGGGATCCGCCGGTCGGGGTACAGACGCTGAAAACGTTGTGCCCGTGCGACGAGTAGTGACCGGGCATCTGACGTCCGCCCGAACTCGAATCACGCTTGGCGAAGTAGGCGAGGGCGAGATCGTAGTTGCTGAGCCCGCGGGCCAGCATCAGTGCCCGCGACCGGTAGTAGGGGAACAGCCAGTCGTCCGGACGAAGCGAGAGCTGGAGCGCAGCCAACGCTTCGTGGCCCATACCGGAAACCTGGAACCAGCCTTTGCTTTGGCGAAGCAGGATGCCTTCTCGGCGGTCGCCTTCGCGGCTCAGCATCATCAGGCGGAGAAAATCGAGCTTGGTGTTCGAGGCAATCACGGGTGCGGCAGACATGGGGTGTAAGGGTCCTCCGTTTCGTCGTTGAAACTGACAGCGCGAGCGCGCCGGATGCACCATTATAGCTGACCGGATTTGCATCGACCCTGAAAATTCGGGCTCGGTCCGACGCGGGGATAAACTGTCGGGATGCGATTCCTCGTGCCCGCATCGACTCGTTCTTGGGTCGAGGTACCGGTCGACTCCCACTTCCCGATCCAGAACCTGCCCTTCGGTTCGATTGCGCGGGAGGGGGCTCCGCGTCTGGTCAGTCGCATCGGGGACCTTGCGGTCGACCTCGGCTTGCTCGCAGAAGCCGGACTGCTGCCGCTTTGGCTATCCGGGGCCAAGGACGCGAGTGATCTTGTGCGATGGGAGGACCCGTTGGCGTTTCGGTCGGTGCGGGCGACACTGGCCGAACTCCTCGAAAGTGGGAACTCGCGGCTACGGGACGACTCGGCACTCCGGGAGCAGGCACTGTTCGCGATCGATCCGGCGGCCGTCCGTCTCCCGATGCGCCCGGGTGCGTTCGTCGATTTCTACTCCGGAGTTCACCATGCGTCGAACGTCGGACGGATGTTCCGACCCGATCAACCACCGCTCCTCCCGAACTACCGCCACATCCCGATCGGCTACAACGGGCGCGCATCGACCGTCGTCGTGAGCGGGACGGATATTCGCCGCCCCCACGGGCAGACCAAGGGCGCGAACGACGAGTCGCCGAGCTTTGGACCGACCCAGGAAATGGACTTCGAGCTTGAGTTGGGCTACTTTCTCGCGTCGGGCAACCCGGACGGCGCACCGATCCCGGTGGACCTCGCCGAAGACCACATGTTGGGGCTGACTCTGGTCAACGACTGGTCGGCGCGAGACGTCCAGCGATGGGAGTACGTCCCTCTCGGCCCGTTCTTGGCCAAGAGCTTCGCCACCAGCGTCAGCCCCTGGATCGTGACGCTTGATGCGCTTGCGCTGTTCCGGATCGGGGGTATGCCCCAGGACCCGGAGCCACTGCCCTACCTTCAGCAATCGGGCCGAACCCAGTTCGAGATGGTGCTCGAGGTCAGCCTCCAGACGGCGCGGATGTCTCAGCCCCAGCTCATTGCGCGCTCGAACATGAAGTACCTCTACTGGAGTCTTGCCCAGCAACTGGCGCATCAGACCTCCAATGGCACTCGCGTCGAACCTGGAGACCTCTATGCGACGGGCACGATCAGTGGCGAAACCGAGGATTCGGCCGGCTCGATGCTCGAGCTGAGTTGGCGCGGATCGCGACCCCTCGCCATGCGCGAGACCGGCGAAATGCGGACCTTCCTCGAAGATGGCGACGTCGTAACGATGTCGGCCTACGCAGACGGTGAGGGCTACCGCGTCGGCTTCGGCGAGCTCCGCGGCAAGATCGTCCCCGCCTAGCCTGGCCCGGCTCGCCTGCTGTGCCTTGCTTCTGCAACCACAGAACGACGAGATTTCGCCGAATTTTGGTACACTAGGGGTTCAGCGCGACTCCCCAACACCCCGTTCACCGGCCGCCCCGGAGTCGCGAAGGGACCATGGTATACAGGCCACTTCGTTACGAACAGATGATGAAGGCCGCCGAAGGCTTCGATGTCCGTGCGCGTCGCATGTTCAACGGCATGGGGGTCTACACCGGGGAGAAGATGTTCGCGTTCCTCTCGGGAGAGGATATCGGTCTGAAGCTTGCCCCGGACGATCTCGAGGCCGCGATGTCCCTGCCAGGGGCGGAGCCCTTCCGGACCGACCCATCCGCGGAGCCGCTCAAGGAGTACGTCCGGATGCCTCGGCACGTCCTCGACAACCATGAGACGTTCATGGAGTGGGTGCAGCGAAGCGCCCGCTACGCGCAGAGCAAGAGCGTCCACTAGTGCCCACCGTCGTCCTCGGGATTTCCGGCAGCGTCGCTGCGTATCGTGCGGCAGACCTTGCCCGAGAGCTCATGCGCCACGGATTCACGGTCCGGGCATGCCTCACCGACGCCGCGGCGAAGTTTGTGACGCCTGCGCTGTTCGAAGCCCTCACGGGTCAACCCTGTCTTCAAGACACGTTCGAAGAGCCCGATCGTGGGCGGATGGCCCACATCGACTGGGCCCGGCAAGCCGACGCCGTGGTCGTCGCGCCGGCGACGGCGAATGTGCTCGCCAAGCTCGCTCACGGAATCGCCGACGACATGCTCACGACGATCGCCCTGGCCCACACCGGCCGCCTGATCCTGGCCCCGGCCATGAATCCCGCGATGTTCGCCTCCGATCCGGTGCGGAGTGCACTTGACGTGCTTCGATCTCGTGCCGCCGTGATCGTCGAGCCGGACGAAGGCGAGGTGGCCTGCGGGGAGCAGGGTCAGGGCAAACTTGCCTCGATCCCCCAGATCGTCCGCGCGATCGAAGGCGTCGCTCGAGCGGGTCGACTCCTCGAAGGCCAGCGCGTGTTGATCACGAGCGGACCGACCCAGGAGCCATTCGACCAAGTCCGTTTCCTCACGAATCGTTCGAGCGGCAAGATGGGTTCCGCCCTCGCACGCGCCGCGCTGTTGCTCGGTGCGGAGGTCACGGTCATCCATGGACCGCAACGCGAGCCCCTTCCGATGGAAGCCCATCGGATCCCCGTGCAAACCGCGCGTGAGATGGAAGAAGCGGCTTTCGCCGCGCTCCCCGGGCATCAATGGGTCGTGGGTGCGGCCGCCGTCGCCGACTACCGGTTCGCGCAGGTCGAATCGGGCAAGCACCGGCGCACGGGCGAGCCGATCAGCGTCACCCTCGTCCCGAACCCGGATGTGGTCGCCGGCCTTGCCCATGCCGCGGAACCCGGAGTGAGGCTGATCGGCTTTGCCGCGGAGCCGAGCTCGGAACTCGACGTCGCCCGTCGCAAGCTCGCGGCCAAGGGGCTCTGGGCGATCGCCGCCAACGACGTGAGCGTCCCCGGAATCGGCTTCGACGCTGATGCGAATGCCTTGACCCTCGTCTTTGCTGACGGCACCGTCGCGGAGAGCGGGCGTCGGAGCAAGCTGGAGTGCGCACTGTTTCTTTGGGAGACCTGCATCGCTCGCCAGCTAAACTCTCAATCGTGACGGCTGCACTGCGTTTGCTCCTGGACGGCGTCTTCGACTACGCCGGTCTTTTTCCGCCCGCCGCGCTTCCGATGGAGGATGCCGCGCGCGAGTACGGCGATCATGTGACGGGAGAAGAGTCGTGGATCGTCGAGGCGTTCGTCTGTCCGGTCGCGTGGCTGCCCGATCTCCTGGCCCAGCCTCCGCGAGGGACCGATCCGTGGTCCCTCTCGGTACTCGGGACCTCGATCGACGGCCTTCGTCAAGATCTCCGCGCGATCGAAGCGTTCGCAACGGAAGGGTCCGGTCGGTTCCTGGTGACCGGCTACGAAGTCAAAGCTGGACCCGCCGTGCCCGAACGCGGCGCGCTCAAAGCGCTTGCGGGGGCTGGATTCGACCTTGTCTACCTCGAACTTCCCTGGGGCGAAACCCAGGCCGAGTCGCTCGCGGCGATCGCGGAGGCCGACGCCCCCGAACTCGGCGCGAAGGCTCGTACGGGCGGCCTCGAACCCTCCGCGTTCCCCTCGATCGAAGCTCTTGCCGCGTTCCTCCAAGGCTGCGCCCAACTGGAAGTCCCGTTCAAGCTGACCGCCGGCTTGCACCATCCGATTCGGCGCCACGACCCAGGCGTCGACGCCTGGATGCACGGCTTCCTGAACGTGGCGATCGCCGGGCTCCTCGCCTACAGCCACGACCTGACGCGGAGCGAAATCGCGGCGATCCTTGCCGAGACCGACGCGGGCGCGTTCGTGTTCGAGGAGGAAAGCTTGGGTTGGGGCGAGCACCGCGCGGAGAGAGACGAGGTCGCTGCCTACCGTGAGCTGTTCGGCTCGATCGGCTCATGTTCCATTCGCGAACCGCTCGACGACCTCGCCGAGCTTCGCCTCCTCTGAGCACCTTGCCCGCAAGTTCGACCCATAGATCCGATGCTACACTCGGAGGAGCCCATGGGTCAGTTTCTTCCTTGCTTCAAGGCCTACGACGTGCGGGGCATCGTGCCCACCGAACTCAATCCCGATATCGCTGAGGCGATCGGGCGCGCTTACGCGGATGAGACGGGTGCAAACACCGTCTGCATCGGCCGAGATATCCGACTCAGTGGCCCGGAGCTCGCCGCCGCCCTCGCTCGTGGACTCAACGCCGCTGGCGTCGACGTCATCGACCTCGGCCTCGTCGGCACCGAGATGGTTTACTTCGCGACCGCCACCTACGGCTACGATGGCGGCATCATGATTACCGCGAGCCACAATCCGCCCGAATACAACGGGATGAAGATGGTGCGCTCGGAGAGTCGGCCGATCTCAGGGGACACTGGGCTCTACGACATCGAGCGGCGAGCGCACGAACGGCGTTGGGAGCGCAGCGGTCAAGGCACGATCCGCGAACAGAACGTTTACGAAGACTTCGTCCGCCACTTGCTGACGTTCGCTGACCCGCAGGAGATGAAGCCGCTCCGGATTCTCGCCAACCCAGGCAACGGCGCGGCCGGAGTGGCGATGGAAGCCCTGATGCCCCATCTCCCGCTTGTGATCGACCCGATGCACTTCGAGCCGGACGGTCACTTCCCGAACGGGGTACCGAACCCGATCTTGCCGGAAGCACGCGCCGACATGGAGGCGCGGATGCGGGCGGCCGAAACCGCCGGCACCCCTTATGATTTTGGCGTCGCCTGGGATGGAGACTATGATCGGTGCTTCTTCCTCGATGAGCACGGCCAGTTCATTGAGGGTTACTACATTGTCGGACTGCTCGCCCAAGCACTCCTGACGGTCAACCCGGATCACACGATCATTTATGACCCGCGATTGACCTGGAACACGCTCGACATCGTGGGCCGCCTCGGTGGCCGAGCCGTGATCTGCAAGAGCGGACACGCGTTCATCAAAGAGAAGATGCGGGCCGAGAACGCGACCTACGGCGGCGAGATGAGCGCCCATCACTACTTCAAAGGGCACTGGTACTGCGACAGCGGGATGATCCCGTTCATGCTGATCGCCCATCTCGTGTCCGTCTCGGGCAAGACGCTTGGCGAGCTTGTCGGAGCGATGATCGAGGCCTATCCGTGTAGCGGCGAAGTGAACTCGACGGTCGCCGATGTGAAGAGCGTCCTCGGGCGGGTGGAAAGCGCGTATCCGGGCGGAACGGTCGATCGGCTCGATGGTCTCAGTATCGAGTTTCCGGACTGGCGGTTCAACCTTCGGGGCTCGAACACGGAGCCGGTGATTCGCTTGAACGTCGAGACTCGGGGGGATCGCGGGCTGATGGAGCAGAAGACGGCCGAGCTTCTGGCCCTGATCCGGGCGTAGCCAATCAATGTTTTTGCGTGACGCTTGACATTCTGTCGATCCGGTCATCAAGATGTAGGTGATCCCTGCGGCACACGTCGCAGGAGGGAGGATCGAGATGAAGACGCTCTTTGCCGTCGCGATTGCCGCCGCCGTCTGCAGCGTCGTGGCGTGTCAACCCCCCCCCGCTGGTCTGACGTCGGCATCACAATGCGCGACTATCAGGGCAACCTGACGCTTACGGACCGCGACTACTACCTGAACAACGCGGTTTACTCGGCCGTGGAGTACCCCGCATCACCGCCGATTCGAGGCATTTCGTACTTGCGCGGCTCGTCGATTCCCGTTACGGTTCGGATCGTAAACCACGGCCCGTACGACCTTGTCGGCTGGATCACGTTTGATGATGCGCGGCTTGCCTCGCCAGGCCCAAACACCTACGACAGCTTTACCGGAACGTGGAGCAATCCCCCTGAGTACCGTACCCTCGCCATCGCGCCGTTTATGGAGTACCTCGAACTCCCGGCTGGGTCGCAAGTGGACCTGCAGATTGAGCTTTCCGGTACGCCGAACTTCGTTGCGCTGGGTGACATCCAGGTCAAATACGATATGCCGCTCTGGCGCGAGAGCGACTCTTTCCTCGGGAACAATGGCACGCTCGGGACGTTCGACTCCTGGGAGCGATTGTTCTTGGTCGATGCGACTCCGATCGCGCCCCAAGCTGTGCCGTGGGCGGACTATCTGGAGTACACGTGTCGCTGGGCGTTCGGTCATACAGGTGATCCAAACGTGAAGACTTGGATGACGCGCGGGATGCACTATAGCTTGCGATCGGCGACGAGCCGAGCGCGGTACCTCCCCTCGGGAGTCTGGTTCTATCCAATCTTCTTTGACGGGAACATCGCGGTAGAGGCTCCCTACAACTTGGGATTGCTGACGGCATTGTTGGATTCTCAGTTCTGGACAGAACTGGATTGCAGGGACTTCGCCGGCGGGCTGCAGATCGCACTTAGCCAACACGGACATAGCTCGACTCCCCATCTCCTGACCGGTTCTTTCGATGGCCAGATTCACGGCTTCACGACCAATCTTCTCTGCCCGGCCGGGACCGACTCCACAATCCCTTCAAATTACTCGGCATATGGATTCAACTTCCACGTCGTCACCAACGAATGGACCGGCCAATACATCGACGCTTCAACGAGTTATCGTTACGATCCCTACGGTGTTACATACAATAACCCGGCGACAGAGTGGGCGCTTCCCGAATACTGGCAGAATGACATTGGAACACGGTACTCAGGACTAGTTGCCGGGACATTCTACCAAGGAAACTGGGAGGACCTAGTGCCCTTGTACGAGCCGATCGTCGTATTCCCCGTTGAAGGACTGATCTTTACGCTACCTTGACCAGCGAGGTTCTCAAACCATGAATTCACTCACATTGTTTCTCCTTTTTGGTGCGATGCAAGACAGCCCGATGATCGATACTCGGGTGCTGACGTCGCGGGGCATGGAACTGATTCTTGGAGGCACGTCGCTCAGGCAACGAGCCAATGGCCAATGGACCGTCCTATGTCGTGGTATCCGCCGGGCCGATACCGCCTTCGTCGGCGTGAGATTCGACGAGGCTGATCAACGGACGTTCGTCGTCGCCAAGCTGAACACCGCTCTCTCGAATCCCCCGATCGTGCGTGGATCGGCGTCCGGTTTGCCCTTGGGCGTCGACGCGATTCGGCTCTATGACGATTCGGACGCCCGACTCCATATCGCGACTGGATACGGCCAGATAGTGGTCGAGTTCGGTATCAACGGTACGATCTCAGCGCGTGGATCGCGGGTCGCACCGCCGCAAGATTGGGCGCAGTGGGACCCGTGGATCGAGGACTTTGCCCGGTCGATCGTCGCCCGAAGCGTCAACCGCCGCCTCGAGCCGGCTCCGACCTCCCGGATCGACGGGACCGACGTCGAGACGTTCCGTTGCCGCATCTCCGAAGGCAAGTACTACAAACTGCGCGACTGGGCCACGGCCCGGGACTACACGATCCGGGTCGAGGAGAACCTCGTTCGCCTCAATCGCGGCACCCGTGAAGTCGTCGTACCGGTCGGAGCCGCGAAGGTCAAGGTGAGCGGTCGCTGGATCGACCTCCCCGACCTCGTCGCTGAGCGGAACGGCTCGTGGTACGTTCCTGAGGAGATCGACCGAGTCGCACGCTGAAACCCCTTTGGGAAGAACCCCATGATCACTGCACAAGATATCGATATCGTCGACCTTCCGTGGCTCGAGCAGCGCGGTTTTCGGGCGAGGCCCGAGGTGCGCTCGACGCTCCGGTACAACGCGCGTACCAAGACCTATCCTGTCTACGTCACCGTCACGCGTGCCTCCGACCGAGGCATCATCGACATCCACTATGAGGAGACCGATCGACGCGATCGGATGGAGGGCAAACCTCGGGTCAGCGCGATGATCGGCGACTACACGCCACCCGTGGCGTCGGGGTTTCCGCTCGGCGTCGATCAGTATCGGTTCATCAAGGACGCAACGTCTTACCAATACGTCGCGACCGGATACGGCTACTTGGGCATCACCTACGGCGACAGTGGCGGCATCTCCGCGAAGGGGAGTCGCGTGATGGCCAAGCAAGATTGGACGCAGTGGGACCCGTGGATCGAGAGCCTAGCACGATCGATCGTCGCGAGTGCCGTGTTTCGTCGCCTGGACCCTGACGCCCCGAGTCGATTCGGAACGGTCGAGGTACCCGCCTTTAGGTGCCGTCTTTCCGAGACGCGCTTCCTCAAACTTCGCGAATGGGCGATCGCGCGTTCCTACTCGATTCAAGCGGTCGAGAACGCCGTTCGACTCTCCCGCAACGGAGTCGAGGTGCTGATTCCGCTTGGGTCGGACCGCGTGAAAGTCGGTTCACGATGGGTGCCTCTCCCCGATCTCGTCGCCGAGCGGAACGGCTCGTGGTACGTCCCTGACGAGATCGACCGGATCGCACGCTGAGGCGATCGGATGCGCTACTCGCGTCGCTTCGCCGGCTGGGGGAGGAACCACTTTGCATTGTCGGCCGGCTCGATCTCGGCAATGAAATGAGCTGCGAGCGCGCGAGCCGCAGTCTCGAAGTGAAACGACCCGGACACCTCGCCTTGCCAGATCGACTCGATCACCCACTCGGGCACGGGCAGGAACACGATGCGCTCGGGCGGGTCGAGAGTCACCGTGACCACGATCGCGGCCCCGCCTGGATCAGGAAACACGAACTCCAAGTGGATCTTGTGGGGCTCGAATCGAGCCGTTCCCATTTGGGGCGACGCCTTGGCGAAGCCCTCCCGAAGGAGGGCTTCATCGAAGACGCCCTCCTCCGGCATGAGCTTCTTGGTGAGACGATCGAAGATCGCTCGCTTTCGGTCGGCGACGAATTGATTGAGGGTCACGTCAGACCTTGTGGATCGCGTGGCCGGCGGCGTCCTCGTAGGCCTCGAGCATCGCCTCGGCCATCGTCGGGTGGGCGTGGATCGTGTCGACCATGTAGTCGAGCGTCGCTTCCAGCTTGATCGCGGCCACGCCGGCCGCGATCATGTCGGTCACATGCGCTCCGAGCATGTGAACCCCGAGGATCTCGCCGTACTTCTTGTCGACCACGACCTTGACGAAGCCATCCTGCTCGGCGATCGCCATCGCTTTGCCGAGGGGTCGGAAGCCGAACTTACCGACGCTCACCTCGTAGCCTTGAGTCTCGGCCTCGCTCTGCGTAAGCCCGACGCTGGCTACTTCCGGAACCGTGTAGACGCAGTTCGGAACCGCCTTGTAGTCGAACTTCTTGTCGGTGCCTTGGATCATGTTCGTCACCGCGCAGATCGCTTCGGCGCTCGCCACGTGGGCGAGCTGGATCCGACCGGTGACGTCGCCGATCGCATAGATGTTGGGAACGTGGGTTTTGAGGGTGTCGTCGAGGAGCTCGACCCCGCGCTTGTGAAGCCGGACGCCGATCTTGTCCAAGTTCATGCCGTCGGTGTTGGCTTTTCGACCGACTCCGAGGAGGATCACTTGGACTTCGATCTCTTCGGTCTCGACTCCGCGCTTCACGGTGCACTTCCACCCCTTCTTGGTCTTGGCGACCTTCTCCAGGGTTGCGCCGCCCATCACCTTGATGCCCTGCCGGCCGAGGAGTTTCCCGAGCTCGACCCCAAGGTCCGTGTCCATCATCGGAATCACGTTCGGCATCATTTCGACCAGCGTCGTCTTTGCACCGAGGCCGTTGAAGACGTAGGCGAACTCGACTCCGACGGCCCCGCCGCCGAGAATCAACATGCTCTCCGGCACGAACGGCGCGGTGACCGCATCATCAGAAGTCCAAACGCCTTCGTCGCGCCCGCCATCGAGGCCTGGGATGTTCAGGCGAATCACGCTCGAACCCATCGCGAGGAGGAAATGCTTGGCGGTGTACTTGGTCTTCTTGCCGTCCTTCTCGACCTCGATCGTATGCGCATCAACGAACTTGGCAAACCCTTCGACGTGGGTCACGCCGTTCTTCTTGAAGAGCATCCCGATGCCGCCGCGCTGGGTCGTGACGATCTTCTCCTTGCGGGCCATCATTTTGGCGAAGTCCATTTCGACCTTGCCCTCGACCTTCACTCCAAGCTGGTCGGCGTGCTTGACGTGATTGAGGCGCTCTACGCTCGCGATCATCGCCTTCGAGGGGATGCAGCCCCAGTTCAAGCAGGTACCGCCGAGGTACTCCTTCTCCACGCAGATCACTCGTGCGCCAAGTTGCGCGGCCCGGATCGCCCCGACGTAGCCGCCGGGACCCGCGCCGATGACGATGATGTCTGCGTCGAACTTCTCGTTTGCCATGGGATAAGCCAACTCCTGGATGGAAATCTCTGAAATCTGTCTGATCAACGCCTCGATGGCGGGGGGAAGCATCACGGACGGGCCGCTCAAGCAGGTTCCCGGAGCAGCGTCATCGAGATGCATGGAAAAACACACCCCCTCCCTGGCGCGGGGTTCAGTTTACCCGTGCCCTAGTTCAGACAGGCTCTATTCGAGGGTTGCGCGGAGAGCTTCCGGCGCGGACGCCCGGTGTTGGAGGCACCACTCGTCGGCCCATGCAGCCCGCACGAACATGTCCATGCCGAGCTTGGGGAGCAGTTCGGCGTTGTAGAGCGTGTTCGGCACGAAGCACCGGAACGCGAGTTGGTCTTGGTGATCGCTCCACGAACCGAGCATGTGGCACCGTTTCCAATCCTTTCGCTCGACCTCGTTGAGCTCGATGGCGAGGTGAGCGACACGCTTGGCTTCGAGGGCAAGGGGAAGCGTCAACGTCAGATGGAGACCGTTTCCCAGGATCGGGTGCGGCTCTCGGGTGGTGATTTCGAGCTGGACGCGGGGCTCATGACTGGTGAGGGCTACGCCAGGCCCTTGCCAGCCGAACTCGGCGTAGAGCCGGTGGGTGTGGTCGGTGTCGATGGTGAGGGCTTCGCGCTTCATGAGCCGTTCCATCTCGTGCCACTCCTCGACGCCCGTCCAGCGGCTTTCGACGGCCCCGTTCGGCTTGAAGAACTGCTCCCGGGCACCCACGACCGGCGACGGCTGGCTGCGGAGGCCGGAGCGGGGGTGGGCACTGCTTGCCGGAACCGCGGCGGCGCCGCGACTCAGGCTGGTGATCAGGTCGCGGGCCTCAGCGATTTGGAGTGCCGCGGCCGCGAAGAAGGTCTTCTTGAGCCAGTGGATGTTCTCGGGGCTGGCATAGACACTGCTGTGCAGTCGGTAGAGGTCGCGCGCTTTGTCATAGACGATGGCGCTGAACGTGCACTGATCGATCGCGGTCTCAAGGGCGAGCTCGAAGTCCTCGTGATGACCGCGCCCGCTGATGAGGTCCGTCTCGACGTGCATGCGGTAAACCGCCTGCTCGTGGTGGTAGAGCCCCATGTCGGCCCAGACGTGCTGGGCGAACTCAGCCGGCCACCATTGGAACCCCCGCGGTTCGTCGATTCTCCACGCGTCTTCGACACGCAACAGGTCGTGCACATCGCCGATCAGCGCTAACCCCAAGTCCGATCTCTCTTGCCAATTCATATCATTACCCCCTGGGTAATCGGTACGTAACCAGTATACGGGGAACCACTCGAAATTCCCAACGGGACACCGCAAATTCTCGGTCCATAGGTTGGACGTGCGAGCCTTGGTCAAGGTCACGGTCTACTGTGATCGGGATCACGATCCCGACACGGTCTGGAGTCGCCCAATACGCATCGACGCCCTTCGGGGCACACAGGAGACTCAAGATGAACCCAAACACCACTCGACTCACTCTCGCCCTTGCGGCGTTGGCCGCCACGTTCGCCGGCGCGTCCGCTCAACCTATGGTCGATGCCGACGGACTCCGCCGGCTCGCCTTCGACCTCCGAACCCGAAACGCGATGGCGCGCCAGCAGTCGGCCGCCTTCGCCCGTTTGACCGGCATTCCGCTGCAGATCGAAGATTCACGGGGCCGCATGATGGAGTTCGTTCGCTTCGAGCGCGGGATGCCGCTCTACGTGGCGACGCTGAACGCCGACGAGGCCGGCACCGTCCACACCGACGAACTTTGGTCCGGGGGCGGTGCGAACCTCGCATTGACCGGAAACGGGATCAAGATCGGCATCTGGGACGGAGGTTCGGTTCGGGCGACCCACGGAGAATTCGGCGATCGGGTCACGAATCGCGACGACGTCGAGCATCGGAGCCACGCCACCCACGTCGCAGGGACGATGATCGCGGCCGGTCTCGACCCTGCCGCCCGCGGGATGGCCAACGGGGCGACCCTCGACGCCTACGACTGGACCGACGACGATGCCGAGATGGCGGATGCGGCCGCCGATGGACTGCGGATCTCGAACCACTCGTACGGGCTCATTACGGGCTGGCAATTCGATAACGGTTCCGCTCAATGGTACTGGTATGGCGATCCTTCGATCAGCCAGAACGAGGACTATCGGTTCGGTTTCTACACTCAGGCGACCCGGGAGTGGGACCTGATCGCCAACCAGGCGCCGTACTACCTGATCTGCGCGTCGGCGGGGAACGACCGCAACGACAATCCCCCAGCCGGCGTCTCCCACTTCGTTTGGAACAACGGTTGGACGACAAGCACGCGGACTCGTGAGCGAGACGGCGGCGCGGATGGCTTCGATACGATCAACGGGACCGCTCTCGCCAAGAACATCCTGACCGTCGGAGCGGCGGAAGATGTGGCGGGTGGCATTCTGAGTGCGTCCGACGCCCGGGCGGCAGCGTTCACCAGCTTCGGTCCGACCGACGATGGACGGATCAAACCCGACATCGTCGCGGCTGGGGTGGACGTCTGGTCGACGAACAACACGTCGAACACGGCTTACTCGTCGAAGTCGGGGACGTCGATGGCGTCTCCCGTGGCGGCGGGTTCGATCGCGCTCTGGATGGAGCACTACAAGAACCGCTTCAACGGTGGCGAATTGCGGAGCGCCACCTGGAAGGCGATCGCGATCCACAGCGCCCACGAAGCGGGACCCAGCGCCGGCCCAGATTACAAGTTCGGCTGGGGAATGCTTAACTCAAGGTCCGCGGTCGCCGTGATCGACAAGGAAGCCACGATGGACACGACCATCACCGAGGGGCAGTTGACGTTCCGTCGTTCGTTCGAGATGCGCGTGTTCTCGCTTGGTGGGCCTTTGAAGGCGACCCTGGCCTGGAACGATCCAGCCGGCACGCCTGTCGCGCCCTCGCTCGATCCGACGAACCGGATGCTCGTGAACGATCTCGACCTTCGTATCGTTCGGGGTACGACCGTTCAGCAGCCCTGGGTGCTCAATCCGTCCACGCCGAACGCCGCCGCCGTCCGCGGTGATAACAGCCGGGACAATGTGGAGCAGGTGCTTTTGCCTCAGACGACGATCGGCTGGTACACGATTCGGATCACGCACAAGGGCGTCATAAACACGCAGCGGTTCTCTCTCATCGTCACCGGTCAGGACAGCTTCCGGGCACTGGTCGAGCAGATCCGTTTCCGCGGATCGACGCTGAAGTCGCGGGGCCGCCTCGTCGGAGAGATCCAACTCGACGCCGAAACGCCCGAGCCGGTGACCCTCCGTCTGCGGAGCTCGCACCCCGACTTGATCGGACTGCCGGCGACCGTCCGGGTCCCTGCCAACGCGAGCAAGGTGACCTTCCCGATCCAGGCCCGAACCATTCGCGCCGTCACCGACGCCCGGATCATCGTGGAGAGCCCGGTGAACACGAAAGAAGGAGGTCTAAAACTGATTCCATAAACACATCGAATCCATTCCCAAACGATCCTCGGGGCTGATGCCTCGGGGATCGTCCCGCGTTTGGGGAAAACCCCGTAACCGGGCTCGCAGCCATCGGTCAGAATCGGCACAAGTGCGCAGGCGACTCGGCAGCCTCTGGCGTGGCGGCATCGCCTCGATCGGCGTCATCACGATTTGCCTGCCGATCGGGCTCTTGGTGCTGAGCGCGGCCTACGCCTACCAGTGCTACGATCGCCTCAAGGCCCCGGGCGTGCCCGTGGAACTGGTGTACGAGGCCCAGGACGGCCCGGTGCGGCTCACGGCCGAGAGCTATGCGTTCGACGACCGGGAGCGGGTCCTCGTGTTGCGCCGAGCCCGGGTCTGGAGTTCCCAGGAGGAAGCGGTGCTCGCGCTCGATCGCCTCGTTCTTCGCCAAGACGGCGAGACATGGGTCGGCGACGCGGCCGGCCTCCGCGGGATCGTCGAGCGAATGCCCAACGGAAGCTACTCCTTCGAGCGCTATTTGCCGAAGAAGACGACCGAAGGGGGTGATACCGCATTCAGGATCGCGGTCCGGGACGTCGACTTTCTGTACAAGGATTCGCTGCGAAGTCCCACACTTCCCTTACGGGCTCGCTCGCGTCTGTTGAGGTTGGAAGGGGTCGGCGAGAACGTGGTCGCCGGTGGAACGTTGGAGATTCCGACGGTCGGGGTGCTTCCCCTGAAGGTCACCATCGTTGGGAGCGACGCGATTCAGGTCGCGACTACGGTGACAGGACTGGAACTCGCCCCCTTGGTTCCGCACTTGCGACGCTGGATCGATCCGGCGACGCTCCGCGACTACGAACCCCTCGATGTGGCGCAGTTGGCGGTCTCGGGTCCGATCCGCGCCCAGATTCAGGCCGGGCGCGTAAACTTGGCCGCGTCGCTGACCGCTCGGGGTCGTGGCATTCGCGTCAGCGATGTGGTCGCCGGGGCGACGGTCGACGGTCGGGTGCGCTGGGCCGGCGACCGATTGAGCGTGGCCGCGACGGTGAGCGAGGCGCGTCGACGGCTCACGTTTGACGGGACGCTGTCTTGGATCGGAGACTTTGGCCTTGTCGGCAAGGTCACGGCATCGGCCGATACCGAGCGAGCGTTCTGGGCGCCGCTCGCCAAGGTCCTCCCCAGGGAGCTGACGGCGTCGCGTCCCACGTTCGAGGGGACGGTGGCCTGGCGAGGCGATCGGTACGCGATCGACGGTTTGCTGCAGGCACCGCGAATGGCCTGGGATGGCGAAGCGGCCACCGACAGTCGGTGGAAACTCGCGGTCGATACGAACGGGCTTCGAGCCGAGAGCGTGGCCGCGCGATGGTCGGGTGAACCTGTTTCCGGTGCGTTGGCACTCGACTGGGCTTCCGGGAAGTTGTCGGCGTGGGCTTCGACGGGTTCGATCGATCTAAGCAAGTTCCTTTCGAGGTTCGGCGTCGATGGGATCGAGGGGCGCGGCGAGCTTCGGGCTGTCGTGGATGGAACCACCGCCAAGCCGGTGATCGTGGTCGATGCGCGCGGCCAAGCCGGCTACCGTCACGGGCAGACGCGGCGGTTCCTCGGCTTGTTCGAAGGCCGCGCGGAGATCGCTCGGAACATGGCGACGATTGGTCGCTTCGCGCTGACCGGTTCGACCGGGATGTTGCTCGCCAGCGGGACGGTCGACTTGCGCTCGAAGGAGATCGACGGGGTCGTGAGTGCGGGCGGCGTAGATGTCGCCGCACTATGGGACGGCTCAAAGGGAGCAGCGTTCTTGCAAGCCGAGTTGGGCGGAACGCTTTCGAATCCGACGGCCACCGGTGCAGCAGAAGTCTATGGTTTTGTGCGCGAAGATATCGAAATCCCCTACGTCTCGGCCGATGTGAGGGCGAGTCGCGAAGAAGTGCGGCTCGACGATGTGATCGTCGCGATCGGGGCAGCGAAGGCAGAGGGCGCGGTGAGCTGGGAGCCGAAATCCGGAGCGATCGCCGGGACGTGGAAGGCGGAGGGCATCGACCTCCAGGAGTGGAACGAGCGGCTCGGCTTCGACGTGGAGGGGTTCGCGACGATCGAGAACGGGAGTCTCGCCGGGACCTTGGAGGATCCCGTCGTCGGCGGTTTCCTTGCCGGCTCGCGTGTCGAGGCCTTCGGCGTCGAGGCCACCGGAGTGCGGGCGGAGTTCGGCTTCACGGGCGAGAAGTGGACGTTGAGCCGGGGTCGACTGGAGTTTGGATCGAACGAGGCGGTGACGATCTCGGGGCAGTACGACCCGGCGAGCCGGCAAGGCACCTTCGAGGGCTCCCTTGTGTCCGTGCCCCTGGCGCGAATTCCGAGCGACACGTCGAGCTTAAGATTCGGGGGAAGTGCGAACGGGACGTTCGCGTTCGACATTCGGGACGGCCGGTTCGCCCAGCTTGGGTCGAACTTGGAGGTCGATGCCCTCGAGGTCAACGAATCACCGCTCGGTCGGGGCCAAGTGAAGGTGGCTCTCCACGAGTCGACGTGGACGGGGTCGGCTGAGATCGGCCGCCCTGGACGCTACGTCTCGGTGGAGAACGCGGTTTACAACCCCGACACTCGGACGATCGACGCCAAGACTCTTGCCTACAATTTTCCGATTGAAACGTTGCTCGATGCGTTGCCCACGCTGCGAGATCCAGCTTGGGAAGAGTGGCGTCGGGGAAGCCGTGGCCAACTGGGTGCCGAGGCCGCCGTCACGGGATCGATCGACGATCCGGATGTTGTTCTGAGTTCCTTTGCGCTCAGTGGACTCGTGGTCAAAGGGCGCGATGCCGGAGAAATCACGGCCAAGGCGGTTCGTCAAGGCGGAGTCTGGACCATCGACGACTTCCTATGGAATGAGCAAGCCGACCGGCCGGATCCGGGACGGTTGACCGCGAAGGGGACCATCGATGAGGATGGATCCCTCGTCCTCGAAGGTGATCTGTACAACTTCTATCTTGACTGGCTTAACGTAGCGTTTCCCAAGGCACCACCGATCGGAGGCAAGATCGGGGAGTGGACGTTCGCATTCGGAGGGGAAACGCGGAAGCCCGACCTCGTCCAGAGTTCCCTGGAGATCAAGAATCTCAACCTCGGAGGTGACCAGGCATTGCCCGACAGCCTCGAGACGAGCGTTACGGTGCAGGAGCTGACCCTCATCGACGGGGTGGTTCGGGCTCAAGGCAAGTTCAAAATCGCGGACCTCGACGGCGATCTTTCGGCAATGGTGCCGCTTTCGGCGTTCGAGCCGTCGACAGGGGGCACCGATACGCGGAGACCTCTCGACGTCGATCTCCGCGTCGTCTCCCGCGCGCTCTCAGATTTGGACGAGACGATCGCGGGTCTTGATCCGACGCGGACGCGCGGGCGCATCAGCGGGAGTTTGAAGGTTTCGGGCACCCACGACAACGTCGTCGCGACCGGTTCCGTCGAGTCGACCGACGGGGTCTTGGCGTTCGAAGGTCTCGACACGTCGTTGCTGGCTCCGAAGGTGAGACTTGACTGGGACCGCGGACGACTGCGGGCGGCAGCCTCCATCGGGAGTTCTTCGGGTGGCTTCATTCTGATGAACACGGGCTTCGACTTCCGCAACGTGGCCGAGCCTGGGCTCGATCTGCGTCAGCGACTTGAGCAGTGCCTCCTGAACGGCGTACTGGTCTTCTCAGGGTTCCGATTCGACCAAGGTGCGACGGTGGCGAGTCGCCGGTCGCAAGGAGCGCTTTCGGGCACGTTGAACGTCCGTGGGACGCTGCGCCAGCCGCGAATTTCGGGTGTGGCCGGTACGCCGGTCAGCGTGCTCGGCATGAACGTGCTCGTGCCGACGGAGTTCGCGGAGGGTGCCGGGACGAGCGATCCGTTGTTCAATCCTCGGTTCGACAACGTCATGTTCCGCATCAAGGACACGGCTCGTCTCAGGACGACGACCGCGAACCTCACGACCACCGGAGACGCGACGATCAACGGGACCCTCGACTCGCCGCGGGTCAACGCGGCCCTGTCCGTCGACGAAGGGGTCTTTCGGTTGCCGACCGCGCGCATCGAACTCGAAGAGGGCGGGAAGATCGACTTCAGCTACACCCAGAACGCGTTGGGCGAATCGACTGCGATTCTCGATGTGAACCTCGAAGGGCGAACCCGTGTGACGGCGCGCCGCTTCGGCGACAGCATCGAGACCTACGACGTGACGCTCGGTATGCGGGGCAACCTTCTCGAGGAAGGGGGGCTAGTCCTCACGGCGACGAGTGACCCGCCGGACTTGAGCCAAGACCAGATCGTGAGTCTGCTTGGGCAGAAAGACTTCATCGAGTCTCTGGCCCAGTCGTCGCTCCGCCCTGGTTTGGGGCAGGCGCGGGATGCGGTGCTCGGTTTCGTGCTGCCGAACGTGATCACGCCGTTCACCGAAAACCTGGCGAGCGGCCTGAACCTGGATTACCTCAGCCTCTCCTACAACCCGCTGGATCAGACGACGATCACCGCCGCAAAGACTTTTGCTCGCGGATTGACGCTGTTTGCGCGTCGCCAATTGAATCCCCCGCCTGGTCAGTCACCGAAGTACGAAGTCCGGCTGGTGTACCGGCCGCCGTTCCGGGGCTGGGTGTTTGGTCGCTCACGATTCGGCATCGGATTCGACCAGGATCGCCCTTGGAAGGTGACTTTCGAGTACGGAGTGCGGTTCTAGGTCGGACCGCCGATCGGGTCGGCCTTGATTCGGGACCAGACGCGCGGATACTTCGCATCGGTGACCTTGAACTTCCGGTAGACGGGGAAAGTGCGGATGATCGTGGTGCTGGGGAGGGGGAGATCGTGAACCCGCTCGAGGCGTAGGCCGAGGACTTCCGCGTCGATTGCCTTCATCAGGGGTTTTTCGGCGGGTGTTCGGAAGGGGACGATCACGCCACCGATGATGCACGGGGCGGCACAGAGTTCGAGGAGGATTCCGAGGGGTGCGAGCGCGCGGGCGGTGACGAAGTCGAAGGAGTCGCGCACGCCCCAGTCTTCGGCCCGGACCTGTTCGACGGTGAGGTTCGGTAGGGGGTGGCGCTTGAGAAAGTTGGTCATTTTGCCCGAACTATCGACGGCGCAGACCTGGAGATCAGGGCGGCCGAGAGCGAGAGGCCAGGCCGGGAATCCAGGGCCACTGCCGAGATCGAGAACACGGGACCCTTCGGGAACGAGAGGCACGATCAGGAGCGAATCGAGGATGTGGCGGAGGGCAAAGTCGGCGCGAGGCACACGGGTGAGGTTCGCGATCCCGTTGGTTTCGTAGAGGTCGACTTCGAACCGCTCGAGGGCGGCTTGCGCCTCGGCACCGCCGAGAATGCCGTGCTGGTGACAGTAGGCTTCGAGCATGGCATCCATCGGACCGGTACGTTACCCGCTCGCAGGGGTTGCTTTTGGGTCCGGATCGGGACATTCAACACGCATTCGAAGCCAATGCGTCTAAACTAGGACGTTTACTTCTCAGGAGGAGAACCTGTTGTTAAGGACCATCATCACGTTGCTGCTGGCTTGCGTCATCGCAAGTTGTGCGTTCGCCCAGAGCGACACCATCAAGGAGATCGTCATTCGGGGGAACAAGCAGATCGCTCGCGAGGCGATTCTGACCGCGATGCAGAGCAAGGAGGGCGGCCCCTATAGCAGTGCGACCCTCGCTCGTGACGAGGAAGCCATCCGCGAACTCGGATTCTTCCAGGACGTCAAGATTCTGTCTCGCGAGGTCGAAAAGGGCTCCTATGAACTCGTCGTCGAGGTTCAGGAGAACCCGGTCGTCAAGGAGATCCGGATCGTCGGGAGCACGGTCTTCCGGCAAGAGGACCTGATGCCGCTGGTGACGCAGCCGGTGGGGCAGGTGTTCAACCTCCGCACCGTCCTGCCAACCACGGAGGCGATCGCGAAGAAGTACGAGTCCAAGGGCTATTTCGCCCGCGTCGACGTGGTACCGCTTCCGGAGTCTCCCAACACGCTCAACCTGGTGGTCGTGGAGCGGGCCGTGAACGAAATCGTCCTCCAGGGACTCGTGCGAACCCGCCCAAGCGTCGTCCGCCGGATGATGAAGACGAAGCCGGGCCGAGCGTTCAACGAGAACCTCTGGGCGATCGATCGCCGCCGCCTCGAAAGCACGGGCTGGTTCGAGAACATCGAAGCCAAGACCCGCATGACCGACGAGATCGGTAAGTTCGACGTCCTGCTCGATATGAAAGAGGCACGGACGGCCCAGATCGGGGTCGGCGTCTCCCTCGACCCGCGGAGTCGACTGGCCGGAAATGTTCGCTATTTCGACACAAACTTCAACGGAACCGGTCAGCAGACGGGGGTGACGCTGTCCCAGGATACGAGCGGTGGCGGCCTGAGTGTCAGCCTTGACTACGTGAACCCGTTCATGGACTCGCGGGACAGCAATTTGGCGATTCGGGCCTATTCCCGAGTCAACAGCTACTTCACGGGAATCGGAATCGGCGGTCAGGACTCGCCGAACGATCAGCGGTTCGACGAGCGCCGCACCGGCGGTTCGGTTGCCCTCTCGCGACCGCTCGGTCGCGACTTTCTCGCCAGCATCGGTGCGAACTACGAAGTCATCAAGACGATCAACCTCCGAACGACCGGCGATGCCAACTTCATTCAGCAGGACGGTGACGTCGGCACGCTCAGCTTCGGACTCGGACGGGATCGGCGCGACGTGCCGCTCGATCCGGCCGAGGGCGACTATGCTCGCGTCCTCTTCGAGCCGGGCGTGGCGAACATCACGAAGATCGGCGGCGACGTCGGCGACGTTACCGACGTGCTCGGACGACACAACTTCGCTCGGACGACGCTTGAGTATAAAGCGTGGTTCTCGAGGCGCCCGCCGAAGGACAAGCCGGTCGACACTCCGCGCCAAGTCTTGGCGTACCGCGTCCGCTACGGTTGGATCAGCGGGACGATCCCGTTCTTCGAGCAGTTCTTCATCGGTGGCTCGGACTCACTGCGCGGCTACAGCGACCAGCGATTCTGGGGCAAACAGCAGTTTCTGACCTCGCTCGAGTACCGCTTCCCGATCCAGAAGACCTTCAATCTGATCCCGTTCGTGGACTATGGCGGCGCTTGGGGTGGGTACCCGACCGTCAACAACTTCGAGCAGAGTATGGACCCCAAGCTTCACCTCGGCTATGGAATCGGAGTCGGCTTCAAGACGCCGCTCGGACAGATTCGGATCGACTTCGGCTTCAATCAGCAGGGCGGAAGTCGCACGCACTTCTCCATCGGTGGAAGTTTCTAGCAACAAAGGTATCGAAAACAGTATGAAAATCAATGTCAGTCACATGGGTTGGGTCGTGGCCACGGTGGTGGTCGGCGTAGTCGCCGTCACCGGCTTCGGGGCGCAAGGCGACAAACAGGGCATCGTCGACCTCAACAAGGTCATCCAGACGAGCGCGCTGGGCAAATCGAACACCGCCAAACTCAACGCCGCGGTCACCGCCCGACGCGGATTGGTCGAGTTCGTCCGCACCTACAAAGTGCTCACCGCCGACCAAGCCCGAACGATTCGCGACCTGACGCTGAAAGAGAACATCACCGACCAAGAGAAGCAGCAACTCGAAAAGACGAAGCAAGACGTCATCGCTTCGGACAAGCGACGCTCGGACCTGATGCAGAAGGGCGCGAACTTGACCGAGGACGAGAAACGAGTGCTCTCTGAGTTTGCGCAGCGCGCCCAAATGATGGGTGACATGCTCGAGGAGTGGAACGGGGACTTCAACGCCCAGCTCACACAGATCCAGCAGGACCTCCAGAATCAGACGATCGATCGCGCCAAGCTCGCCCTTGGCGAGGTGGCGAAGGCCCAGAGTTTCACCCTGGTTTTCGAAACGAACGTCGCTCCCTACGCTGCGAACGACCTGACCGATGCCGTGGTCAAGCAGATGGACTCGAAGCGCTAGGGTGCGTCGGCGCATCCCCTCACCCTTTCCGCTGCGCTGCGGAAAGGGTGCCATCTTCCTGCTTGCCTTGGCGTTGGTCGGTTGCGGGTCCGAACTGAAACCCGTGTATGTCGACCTCGCGCAAGTGCCGCAAGCCGACGCGCCGTCCGCGACTCCCTCTGTAGCGCTCCCAATGAGCGCTCCGGCCCCGGGCTCCGGGCTTTCCCTCGATGCGCTTCCCGAGCAACGTCTCGCCCTCGATCAGAACGATGAGCGCCTCAAACTCACCCAGGCGTCACTCGAACGCATTCGCGCGGCCGCGCTCAAGGACTACCGAACCCGTCTCGAAACGGAGTCGATGGCCGAGATCCGAGAATGGACGAAGGACGAACTGGCGAAGCTCGGACCGGAACGAGCCCGGGCGACGGAAGCGGTGTTCGGCACCTACCGGGCGCTGTTCGACGCCTACGCGCCGGCGAAAGGGCGGATTCGACTCGAACTCGCGAACGATGTCGGCTTCCCGGATCCGGATCCCGATTCGCTGAGGGCGCCCGACCCAGAAGCGACCGACGCGTGGACCGCGTTCCAGCGGGCCGTCGACGCGCGCAAAACGTTGGTCACCCTCGACTCGATGGTCGACAAGACCTGGGCAGCGCGTCTTGACGCGATCGACACCCGGTTTGCCGAAGCGCAAGCGGCGATCGTGCGCGCGTCAGCCGAGAGGGAGGACGCGGCACGGAAGGCGGCGGCGGACGAGGCCCAGCGGCTGGTCCAGGAGCTCGATTCCGACCTCGGACAAGCCGTGAAGATCGACCGGGTCTTAGAGAAGGCACCGGCAGTCGCGGTGAAAATCGCCCCGACTCCTCGGGTCGCGCCGTCGTTTCCCGGTCCCCGTGAGCCGGCACGACCCGCGGACTCGCGCCGTGCCCAGTTGGAGATCTGGGCCAGAGTCAGGGGCTACCGTCTGGTCCCTCGGGGTCAGGGCCGGAACGCTACCCAGGAGTTCTTGCAGTGGAGGCAGTCATTCGCACCTGGACCCTAGCCGAATTGGGCCAACGCCTTGGCGCGGAGGTCAGCGGATCGGCTGACCTCCGCATCATCCGTCCCGTGCCCGCCGGCGACGATGATCCGGGCGGCATCACGTTCGCGGAGTCGGACAAGTACCTCGCGATGGTCGAGTCGAGCACGGTCGGGGCCGTAATCGTGCCTCCGGGATGGGCACTGTCGAAGCCGGCTCTGTTCCATCCTCACCCCCGAGAGGCGTTCGCAATGGTCCTTGCGCTATTTCGGCGGCCTTTGGCTTTGAGCGAGGGACCGAGCCCTCAAGCCGCGATTGATCCGAGCGCAGAGGTCGATCCCTCGGCGTCGATCGGCCCGATGGCGTACATCGGACCGCGAGCCCGGATCGGGGCGAAGAGCCGGATCCATCCCCACGCCTACATCGGAGAGGGTTGCCAGATCGGGGCGGATTGCGAGATCTACCCCCACGTCGTGCTTCTCCAAGACGTGGTCGTCGGCGATCGGGTGGTGGTCCACGCCGGGGCGGTGGTCGGTGCCGACGGGTTTGGATTCGTTTGGGACGGACAACGGCGGGTCAAGGTGCCCCAGGTGGGACGGGTGATTCTCGAGGATGACGTCGAGGTCGGTGCCAACACCTGCATCGATCGCGCGACGTGCGGCGACACCGTGATCCGTCGGGGTTCCAAGCTGGACAATTTGATTCAGATCGCCCACAACTGCGAGGTGGGGGAGCACACGGTGATCGCCGCGCTCACCGGCGTCAGCGGCAGCGTCCGAATCGGGGACCGCGTGACGATGGGGGGCCAGGTCGCCGTTGCGGACCATGTCTCGATCGCCAGCGACGCGATCCTTGCCGGTCGGACCGGAGTAATGGGCTCGATCGAAACCCAGGGTGAATACTTCGGGACGCCGGCGACGCCGGCTCGTGAAGCGCTCCGCTTACTCGCCCTGCAACGGAAACTCCCCGAGCTTCTGGCTCGGATCAAGGCGCTCGAAGAAGAATTGGCTCGTCGCGACGACTAGTCTTCAAGATGGAGGTCGACGAGCTCACGGGCCCGTCGGTTGCGCTCGATCATGTCGAGGGCTTCCTGAGCGGCGCTCTGTTCGGCCTCCTTCTTCGATCGCCCCGTCCCTTCGCCGAGGACCTCGCCGTCGAAGAGCACTTGGACGAGGAAGCGCTTTTCGTGGGCGTGTCCGGTTTCCCTGACGATGCGGTAGGTCGGCGTCGAGCGCCAGTTGGCTTGGGCGAGCTCCTGGAGCTTGGACTTGTAGTCGTTCGGGCTGACGTCTCCGGTCCGGACGCGTGCGAGGTACGGGTGGACCTGTTCGAGCACGAACCACCGGGCCTTCTCGAGGCCGGACTCAAGGTAGATCGCGCCGACGATCGCCTCGAAGATATCGGCCAGGATCGACGGTCGGGTGCGTCCGCCGGTCGCTTCCTCGCTGGGCGAGAGCTCGATGAAGTCGCTGAGCCCGAGCTTGAAAGCGATCTCTGCGAGTGGGCCCTCTTGGACGACGCTCGCCTTGGCTTTGCTCATCATCCCCTGATCCCAGTCAGGCTGATGCTCGTAGAGAAACTGGGCGATGACCAGCCCGAGCACCGAGTCGCCGAAGAACTCGAGTCTCTCGTAACTGTCTCGGACCATATCGGCCGCAGCCGAGCGATGGCGCATCGCGAGCAAAAAGAGCTCGGGGCTGCGCAGAGGAATCTGCTTCGGGATGATGGTGTCTTCGTTCATCCGCCCATCGTTCTGATTCTCTTCGATGCTCTCCCAGCCGAAACGGTTCCCGACGATTCTCACAGCAGCTTTCCCAATGCTTCGGCGATCCGTGCGACTCCTCTTTCGATATCGGTGCGGCCGGCCGAGTACGAAAGGCGCACATGGCCGGGACCTTCGAAGACGCTCCCGGCCACCGTCGCGACATGGGCCTCGTTCAGGAGGTAGTCGGCGAGATCGGCGTCGGTCGGACAGCGGTCTCCAAGAAAGGCACTCACATCGGGAAAGACGTAGAAAGCTCCGCCTGGAGTCGGGGTAGAGAGCCCGGGAATGGCCTGCAAGAGGGCGAGCATCAAGTCCCGCCGAGCTCGAAACTCGTCGCGCATGGCATCGACCACGTCAGCATCGCAGTTCAGCGCGGCGATCGCTCCGGCCTGGGCGAAGGTGGTCGGATTGCTCGTCACCTGATCCTGGAGGTTGGACATCGCCTGGGCGACCTCGGCCGGGGCCGCAGCGTATCCGATACGCCACCCAGTCATCGCAAAGCTCTTGCTGCATCCGCTGATGGTGATCGTCCGATCCTTGACTTCAGCCCCGAGGGCTCCGATGCTCTGGTGGTCGGCGCTGTAGATGAGGCGCTCGTAGATTTCGTCGGCGATGATCCAGAAGTCGTGGCGGAGGGCGAGGGCGGCGATCTCCTTGAGCGTCGCGCGCGGGAGCACCGCGCCGGTCGGGTTACACGGGCTGTTCAGGATGATCGCCTTGGTGCGAGGGGAGATTGCCGCCCGCAGCTGTTCGAGGGTCGGCACAAAGCCGGACTCGGGATCGAGCGCGATCGCGACGGGGCGGCCACCGGCGAGAACGACCTGGTCGGCATAGGTCATCCAGTAGGGCGCGAGAAGGATGACTTCGTCGCCCGGCTCGACGAGGACCATCAGCGTGTTGAACACGCTGTGCTTGGCACCGCAGCTGACGACGATCTGCTCGGGCCGATAGTCAAGACCGTTTTCGCGCCGGAATTTCTCGACGATGGCGGCCTTGAGTTCCGGGGTGCCGCTGCTCGCGGTGTACTTGGTCGCTCCGGCGCGAAGCGCCTCGATTGCGGCATCGCAGATCGGTTCGGGAGTGCCGAAGTCGGGCTCGCCGGCAGCAAAGGAGATGACGTCGAGCCCCTGGGCCTTCATCTGGCGCGCTTTGGAGGTCATCGCCAACGTCGGTGATGGCTTGAGGAGCGCCGCGCGTGATGAGAGTCCGAGGGTTGTCACAGGGAACCTGAGGATACCTGGCGGAGCCTCGTGAGACGACTTGTCGGCCGACCGCAAGGGAGATTTCCGCCGGCGTGGGCAAGATTCCGAACGCTTGTCCCTGGAGAACACGTCCTTGAGACTTCGAGTTCCCCAGTTTCCAGGGGCAACTGCGTCGCCCACGCGCGGACGAAGCATCGGTCGAATCGAGTAGGAGCCGTCGAACGGGTGAGTTTGGGGAAAACCGAGCCGCGAGGGTGGTCAATCCTTCGCCAACGTGCTAGACTTAGCGCTAACAGGATGTTCGGTCAGGAGTCTGATACGTGATGAAGGATTCGATGAAGTGGCTGGTTGTCGCCTTCGCGGCGGTGTTTGTTGCGGGTTGCGGTGGTTCGGGAGATGGCCGCGTACCTCCGCCTCCCCCGGGTCCGGATCGGAGCGCTCCCACGGTTGTTCTCGGGAATACGGCCGGCCTCACGACGACCTTCATCAGTGGACAGGGTCGACGTGCGCCGGGATCGCTGATTGCGGTCATCCAGCGGATCGCCTACCAGAACAACGTCAATGACATCATCCCGGTGCTCGACCAGTCGACGTTCCCCGAGTTGAAGGTCCAGTTGGACGCTTACTCGATCAACTCTCGGACTTTCAGCGTGGCGGTGCCTGGCGATCAGGGCTCACGCTTCCTGACCCAGTTCCCGCTTGAGGTCTTCAGTCTGGAGCAGGAGAACGACTTCGGCGGCACGGACCTTCTCACCCAGAATCCGCCCGCGCTTCTCGCCGAACCTCCGTTCGACATCGAGCTTCGGATGTTCCCCGGGCGCTATTCGTCGGTTCAGGTCAGCCTCGACGACGCGATCCTCAACTGGGACGGTTTCGGGGTGGTCTTCGACCGGGATCTGTTCATCTTCCGCAACTACAACGAATTCACGAACTCGATGACGAGTTTCCTGAGCGACCAGGTCTCGTTCGACTTGTCGGCGATGCCGGCCGACGATCGGCCGCTGATGACGAGCGGCGCGCCCGCCGAAGCGGTGCTCTATTCGGGTGACGCGATCGCGATGAGCGCGGGCTTTGGGTTCGACGGCTCGTTCGAGCTCCTCGATCCGGTGCGCGTCGAGCAGGGCATCATCCGCCCGGGACCCATCCTCGGTGGCGTCCAGGCTCCGGGCACCTACACTCTTCTTGAGCTTGATCCCCGCGACATCGAAGGGCTGACGAAGATTACGGCGCTGCAAGGCTCCTGGCGCTCCTACAAGTCGGTGATGACGGACTTCCCGGTCTATTCCATGATCGCGATGCCGAACAGCAACGACGACGATCGCCAGACCCTCCTGGTTTGGAAGCACAATCCGGACGGCCAGATCACGGCGATGTGGCAGGGCACCCTGCGCTATACCGTCGCCGCGGGCGCGCCGCCCACGACTGGTTTCTTCAGCCTGTGGCCGATCGCGCAGATCGACGATGCCGACGCCGCGAACGAGGTCAAGGGCTTTGTCTCCAACCTGATCACGCGACCGACCTATGGCACGGTGAACGGTCGCCGTGTGGTGATCGGGTACGACGTGCTGAAGGGCGACTACAACGTCACGGAGACGAATCCGCTGTTCCCGTTCCCGCTTCAGGGTGGGTTCGCGGTCTTCCGCCGCTGATGACGCCGGTCCTCGTCGGGATCGAGACCGAGTACGGTCTCGCCGTCGAGGGTCGCGGCGCCGCCGATCAGATCGACGATGCGATGAGCCTCGTCCGGGGTAGCCCGGACGGGGCTTTTCTTGGTTGGGACTACCGGTGGGAGTCGCCACGGGCCGACTTGCGCGGATTTCGGCTCGATCGGCTGGCGATCGATCCGGAAGACGCAAGGTTCGATCAAGGCCGGAGCCACGGATCGGACCGGGAGGTCCGTTCGGATCGCGTATTGGCGAACGGCGCACGCTTCTACAACGACCATGGCCATCCGGAATACGCCACGCCCGAGTGCTGGACGGCGCGCGAACTCGTGTTCCACGATTTGGCGGGCGAGGCGGTCGTCCTCCGGGCGGCACGGGAGTTGGCGGAGGTTGCGGGACGGGCCGTCCGCGTCTACAAGAACAACACCGACTTTCACGGGGCCGGCTACGGAACCCACGAGAGCTATCTGACGCCGCGTAGGCTTGGCCATGAGGGGCTGTACCGTGCGGTGACGCCGATCCTCGTCGCCCGCCAGATCGTGTGCGGGGCCGGCAAAGTAGGATCGGAGCATGGGGCGAGGTGTGACTTCCAGTTAAGCCAACGGGCGGACTTCTTCGTCGAACCGGCGAACGCCGAGACTCTGTACCGGCGGCCCGTGTTCAACACGCGGGACGAGCCTCATGGCGATCCACGGGAGTGGATCCGGCTTCATGTAATCGCGGGGGATGCGAATCGGATCCCGACGTCGACGCGGCTGAAAGTCGAGCTCGTTCGTTTGGCGGTACGGCTGGCTGCGGAGTCGGAGGTCCCGGCGTGGGCGCTTCGCGACCCGGTGCGCGCATTCCAAAGCGTCTCGCGGGACGTTGGCGGGGACTTCCGAATCGAACTCGATCGAGGCAGTTGGACGACCGCTTACGACGTGATCGAATCGTATCTCGCGGCCGCCGAGGCGACGCTGGAACTCAGCGCCGACGAGTGCGCGTCGGTCGCGTTCGTGCGCGACCTCCTCGCAAGTCTGCGTGGCGATCGCGATTTAGCCGCTCGGCACGTCGACTGGGTCGCCAAGCACCGGATGTTGGAGTCGTACCGCGACAGCGAAGGGTCGAATTGGGATGATCCGATGCTGCAATCGCTGGATTTGGAGTACAGCAACGTCGATCCGGGGGAGAGTCTGTTCGCGGCGCTGGTGGACATGGGTGAGATCGAAATGCCGGATGCCCTCGCGGTGGGGGGTCGCGAGACGGGCGTGTTCGAGGACACGCGCGCGCGAGCACGAGCGCTCGCCGTGACCCGCTACGGGCCGTGGCTTCAGGGAGCGAGTTGGGGTGTGCTGACATTCGAACTCGAGGGCCGGACCGAGGAGATCCACCTGGACCCGTCGAAGCGGTATGGACTGGAACTTGAGCGCGCCTCCGACGTAAGAGAGTTTATCGACCGCCTGAAGGAGATTCAAACGACATGATCATCCATGCCGATCGCCTGACCCGTCCGCTTCAGCCCGAGCCCGAGCGAAAATCGGGCGACGAGAGCGGCCCCTCGAAGCCCGACCTCAAGAAGCCGGGCGGCCCGAACGAGTTACTCAAACGGATGAAGAAGGTGGATCCGGACCAGGCGAAAAAGTACCGCCAGCGCAGCGGACAATGACGGTCGAGTCGCCACGCACCTTTGCCGATCTCGTGGGGTGGAAGCCGGCTCCAGCGACGAGCGCTGCCGACGAAGTTCACGGCACGACGGTCCTGGCGCTTCGGTGCCAAGAGGGCGTCCTGATTCTTGCCGACCGGCGTGCGACGATGGGCAACCTCATCATGTACGACCACGCGGACAAAATCCTGCCTTTGGATGACGCCACGGTCGTTGCGATCAGCGGCTCCTTCGCACGGTCGATCGAGGTGTGCCGTCTGCTCAAGCACAGCTTCAAGTACTACAGCCGGATGCACCTCAACGAGATGTCGCTGGAGGGCAAGCTCCAGGAGATCTCTCGGGCTTTGGCCGGTAATCTGCCGATGGCGATGCAGGGAATCGGCATCTTCTTGCCGATTCTTGCCGCGCGGGACCCGCGGACGGGCGCGTTCGAGATCTTCTTCTTCGACACGGCCGGAGCGCGGTTTCAGAATGCGGAGTATGCGTGTGCGGGCTCGGGCTCCGAGCGAATCCGCGGCATCTTCGAGTTCTTGAGCCGTACAGCCGGTGACTGGGATAAGCGCCCGCTGAGCGAGGTGCTGATCGATGGGCTACGGATGCTCGACATCGCGGCCGATCTCGATTCCGCGACCGGCGGGTTCGCGAAGACGCTCCCGGCAGCGCGGGTCCTCGATAAGGACGGCAATCACGACGTCGATTCAGACACTCTCGAGAGAGCGGTGAAGAAGGTGCTCAAGGGGGCGTTGACGACGTCGTGAACCCGCTCGACGAACCGGAGTTGGAGGCGATGTTCGAGGTTGCGGACGCCTCGGATTTGGTGCCGATCGAGATCACGCTCGCCGGAGACGCGCGCCTGCCGTCGTATGCGACGCCCGGATCGGTGGGGATGGACCTCAGGACGCCGGCCGGGGTTCGTCTCGAGCCCGGAGAACGCAAGCTTGTAGCCACAGGTCTTCGGGTCGCGATACCGGAGGGTTACGAGGGGCAGATTCGGGCGAGATCGGGTTTGGCGGTCAAGCACGGGATCGGTTTGGTAAACAGTCCTGGGACCATCGACTCGGACTTTCGTGGTGAGATCGGGGTGTTGCTGATCAATTGGGGTGATTCGACCGTCGAACTGGGTGCGGGTGAACGGATCGCGCAGTTTGTGATCTGTCCGGTCGCACGCGCGGAGTGGATCGTCGTCGATGAACTTACAACAACGGAACGCGGGGAAGGCGGGTTTGGGAGCACAGGAAGAGCGTAAGGGTCTCGACCTGTGTTCGAAGTGCTTCGACATGGTGCCCGTGTCGGGGCACATCTGCCATGAGCAGGGGTGTCCGATGATGGACACCCTGGGGGCCGAGACGGCCGACGTACACGTCTATCCGGAACTGGCGAAGGCCAACCTCCTGCGAATGCGGGGCGAGTTCAAGCTCGCGCGGGACGCCTGCCTGTCGATTTTGAAACGATATCCGGGCAATGCGACCGCCCATACGTTGCTCGGCGACATCTCCGCCGAGGAGGGGGATCTTCACCAAGCCGCCGAGTGGTACGAGATGGCGCTCGATCTCACGCCCGACTCGGAGGCGGACCTCCGCAAGCTCGAACGCGTGCGGTCGCGGATGACGGAGCGGGACGCGATTCACACGGCTCAGCAACTCGGCCTGCCGTCGCAGAAGTCACCGGCCAAGTGGCTGGCGATCGGTGCGGTGGCGATCGTGGTCACGGGCGGCATCGTCGCGTTCGCGCTGACCACGGGGGATGGCCCGAAGGTGCAAAAGGGCCGCGTCGAGATCGGGAACCGGCCCGACGTTTCCGACTTTCCGAGCCTGACCGACCCCGGTGAGAAGAAGGTGGAAGCGAAGACCGACGAGAAGAAAGGGGATCCGAGTGGCGACGAAAAGACCCCCGAAGCTCCTCCGAGCGGAGACGGAGGGGACAAGACCGATCCGCCCCCTGTTGCCGAGAACGCGCTTCTCGACCGACTCCGTAAGGAGGCCTTCGAGGGGAGCCGGGTGTTGATCGCGTCGCAAGACGACACAGACCAATCGATCAAGCTTGTGGTCCGAGCCGGCGACCAAGACGACCCGAAGGATGTCGCGGCGGCGCTCGCGGTGGGCACGCTCGACCTGTATCCGGACGCCCCCAAAGTGCGCGTCAGCGTCGAGCGGGGCGCGACCGTGGTCCTGATCGGCGAGGTGACCCGGGAGAAGCTGGACCCGGCACGGGACCAGATCGGTCCACTTTCCCGCGAGACGAACCGGGATGCACTGCTCGGTGTCCTCGACATCCTCTACTCCCCGTAGTCTTCTGGAACTTTGGGGGGCCGTGGCGCGTTCGTATTGTGACCATGAACAAGAACCTGACCCGCTGGATTCTTCCGATCTTCGTCTTGGCGTCAGCATCGATGGCGCAGGCTGCCGAGGGCTGGCTGACCTCTTGGGACGAGGCGGCGAAACAGTCAAAGAAGACTGGACGCCCGATTCTCGCCGACTTCACCGGCAGCGATTGGTGCAGCTGGTGCATCAAACTCAAGAAAGAGGTCTTCAACACCAAGGAATTCAAAGCCTGGGCGAAGACGAACGTGATCCTCCTCGAGTTGGACTTCCCGAACAGCAAGCCGCAGCCGGCCGCGATCAAGAAGCAGAACGAGGCGCTTGCGCGGAAGTACAAGATCGAGGGGTACCCGACGATCCTCTTTCTGAAGGCCGATGGGACGAAGATCGGTCAGAGCGGCTACGAGCCTGGCGGCCCGAACGCCTGGATCGCGAGCGCCAAGAAGATCCTGAAGAAGTAGATTCCGCCCGCGCCGCGCCCGGCCCGGTGAGCCGGGCGCGGTAATCTGACCTCAACACGAGGAGGCTTTCCATGAAGTGGTTGTCGAAATTGGGCGCACTGATTGCGCTCGCTGGAAGTGCTGCAGCGTATGCGCAGAACCTGAACGTGGGCGATCCTGCCCCGAAGATCCAAGTTGCGAAGTGGGTGAAAGGGAGCGAAATCAGCGATCTTTCGAAGGGTGTGACCGTGGTTGAGTTTTGGGCCACATGGTGCGGTCCATGTAAGGCGACGATCCCACACTTGACCGAGCTTGCAAAGAAATACGCGGGCAAAGTGAAGTTCGCGGGCATCAGCGTTTGGGAGCGCAAGCCGGAAGACTTCAAGGCCGTCGAAGACTTTGTCGCAGAGATGGGCGATAAGATGGACTACCATGTTGCCCTTGATGGGCCGGCCAAAGCGATGGCCGAATCATGGATGGTTGCAGCGGGCCAAAACGGTATTCCGACAGCCTTCGTGGTGAAGGATGGCACGATTCAGTGGATCGGGCATCCGATGGAGATGGAGGAGCCCTTGGGGCAGATACTTGCCGGCACCTTCGACATGCAGAAGCACCGCGATGAGGCGACAAAGCGCGCGGCTGAAGAGGCGAAGCGCAATGCCGAAATGAAGGCGATCAATGAGAAGATGGGCCCGGCGCTTGCCGCCGCTCGAAGTCAGGACTTCGCCAAGGCGGTCGCGGAAGCGGACAAGGTCCTGAAGGAGAAGCCGGAGTGGGAGGAGCGATTGTGCAATTTCAAGTTCGCGATGCTCTGCCAGGCCGGCGACGGGATGGCGGCCTCGAAGTATGCCGAATCGACGACGAAGAAGTTCTTCTGGGACAACAGCATGGCGCTGAATCAGTTTGCGTGGGGACTCATCGATCCGGACATGAAGTTCAAGAAAGCGGTCGACAACAAGATCGCGGTGAAGATCGCTCAGCGTGCGGCGGAGCTGACGAAGGAAGAGGACCCGATGATTCTCGATACTTATGCGCTAGCCGTTTTCAAGTCGGGTGACGTGAAGAAGGCCATCGCCCTCCAGGAGAAGGCCGTAGCGGGCATCGAGAAAATGGAAGGCATCGACGCGGACACGATCAAGGAACTGAAGGATCGGCTCGCGGAGTTTAAGAAAGCTGCGAAGTAGTCCNNGGCGGGCCTTTTCGTTTGTGGGTTCTCCGGGTGTCGTTCGATCCCGCCGACCCACGACCGCACATCCCTTTCACGTGCCTGCCGGATGGTCGGGATCCTGGCCGTCGACGGGTTCGAAGCGGGTAGAACCGGAGGATGCCCAAGTCTCCTGAACCCTCCGCGACGCGCGCCGTCGGCGCCGACGACCTCAAGCGCCTCGCATTTCGCAGCATCGGGCCCGCGGTGATGAGCGGGCGCGTGGCGACCATCGCCTTCCAACCGGGAAGGCCGAAGACGTTTTATGTCGGTTATGCGACCGGCGGTCTTTGGAAGACCGAGAACCTCGGTGTGACGTTCCGCCCGATCTTCGACGATCAGATGACGAGTTCGATCGGAGCGGTGGCGGTGGCCGACGCCCCCGCCACGTGGAGCGGGTGGGATGCGGACGCGAAGAAGGGGAAGACGAAAAAGGAGCTGACCGAGGAGGGTCGGGGCAAGATCGTCTGGGTCGGAACCGGAGAAGGCAACGGCCGGAATTCGTCTTCGTGGGGTCACGGGGTGTATCGGTCGACCGACGCCGGAGGTAGCTTCGAGCACTGCGGACTCGCCGACACGCACGACATCCCTGCGATCGCGGTCGATGCGCGCAATCCCGACGTCTGCTATGTCGCCGCCCTCGGACATCTCTGGGGGCCGAACAAGGAACGGGGCGTCTATAAGACCGAGGATGGGGGGAAGAATTGGAAAGCGGTGCTGACCATCGACGATCAGACGGGTGCTTGTGATGTCGTGATCGATCCACACAATCCGGACATCGTCTATGCGGCGATGTACGGCCGGCTTCGGTCGGCCTACAGCTTCCGGAGCGGGAGACCGGAGGGCGGAATCTACAAGAGCATCGATGCGGGCAAGACCTGGAAGAAGCTCGCGGGCGGACTCCCGCCGACGACCGGGCGAATCGGGCTCGACATCTTTGCCAAGAACCCGGACATTCTCTACGCGGTGGTCGAGTCGGATTCGGGCGGGGGGAACGACATTCGGGACGACAGGAGCAAGTCGGGCGGAGTGTTCCGGACCGATGACGGGGGCAAGACGTGGGTGCGCCAGAGTGTTCGGACGCCGCGGGCGTTCTACTTCTGTCGGATCAAGGTCGATCCGGTCGATGAGAACCGGGTGTATCTGCTCGGCTGGGTCGTCGAGATGAGCGTCGACGGGGGCAAGACGTTTCAGGGCGGGATCGGGTTGAAGAACCATGTCGACATGCACGCCCTCGCGATCGACCCCGAGGATCCCGAGCACTTGCTCAACGGCAGCGACGGAGGAGTGTATCAGTCGTTCGATCGGGGCAAGTCCTGGCAGTTCCTGAACACGATGGCGGTCGGCCAGTTCTACAACGTATCCGTCGACATGTCCGACCCGTATCGGGTGATCGGGGGACTTCAGGACAACGGCACCTGGATGGGGCCAAGCGCGACGAATCGCGAATCGGGGAAGGAAGAGGACGGGACGCTCAACACGGGCATCACGAACGCGGAATGGCAGTACGTGATGTGGGGCGATGGCTTCCACGCCTGCTTCGATCCGGACGATCCCAACGTGGTCTACGCCGAGTGGCAGGGCGGAAACCTCGTGCGGATCCACCTCGATTCCGGAGTGCGACGGTACCTCGCGCCGCAACAGAAGGAGGGCGGGCAGACCTATCGGTTCAACTGGAACAGCCCGTTCTTCGTCTCGGCCCACGACTCGAGCGTGCTGTATCTTGGGGGCAACTTCGTCTTTCGTTTGACCGAGAAGGGCGACAAGTGGACCGTGATCAGTGGCGATTTGACGACCAACGACGGCGGCAAGATCGCGAGGGCGGGGTCCTCGGCGGAGAACCACTGCACGGTCGTGGCGCTCGCCGAATCGGAGCTTGCGAAGGGGTTGCTCTGGGCGGGAAGCGACGACGGCCTGATCCACGTCACCGAAAGCGATGGCAAGAGCTGGGCGGCGGTGACGCCGCCCGAAGTCGGCGGGCGCTACATCTCGAAGATCGAGGCCTCGCATCACGATCGGAATCGCGCCTACGTCAGCGTGGATGGCCATCGGAGCCACGACTATGACCCTTGCATTCTCGCCACCGACGATCTGGGCAAGACTTGGCGCAACATCACGGCGGACCTCCCGAAGGGCTGGAGCGTGAAGTGCGTTCGTGAGGATCGGGTGAACCCGGATGTCCTGTACTGCGGCACCGAGAACGCCCTCTATGCCTCGTTCGACCGGGGGCAGAGCTGGCTGAAACTGACGGGCAAGACCTTGCCGACGGTGCCGGTCGATGACATCGTCCAGCACCCGAGAGAGCTCGACCTCGTCGTCGGCACGCACGGCCGGTCGATCTACATCCTCGACGAAGGGTACGTCCTCAGTCAACTGAACGCCGATGTGGCCGGTGAGGCGCTTCACTTGTTCGACATCCGTCCGGCGCGGGCGAAGTTCATGCTCTGGTATCAGGGGCTCTGGACCGATCAACTGTTCCGTGCAGCAAACCCACCGAACGGCGCGACGATCCATTACTGGCTGCGTGAGTACACCGGAGACGAGGTCGAGATCAAGGTCGAGAACGCTCACGGCGTCGAGATGCAGAAACTGACCGGTTCGAACGCTCCGGGGCTGAACAAGGTGGTCTGGGATCTGCAGCCACACGAATACCACCGCATCGCGGACCGGGGCGAAGAGCCGTTCCTGCCGTTCCCGGTTCCGGCGGGCGAGTACAAGGTGACGGTGACTTGTGGGAAGCTGAAGGCGACGAAGAGCCTGACGGTGCTCCCGAGCCCCTACGGGCGCTGATTCCCGCGCGCCGGGGCAAGAGGCGGTGAGCCGGGATCCAGGCTGAACCTGGATCCCGGCTCACCGCCCAGGGTGTGGCCTCTGGGCCGGCGCGCGGGTTCTCTACGGCTTCGGGACGCATAGGCAAGACGAGCCGATCTGGACGTCGGCGTGTCGCCAGACCTCGCGGAACTTGCGGAGAGTCGCTGCGCTCGACTTGGTCTTGCCCTGCATCGCCAGGGCCTGAGCGAGCCCGAAGAGCGACCACCCGTTACTCGGAAGTCGCTGGAGGTCTGCGCGATACACCCGCTCGGCTTCCCCGGGGCGGCCCGCCTTGAGGAGTACGACACCCAAGGTGTGCCGGGTCGGCTGGATCCAATCCGGCGGTTCGTCGTAGCGAACCTGGTCCTCGGACTCGACCGCTTTGCGGAGCTCTCGAATCGAGGCGTCGAGCTTCCCTTCAGCGAGGAGGATCTCTCCGTTCATCAGATGGTGTGCGATCGACAACAGCAGCGAGGCCGAGTTGTTGCCGAAGGTGGCTCCTGGGGCGATCTCCCGACGGGCCTTGTAGAAGGCTTGCTGTTCAGCCCGCGCCTCGGTGAGCCGGTTCTGGGCAGCGTAGGCGACGGCCCGCGCCTGATGGCGCATGGTTCGCGCGAGTGGGAAGCTTCGGCCCATCTCGGGGTAGGCGAGGACGTCGTCCCAGAGGCCGAATCGCTTGCGGACTTCGATCGGCATCGCGAGAAAACCATCGATCAGCGGCGCCAGGGCTTCGAGCCATTCGGCCGGGAACAGGGTGAGGATTCCGTCCATCGCCTCGATCGCCCGCTTGCTCTGGCCGTTCATCATCGCCGCGAACGCGAGCATGTGATGGTTGTGGGCCATGTAGACGCGATAGAAGTTCTGGTCCGGGCTCTTGGCCCGGTACGCCGCATCGACCAGGATCGCGCGGCGGTTGGCTTCAATTGCTTTGTCCCACGCGCCGACTCGGACGTCGATGTGGGAGGGCATGTGCACCATATGCCCGAGCCCAGGCTGGAGCTCACGGAGCCTATCGGCGGCCGGCAGGCCCTTTTCAGGATGAGGGGATGCCTCGACCGCATGGATGTAGAGGTGGTTTCCGAGCGGGTGGCGCGGGTTCAGCCGGAGTACCCGCTCCAAGGTCGCGACGATTTCGGCCGTGCCCGGTTGGGGCGATCCGTCGGGCCGCCACAGGTCCCACGGTCGCAGATCCATCATGGCTTCCGCGAACAGCGCACCGACGTCGGGATCCTGGGGACTTGAGCGCCACACGCGGCGCATGGCGTCGGCGTAGGCACGGTCGAGCATCGAACGGTTGCTCGGCTGAGGCATCGCATAGCGCCTCTCTGCCGCCCGGATCAGCATTTGGTCGACCGGCTTCGCCTGGCCGATGTGAGCCCGGGCGAGCTGCAAGGCGTCCCAAGCCGCCTTCGCGTGATCGGCATCGACGACGGGATTGTTGATGTGGGGCCCGTTGGCGATCGCGATCGCCCAGTAGGGCATCGGATTCCGGGGTTCGATCTCCGACGCGGCTTGAAACGAGCGAATCGCCTCATCGTGGTTGAAGGCGAAGAGGAACGCCAAGCCTTGATGGAAGAGACGTCTCGCCTCGGGGCGCTCAAGGCCGACGTCGCGGGCATGGAGACCGGTTCCGGGGAAGAGCGGGGGGCTCTCCTGGGCCATACCCAGAGCGGCCACCGCGAACGTTACCGACAAGACAAGGAACTTCATGGTGCCGATGTTGGCCGTTTCTGGGGGCTCGACGCAAGGAACTCGCTCTCGGAGGCGGTGCGGCAACCGCCGGCGAGACGTTCGCGAATCTCACCTCTTCGATTCGATCGGTACACTCGTCGGCATGCGCCGTCCGCTCGCCGTATTCGGGATCGTCGTCGCCGTCCTCTTCGTGTTGCGGATCGCGCTCGCTTACGTGACGGTGCCGCTCGGCGTGGCGCAAGTCGGCAGTGTCTTGATCTCGATTCTCTTCGTGGCGGCACCGATACTGGCGCTGTTCGCTGCTGCGGAGTATGGATGGACGGCGAAGTCGGCCGGGCTTGCGGTGGCCATCGGTGTCGGTCTCCACGCCGGCGGGGTGCTCCTCGCGAAGGCGCTCGGAGAGTCGGGATTCGTCGCCGTGACGCTCTTGTCTGCTGGGCAAGCCGGGCTCATGATCTGGTGTCTCGGACTCGGCGCGCTCTTGATGAGTTTGATCAAGGACAAGAACCTCCTCGTGCCGGTCGCCATTTTCCTGGCCGGGCTCGACATGTTCCTCGTCTTCTCGCCGACCGGCCCGACCAAGGTGCTGGTCGAGACCCGTCCGGAGTTGTTTCAATCCGTCGCGATGAGTGTGCCGAAGGTGGTCGCGACCGCGCCCGAGGCCCCTCGCGGGGTGATGGCGGCGATGGCATACGTGGGTCCGGCCGACCTGTTCTTTCTGGCGATGTTCTTTGTCGCCCTGTTCCGATTTCAGATGCGGACGCGGCAGACTCTGGCTTGGATCATCCCCGTGTTGGCACTCTATCTCCTCGTCGTGTTGATTGCGGGCGATGTCCAGTTGGGCCCGGTTTCACTCCGGGCGCTCCCGGCGCTTCTCCCGATCGGTCTCACGGTGCTGCTGGTGAATGCCCGAGAGTTCCAGATGACGCGTTCGGAGAAGCTCTCGACGCTGTTTGCCGCCGGTCTCGCGGTCGGCGTTGCGGCCTTGGGCCTGATCTTGGCGCAGCGCGCGGCGCTCAAGCCGAAAGGACAGCTCGTTGCGCCTTCGCCGAAACCGGGCGTCCCAGTTGCTCCAGGATCGGCAGCGACGCCTGGGCCAGGGTCCGAAGATCGATCCCGGTAGGAACGCCGGTGCGCTCGAGGAAGTAGACCACGTCTTCCGTGGCGACATTTCCGCCGGCACCGGGCGCATAGGGGCATCCGCCGAGACCACCCGCGCTGGAATCGAAGGCCATGATGCCCTGTTCGAGCGCTTCGGCCACGTTGGCGATCGCGGTCCCACGGGTGTCATGAAAGTGGTAGGCCAGCTGGGGTTTCGGGATATGCGAGACCAGGAGGCGGGTCAGGGCGCGTACTTCGGTCGGCGCTGCGACACCCAACGTGTCGCCGATACTGATTTCGTCGCAGCCGAGTGCGGCGAGACGGGAGGCGACCCGCACGGTTTCGCTCGGGAGGACGCGCCCCTCCAAAGGGCACTCGAAGGCGGTGCTGACGTAGCCGCGAACCCACCCATTCGGCTCCACGGATCGGAACGCCGCGATCACATCCTGAAAGACGGCGAGGGACTCGTCGATCGTCATGTTGATGTTCTTACGAGTGAACGAATCGCTCGCGGCGGTGAAAACGGCGATTCGGCGGACACCCACCTCGAGCGCGCGCTCCAGGCCCTTGGCGTTGGGAATCAGGGCGGAGAAGAGTGGCTCGTCGGCGAGCGCGGGTGTCTCACCGCCCTCGCTTTCCCAGGACTTGACGGCGGGATCGGACGGTGGAACCGGCACCGATCGGGGACCGAATTCCCTCGCGAGTTCGGCGAGCGGAGGCCAGAGCTCCGCAGCGTCTCCGAGTTGGGGAACCCACTTGGGCGACACAAAGCTCGTGACCTCGATCTCGCGGAGTCCCGATTCGAGAAGCGCGCGAACGAAAGCAAGCTTCGATGTCGTCGGGATCGATGCGGCTTCGTTCTGCAGGCCATCGCGAGGACCGACCTCGATGATCCGAACCATAAGCCGCAGGCTACCCCGGGCAACCTGTCGGCGTAGACTTTGAGAAGGAGGCTCCCATGAACAAGAAAGTTCTCGCCATCGTCGGGCTCGTCGTCGGTCTGATCGCGATCTTGGTGGTACGGTCGACGCTGTTCGGCCCCTCCGACCGCCAGCTGATCGATCAGGCGATCCAAGAGTCGATCCAGGCCAGTCGTGACGGTCGCCCCGGTGGTGTGCTCGAATATTTGAGCCAGTCGTTCAAACTCAACGATCAGGATCCAGGCTCGCGACGGAACATCGCCCAGTTCATCAAGCAGAGCAAGCCGGAGGTGACGCTGGCGGCGCACGAGCCGGTGATCGAGGGTGACATGGCAAGCATCGTCACCGATGCCCAGGTCAACGTCGACTATCTCGGCATGAAGATGGACGGCACGCTTCAGGGAGTGCGAATCGTGCTCCAGAAAGAGCAAGGCACAAAGTGGTTGGTGTTCCCGGATAAGCAGTGGCGGATTGTTTCGGTCACGGCTCCCCAAGAAACTGTGGACCAACTGTTGACCCGGTAATCGCCTCCGGTACAATGCTGTTATGCGCCTACGGGCGCTGTGGTGAATTTGCGTGCACCACAAGCAATCTAGGAGGTTCGAAAGAACATGAAGAAGTGGATGACCCTGCTCCTTGCGGGCATACTCGTCTCGGCCGTGATCACCGGCTGCGCGAAGAAGGAAGAAGGCGACACCAGCACGGCCGGCGCCACGACCGGCACCGAAGCCACGACCGGTGGCGACAAGAAGGCAGGTACGACCGAAACGACCGGTGGCGAAACCGCCGGGACGACCGGAACCGCGACTACCGGTGGCGAGACCGCCGGGACGACCGGCACCGCGACCACGGGTGGCGAAACGGCCGGCACCGCGACGGCGGGCGAGACCGCCGGCGGCGAGAAGAAGGACGATCACTCGACGACCGATGGCCACGACCACAAGGAAGGCGAGAGCCACGAGGGCGACACGAAGGAAGGCGAGGGCAAGTAAAGCTTCTCTCGGAACATGAAGGGCCGACCGGCTATGCCGGTCGGCCCTTCGGCTTTCAGGAGACGCCTTCGGCGTCTCCGACCGGACAGACGTGGAGCTTCATGATCCGCCGCCCGTCGGTGTCGTCGACGGTGAAGCGGTAGCCGTCGGCGTCCAGGGACTCACCTTGGCGCGGTTGGCGTCCGAAGAGGCCGAAGACGTAGCCGCCGATCGTGTCGAACTCGTCGCTCTCAAATGCGGAGCCGATTTCGTCGTTCAAGTCATAGAGATTGACTTTGCCGTCGACGATGTATCCCTTGCCGTTGAGGATGACCTTGGGCTCTTCGAGATCGTACTCGTCCACGATGTCCCCGACCAGCTCCTCGACGATGTCCTCGATGGTGACGATTCCAGCGGTGCCGCCGAACTCGTCTTGGACGATGGCCATCTGAACACGGCCTTGGCGGAGTTCTTGGAGCAACTCGTGGAGATTCTTGTTTTCAGGCACGAACAAGGCCGGTCGCATCAGCTCGCGGATTTCGACCGCCCGTCCGTTCCTGAGCTTGGCAAGGAGCAGGTCTTTCGCGTGGACGATGCCGACGATCTGGTCGTCCGTGCCTTCGTAGACCGGTAGTCGCGAGTGGCCGGACTCTTGGATCAGTTCGATCGCATCCTCGAGTGGGGTCACAAGGGAGACCGCGTCCATGTCCACTCGCGGCGTCATGACTTCGCGCACGACGGTGTCACCGAATTCGAACACGGAGTGCAGGAGTTCGCGCTCCTCCGCCTCGATTTCACCGGACTGCTCAGCGGTTTCAGCGAGCGACTTGATCTGTTCCTCGGCTTCGTTCACGATGCCGAAGGAGGGCTTGCCGCCGAAGCGATGGGCGACAAGGCTCGCGAGGAGGGTCAGGAACTTCGAGGGGACCGAGAACGCGAACGCGATCATACGCGCGAACTTGTTGAGCCGGAGCGCCGTGCCGATCGGATGGACGACGGCGTAGCTTTTCGGGATCAGCTCACCGAACACGAGGTTGAACGCGGCGACGGGGATTGTGATGATCGAGAACGCGAGCAGGATGGCGGGCCATCCGGGCGCGACGTGGAAGCGGTCCTCCAAGAACCGGGCGAGCGAGGGGCTCGGCACGAGGCTGAACATGATCATCCAGGCGCGGAGCGTGTGACTGCCGAGCGTGCAGGCCGCGACGTACTGCTTGCGCCGATGGATGTAGTCCTGGATCATCGCGGCTCGTCGGTCCTCGCGGTCGAAGGCCTTCAGGTGGGAGCTGCTGAGGAGGTCCGCCGCCGTCTCGACCGCCACGAACATGGCGTTGAGCAGCACCAGGAACAGGATCGCACCGAGTGCGGGCCAGAGGTACGGCGCGAGGATCTCACTCGCGTCGATCGTTCCGTCCGGCTGCGCGGAGGCGGGCGAGACGACGAGGGCGAGCGCTACCCCGAGGGCGGCGATTCGATGCTTCCGGCCGAGGGCACTGGCCCAGGGCCGGACACGTTCTTTCGGTTTCGGTTTCATACGATCGGTCTTCGAACGAGGATCATTTTGGAATCAGGCCAAACATCACGACTGCGAGGGCGATGCCCACGGTCGCGCCGAGCGATAACTCGAAAATCGAATGGAACTTGGCCTCCCATCGGCTCTGGGCGACGATGGCGGCAAGCAGGATCGCAAGCGAAGACACGACGATATTGTCGGTAAGAAAGAACACGGACCCCGCAAAAAAGAAGCCGAGCGCGGCATGGCCGCTGACGAGTCCGCCCTGGAGTACCTTCCCTCGCTTTCCGAGACCTTTGCCGATGATCGCGAGGAGGATGGCGATGAATCCGCCGATCACGAGGCGGGGCACCACCGGGACGCCGAGATTCTGGGACGTGAGGCTGACCCGGATCCGCTCCCATGTGTCATCGCCGAGCGCGATGAGGCATCCGACCACAATCGCCATGATCGTCGTGATGAGCACGGCACCGGCGGCGATGTCCTTCGCGAACTTGGCAAGGGGGTGGTAGTTCGGCGAGACGAGATCGACTGTCGCCTCGATCGCCGAGTTGAACATCTCTGCGACTAGGACGAAGTTGATCATGAAAAGCAGGATCAGGACTTCGCGGATGCGCAGGTTCAAGAGCATCGCCCCGAGGACTGTCACGAGGGTGACGTACAGGTGGATCCGCATGTGGCGCTGCGTGCGGAACGTATGCACGAGGCCGTTGATCGCGACGCGGAACGGAGCAACGATATCCCGAGTGGCCATCAGTCGTGCGCTCCGTGAGGAAGTGAGCTCCAGTCCGCGTCTGGGATGAGCCCGATCTGTTCGGCAACCGCGTTCATCCTTCGGACCATGTCGTCGCGTCCCTCGTCGGTGACGTCATCGTATCCAAGGAGATGGAGGCCGCCGTGAAGGGCCAGGAACTGGACCTCGTCGAGCAGGCTCGCGCCGCGCGCGTCGGCTTGACGCTGGGCCGTGTCGACCGAGATCGCGATGTCGCCGAGCACGGGGGCCCCGGGACCGGCGGGAAAGCTGAGAACGTCGGTGGGTTCGTCGAGGCCCCGGAATTGTCGATTGAGGGCCTGGATGCCGGCATCGTCGGTGAGGAGAACCGACAGCTCCGTCGGCGGCACGGCGTAGGCATCGAGGAGAGCGTTAAGCGCCATTTTGATGGGCGGATGCGGCAGGCGCGTCGAGGATTCGTTGGAAATCGGAATCCGATGTTTGCGGAGTCTCCTCATGGAGGTCACTGCCTGGGTAGACGATGCGCTCGTGTCGAATGGCGCACAGCGAGCGCAGGAACGACGACTTGATCTTCTGGAGATCTTGGAACGTGAGGTCGCATTCGTCGAGCTGACCATCGGCACGCCGCTCTTCGATGATCTTCCCGACAAGGATTTCGAGCTCTTCGGACACTCCGCGCGGGATGGTGCGGGCCACGGCTTCGACGGAGTCGGCGAGATGGAGGATGGCCGCTTCGCGGGTTTGCGGCTTGGGGCCCGGGTAGCGATAAGCCTGTTCGAGTCCGGGGTCACCGCGCTCAAGATTCATCTGCTCCAGCGCCCGCTGGTAGAAGTAGGAGGTAAGGGTCGTGCCGTGGTGTTGGGCGATACCGTCCTGAATCGACTGGGGCAGCTTGTGGCGACGGGCCATTTCAAGACCGTCGTTGACGTGCGCGATGACGATCATCGCGCTAATCGACGGAGAGATCTCGTCGTGGACGTTGTCGCCGAGTTGGTTCTCGATGAAGAAGGAGGGGCGACTGACTTTGCCCACATCGTGGAAATAGGCCATCGCCCGGCAGAGAACCGGGTTGGCCCCGATGGTGTGGGCGGCGTTTTCGGCGAGATTGCCGACCATCACAGAGTGTGCGTACGTGCCGGGCGCGCGCATGCAGAGCTCGCGGATGAGGGGGTGATCGGGACTACAGAGCTCGAGGAGCGACCAGTCGGAGACAAGGTTGAACAGCCGCTCGAGGACCGCGACCGCGAGCCAGAAGATCGAGGTCGCACCGATCGCGGCGACGGCGGCCCATCCGGCACTTTCGAAGACGAACCCGGGGTTGGAGACCTTGACCGCGGAAACGCCAAAGGCGATGGTCGCGGAAGCGAGCACCTGGACGGTCATGGCCCGGAACAGGTCGGAGCGATGCCGAAGCGGGTTCACAGCGTGGGCGCCCACCGCACCCGCGATCCAGGACGCGGCGAGCATTTCGACCGGCATCGCACCGCTCACGCCGAGCAGGAAAGCGACCACGGTCAAGGAGAACATCGAGATCGCCGGCCCGAGAAGTGCGGAGACGAGCATCGCCTGAGCGATGAGGGGTGCCGTCATCAGGAAACCGACGCCGAGGAGCGACTTGGCTTCGAGAGAACGGGTGAGAATCTGGACGCCGGAGACGCTGAGAAAGGCGGTGAGGCCGATGATGTGCTCGGCGGTGTGGGGCGGGCTCTTCAGCGGCGTGTGACGGAGGTGAAACCGAACGAGGAAGAAGGCGGCGAGACTGACCAACACCATGGCGGTGATCGTCAATTGCTCGAAGGGAGGAAGGCGGTGCGCCAGAAGGAGCAGGGCCATCGCTACGCTTCCCGCGAGCACGAGTGCTCCGCGACCGGATCGGATCGCGAGTTCTCGCCACCCACGGGATGGACTCGTAGGGAGTCCTCGGCGTAAGTTCTCGATCATAGATAGGTTCGTTTCAGCTCGCCGTTGAGCTTGCACGACACGGGTTCCTCATGATATCCGGCCGGCCGCGAGGATGGGCAGGCCGGGCCTCGGAGACTACCGTCCGCCGACCCGACGGCGTCGCTGACGGCGGCGCTTCTCGCTCGGCTTCTCGTAATGGGAGTGCTCCTTGAGTTCGCGGAGCAAACCGCTCTGCTGCATCTTGAGATTGAAGCGCTTGAGGGCGCTGTCGATCGACTCATTCGGTTGTACAACTACGTGGATCAAACTTGGAAACTCCTCAGAAGCCGATAGGATACCCGATCGCGGAGTCGACCTCGAGCGCACACCCCAGAGTATCGGACGGGTGACTCCGGCACCTTGAGTTCATCTGACATTTACATGCAACGAGCGCAATCTTAATGGGTTCGCTTCACCGGATCGAGAAAAGCTGTGATACGATGAGAGGAGTGTTTCGACCTGAAGGAGGATCGAAATGAGTTTGTTATCTTGCTTGAGTCGTTGGACCAAGAGTCTTGTGTGGGTAGGGGGAGTGATCGGTCTGTGTATGGCGGCGCATGCCGCGGACGAGCGGATCGTAAGTGTCTGCAACACCACCGGGCTCTTCGCCTCGGATCTCCACATCACGTTTACAGGCACGGGCGGCAACGTCACCGTGCCTCCGGCGACGGTCAAAGCCGGTTTCTGCCCGGTGCCGCTCGTCCCTTCGAACGGGGCCGTGACGAACACAGTCGTCATCGACTGGGGGGGACCCTGCGTTCCGCCCGGGGCCTGGGTGACGTTCGTCGTGCGGACGACGAACGGTCCGCTCGGTTTCGCGAGTGGCTTCTGGACCCTCGGTGGCGCGAACATCGGGCCGGTGTGGCCGGGCTGCTTCTCACTCGCGGCACCTCCGCCTCCTCCGCCGCCTCCTCCTCCTCCGAGAGGATTCTGGGCGTGGAAGACTCAAACCCGGTGCATTCCGCTCGGACGTGTGCTGAAAGGCCCGTGGATGGGGCTGCCGGGAACTCCGTGTTGGGTGCGGTGGGAGTGCCACCCGTGGACCATCTACATCTCGCGTCGGATTCTCTGCTACTTCGTCAATCGGCGGGGCCGAATGGTCGAGACGGGGATTTGCCGGAGAGCGTCGCGTTGGCGCTACAGTTGGCGAACACCACCGATCTATCGGTGGCGCCGGACGACCATCCGTCCGCCCGACCTCAACGACCCTGGTGATATCCCGTGCGGAGGCCCGCCCAAGAACGCCCCCGATCGGTGGCCGGGCTGGTGGAACACACCGAACTTCAACTTCCTGAGCGTCGACGCGTCCGATGACAGCGGCCAGACTTGGACGCCTTCTGGCGACCTTGCTCAGTCGTTCTTCGATGTCTTCGTCGAGCTCGATGTGACCGACCTGGGAACGCCGAACATCGTGGGTTTCCCTGCCACGCTGCAGGCGCTCGCGCCGCGGTATCAGTCGGCAGCGCAAAAGCTGCTCCCCCTGATCCAGGCGATTCAAAGCACCGTGGTCGCCGAACCGGACCCGCTGTTCAGTCAGTGGCTGAACCAGGTGAGCGCGCTGATCAACAGCCTTCAGCAGCTGGGGGCCGACATGGCGGACGGTTCGATCTCGAGCGGCTTGCCCCTGACGAATGCAGCGAATGCGCTGAGTTCGATGGGAACGACGCTCGTGAACATCACGCCAACGAATGCTCGGTTCCAGAACCTGCGCGAAGAGCTTGCCGAAGCGGCGGTGGGACTGCAGAAAGCGCGTCTCGCGTTCGACAACGGTCTCGGCCTTCAGGCCAACCAGGATCAATTCCTCTGGGGCTTGCAGAACCGGTTCCAAGAGCAATGCGAGATGATCGCGCTCGCGTCGATGCCGCATATCCGGGTTCGCTTGAACGTGGGACAGAAGTGCTGGCCCGCTTCGGAATTGCAGGGCGGGCATCTCTACATCACGGACGCCTCGACGGGCGAGCCACTCGACGCGTACGTGGCGAACGTCTCCGAGCGTGGTTACTTGTACATCCCGACGCTCGGGATCGAAGCGACCCAACTGAGGGTCGGGTTCAAGTTCGACTCGTTCCTGGGCGTTCAGTTTCTCACGCTGAACAATGACGGTGCCACCGCCGCTCCGATCACCCTCCGCAACGGGGACGTGAACAGTGACGGCGTCATCAATGCCATCGATCAGAACTTGGTCAACGCCGACCTCGGTCAGGGAGGCTTCACCGCCTTGGCGGTCCCGCCGACGGACCTGAACTCGGACGGCATCGTCAATCTCCAGGATGTTTCGATCGTGGGGGCGAACCTGGGCGCGTCGGAGTCGAGCTTCTTGACGGTCTCCGGGCGCGTCCGCTTGCTCGATTACACGCCTGCCGGCGTACCGATCGAATTCGTGCAAATGGACTTGCGCGGCATCCAGGTCGAGCAACGCGAACTGCCCCTCGAGCTCGATGGGGACTGGGGGCACTACACCTTCCCGACGTTCCAGAGCGGGCCCGTGCGAGTGTGGACGAAAGGCGAACACTGGCTGGCCCAACAGACCAACCAGTTCCTTGTCGCGCCTGGGTCGACGACCGGTGTCGACTTCATGCTCTTGAACGGCGACGCCGACGGCAACAACATGGTGGACTCGGACGACTTCGACGCGCTCGTCTCTGGGTTCGGTGCTTCCCCTGGAAGTCCGAACTATGCCGAGCCGATCGACTTCAACGAGAGCGGGTTGATCGACTCGGATGACTTCGACATCTTGGTCGCCAACTTCGG
>DKKT01000064.1 GCA_002455425.1 Chthonomonas sp. UBA6659 | reverse complement strand
TCACCGACCTCTCCCCCAGGGGCGGAGAGGAAAGTCCCCCTACCCCAGAGATCACTTCTCCTCCACTGGAGGAGAAGTCGGTGAGGGCGTAGCCCGAACCGGTTGAGGAGGCCGGAACCTCCTGCCGGTCAGGGTCCAGGGACCACCTCACCCGGTTCGCNNTCTCCCCCAGGGGCGGAGAGGTTGATTGCCCTCACCCCCTGCCCCCCTCTCCCCCTCAGCGAAGCTCGACGAGAAGCTGCTCCAAGGTGAGCCCGGTCAGTTCCTGCACATCACGAAGCACACGACGAAGCGTTCCGGTCTTCAACGGGCGATGGGCGGGTACGGAGATGCTCTCGCCCGACTCTGAGTGCCGGAGGACGACATGGCTACCGCTTTGCCGCGCCCGGATGAAGCCGAGCTTCGTAAGGCGCGCGCAAAGATCCTCGCCGTTGAGATCTCTGGGCAGCTTCAAGCAGACAGAACCTCTTCCCGGACGAACAGGAGGCGGATCATTGCGGGCCGATCCGGCTCCGCGAAGTGCGCGCGAACCGCGTCCTGCACCATCGCTTTGAGGTCTTCCCAGTCCTCACCCTGGGTGTGGATTCGGTGCCCAAGAGCCGTCGCCTCATATCCTCCGTCCACGGATTCCACGACTTCGAACACGATCTGATGCACGGTTTGGAGTGTACTCGCCGGTCCTTTGATGCATGGCCACGATCCGCCGCGGCAGGGAAACCGGTTCCGGGCGCAGAACGGTACTCCCTACCGATGTTTGCGATTCTTCTTTCCGTGCTGAACCTGCCCGCCGCGCTCCAAGGCCAGCTCAAGCCGCCGCCGGATAAAGCCGACGAGATCCGCCGCTTCCACACACCCGAAGTCCGCGGGATGGCGGCAGCCGAGCGCCTGAAGGGCTACGTCCAGCGGCAAGCCCTGATTCGGGAGACGCCTTACTCCCAGATCAAGTGGCGGTGTGTCGGCCCTGAGCTCCAGAGTGGACGGGTCGTTTCGGTCGATTCGCCCCATGATCTTCCCCAACGGCTCCTCGTGGGCTTCGCGACCGGGGGCCTGTGGCAAACCGACGACGACGGCATCACGTGGACGTCCTTGTTCGATGATCAAAGCTCGTTCGGGATCGGCGACGTTGCGGTCTCCAGAGACGGCCAGACGATCTGGGTCGGCACCGGCGAAGCGAACAGCCAGCGCACGAGCTATGCCGGTACCGGGGTCTTCAAGTCCACTGACGCCGGCAAGACCTGGACGAACATGGGGCTTGAAGAAACCCAGCACATCGGGAAGGTCCTGATCGATCCCCGGAACGAAAACACGGTCTATGTGGCCGCAATCGGGCACCTCTACAGTCAAAACCCCGAGCGGGGCGTCTACAAGACCACAGACGGGGGAAAGTCCTGGCAGCATGTGCTCAAGATCGACGCCCGTACGGGGGTGATCGACATCGTTCAGGATCCTCGTCACCCGGACACGCTCTATGCGTCGGCGTGGGACCGCGACCGAAGAGCCTGGAACTTCAGGGAATCAGGCCCGGGCAGCGCGCTCTACAAGTCGACCGATGCGGGCCGAACGTGGAAGAAGCTCGACGCCTTCCCTTCGGGACCTTACATGGGGCGAACGGGACTCGCGATCAGTCCCTCGAACCCTTCGATTTTGTATGCCTTCGTCGATAACAACGCCCCGAACGAAGCCGACGCCGATCGCGACGAAGTCACTCCGGGCGGCCAGCTGACCCTTAGACGATTTCTGCTCCTGACCGACGACGAATTCAACCGGCTTGACCGGCGGATGAAAGCCGGGTTCGTTGGGCGATATCTCCCGCCGGGAACCGACGTCGACGCGCTCCTCGGGGAGCTCCGGTCGGGGGCTCTCAAGCTCGCCGACCTACGCGGGAAGATGGAGGCCTACAATCCCTCCGTCTTCGATCTGGACCTGATCTTTGCCGAGGTCTTTCGCTCGGACGACGGTGGCAAATCTTGGCGGAAGACCCATCCGAGGCCGCTTGGACCTCACGGTGGCTACTATTGGGGCAAAGTGGTCGTCCATCCGAAGAACTCGGATGAGCTCTACACCCTTGGGGTCGAACTGCTCAAGTCGACCGACGGCGGGAAGACCTGGAAGGAGATCGCGGGACGCAACCACGCCGACCACCACGTGGTCTGGATCGATCCACGCAATCCGAAGCGGATCGTCAATGGCAACGACGGCGGTCCGTACCTGAGCGAAGACGGCGGTCAGAACTGGCGTCATCTCAACAACCTTCCCGTCGGCCAGACTACGACCCTCGCGCTCGACAATAAGCGTCCGTACAACATCATCGTGGGCCTCCAGGATAACGGCACGATCATGGGGCCTTCGAGTTACGTGCCTGGGCGGAGCAGGCTCTCGGACTGGAAGGCGATCGGGGGCGGCGACGGGAGCGCGATCGCGGTCGACCCCCGGCTGGATGGCAACCTGATCTACACCGCTTCCCAGTTCGGCGCACACTCTGCCTGGGATCAAACGACCGGCGAGCGGTGGGGTCTGCGCCCAAGCCCGGCCGGCGGAGAACGCCCATTGCGGTTCAACTGGATCTCTCCGATCCTGATCTCAAGCTTCCACCCCGATATCGTCTACCTTGGCTCTCAGAAGCTCCACCGCTCGCTGGATCGCGGTCGCACCTGGGAGGACCTCAGCGGCGACCTCACCAAGAACCGCGAGCAGGGCGATGTCCCGTATTCGACGTTGAAGGATATCAGTGAGAGTCCTTTCCGGTTCGGATCCGTCCTCGTCGGCTGCGATGACGGCACCGTCAAGATCACCCAGGATCATGGTGCGATATGGAGAGACATCGCGACTCCAACGCCGTCGAAGTGGGTCAGCCGCGTCATTTGGAGCAAGTACTCCCCGAACCGACTCTATGTCGCCCAAAACGGCTACCGCGAGGATGACTTCGCGCCTTACCTTTGGCGATCGGACGATCTCGGGAGGACGTGGACCTCGATCGCGGGCGATCTGCCTGCCGAACCGATCAACGTCGTACGGGAAGACCCGAAACGCTCGGACATTCTTTACGTCGGGACCGACATGGGGGTGTATGTGTCGGTCGACCGCGGCGTCCATTGGGACACGTTCGGGGGCGGAATGCCCAATGCCCCCGTGCATGACCTGGCGATCCATCCTCGGGACGGCGACCTCGTCGCGGCGACGCACTCACGGAGCGCTTGGGTCGCGAGCGTCCGGGAACTCCAATCACTGACTCCCGAGCTGCGCAAGAAGCCGCTCCATCTTTGGCCGATCGCCGACTTGCGTCGCTCGGCTCGATGGGGCTACGACTTCAAGGCCCAGTACGACGACTCGCCCCCAAGCAAGCCGACGGTCTCGGGCAGCTTCTGGGCGTTGCCGGCCGGGAAGGCCAAAGCGACCCTGAAGAGCAAGTACGGACGCGTGTTCAAGGAGATCGAGTTCGACGCCGTCAAGGGCTTCAACTTCTTCACGATCGACCTCGAACTCAAGCCATGGAAGCCGGACGCGCCGCCTCTCAAGGACCCGAAAGACCTGGAGGAGAAGCTGAAGGACCCCTACCAAGCGCGGCGTCCCGAGTACCTGGATATCGGCGCGTACGTGATCGAGGTTCGCCTCGGCGATAACGTCGCCTCTGTTCCGTGGAATCTGACCGCCCCCGATTCCGCGGACGACGTTCGACCCCGTCGGTTCGGCGAGCCTGACGGCGACTCGTGAGTGGCACCACCGCAGGCGATCGTGATCCGGTCGGATACGCTCTCGCCTGCGGTGAAAAGCCCCAAAAATTCGCCAAGACCTCCGTACAACACGCAGCCGGACCCGTGCTATACTCTTCTCGGAGGTCTCCCGGTCGCATTTGCTCTCCCCTTGGCGGCTGGCTGAGGCCTTCACTTTTTTGGGTGGCCCTCGGCGGCGGCGATTCGAGTTCACCAGGTACCCTCATTGCCATGAATTGGCTGAAAGCTTCCATGGTGGCCTGGGCGCTCCTGATGATCGGCATGGGAACCGAGGCGTTCATCGCGAAGGGTAGCACCGTCTCCTTGATCGCGGGCGGCGGGGCGGGTGCGCTGATGCTGGTGTGCGTCGCGCTGACCGGCTCGAGGCCGCGAATCGGCTACATCGGAGCTTCCGTAATCTGCCTCGCGATCGTCGGTCGCTTCCTGCCGGCTTACATGAAGTCGGGCGACCCCTACCCGGCCTTGCTCGCGACCGTCGCCTCGATCGCGCTCTTCGTCGCTCTCGGCCTCGGACATATGCTGGCCGTCCGTAAGCGGCGAGCGGAGTCCGGAATGAGCGTCTAGCCGTGACGAGCACTCCCTTGCCGGAGCGCAAGGACCGAAACCCTGCGCGAGCTTGGATGATGGTGGGCTATGGCCTGTTCCTCGTTGCCGGCGCCCTGCTTGCGATCTCGATTTCGGGCTGGGGTCGGTCGAAAACCGCCCTCTTCAGTTCCGGAGGTGCGATGCTCCTCATGGTCGTCGCCGCGTGGCTCTCGACGCGCCCGGGTGCGCTGGGAAGACTCGGGGGGTGGGCGGGAACGCTCCTGCCCGCGTTGTTCGGCGCGACCTTCTTTTGGCGCCTGACCCTCAACTGGGCCAAGCCTCTCGAGAGCGAGTGGGTGGCCGCAAATCCAGGGCTGGCCTTGGATACCGCCAAGATCCAGAGCGGATTGCAGAATTGGCTCTTCCCGACCTTCATCGTCGGGAGCGTCGTCGCCTTCATCACGATCTGGGCTCTCGGCCGCGCGAGGCGCGAATCGGAGCCGACCGGCGGCTAGCCTCCGCGGTCCGGTAGGTCAGCGCCTGGCCGCGACAAGCGTTTTGCGCCAGTAATCCTTGCGGAGATCGTCGGTGACGATCTGGCCCTTGCTGTAGCTGCTGTGGACGAAGTAACCGTTGCCCAGGTAGATCCCGGTGTGACCGATCTTGTTTCTCTTATCCGACCAGAAGTAGAGCCGGTCGCCGGGTTGCAGATCCTCGAGTCGCGTGATCGGCTGTCCGACGAGAGCCTGCTCGGCCGCGGTTCGGGGCAGGTCGATCCCGATCTTGCCGTACATACGAAGGACGAAACCCGAACAATCGACACCCTTGTCCATGTTCGTGCCGCCCCAAACGTAAGGGGTGCCGACATAGTTGAGCGCGTACTGACTCACCCACTCGCGTGCATCGCCGGTTCCGGAGGCCGTCACGCCGCCACGGGACGCCATGGTCTGCGGTCGACTGCGGGGAGCCTGGGTGTCTTTCGCGGTCACTTCGTACGGAAGCCGCGCCACGGCCGAAGCGTTGATGTACCCGTAACGTCCGTTCTCCATGACCACTCTGAGCCATCCCTCTTTCCGAGAGCTTTGGATGATCAGGTACTCATACGGCTGGACCTTATAGAAGACACGCGCACGAGAGTTCGGTGAAGCGAGAATCGGGGAGCCTTCGAGCGCCTGCCCCAGTTTGCCGAGGACCTTGCCGCTTTGGGCGAAAGCCGAAACGCTCACCAACGCGAGGCAGGTGATCCACAGAATCCGAGTCAACATCCGCATCGTTACAGTCCGAGTGTGGCACGTCGGAGGCGCCTATGGGAATCATCGGCGTCTTTCCGCCGGATCCTTCAACTTCGACGCTCCGCCGACCGAACCAGGTTACGCCATCGATCTGCGTGCCGGTTCCTCTCAAAGCAAACCGCCCGCCACGGCTCGGAGTTCCGCTCGGGTCGGGAGCGAGGCCTGGGCGCCGATTCTCGTCGTGGCGAGGGCTCCCGCCCTGAGCGCCAAGTTGAGAGCGTCGTCCATTTCCAGTCCCTCCGCAAGAAAGCACGCCAACGCGCCATTGAACGCGTCGCCGGCCGCCGTGGTGTCGACCGCCTCGACGGGAAGGCTCGGCAAGAAGCTCACGAGTCCGTCCCGAGCCCAGACGCACCCCCGCTCGCCCAGCGTGATGACGACGTGGCGCGGACCCCGCTCCCAGAGCACCCGGGCCGCGCGCTCCGCTCCGGCCCGTGTCGCGGGGTCGTGACCGCTCAAGACCAGGGCTTCCCCTTCGTTCGGGGTCAGGACGAGGGTCCGCCGGAGCAATTCATCTGGCAGCTCGCGTACCGGTGCGGGATCGAGGATCAGGCGGCCCGAATCGGATGCCGCGAGCGCGACTTCCAAGGACGTTTCCAATTGGACCATCACGATCGGCTCACCCCGAGTCTGGGCGATGCAACGCCTCACGTGGGCAGGATCGAGCCGGGCGTTCGCGCCGGGCACCACGACGATCGCGTTCTCGCCGCCGTGATCGACCCAGATCCCGGCCGCTCCTGTCGAGCAGTCCGGTACAAACTGCACGTCCGCGAGGTCGACGCCGTCCTCGGCCAGGCTCTTCAGCAAGGCATGACCGGCCTCATCTTTGCCGATCGCGCCGACGAAGTTGGCCGGGCCCCCGAGCCGTGCGACCGCGGCCGCCTGATTGGCCCCCTTGCCGCCGGGAAACATCTGGAACTTCGTGCCCGGGGCCGTCTCTCCCGGCTTCGGGAAGCGTTCGACCGCAAACACGAAGTCCATGTTCGCGCTGCCGACGACGACGATGGGGACATGCTTGTCACCTGCGGGCATGCTTCATTATGCGATCGATCCAAGTGCGAGCAAGGCCTTACTGCTCCACCGATGAACCGTGGCCCCTTCCCCGCTGCCGTCATCGCGAGTTTTCTGCGATCACGGCATTCCCCCACTCCGCGGCGACTGCATAACCCGCGTCATCTGTGCCACCGTGGTGTCGATCCAGCGAGGATGATCTTTGGCGCGCCAGTGCCTAAGGCAATGATTCAGGACGGCAAGCGCTTCGCGCTTTTCGCCTTGTGCCCCACGCACGACGGCGTCTCTCGCGCGAATATCAACGGCAAGGTCGGAGTGCGCGTCTTTGCGGTCCAGCACTCGCAGCGCGAGCGAGAAGTACCTGCGGGCGGCTTCGAGCTTGCCGCGTTGGTAGGCGTTGGTCCCTAGCCCGCGGTACGCCATGCTCATGCCCGAAGGGACGGCAAACGTTCGATAACCTTCAAGAGCGAGCCGTAGGTGCTGCTCGGCTTCCTGATAGCGCCCCATTTGGGCTTCAACGACTCCGAGCGCCTCCTCAAGCGGTGGAATCGTTTGACGTTGTCGATTCGCCTCCTCCCCCGTGAAGAGCTTGAGGTTCGCCCTCCGAATCTCGAGGGCGTCGTTATAACGACTTCGGGCAAGGGCGAGGTTGCCCTGAGCCGCGGCGATGTCGCCCAGCATTCGGGTGCTCTCAGCCGTCGAACCGGCAAGATCCTGGTTCGTGGAAATCTGCAGCGCGGTCAAGAAATCTCGCTCCGCCTTGTCATAACGGCCCCGCTGGAAGTGATCGGTTCCGGTCGCGATCAGACGATCGAGTTCATACCTCCAGGGCTCCACGACGGTCGAGTTTCGTTGGCCAAGCAGAACGAGGAAGGCGATCGGTAGCGCAGCGCAGGCCAGCGCGAGTACGGTTCGCTTCTTGGGCCGGGTCTCGGGCGTCTCTTCCAACTTGATCGGGCTGGGGACGTCCTCCTCCACCCGAGCGCAATAGGCATCGTCCCACTCCACGCCAAGGCGTTGAAATGCCATGCGGACGGTTGCTCGGTCGACGGGCCGGCCAGTGAGGAGTTTCTGGGTGGTCACCACGCTGAGTCCAAAGCACTCCGCATGAGCCTCCCGAGTCGGTCGCACCGACGGCTGAACCTCCTGCCAGTAGGCGTCCAACGCTTCGTGAAGCCGCTGATGACCAGCGGGCGTGAGTTGAACTGCTCTCTTCCTTGCCATCGCTAGGCCCTATGTTATCCGATCTTTTCTGGACTCCGACGCTTTGAAACCGGTACGTTTCCTTCTTGCTGGAGCCGAAGTTCCATCCGATCGCCGTGATTGCGATCACGTCATTTCGTGATCGTCGTCACGCACGGGAAGCTCGGTCCAGGGCACGCTTTGGGAGACTTCAATCAGGAGACACCGCTATGACACAGTGCGCACTCGCTTTTCTCATCCTTGCCTCGGCCGCGACATCGGCGTTCTCGCAGTCCGACGTCGCCAAGGCTCTGACGGCCAATCCGGACCAAGTCACGACCCTCTTCGGCAAGCGAGCAGGCGGTGTTTGGGAGTTCGCCTTGCCGAAGAAGAAGTTCAACCTCACTAGTCTGGTGCGAAACTCCGTCCCGCAACTCGAACGGGCAATCGGTAAGGGGGCATTTGTAGAAGCAACGCACGTTATCAAGTCTGGCGATAGTGCCGGGATGAAGATAGTGGTGAGATTTCATCGTGGTGTCAACCAAGTTACTCTGCGCGCCGAACGGGAAGGCGCGAATTGGCGGGACACCTTGGAGTCGTTCGGCATTGAGACCCGGGAGATTGCGTCAGAGTCCACTGGCGACAGCCCTCAGTTTCGGAGCTACAACTTGAAGATTGGTGGAGTTTGGGCGGCTGCTCACACCGTCACGGCGTTCGAGATGTCGGCACCTGAAATGAAGGTTGACGGGTCATCGCACTTTGCCACGGTGACTTTCACCCCCAAAAGCGTTCCTAAGGTCGCAGTTTCGAGCAGTGTCTTGTTCGTGTACGAGCAAGGACGTCTCGTCTATGCGATGGCCACGATTCCGGGCAAGCACCCACCAAAGGTACTGACGGAACGCATTGGCGTAACCGGGAAGCTGGTTCCAATGGAGCAGATTGAACCCGGTCGTGATGCCTGGCGCATCGAATCCGCCGCGCTCACGAAGCAGGGCCTCTCGGCGGAAGTGGTGTCCGAGAAAACTCACACTTGGCTGATCGTGCTGCCTGCGCCGGAGGAGCCGACGGGTCGCGGTGAAGCGGCGCTCGGGGTCGTCGCCCTCGACCTGCCGAAGCTGCTTGGTAAGTCGCTCGCGGAGTGGGAGAAGGTCCTGGGTGAGACACCGCTATGACACCGTGCGCACTCGCTTTTCTCATCCTTGCCTCAGCCGCGCCATCGGCGTTCTCGCAGTCCGATGTCGCCAAGGCTCTGACAGCCAATCCGGACCAAGTCACGACCCTCTTCGGTAAGCGAGAAGGCGGTGTTTGGGAGTTCGCCTGGCCATCGAAGAAGAAGGTCAACCTGCCGGGCATCATGCGAGGGTCAGTCCGTCAGATCGAGCGCGCGATCGGGAAGGGGCGGCTCGTCGAGGCGTCGCACGCGGTCAAGGACGATCGCTTCGCGGATCGGCGGGCTACGATCCGCTTCTTTCCTGGGGGCAACGAGGTGGTTCTTCGTGGCGAAGGGGAGGGCGCGACTTGGAGGAGCCTCTTGGAGGCCTTTGGCGTCAACACCGACGAGATTGCGTCCCAGGCCTCCGGCGACAATCCTCAGTTTCAGAACTACGATCTTCGGCTAAGGGATGCGTGGGCGTCCCGTCACGCCGCGAAGGGGTTCGAGATGTCGTCGCCGGGAGCGGATCGCGTGGCCACGGTAACGTTTGCGCCCAAGAAGGCGCCTGCCACCACTGCAAAAGCGAGCGGAGTGTCCTTCAAATACTGGCAAGGGCGTCTCTCCGAAGCGGTGGCTTCATGGCCGGGCAAACACCCACCCAAGACGTTGATGGAGCGAACCGGCGTCAGCGGCAAACTGGTGCCGATGCCGCCGACCGAGCCGGGCCGAAATGCCTGGAACATCGTATCGCCTGCTCTTGCCAAGCAGGGCCTTACGGCAGAAGTCGTAGTGGAGAAGAATAGGACCTGGCTGATTCTGCTTCCATCCCTGGAAGAGCCGACGGGTGGCGGGGAGGGCGGGCAGGTCGTCCTCGACCTGCCGAAGTTGCTTGGCAAGTCGCTCGCGGAGTGGGAGAAGGTTCTGGGTAAGCCGACCGAGGTCGAAGATCTCGGAACGACTCGCGATGGCCGCTCGGTCAAAACGCGTCGCGTCTACCAGCGGCCGCCGTTGAGGAAGGTCATCCTCATCCATGATCCGTGGTTGTCCTTGACGGACGGAAAGGAGATCCGTCTCCTGCCTGAAGTCGCGGAGATCACGATTGAGTTCACGGACGATTGGGCCGAGAACATGTCGGAGCGCCAGATGTTCGAGAGGCTCGGCATCGTTACTCCGATCATCTTCAATGAGACTTCCGGCGTCACGTCCAAGGAGAGTGAACCATTCATGGACGCCGGCTCGGTTGAGGGAGTGGACCGTGGATGGCGGGTGCAACGGGGCGATGGGCCCGGATACCCCAAGACATTCAGTTGCATCCTCATAGGACGATGATCGAATGATTGTGGCTTGCATCACAATTCTTTTCTGTGTCCCGTCGACGCAAGCCTCCGTACTGGAACGAGCTCAAGGATTCGCTTCGGGCCCTGAGCTCACCTACGGGCGCGCCGGTCGAACATCTGCGGACCGTCTCGCGGCCGCTGCGCCGATCCAAGTGCCCACCGGGATTCCGAAAAACCGAGTGTTGCTCTTCCCAAACGGCAGCAAGCTACTGCGTCAGACCAAGCCGCTGGAAGGCGTGCGTCGAAACACCGGCCTCGTCGCGAAGGACGACTTACGAGCGGACGGAGAGCGGCACATCGAATTCGTTGTCGGCGACATCGAGACGGTCCGGGTGAAACCCAAGAGCAGGATCATCTTGACGAAACTCCCGCCGGAAGATCCCAAGCCGAACGAGAAGTATTCGACGTTCATCAAGATCGAACAGGGCACGCTGCTCGTGCGAGGCAGTGAGGCCTTTCGAAGTGCGCGATTCCAGATCCAGACGCCGGTCGCGAACACCGGGGCGCGTGGTACCAGCTTCGTCGTCCGGATCACCGGGGAGCGCATGTTCCTGATGGTCGCCGAGGGATTGGCAGAGATCCAGAGTCCCACGAACCCGGCGCAGCGCTTGATTGTTCGGCACGGACAGAAGGTCGACTTCCAGGGTCCCGTGCCGCCGTTCGCCGAGCCGATCACGCCTGCAGATCTCGCCCTGTATCAGGAGCTTCTTTCGTTGCCCGGTTCTGCGCGCGACACCGACTTCCGCAACGACATCGCGGACGCGGATATCAGCGAGCTCTACGTCAAAAGGTGGGATCCGCTCGGTCGTTGGGCTGCCTTGCCACCGCTCGCGCCCGATTCGTATGGGTCGGAATGGAGGCCAGACCTGCTCAACGTCGCCCGAAACGAGGTCGTCAAAGGCGTCGACGGCTCCGTCCGCAATCAAGTGGTCACGGTTGACGAGGAGGCGGTTCGGCGCACGCTCGAGCCGGGATTCATCCTAATGGCGCTCTCGAAGGACGGCCAAACCGTCTATGCTTCTCACCCACAGAAGGGTCTGTGGGCGTTTGACTTTCTGAAACCAACTCCAGGCCGCGTTGTATCCAAGCGGCCTTTGGCGAATGTCCAGCCGTCACCGAATGGACAACGCATCGTCGCTTCGGTCGGATTCGAGGTGAGGGCTGGGCTGGCGGTCCCGAGACGCCTCGAGTGGATCGTTCTCGACACAGCCTCAGGGGCCGAAAAGTCGCTTGCGAAGTACGATCAGCCGACGAACGTCCGAGCACGCTGGTTCGATGGCGGCAAGCGGCTCCTCTGCGTTGCCGGCGAAGGGAGTTCGACACGTTGGTACGACGGAGATTCGACCCCACCCAAGCTTATCCACACGGGCCGCGGCGAGTTGTCCCCGAAGACCGGCGCTTGGCTGTACTCACCCGGATTCGAGACCGCACTGGCGCAAGAGTACACGGTGGTGCGCACGGCTGATGGTCAGAAGTGGACCGGGCAGATACCCAAGCCACTCTCGACGCGTGTGGGGGGACGATGGAGTCCTGGAGATGAACTGTATCTGGGCTCGGCTGAAAAAGCTCTGCGGATGACGCCACCTCCGACGCTGGTTCCGAACCCACCTTCAGCATCGTTGTACCGCTCGGCACCGCTAGCCTTCTCTCCTGATGGCCGCTTTTACTGCTTTGTCGAGTTCTGGACCGATCGCCTGATCGTCGGCGACTCGGCACGCCCCGACCGCATCTTCGATACCGGCGTCATCTTGTACCACGACATCGAGTTGAGTTGGTTGCCGGTTGGCGACACGATCCACTATCAGCGCACGAGTCGCCTTGCCGACAACTGGACGCGCCGCGACATCGCCGGTCTTGTCGAGCTGGGTGCTGTGCGTCTCACCGAGGCTAAGCGCCAGACGTTTACAGCGAATCCGCGGGATGACGCGGTGACCCCGCTTGGACCGCCTGAGCTGAACCTGGATGTGAAGGTCCTGAGCGCGGCGGGGTCGGCATCGGGCACCTCGAAGGGCCCTACGATGCGGGGATTTGTCTGGTCGGCCTCTCGAGGCGTCGAGCTCCTCGACCCTCCTCAAGGGTCCTGGTCTGCGGCACTCGCCATCAATAGTCAGGGGCTCGTGCTGGGGACAGCAGGGACCCCCTCCGGAAGTCGCACCTTTCTCTATCAGCCTGGGACCGGCTATACCTTCCCGCCCAAGTCGCTGACCAGCGGTTATCAGGTGCTGAGCGATAACGGACTCCTTCTCAGCGACTTGCAGAAAGGCGACTCGCGCCGAGCCGCATTCTTCAATACGAAGACTGGCACGGTTACGGAGCTGAATAAGTCTGCAGAGCCTTCTGAGTCCCACTTCATCAACACGAAGGGTTCGATCCTCTACTCTATCGGGACGCCACCCAAACTTCAGTGGTTCGTCTTCGACGAAGGACGGTCCCGAGCTATCCCGTTGAAGGCCGGCTTCGAGGTGTCTTCGTTCGGCTCCTCTCTCGCCGACGACGGAACCGCGTATCTCTTTGGAATGCTCGATGGTGATACCTCGGTCTTCGTTCAGCCTCCCAAGGGCGAGGGCTTCTTTATGGAGAACCGCGACCGACTTCCAATCTTCGGCGTTGCCGGTGTTCTGGACAATGGGGACATCGTGATACGTAGTCTAGGGACAATCTTACTCAAGCGAGGTGATCGATGCCTGGATCTCCGGAAGATGCTCGATCTTGGCAAACTGACAAGAGGAGGCACTGCGTCGATGGGTACCGACGAACTGTTCTGTTATTCGACTCGTGGTACTCAACTCGTTTGTCGAGTCATTCTCGATGGCGCGACCATCTCGGTCTTGATCGATATCAAGAATGCCCGCATCTGGGACCTTGCGAGCACGTTAGAGCCCTTCGATTGAGTCCGCTTTGTGAATTCTACTAACCGAATGCGTGCTCGATGGATCAGGGGCATACGGCTGAACGGTCCCGGAGAAACCGCGAGCCTCGAAGGGTCTCATCTTTAGCAGCGGAACCGTTTTCCCTGCAAGTTCCGCCAATCGGGGTCCAATCAGAATTTGGGTGTTCTGGTTCTTACATTCAGCCTGCAGTCGGGCGGCCAAGTGAATCGTACGGCCGAAACTCCCCCACTCTTCGCGGCCCTGTGCTTGGGTGCGTCGCCCAGCGATGACGCCCTCTTCGAGACCGAAGGTGAGGTCAAGGGGAGGAAAGCCTTCAAAACGATCTTGATTGAGCTCGGCAATGGCCTCACGCATAGAGTTCACTGAGTCGATCGCATGCTGAACGTAGCGATCCGAGTCACACTTCCGGTAGATCGCCAGGAGCCCGTCACCGAGCGTTCGTTCGACTTCGCCTCCATGCTTGGTGACCACTTCGCCCAACGTCACGAGCACTCGAGAGAATAACGTTCGACCCCGATCGTCACCTAGTTGTTCAAGAAGGGTCGTAGAGCCGACGATGTCCGTAAACAGAACGACGGCCTCTTCCGGCGCGTCGGCGCGTCTGCCGCGCCGAGCGAAAAGGGGGATGAAGCGATCGGAACGGAGAGCCTGAAGCGCTGCCACTCCGACGGCAGTGATCCCGACGGAAAGCGCCGCGGACACCGTCGGAAGCCACACGTGTCCCACCGCGAACGTGAATCTTGGTACCAGCACAACCGCAAGCACGGCTGCGAGGAGAAGCAAGCTCGTTCGGAGCATGCGCGCAGGTCGAAAAGCGTAACTCGTGAGGAGGGCGCAGCTCACACAGAAGATGAAAACCCACGCATCGTGAAGTCGACGAAGAGGTGAATTGGCCGAGGCAATCATGCCGCTGAGGGATTGGGCAAGAAACTCGATGCCGTCTAACGAGCCGACTGGCGTTTTGACCACGTCATCGCCGGACGCGTCGCCCACCAGGACGATGCGGCGGGCAAAGAGTTTCCGCTGACTTGGATCGGCCAGCATTCTGAGCGCATCCTCGTATTCGAAGGCGTCGAATCCCTGCCCTTCCTTCGCGAATCGGGTTTCAAGTTCGCCATCGACGCCTAGACCCCAACTCGTTGATCCAAGGCTAAGAGTGCGATTCCTCGTGGAAATCCCATAATCGCTTGATCGTCCTCCTCGACTGAGGGCGTATGCCGATAAAACCACGTGGGGGCAGGGCCGATTCTCGCCCTGGCTCCAGTCATTGAGAATTGTGTAGATGCCTCTCGCCGTTTCATCCGGAGCGAACGCGACGACCATTCCGAACTCGACGTTGGGATTATCGCTCACCGGGAGGATGACGTCGCCAAAGTAGTGCCTACGCCCGGACAGAGCACTCTCGTCCTGCGATTGGAGAGCGCTCTGCTTCGCGAGCACCACTTTAGTTATCCGCGACTCCCGGATGGCGGCTGCAAGTTGGCGGTCAACTTCGGGGTCAGTCGGAAGATCAAAGTAGAGATCGAAGACAACAACGGCCGCACCAGCTTCGTTAAGAAGTCTCAAGAGCTTCGCGTGGTGGGCACGAAGTTCGGGTCTCAAAGTTGCGCCCAGCTTACGAAGCGTGTCCGTTGCGATCCCGACGGTGATGATCTCCTGATTGGCTTCAGTCCGGAGATAGGCAAGTGAGTAGTGGTCGAAGATTCGTAGCTCAAGTTGGCCAAGGGAGGGTACTGCTAGCGGCAAGAAAAAGCCGATCGCTGCTGCGATGACTGCCGGAACCGCATTCTTCATCCCTTCGACTATCGATCGCAAAGTTCCCAACCCTACACATCTAGTTGCCAAGTCGATGTGAAGTGCCTCGGAGTCCTTCTAGCTTACACTGTGGGTCCACGTTGGCACGTACAGTCTTGGTGCGGCCCTGATAGTTGTCCGATACACAGCAAGGAAAAGAAGGAGCGGGGGCTGATGGAGACGATTCTGGCTGAAAGCCCAGCGCGCGATGAGTCGAGAGCAATACATTGCAAACCCGATGACGATGTACTGGTACGATGCTGCCAACCGCGTCGTGATCGTCACGGAATCCTATCGGTGGTTGTTCGTCGAGCCCTGACCCGACGCGTCCCCTGGCCGAAGGCGACTTCGGCCAGGGAGCCTCTACTCCTTGCCCCAGAGCGATCCTCCTCCGCGCATTTGCCGCCACACGTCTCGCCACTTGTGGACATCGACCACGCCGATGTCTTCGCGCACCGATCGGTCCGCGAGAGGAGGGAACGGCTTCGAGGGAAGGGTCTGATACCAATACGCGACCGTCGCCAAATCCAGGGTGAGCACATTGGCGTGGCCCGCCTCGATACTCGCCCGCAAGCTCTTCTTGAAGCGAATCGGGTCATCGAGATGAAACCGATAGCAATGCGTTCGCCCCATCCATCCAAACCGCGGATCTTTGTTGCCGAATCCCGGGGCCCTGCCGCACCCGAAGTAGGGATGGCGGTACGGCTCGTCCGGACTCCAGCTCATGTTGAAGTAGTCCTCAGTGCCGGTCCCGTGGGCTGAAAATGGCCACGGTTCGCCGTCGACGCAAAACATATCGTCGCCCTCGCCGTACCACATCGGGCTAGGGCACTGAACATAGTAGTTGACTCCCACGAAGTGTCCTGCCCCTTCGACCTCGCAGAACACGTAGTTGGAGGCATCGGCGGGGTTCTTCGGGGTTTCGCCGAGCACGCCCCACTCGTTCTCGCGGTCTCCAAAGTCCGACTCGGGCTGCGTCAACTCGCGGTTGTACCAGGCGTGGAATCGACCCACGTCATCGCCAACTTGCTTGTGTTCTTCGAGGTCGATGTAGAAGTACAGGGCATCCGTGTCTTCGGTACCCGCGTTCTCCAGCGTGATCCGAGCACCGTTGCCGAACGGCATCGGGAAATAGCACACCAGCGCCTTGCCGTCCCGTGGCGCGGCCGCCAGCGGCAGCGACGTGAACAAGTAGTCCTCGCCCCACCCCTGTCCGAAGAAGTCGCCGATCGGAGCTTCCACGCTGGGATGTTCCTGCCCATCCCAATAAGCGCGGAGAATCAGGTTGCGCTTGTGGAGCGGATCACGGCTCGAGATCGTGAACCACATGTGGGTCACGCAACCGGCACCCCCGCTTTCGGCCAGTGTGATCGTCGCGCCAGCGGGGACAGGAACGTTATCCCGGTTGCCGCCCGATCGATCGAAACTCGAGAAGCGACGCGTGCGCGACGGCGAAATCGTGGCGATGCGTCCGAGGGGTCCGAAGCTCATGGTCCCATTATTGCCCGGCGACGGTGAACCTGAATCTGCCATAATCTGGACTCCGCCTATGACGACGCCTACGATCACGCCTGCCTCAAAGACCTTTCCCGGACCCGTATCCCGACGTATGCTCGATGAGCTTGCCGAATACGTCGTGGCCACGCCCTACCCGTTTGCGCTCGATCTCGCGAAGGGGCAGGGCATGTGGCTGGAGACGGTCGATGGCCAGAGGTTGTTCGATTGGGCCGGCTACTACGGCTCGAAGCTGATCGGCCACAACCATCCGGGGTTGTACGAGCCGGATTACGTGCGCCGTCTCACGGTTGCGGCGAACAACAAGATCGCCAATCCGGACTTCCTGACCCAGGAATGCCTCGACTATTACCGGATGCTGATCCGGGTTGCGCCCGAGTGCATGCGCTCGGATCAGCTTGAGGTCTACACGATCAACTCGGGGGCCGAGGCGGTCGAGAACATGCTGAAGTACTTGGTGGCGCGATTCAACGCCCGCAAGCTCCAGAAGGGCCAGCCGATCACCGGCCGTCGATTCCTGTATTTCGACCGCGCCTTTCATGGCCGAACGATCTTTGCGCTCGGGGTCACCCAAACGATCGATACCGTTGCGACCAAGGACTTCCACGGTCTCGCATCCAGCGGCAACGTCAAGCTCCCTTTCCCGAGTTTCGACTCGGATCGAACTCATGCCGAGAACCTCAGCAATGCCGTTCGCGCGCTGGAGCAGGTCGAGACGGCCCTGCGTTTGATGGCGGACGAAGTGGTCGGTATCGTTTTCGAGCCGATTCAGGGTGCGGGCGGTCACCGAGTGGCCCTTCCCGAGTTTTTCCGGGGCCTTTCGGAGCTCTCCCACCGGTACGGGATCGCGATCGGTGTCGATGAGGTCCAGACCGGAGGCGGAGCGACCGGTCGCATGTGGGCGATCGACCACTTCGATCTCCCCCATGCCCCCGAAGCCGTCGCCTCGGGCAAGAAGTTCGGCAACGGCGTTCTCTACATGCGCGAACCGTTGGAGGATGTTGGCGTTCTCGACTCGACGTGGGGCGGAAGCCTTGCCGACATGGTCCGCGTCGTTCGAGAGATGGAGATTGTCGAGGAAGAGGGTCTCATCGATCTCGCGCGAGCGAAGGGCGATCTGTTGGCCAAAGGCCTGACTCGGCTCGCGGCGCGCCACTCGGCGAAAATGGGGAACGTCCGCGGCCTCGGGATCTACCAAGGCTTCTCGCTTGATACCGAAGCTCGGAAGGCCAAGCTGATCGAGGTTGCCCGCGAACAAGAAGGACTCCTTTTGCTCGGTGCCGGAAACCGTTCGATCCGCACGCGGCCGAGCCTCAGCGTGACGGAGGCGGATATCGAACTCCTCCTCGAAATGCTCGATCGCAGTCTCGAAGCCTGCTGACGCGGCACAATGGTGGGATGAGGCGCTGGCTCGCCACCATCGCAGCGGTCGCCATACTCTTCGCGCCCGGGTGCCGGCCCGAGGAGTCGGGGACGGTTGTGCTTCGGATCGCGAACTGGGGCGGCGCGGGCGACGATAACGAATTCTCGCGGACCGTCCGCGACCTCTATCGCCAGTTCGAGGCTGAGAACCCAGGAGTCACGATCCGGGTCGAGAGTATTCCCGGTTCGCAGAACTACGTCAGCAAGATGCTGCTCAGCTACATCGCCGGCAGCCAGCCCGACGTCATGGCGCTCGACGCGTCGAGCGCGGCCGTCTTCATCGACAACGGTGCGCTGCTCGATCTTCAGCCTTCGATCGAGCGAGATCCAACGTTCCGGATCGACGACTTCTTCCCCAACGTCGTCGACATCGCCCGTCGAGGCAAGGCACTCTACGCGATCCCGGGCGACTTCACCCCGATGGTCCTCTACTACAACAAGCGGCTTTTCGATGCCGCCGGGGTTCCTCACCCGAAGGATAATTGGACCTTCGACGAGTTCCTCGACGCGGCCAAGAAACTCACGATCCCTGGAGATCGTCCCGGAGATCCCCCCAAGCAGTTCGGCTTCAAGTTCGCAAACTGGATGCCGGGTTGGATCACGTGGCTCTGGAACAACGATGGAGACGTTCTCTCACCGTCCGGTGATCAAGCCGGCGGCTACCTCGACGGGCCGGGCTCCATCGACGCCGTGCAGTTCCTCATCGATCTCGTCGACAAGCACCGGGTCGCTCCCAGTCTCAGCCAGGCAGCGGCCGCGGGGGTCGACCTGTTCCTGACCGAACGGGCTGCGATGGAGATCAGCGGCCATTGGTCGTTGGTCTCCTACGGCGCGAAGGACGCCGACGGCAAGCCGATCCACCCTCTGAAAGTCGAAGACGTCGGCGTCACCACCGTCCCAACCCGCCGCGGCCGGTCGGTGACGGTCATGTACGAGTCCGGCCTCGCGATCGGCAAGCACTGCCGCCACCCGGAAGTCGCCTGGAAGTTCATCCGTTTCATGACGTCGAAGGCGGTACAGAGCCGTTACAACGCGACCGGCATCGCGGTCTGCGGCCGGCGCGACGTCGCCGCCGCGAGCGCGGTCGGCAACCCCCTCAAGCAGAAGTTCCTTGAGATCGTCCCGACCGCCCGCCCGCCGTGGGGGTCTCGGGTCGAAGGCTACGACTTCGTCGAGACGACCGGCCAGAAGGCGATGGACAATGCCCTCGGCGGAACGCCGGTCCCGGTGGCCCTGCGCGAAGGTGCCCGCCGCATCGACGGCTACTTCCGGATTCGCTGACCGGCCTACAGGCCCGCGACCAGTTCGGCCACGAACCGCTGGGCGTTCGCCGCGGTCGCGGTGCCGAGCTTCTCGAACACCTGGAGCCCGTCCGGTCCGGCCGGATTGCTGATCGCCCGAACAATCAGGCAGGGCACGCCGCGCTGGCGGCAGATCTGGGCGACCGACGCCCCTTCCTCCTCCAGCGCGATGGCTCCCGTCTGCCGATTCTGCTCCGCGATGGCGGGTGGGTACACCGTGAAGTTGTCGCTGCTCGCGATCACCCCTTCGATCACCTTCGGGGCATAGGTGGTACCGCCGAACGACAGAGGGACGAGCCTGGCGGTCTTCGAGGCTGCCCGCGCCCGAGCCAGGAGCTTGGCGTCGGCCGGGAAGTAGAGGGGGTTGCGCTGCGTGAACGACGGCTGATACGTCGGCCACGGAGCAAATGACCCGTCCGCGCCTTGGTAGCCGAATCCGTAGTTCACGACCTTCGCGCCCACCACGATCGAATTCGTGCCCGCGATGCCGGTCCCGCCCGCGACCCCGTTCAGGATCACGGCCCGCGGCTTGAACCGCTCGATGAGGAGCGCCGTCCCCGCCCCCGCGTTCGTCGAACCCACCCCGCTGATCATCACCACGACGCGCCGGCCGCGCAGCGTCCCAGTGTGCACCGAGAGCCCACCCAGGGCGACCTTGCGCTTCCCCTTCAGCTGCCCTAGCAGCCACGAAGCCTCGGCAGGGAACGTCCCGATGATCCCGACCGGCCCACGGCGTGCTTCGGCGACGGAGAAAACAGCGAGGGGCGTGAGCCAGGCGACCATGCGCATCGGGTCGAGCTTACCTATCGCTCAAATCGAACCCACGGGTCGGCGACCGATCGATTCGAGAGGTTCCGAAGTCCCGATCTTTGCGCTCGGGGGCGCGATGCCGCTACACTGTCTTCCAAGAGCGAGCCATGGCGGATCCGAATCTGATCTTCATCGCCGGGGGGACCCTGCCCTCGAACTCCCCCAGCTACATCGAGCGCAAGGCCGACCAGGCGCTTCTTGCCGCCCTGCGCCAGGGCGAATTCGCCTACGTCCTCGATTCGCGCCAGAAGGGCAAGTCGTCGCTGATGATCCGGACCCGCGAGCGCCTCGAGGCCGAGGGCGTGCGCACCGTCCTGCTCGATCTCCAGCGGTTCGGCTCGAACCTGGGTCCCGAACAGTGGTACGGCTCGATGCTGCTCGCGGTCGGCGAAGAGCTCGGGATCGAGAAGGCCCTGCTCGATGCCTGGGACGCCCAGCCCCACGCCGGGCCGATGAAGCGGTTCTTCACCGCGATCGAGCAGGCGCTCGCCGGGCTCGGACCGGTCGTGATCTTCATCGACGAGATCGATTTCGTGCGATCGCTTCCGTTCGCTACGGACGAGTTCTTCGCCGGGATCCGCGAGAGCTTCAACCGCCGCGCGGCGGGCTCGGCCTCCAACCTCACGTTCTGCCTGCTCGGCGTCGCGACCCCGAGCGAGCTGATCCGCGACGTCCAGATCACGCCGTTCAACGTCGGCACCCGGGTCGATCTCACCGACTTCACGCTAGAGGAGCTGGCCCCCTACGAGGCCGCCCTCGGCGGAAATGGCCGGGCGCTGGTCCGGCGGATCCACCACTGGACCGGCGGGCATCCCTACCTCACCCAGAAGCTCGCGGCGGCGATCGCGGCCGATCCCAGCGTGCGCGGAACGGGCGGGGTCGACCGCCTCGTCGAGGCGATGTTCTTCTCGCTCAAGGCCCGGGCCGAGGAGCCGAACTTGGCCGACGTCTCGCGCCGGGTGCTGGAGGCTCCGATCGAGGGGGTCGCCGCGGAGGAGGCCCGCGCCCGGGTTCTGGAGGCGTATCGCCTGGCCCGGGACGGCCGCCTGCGCGACGACGACACCGATCCGGTTGTCTCGGTGCTGAAACTCTCGGGCCTGACCCGGGTGCTGGAGGGGTACCTGGTGGTGCGCAACCGGGTGTACTTCCGTGCCTTCGACCGCTCGTGGGTCGAGGCGAACCTGCCCGAGGCGGAGCTCGTGCGGCAGCGGCGCGCGGCCCGAGCCGC